>NZ_AUJM01000013.1:0-384143 GCF_000424225.1 Bifidobacterium sp. AGR2158
CGGCAGGAACGGCCGCTGCCCCTTGGAATCATTGCAATGAGGCCATCCCCACGGGATGGCCTCGAATAAGGAAGTCGGGCTGACAGGATTTGAACCTGCGACATTCTGCTCCCAAAGCAGACGCGCTACCAAACTGCGCCACAGCCCGTCGCGCCCGAACACCCATCCATGAAGACCGCAGACCGCCATCTTCAAAGACAACCGTCTTCAGGCACAAGATGAAATAATACCATGCCTTGCGGCCACCTCGTTACAATGTGGAGTGTCGTACCGGAAAGGGAAACCATGAAACGTCATCAGAGGGCCGAATCAGCCGGCTTAATCTCGTTCTTCTGCTGCGCGGTGGTTGGAGGCCTCGCCATCATGGCCTATCTGCGCTGGGCACCCGCCATCTGGCAGCTGTCCCAACGTCGATTCATGGCCGCGGCCGCACTCGTCGGAGCCTGCGGCGTCGTCTCGTTCGTCATCGGCTACACACACCGCATCCGGATGCTCAACGAACACGTCATGTGGGCGATCCACCTGCGCCGCTCCTTCGAAATCTTCGCACTGTCCTTCGTCTACGCGGTCACGCTGTTCCTGACCAGCTACACGCTGTTCTGGGTACTCAACTCGATGATGGGCAAGGTCATCTTCGAAATGTACCTGCCGGCGCTCACCGCGACCTTCGCCGGGGTCTGCGGCTACCTCACCTTCGTGCAGGCCGAGCTGATGAACGCGAAGACGCTCGCGTCGCTGCTGCCGTTCTTCGTCATCGCCGGCGTCGGCACCGCCTGCTCGACGACGAACGACCCCCACTGGTTCCGCAACAACTTCTCCGAGCTCGGCGACCGCACGACCTTCGCGGCGAGCATGTTCAACATCACACTCGTCTTCGGCGGCCTGTCGATCATCATCATCACCTACTTCGCGATCTCCGAACTCATCGCCACCTACCAGGTCGTGCGCCCCAACGGCTCGGTCGGCATCCGCACGCCGCAGGTCTCCTACCACATCCCCCGATTCAAGGTGCGCATCACGCTGCTGTCAATCCTGCTGACGCTCTCCGGCATCGCGTTCATCGGCATCGGCACCTTCCGCTACACGCCCCACCCGATCCTGCACAACGTGTTCGCCCGCGGCATGCCTTGCGTCATGTTCGCGCTGCTCATTACACTCCCCTGGCTCGCGCCGCAGCTGAGTCGCGCGTTCTTCGTCATCTCCGACATCGCGATCCTCGTCTGCGTCATCGCCGGCATCTCCTGGCTGCAGGGCGAGAACACGCTCACGAACGTCGAAGCGCTCGCGGCGATGTTGTTCCTCGGCTGGTTCATCGGCTTCTCCCGGCAGATCGCCGCGATTGAGGCGGATCGCATCCAGCAGCAGCTCATTGCGCACGAGGTCGTCAACACCGCCAAGCTCGACGATCTGATCAGCGACGAGGAGAGCGCCGGCTTCAACACCGTCCTGACGGACACCAATTCGCCCGTGCTCGCCGCGCAGGCCGACACTGACCAGCATCGTCGGCAGGTCGCCTCGCAGCTCGCCCGGAACTAGTCCGTGCATCGCGCGTCCCGCTATGGGAACGCCCCCGACATCAAATGGATGTCGGGGGCGTTCCCATAGCGGCGGAAATACATGGCCGCACGAGCGCAGGTACACCCGTCGCAGGCGGCTGCCTCAGTCGAAGAGCAGGTCGCCGTCCGCCTTGTCGTCGCTCATGAGCAGCAGGAAGCTGCGCGACTGCGCGGTGATCGCGAACCCGGCCTCGTAGTTGAGCTCCGGGCCGTCCGGGTTGTGCGTGTCGACGACGAGCTTCCATTTGCGGCCGTAGCGTTCATCCGGCAGCGTGAACATGATCGGCTCGTAGTGCGCGTTGAAGATGAGGATGAAATCGTTGTCGACGATCTTGTTGCCGTACCAGTCGGTCTCGGGGATGTCGCCGCCGTTGAGGAACACCATGATGGACAACGCGTGCGCGTTCTGCCACGCCTCGAGATCCATGATCGCGCCGTTGTGGTCGAACCATTCGACCTGCGGCAGCGCATCGGCCGGCATGTCCGCCTCACGGCCGGTGAAGAAGCGGCGGCGATGCAGCACCGGATGCTCGAGGCGCAGATGGATGAGCTTCGAGACGAATCCGAGCATATCGCGCTGGTAGTCCTTGAGGTTCCAATGCGTCCACGAGATCTCATTATCCTGGCAGTAGCCGTTGTTGTTGCCCAGCTGCGTGCGGCAGACCTCGTCGCCGCCGCAGATCATCGGGATGCCCTGGCTGAACAGCAGCGTCGAGAACATGTTGCGCATCTGGCGGTGCCGCAGCTCGTTGATGTCGCGGATTGTCGTGGGTCCTTCGACGCCGCAGTTCCACGAGCGGTTGTTGTTTTCGCCGTCGCGGTTGTCCTCGCCGTTCGCCTCGTTGTGCTTGTTGTTGTAGCTGACAAGATCGTTCATTGTGAAGCCGTCGTGCGCCGTCACGAAGTTGATCGACGCCACCGGCTTGCGACCGTTGTGCTGGTAGAGGTCGGAGCTGCCCATGATGCGGCTGGCGAACTCGGGCAGCGTCGCCGGCTGGGACCGCCAGAAATCGCGCACGCAGTCGCGGTAGCGGCCGTTCCACTCCGACCAGTTCGGCGGGAAGCCGCCGACCTGATAGCCGCCGGAACCCAGATCCCACGGCTCGGCGATGAGCTTGACTCGGGAGATGACCGGATCCTGTTCGACGATGTCGAAGAACGCCGACAGCTTGTCGACCTCCTGGAACTGCCGCGCGAGCGTGGCCGCGAGGTCGAAGCGGAAGCCGTCGACGTGCATCTCCTGCACCCAGTAGCGCAGCGAGTCGGTGATCAGCTGCAGCGTGTGCGGGGAGCGCATGAGCAGCGAGTTGCCGGTGCCGGTCGTGTCGAAATAGTGCAGCTTGTCGTTGTCGACGAGACGGTAGTAGGACAGGTTGTCGATGCCCTTGAAGCTCAGCGTCGGTCCCTTGTCGTTGCCTTCGGCCGTGTGGTTGTAGACGACGTCGAGGATGACCTCGATGCCGGCGGCGTGGAACGCCTTGACCATCGAACGGAACTCGTTGACCTGCTCGCCGCGCTGCCCTTGGCTCGAATACGCGTTGTGCGGGGCGAAGAAGCCGATCGTGTTGTATCCCCAGTAGTTGCCCAGCCCCTTCTCCTGCAGGAACGGGTCGTTGATGAACTGGTGGATCGGCATCAGCTCGATCGCCGTGATGCCGAGCTTCTTGAGGTAGTCGATGACGGAGGGGTGCGCGAGTCCGGCGTAGGTGCCGCGGATCTCCGGGGGCACGTTCTTGTTGAGGTTCGTCATGCCGCGCACATGCGCCTCGTAGATGACCGAATCCGAATACGGAATGTTCGGATGTTGGTCGTTGTCCCAGTCGAAGAACGGGTTGATGACGACCGATTTCATCGTATGCCCCGACGAGTCGAGGTCGTTCATGTCGTCCGGGTTGTCGGCGTCGTTGAACCAGTAGGAGTAGAGGCTCTCGTCGCCGTCGATGTTGCCTTCGATCGCCTTCGCGTAGGGGTCGAGCAGCAGCTTGTTCGGGTTGCACCATTCGCCGTTATGCGGGTTGTACGGTCCGTACACGCGGTATCCGTAGCGCTGTCCGGGCTGGATGCCGGGGATGTAGATATGCCATACGAACGAGTTCTGTTCGGTCAGTTCGACGCGGGTCTCGTTGTCCTGCTCGTCGAACAGACACAGTTCCACCTTCTGTGCCATGCGTGAGAACAGTGCGAAATTGACTCCCGCCCCATCGTAGCTTGCGCCGAGCGGGTACATGGATCCAGGTCTTGTCTGCATGTTTTCAGTATGGCACATCCGCGCAGCATCCTCATGAGTTTCGTTCACTGGATAGTGTCGAGGCCGCGCATATGGCGTCCTCGACACAGGTCACGCGCTCAGGCGGCGGATCCGCTCGTGCTGGATCGCAATGATCGAGTTCGACGCGGTGATCGGCAGCGTCAGCAGCGTCCGCCAGTCGACCCATGCCGATTCGACGTGCTCGTCGGTGTCGAATCGGCACTCCCCCTGACTCCATTCGCGCAGGTGCAGTACGGCGATGTGCGCGAGTTCGTCGGTCATGCCTTCCGACGAGTAGTAGGAGCCCGCGTCGTCGATATCGACGTCTTCGGCGACGACGCCGGTCTCCTCGCGCAGTTCGCGCAGCATCGCATGCCGCGGATCTTCGCCGACGTCGATGAGTCCCGCCGGCAGCCCGATCGTCGTGATGTTCGACCCGGCGCGGTATTCGCGTTCGACGAGATAGCGGTCCGTGCGCACGTCGTGCACGAGCATGACGACGCAGGGCGCGTGCACGACGACCTGCCGATGGATGAGCGTCTCGCTGCCATCGTTGCGCGTCAACGCCACCGTGCGGTCCTCGACGGCGAAGATCGCGCCGCGGTATTTCGTCTCGCTGTCCACGACGCGCGCCGGCACGTCCATGTCGATGCCGTCGGACGTGGCGTCGAACAATGCATCGAGCCGCACGACCCGTCCGTTGTCCCGATATGCGGCATTGCGTCCCTGTTTAGCGGCCATCGGCGTCCCCCATCGTGAAATTCGCGCCCAGCGACAGGTCCCACGGATCGGTGTTCGCACGGTTCCAGCGCACCTGCGGACGCGAGCCCGTGGCGAGTTCGACGGCGTTCGGCACGTCCTCGAGCGCATAGGAGAACCACAGCGATTCGATGGCGCTGTGCGGCGTGTTGATGAGCGCGGGACGCATATGGCCATCGCCGTGTCCGAGCAGCACGCCGTCGCGGCGCATCGCCGCCTCGTACAGACTTTCCTGCAATTCGTCGGTCGCCGGATGGTGACGCAGGTCGCTCGTGACGTAGACGTCGACGCCGAGCGCGTTCACCTCGTTGAACATCGAATCGCCCGATCCGGGCAGCACGCCCACGGTGCGCACCGGCGCGTCGAGGTCGCCGGCGACCTGGATGCCGTAGCGGGTGGCCGGCAGCGCATCGGCGACGCGCTCGGCGAAGGCGCGCAGCGTCATCGGCTCGGGAAGCCGACCCACCCTGCCGAGGCCGACGGCGTGCGGCGTGCTCGCGTCGTCGATAGGCACCATCGGCGTCTGGTCGATGAGGCCGAACGCGTCGGCCGCGGCCATGCCGACGCCACGCCAGGCGGCGTCGGCGTTCGTATGGCCGACCCACAGCGCGCAGTGTCCCCGGTAGAGCCGCGAGACGATCTCGCCGCGGAACGTGCGCCCGGAGACCTCATGCACGGCGCGGAAGAACAGCGGATGATGGCAGACGAGCAGCTGCGCGCCCGATTCGACCGCGTCATGTACGACGTCCATCGTCGGATCGGCTGCGAACACGATTGAATCGGCCGGGTCGGTGAGATCGCCGACGATGAGTCCCGGATGGTCCCATGCTTCCGCGTATCGCAGTGGATACAGCGTCTCGAGCACATCGATGGTCTGCTTGAGGTTAGCCATGAAGCTTCCTTTCCGTAAGTTACTGCTTATTTTGAAGCTCAATCAGGCTCCTCCACACCGCGGAGGAGCCTGATTAAGGGATGGCGCTCAGTGGGCGGCGCGCTGCCAGTCGGTGCCGACGCCGGTGGAGACGTCGAGCGGGACGGCGAGGTCGACGGCGTGCTCCATCGCATCCTTGATGAGCGGCGTGACCTCGTCGACCTCGCCGGCGGCGAGCTCGACGACGAGTTCGTCGTGGATCTGCAGGACGATGCGGCTGGCGAGCTTCGCGTCGCGCAGCGCACGGTCGGCACGGATCATCGCGATCTTCATGATGTCGGCGGCAGAACCCTGGATCGGCGCGTTGAGCGCCCCGCGCTCGGCGGCGTCGCGGCGCTGCCGGTTCGGCGAATTGAGGTCCGGGAAGTAACGGCGGCGCCCGAAGATCGTCTCGGTGTAGCCGGTGCGCCGTGCGTCGGCCACGAGCGACTCGAGGTAGTCGTGTACCTTGCCGAAGGTCTCGAAGTACTGGTCGCGCAGCTTCGTCGCCTCGCCGGTCGAGATGCCGAGCTGCTTGGACAGGCCGTAGGTGCTCAGTCCGTAGGCCAGGCCGTAGCTCATCGCCTTGACGCGGCCGCGTTCATCCGGCGTGACCTTGTCGACAGGGATGCCGAAGACGAGGCTGGCGACGTAGCGGTGGAAATCGGCGCCCGACCTGAAGGCCTCGATGAGCGCCTCATCGCCGGACAGGTCGGCCATGATGCGCAGCTCGACCTGCGAATAGTCAGCGCTGAGCAGGTCGACGAAGCCGTCGCCAGGCACGAAGCCGGAGCGGATCTCACGGCCGTCGGCGTTGCGGTTCGGGATGTTCTGCAGGTTCGGGTCGACCGAGCTCAGTCTTCCGGTCGCAGTGACCGTCTGCGTGAAGGTCGTGTGGATGCGGCCGTCCTTCGGGTCGATCGCGTCGATGAGCGTCTCCACGATCTGCTTGAGCTTGTTCGTCTCGCGGTGCCGCAGCAGCGCGCCGAGGAACTCGTTCGCCTTCGAGCCCTCCTCGCTCGCCGCGTACAGCGTCTGCAGCGCGGCGGCGTTCGTCGTGTACGAACCCTTCTTCGTCTTCTTCGTCGGCGTCAGCCCCATCTCGTCGAACAGGACGACGCCGAGCTGCTTGGGGCTCTGCAGGTTGATGCTGCGTCCGGCGGCACGTTCGGCGACAGCCTCCATCTGCGCGGATTCGTCGGCGAACTGCGTGTGCAGCTCGTCGAAGCGCGCGCGGTCGACGCTTGCGCCGGTGCGCTCCATATGGAACAGCACACGCGATGTCGGCAGTTCGATGTCGCGCAGCAGCGGGTACTGCTCGCGTCGTTCGAGTTCGGGTGCCAGCCTGCGTGCGAGGGAGGCGACGACGACGGCATGGTCGATGCAGCGCTGCGCGTCATCGGTGTCATCGGCGTCGGTGTCGTCTTCGAATCCGAGGGTGCCTTGACGGGGCTTGTCGTCGCGCTCGTCGAGGTGGACGTCGAGGAAGTGGGCCGCGCATTCCTCGAGGGTGCCGCCTTGGAAGTCGGGATCGATGAGATAGCCGGCGAGGTTGGTGTCGAACAGCACGTTGGGGCAGCTCAGGTCGACGGCGGCGAGCATGTGCAGATGCTCTTTGAAGCCGTGGACGCTCAGGCTGCCCGCGTGCGTGTCAAGCAGTGCGCGCAGCGTGTCGTGGTAGCGCGGGTCGTGCGGGTCGAAGGCGACGGCGTGGGCGCCGGCCATGATGGCGGCCACGCGCGCGGCGGCATGGCCGGGTTTGGCGTCGCCGTCGATGTACAGCGTCCATGAGCGGCGCACGGCGTCAGCGCACCGGTCGCTTTGCCGGTCGTATTCGGCGGTGACGTCGAGGGTGTAGTCGGGTTGGTCGGTGGTCGCGTCGGCCGGCGGACAGTACTGCTCGATCCACATCGTCAGCGACGCGGTGTCGGTGAGCGTGTCGACGAGCGGTTCGACGATCGCGGGGATTGCCGACGGTTGCATCCGTGCGGCGTCCGTCGCGGTGTTGAAGGTCGTGAGCAGTTTCGTGCGTGTGCGTTCACCGAACTGCAGCTCCCCAAAGAGTCGTTCGGTGAGGTCGGCGTCAGCGCGGCCGTAGCCGAGGTCGTCGATCGTCACACCGAGGTCGAGGTCGCGCACGAGGGCATTGACGCGGCGGTTGAGACGGACCTGGTCGAGGTTCTCGCGCAGCGCCTCGCCTTTCTTGCCGCCGATTTCGTCGGCGTGTTCAATGATGGCGTCGAGGCCGCCGTACTGGTTGATCCATTTCGCCGCGAAGCCGTCGCCGACGCCGGGCACGCCGGGGATGTTGTCGGAGGTTTCGCCGCGCAGGGCGGCGAGGTCGGGGTATTGGTTCGGCGTGACGTGGTATTTGGCTTCGACGGCGGCCGGATCCATGTGCTTGAGGTCCTTGAAATGGTAGCCCGGGTAGAGCACGGTCACATCGTCATCGATGAGCTGGAAGGAGTCGCGGTCGCCGGACAGGACGAGGACGCGGCAGCCGTCGTGCTCGCCCATTGTCGCGAGTGTGGCGATGACGTCGTCGCCTTCGTATCCTGGTTTTTCGATCCAGCGTATGCCGAGCGCGGTCAGCGCCTGCTGGATGAGCGGCAGCTGGCTGAGGAGTTCTTCGGGCGCCGCTTCGCGCGTGCCCTTGTATTGGGTGAGCAGTTCGTTGCGGAAGGTGCCTCCCTTGACGTCGAAGGCGATGCCGATGCGGTCGGGATGCTCGGTTTCGACGACTTGGCTGAGCATCGTGAGGAAGCCGTAGACGGCGTTCGTGGCCTGGCCGTCCTTCGTGCTGAAGTTGTCGACGGGAAGCGCGTAGAACGCGCGGAAGGCGAGCGAATGTCCATCGACGACGAGCAGTGTGGGACGCGAGGGGGTTGCTGAGGATTCCATAAGGGTCCGATCATGTGGGGTGGATGGATGTGGAACGGTGCGGGTCGTCCTGAAACGACGTCGCGGGTGTACGATCCCTCTGCGGGATCGCGCACCCGCGACCTGCGTGTGGCGTGGCTTCAGTCGTTGTCCTGATCGTCCTCGCCGTACTTTTCGATGATGGCCTGGGCGAGACGCTTCTTCGGGATGCGCTGGTCCATCGACGTCTTCTGAATCCAGCGGAACGCGCCCTGTTCGGTGAAGTTCGCCTTGTCCATGAGCAGCCCCTTGGCCCGGTCGACGAGCTTGCGCTCCTCGAGCGTATCCTGTGCCTTCTTGAGCTGCTCCTCGGTGTCCTTGAGCTTCTCCTGCGTGTCTTTGAGTTCGTTCTCGCTGCGTTCGACGCTGTCGAGCAGCTCGTTGATCTCGGCGAAGCGGCCCATCGCGACGGCGAGCGCTGGCAGCAACTTCGACTCCTCGTACGGCTTGGTCACGTAGGCCATTGCACCCGCGCCGATCGCCTGCTTGACGAGGTCGATCTGCGAGAAGGCGGTGAGCATGACGACCGGCGCGATGTTCTCGTCGCAGATGACGCCCGCAGCCGTGATGCCGTCCATGTGCGGCATCTTGACATCCATGCACACCACGTCGGGTTTGAACTCGCGGGTCAGGGCGATCGCCTCTTCGCCGTTGGCCGCTTGGCCGACGACGTCGTAGCCGTTGTCCTCAAGCATCGCGACGAGGTCCATGCGGTTGACCGATTCGTCCTCGGCGACGACGACGGTCGGCTTGCGGCCTTCCGTCTTCTTGTCCTGCGCCTGTTCGGCCTTGCTTGCCGCATCGCCGTCGGCGGCGAGCGTGTCCAGCTCCTCCTCGGTGAGGACCTCTGCTTCGTGTTCCTTGTCCATGTCCTGTACAGTCATCCGTCCCATGTCTCTTTCGCTCGGCGCCCCAACGGCGCATTTGTCCTTATGCAGTATAGCGCAGGTCATCGCGCGTCCAGGACGGCACGCCTGCGCGGCAAATCCGGTCAGCTCTGGACCATGTGGTTCGGCGACTCGTAGACACGCTGGATCGCGATGATCGACTTCGCGTCGAGAATCGTGCCGTTGAGCACCATCTTGTATGCCTCCTCGGGCGTGAAGTACCGCACCGACGAGCGCAGGTCCTCGGGTGCCTGTTCGGGGGACGCGGGCGTCAGGCCGGATGCGAAGAACAGCGCCGTGTACTGCGTCGAGTAGCTCGGCGTGTTGATGAAGCGGCAGAACTGCGTCAGGTGCGCCGCCGTGTAGCCGACCTCTTCGATGAGCTTGCGCTGCGCGACGTCCGTGGGCCGCTCCCCCTGCTTGATCGCGTGCCCCGCCGGAATCTCCAATGTCCAACGGTGCACGGCGACGCGGTACTGTTCGATGAGCGGGATCAGGCCGTCGTCGGTCAGGCCGATGACGCCGACCGAGTCGCCGTTGTTCTTGTGCAGGATGTAGCGGTCGAAATGGCCGATGTCGCGCGAATCATAGGACACCTGGTCCACGGTGAAGTAATGGCCGCCCAACACGGTCTTGCGCGACTCCTCAACTACCGGCGCCGCACGCCACGGATCAAAACGACGATACGTCTCCTTGCCCATGATGGATGCTCCTTTCGGGTACGAAAACACACTTCTTCCATTGTATACGGCAGCCGTCGGCGACTTCCCGCACAGAGGAACCGTCCGCGCACGATCAGCAACGTCGGCCTGTGCGGTGCCGTTGACGCCGCCGCTGATTATATCCGCGAAGCTCCCCACATCGCGAGCGCCGCCCCGTCCATGCACGCAGACCTGAGTCGGCGCCTCTCCCCTACGCCAGCCGACTGGTGTCGCGACCGGGGTCGGGTGCCGAACCGTCAAGTATCCTCGAATCGTTTTCCGGCGGCCCTTCTTCGTTACCGTCAATACAGCATTCCTGCCCTATTCCTAAGAAGATTCCTAAGAAAGCAGGCAAGACACGGGTTTCCGAATAGTCCAAGTATCCGGAAAACCCTCTGCCGGAGCAGCTGCGCACATGGGAGACATCATGGGGGTACGGATCGGTAGTGGGCGTGGCGTTCGCCCTCGGCATCGCCGCGAGCGCGAAAAACGATTTTGGAATCGACGACGCCGCGGCAAAGTAGAGTATCCCCCCTACGCGTTCCCTCCACATCACATCGGAATCAACAGACGGCGGCGTCGACGACATGCGGCCGACGGCTCTTGACGACGTCTGTCCATAATCAATCGGACATGGCAATCATCGCTTCCCACAGCCGATTACAATGTCCAGTGGAGGAGGTGGCAGGATGATGAAATGCGCTGATTTCGAAGCATTCTGCAGGGAATCCAAGGATATTTCAGTCGGTGACCTGTCGACAGCGTATTTCAGGTCCCAAGGTGTCGGTTTCTTCAATATAGAGGACGATTCCATCAACGTCACCGGTAAAGAGCTACAGCGTTGGATGCTATGGTGCGTCTACTACGGAAGGCCGAAGGAAGAGTACCCACTCGCCGAGACCCTGACGTGTCATCGCCCCCCTTCGTTGCCCCTCTCACCGAGGCTTGATTCCGTAATGGGTGCGCTGTTCGGCCATGGCACCGCCGCGAGCGCGTGGGTGGCATGGTCGTCGCTGATCGTGTTCGGCTGCACGATCATCGCAGCGGCATGCTCACGGTAGGAGGCACGAAACATGACTGAGTATTATCTGGGTGTCAAACAGGTCGCCGAGCGGCTCGGCATCACCAGCGGCGGCCTGCTTAACCTGAAACTGCCGGAACCGGACGTGATGATCGGACGCACGCGCGAATGGAAACCGGAGACGATTGACGCATGGAACGCCGCACGTCCCGGACGCAGCGTCGGCGGGGGGACGTCCCTGCAAGCATGCCAACTGAGCTGTATCGATGCTGTCGTGGCAATGCTGCAGGCAGCGTTTGGCGACGACTCTCCATGATCGGTCGGACCGTGTACTCGTGTGAGCGTGGCTCTCGCCCTCGTACTGCTCATCGCCGTCGGATGCTCCTGCTGATTCCGTGTTCGGCTCGGTGACGCAGCGGATGTGCTTGAAGCGTGCGACGGCATTTGCGTTTGCGAAGGCGGATTGCAGTGGAATAGTTTCAGCGGTTTCCCTGAACCCGTTATTGGCTCTCGGAAACCGCTTCCGCTATTCTTTTCAACGTATTGTCGTAGTCGATGAAACGCATATGCTCCAGATGGCACTGACGCGTTGTTTGACACGAGTCCAGATGGTATCGGAGCGGATCGCGTCGAGGAACTCGTTGCCTTCCATGCCAACGGCCGATCTCGGCGCGGGCGATGGACTTTCCACTCATCCGTGCAATGAAGGTGTCCGTAAGATTGGCCTGCCTGATCAGATTGATATGGTAGGCGGCCGTCTCGAACGGATGCGTCTCGTCCATGAACACCGTCGCGTTCAACGGTGCGGGCGAATCCCCCACCATGATGAGTATGTGCTGAATCGGATCCATGTCACGACGCAATGGTGGATCCGTCTTTCTTCAAGAGTTCTTGGCAAATATCATCGGCGTACGAACCCTTTTCAAACCATGGCGAGCTCATCATCTCATGCACCAAATGCGTGGGTGGCACTATGCCAGACGTTTTGCAAGCCTGCATCGCGAAGTCGAATCCAGCGGCGAACCCACCGGCGATAGCCGTGGCGTCCAATAGTTCGGCCTCCCTGTATCGTTTGTGGTCCTCAAGGATCTTCACGAACTTCCCCAGCAACAGGTCATCAGGTGTCGTCCCTCTGGGCATGATAATCTTCATTCCATGGATAGATGCTGGCGATGCACTTCTTTTTTGCCGAATGCAATAATCGTGGCGAATCCATCCACGGTTAACGTTCGCAATGCACCAATCCTATCCTCTCGTGCTTTCTCGCAGGAGCCGTCCAGCAGATGCTTGAGATGCTTGACAGTCAATTCCGGCAGGTCGTGATCCTTGCGCAACCATCGGGAAACCGGCATCGTTTTCCCGAAGGAAGCGTCCACAACGTGTCCAAACATGCGGACGCCACACATGCGTGAAGCCGGTGATCGTTGATGTCCCAACAATCACCGGCTTCATTCGCTTGGTGCCCCCGGTGGGACTCGAACCCACACTATACAGATTTTGAGGCTGTCTCCTCTACCAATTGGGATACGAGGGCGTCGCGGCGCGACAAAATTCAACTATACCATAAAATCACGCGGCGCGACACGCGGATACAGCGAAGGCCGTTCCCGCCGCGACAGCAGTCGCAACGGGAGCGGCCTTCACAAGCGTCGAGCGCACATACGCCCATCGGCCGGAGAGGGAATCAGTCGCAGGCACCGACGGTGTGCACGTAGATCGAGTCGGTGCGGCCCGGCTGATGATCGCCCTGAGCGGAGCTGAGGACGACGATCTTGTCGCCGTTGGAGACCTTGCCGGCGGCGCGCAGCGCCTTGTCAGTGAAGGTCATCAGATCCTTGCGGGACATGTCGTGATAGTCCTCGTCGAGCAGGATGCCCTCGGTGCCCCAGCTGAGCGCGAGCCAATGGTAGGTGTGCTCATTCGTCGTCAGACCGTAGATCGGCGTGGCCGGACGTTCGCGCGAGACACGATGGACGGTCGAACCGGTCTGCGTGTAGGCGACGATCGCCTTCGCGTTGAGCTTCTCGGCGAGGTCGACGGCGGCCGAGGAGACGGCGCCGGTGCTCGACATGTCGAGATCCTTGAGCTTCGGGATGCGGTCGAAGCCATGCTCGGTCGCATAGCCGGAGATGCGGGCCATCGTCTTGACGGTCTCGGTCGGATACTCGCCGACGGCCGTCTCGTTCGAGGTCATCGTCGCGTCCGCGCCGTCGAGGACGGCGTTCGCGCAGTCGGAGGCCTCGGCGCGCGACGGAACCGGGGAATGCACCATCGAACCGAGGACCTCGGTGGCGACGATGACCGGCTTCGCGTACTGGCGGGACAGCTCGATGCAGCGCTTCGTGACAAGCGGCACCTCTTCGAACGGCATCTCGACGGCCATGTCGCCACGGGCAACCATGATGCCATCGAAGACCTTGACGATGTCCTCGAGGTTCTCGACCGCCTGCGGCTTCTCGATCTTCGCGACGATCGGGATGCGGCGGCCCTCCTCGTCCATGATCTCATGAGCGCGGTCGATGTCGGTGGCGAAGCGGACGAAGGACATCGCGATGATGTCGGCGCCGGTGCGGATCGCCCAACGCAGGTCGTTCTCGTCCTTCTCGGTGAGCGCCGGCAGCGAGACGGCGACGCCCGGAAGGTTGATGCCCTTGTGGCTCGAGACCGGGCCGGCCACGACGACCTTCGTGTAGACGTTGTTGCCCTCGACCTTGGTCACCTCGAGACGGACCTTGCCGTCGTCGATGAGGATCGGATCGCCGGGATGGCAGTCGCCCGGCAGACCCTTGAAGGTCGTGGACGTGATGTGCTCGTCGCCCTCGACATCATCGGTCGTGATGATGAACTCCTGGCCCTCCTTGAGCAGGACCTTGTCCTCGCCGTCGGCGTTCTTCTTGAACCAGCCGCAGCGGATCTTCGGACCCTGCAGGTCGACGAGGACCGCGACGTTACGGCCGGTCGTCTTCGAGGCCTGGCGCACGTTGTTGTAGACGCGCAGGTGGTCCTCCGGGGTGCCGTGCGAACGGTTGAGACGTGCGACGTCCATTCCCGCCTCGACGAGCGCGGTGAGGTTCTCAAGGGATTCAGTGGCCGGACCGATGGTATCTACGATCTTTGCTTTGCGCATGGTGCCTACCTATTCTTTGTGATTACTTTTCGGGACGAAGCCCGAACGCCGGTTCAAGCTTACAACACCCGCCGCCGCGTGTTGCGCTTCGGGACGATTTTTCTTGTGAGCGATAACACCTCACCGCGCCTTCTGCTCGAGGCTGCGCATCTTGAGCACGCTGAACAGCGCCGACAGGCCGATCGCGAGCACGATGACGGCGAGCGACATCCACGTCGGCACCTCGGGCACCATCGTCAGCGGCCGGCCATGGTTGATGAACGGCAGCGTGTTGCCGTGCAGCGCCTCGAGGATGAGCTTGACGCCGATGAAACCGAGGACGACCGACAGGCCGACCGGCAGGTAGACGAGCCTGTCGAGCAGCGCGCCGAGCAGGAAGTACAGCTGCTGCAGGCCCAGCAGCGCGAAGACGTTCGACGTGAAGACGATGAACGGGTCCTTCGTCAGGCCGAAGATCGCCGGAATCGAATCGAAGGCGAACATGACGTCGGTCGTGCCGATTGTCAGGAACACGAACAGCATCGGCGTCCAGTACCGCACGCCGCCCTTCGTGACGCGCAGCCGTTCGCCGTCGTACTCGTTGGTGATGTGGCTGACTCTGCGCAGCAGACGGATGAGCGCGTTCTCGTGGAACTCCTCGTCATCGTCCTCGCCGCGGGCGACCTTGACGGCCGTGTAGATGAGGAACGCGCCGAAGATGAAGAACACCCAGGTGAAGCGCTGCACGAGCGCGGCGCCGACGAGGATGAACACGCCGCGCAGCACGAGCGCTATCGTGATGCCGACGGACAGCACGAACTTCTGCAGCTTCTTGGGCACTGCGAAGTTCGACATGATGATGACGAATACGAAGAGGTTGTCGATGCTCAGCGAGTATTCGGTGAGCCAGCCCGAATAGAACTCGATCGCCGGCTTCGATCCGGCGACCCACCAGATGAGGCCGCCGAAGACAAGCGCCATCGCGACGAAGAACGCGATGTGCTGCACGCATTCCTTCGTCGAGGGCACATGCGGGCGGCGTCCGAGGACGAACAGATCGACGATGAAGAAGACGGCGAGCACGACGTACGTGCCGACCATGAAGGAGACGGGTGTTTCTGCCATAGCCTCCCAGCTTACGGAGCGTCGCCGACGCGAGCCATCCGCGTCGGCGGCGCACGCAGGCCGCCGATCGGCTCAGCGCTTGGCTTCGGTCATCGCGCGCAGCTCCTTCTTCAGGTCACGGATCTCGTCACGCAGGCGCGCGGCGAGTTCGAACTGCAGCTGCTCGGCCGCCGTGTGCATCTGGTCGGACAGCTGGCGGATCAGGTCGGCGAGGTCCTGCGCCGGCAGTCCCGCCTTGAGGATCTCCTCGTGGCGCCTGTCGGCTTCCTTGGGATCGAGCGTGGGGACGCCCAGATGCGTGTTTCCGGCCTTGCCCGCGTTGCGGTAGCCACCTTCGAGCAGCGTCTGCGTGTCCACGTCCTCCTTGGCGAGCATGTCGTTGACGTCGCTGATCTTCTTGATGAGCGGCTTGGGGTCGATGCCGTGCTCCTTGTTGTAGGCGATCTGGATCTCGCGGCGACGCTCGGTCTCCCCGATCGCCCGTTCCATCGCCGCCGTCATGTCGTCCGCGTACATGATGACGGTGCCTGAGACGTTGCGCGCCGCGCGACCGATCGTCTGGATGAGCGAGCGATAGGACCGAAGGAAGCCTTCCTTGTCCGCGTCGAGGATCGCGACAAGCGAGACCTCGGGCAGGTCGAGGCCCTCGCGCAGCAGGTTGATGCCGACGATGACGTCGATCTTGCCTTCGCGCAGCTCACGCAGCAGCTCGACGCGCCGCAGCGTGTCGACGTCCGAATGCAGATACTCGACCTTGATGCCGCGTTCGAGCAGATAGTCAGTGAGGTCCTCGGCCATCTTCTTCGTCAGCGTCGTGACGAGCGCGCGCTCGTTTCTGGCGACCCTGTCCTTGATCTCGGCGAGCAGATCGTCTATCTGGCCGTCGACGGGACGCACCTCGACCTTCGGGTCGACCAGTCCGGTCGGGCGGATGATCTGTTCGACGACGCCGTCGGACAGGCCGAGCTCGTAGTCGCCGGGCGTCGCCGACAGATAGACGGTCTGCCCGACGCGTTCGAGGAACTCGGGCCATTTGAGCGGACGGTTGTCCATCGCCGACGGCAGGCGGAAGCCGTGTTCAACGAGCGTGCGCTTGCGGCTCGCGTCGCCCTCGTACATCGCGCCGATCTGCGGCACCGTCACATGCGACTCGTCGATGACGAGCAGGAAGTCGTCGGGGAAGAAATCGAGCAGCGTATGCGGCGGCGTGCCCGGCGCGCGACCGTCGAAGTGACGCGAGTAGTTCTCGACGCCGGAGCACACGCCCACCTGCGAAAGCATCTCCAAATCGTAGGTCGTGCGCATCGACAGGCGCTGCGCCTCGAGCTCCTTGCCCTGTTTGCGCAGCTCGGCGACGCGTTCGTCGAGCTCGCGCTGGATCGATCCGATCGCCTTCTCCATGCGTTCGGGGCCGGCGACGTAATGCGAGGCCGGGAAGATGTGCACCTCGTCCTGTTCGCCGATGACGTCGCCGGTGAGCGGATGCAGCATCGAGATGCGGTCGATCTCATCGCCGAAGAACTCGATGCGCACGGCGAGCTCCTCATAGACCGGGATGATCTCGACAGTGTCGCCGCGCACGCGGAAGGTGCCGCGCGTGAACGCGATGTCGTTGCGCTTGTACTGCATGTCCACGAACAACCGCAGCAGCCGGTCGCGGTCGATCTGCTGGCCGCGTTTGAGGAACAGCATGCGCCCTGCGTACTCCTCCGGCGTGCCCAGGCCGTAGATACACGAGACGGTCGCGATGACGACGCAGTCGCGGCGCGTGAGCAGGTTCGCCGTCGCCGCATGGCGCAGACGCTCGACGTCATCGTTGATATTCGAATCCTTCTCGATATACGTGTCGGTCTGCGGGATGTACGCCTCGGGCTGGTAGTAGTCGTAGTACGAGACGAAGTAGCTGACGGCGTTGTCCGGCATCAGCTCGCGGAACTCGGCGCACAGCTGCGCGGCGAGCGTCTTGTTCGGCTCGATGATGAGCGTCGGCCGCTGCAGACGCTCGATGAGCCACGCCGTCGTCGCCGTCTTGCCGGTGCCGGTCGCACCCATGAGCACGACGTCGTTCTCGCCGTTCTCGATGCGCGTGGCGAGCTCGTCGATCGCCTGCGGCTGGTCGCCGGACGGCTTGTACGGCGATTTGACGACGAACGGCTTGTTCGTGCGTTCGATGTTGAATCCCATGACGTTCCTCACTCCCGCTGTCCGTCGGCGAACCATGCCGCGACAAGCCTATCAACACATTCGAACATCTGTTCTATCGGCTGCGACGCGTCGATGACGACGTCCGCGTAGCGCAGCCGCGACGCATCGTCCCCCTGCCCGCTGACGCGCACACGCGCCTGCTCCGGCGTCATGCCGCGCGTCGCGACGAGACGGCGGACGCGTTCGTCGGCCGGCGCGACGACGCAGACGACCGAGTCGAACGTGAAGGGAATCGTATCCATGACCTCGCCGAGCAGCGGCACGTCGTGGACGATGACATGCCTCCCTCCCCGCGCGAGGATGCTGCGCTCGCGGTTGCGCGCCAGATCGTAGACGTTCGGATGCATGATGCCGTTGAGCGTCTCGAGTGCATGCTCGTCGGCTCCGGCGCCGAACACGCGTTCCGCCAGCACCTTCCTGTCGATGCCGCCTTCGGCGTCGACGACGTCGGCGCCGAAGGCCTCGGCGAGCGGCGCGATGATCGGCGAGCACGGCTCCTGCAGGATATGCGCGAGGAAGTCGTAGTCGATGACGTCGGCGCCGTCGGCGGCCATGCGCGCCGCGACGGTGCTCTTGCCGGCGGCGATGCCGCCGGTCAGCCCGACGCGCACGAAGCGTCGTCCGCTCTCCCCCTGCATATGCGTGTCCTTCCTCGTCCGGTCATTGACGTCCACATCGTAGGCGCGCCCGCATCGGCGTGTCAACCGACACGGCGCCGGACGCCGTCGACGGAAAAAACAAGAGGGGGCGTCGCGCGCTCACATGCGCACGACGCCCCCTCAGTCGAAAGCCCTAGGGCTCAGCGGCTCACTTCTTCTCGTTCAGCAGCTGCTCACGCAGGGCGGCGAGCTGATCGGAATCGGCGAGGGTGCCGTTGGACTCGGAATCGGAGGAGTAGTTCGAGATCTCTTCGACCTTCTCTTCCTTCGGGGCGTTCTGGCCGTCCTCGGCGGCCGAAGCCTCGGCGTTCTCGAGTTCCTTGGCGACGAACTCCTTGTGCTGCTCCCACAGGTCGTGGGCGGCGGCGTACTGGGATTCCCATTCCTCGCGCTGCTTCTCGTATCCGGCGATCCATTCGTTGGTGTTCGGGTCGAAGCCTTCCGGATACTTGTAGTTGCCTTCCTCGTCGTACTCGGCCGGCATGCCGTAGAGCGCCGGATCGAAGTCCTCGGAGGCCGGGTCGACGGAGTCGTTGGCCTGCTTGAGCGACAGCGAGATGCGACGACGGTCGAGATCGACGTCGATGACCTTGACGAAGACCTCTTCGCCCGGCTTGACGACGGTCTCCGGGTTCTCGACGTGACGGTTCGCGAGCTCCGAGATGTGCACGAGGCCCTCGATGCCGTCCTCGACGGAGATGAAGACGCCGAACTGGACGATCTTCGTGACCTTGCCGCGCACGATCTGACCCGGCACGTGGGTGCGGGCGAAGCGCTGCCACGGATCCTCCTGCGTCGCCTTGAGCGACAGCGAGATACGTTCGCGGTCGAGATCGACGTCGAGCACCTCGACGGTGACCTTGTCGCCGACCTTGACGACCTCGGACGGGTGGTCGATGTGCTTCCAGGAGAGCTCGGAGACGTGGATGAGGCCGTCGACGCCGCCAAGGTCGACGAACGCGCCGAAGTTGACGATCGACGAGACGACGCCTTCGCGGATCTGACCCTTCTTGAGCTGCGAGAGGAAGGTCTCGCGCACTTCGGACTGGGTCTCCTCGAGGTACTGGCGACGCGACAGGACCACGTTGTTGCGATTCTTGTCGAGCTCGAGGATCTTCGCCTTGATCTTCTGGCCGATGTACGGCGAGAGGTCGCGCACGCGGCGCATCTCGACGAGCGACGCCGGCAGGAAGCCACGCAGACCGATGTCCACGATGAGGCCGCCCTTGACGGCTTCGATGACGGTGCCCTCGACGACGCCGTCCTCTTCCTTGATCTTCTCGATGTCGCCCCACGCACGCTCGTACTGCGCACGCTTCTTCGACAGGATCAGACGTCCTTCCTTGTCCTCCTTGGTGACGACAAGGGCCTCGATGGTGTCGCCGACCTTGACGACCTCATCCGGATCGACGTCCTTCTTGATGGAAAGCTCACGGGAGGGGATCACACCCTCGGTCTTGTAGCCGATGTCCAGGAGGACCTCATCGTGGTCGACCTTGACGACCGTGCCCTCAACCAGATCACCATCGTCGAAGTTCTTGATGGTGGAATCGACTGCCTTGATGAAGTCATCGACGGTGCCGATATCGTTGATGGCAACCTTTTCGACTTCCTTATTGTTTTCTGCCATTAATGTGGTTCTTACAAAATAGTGGATGGATAGTATCGTTCTTCAGTTATCTGCTGCGGCGCGCGCATCACGCGCGCGTGCGGCCATTAGTCAAGACTATCGCGAGCCATGCCCAAAACCGCACGCAGCATTTCGGGCGTGTCGTGCCTTGCCGTCTTCCCCAACAGCCGCCCGCGTCCCGTTATTCCGCGGCCGGCGTGCCGACGCCGGCGGCGCGTTCGGCCATCTCGACGACGTTGCGCAGCAGCATCGCGCGCGTCATCGGCCCCACGCCGCCCGGATTGGGAGTGTACGCGCCGGCGACCCCATAGCAGCCGTGGTCCACGTCGCCGTGTACGCGCATGCGGCCGTCGGCGTCGGGCAGCCTTGAGACGCCGACGTCGACGAGCACGGCGCCGGGCTTGACGTCCTCGGGACGCACGAATCCGGCGCGCCCGACGGCGGCGATGACGACGTCGGCCTCGCGGATGTGCGCGGCGACGTCCTTCGTGCCGGTGTGGCATAGCGTGACCGTCGCGTTCACGTCGGCGCGCGTGAGCATGAGGCCGATCGTCCTGCCAATCGTGATGCCGCGTCCGAGTACGCACACCTGACGGCCGTCAAGGTCGATGCCGTAGTGCTCCAGCAGCGCGAGCACGCCGCTCGGCGTGCACGGCAGCGGCGTCGTCAATGCGCCTCGCGTGTGCAGGACGAGCTCGCCGAGGTTGTACGGATGCATGCCGTCGGCGTCCTTGGCCGGATCGATCGCGTCGATGACGGCGTTCTGGTCGATGCCCGCGGGAAGCGGCAGCTGCACGATGTAGCCGGTGCATGCCGGGTCGGCGTTGAGCTCGGCGACGACGTCGAGCAGCTCCCGCTGGCTCGCGTCGGCGGGCAGCTCGCGGCGGATCGACGCGATGCCGACCTCCTGGCAGTCGCGGTGCTTGCCGGCGACGTATCTGAGCGAGCCGGGGTCGTCGCCGACGAGGACGGTCCCCAAGCCCGGCACGACGCCGCGCTCGCGCAGCGCGCGTACGCGCTGTGCCAAATCCTCC
Organism: Bifidobacterium sp. AGR2158; assembly: GCF_000424225.1. Lineage (NCBI taxonomy): Bacteria > Bacillati > Actinomycetota > Actinomycetes > Bifidobacteriales > Bifidobacteriaceae > Bifidobacterium > Bifidobacterium sp. AGR2158. The sequence continues at coordinate 20,761 of NZ_AUJM01000013.1, forward strand.
TTCACCTGAGCGGCGACCGCCTTGCCGTCGAGTATCATTGCCATGAGGAAACCCCCTTCGTTGCCGTGGAACGATGTGCCTTGCCGTATCGTACGATACCGGCGCGCCAACGCGCCGCCGGAAGCAGCCCACACGTGACGCGACGCCAGTCTTACGCAAAGGAAACCACTGCTCATGGGCATACGCACCTCGTCACATCGTCTGCGGTCGGCCGTCGCGTCCCTCGTCGCGCTCGCGCTCGCGGCCACGCTCGCCGGATGCGAGCGCATCGGCGCCGACGACGCCTCCCCTTCCGCATCCGAGACGGCCTCCGCGGGGCCGCTCACGGTCGTCTCCTCGCTCAACCAGTGGGGCTCGCTCGCCGCGCAGATCGGCGGCGACGACGCGAAGGTCACGTCGATCCTGTCGTCGACGACGACGGACGCCCATGACTTCGAGCCCACCGCCAAGGACATGAAGACGCTGCACGACGCGGACGTCGTCATCGTCAACGGCGCTGGCTACGACTCATGGGCGAGCAAGAACCTGCCGGCGCAGACGACGCTCGTGTCTGCCGCCGACATCGTGGGCGCGATGGACGGCGACAACCCCCATCTGTGGTTCTCGCGCGACGCGCGCTACGCGATGGCGGACGCGCTCAAGAACACCTTCGCGAGGCTGCGCGCGAAGGACGCGAAGTCCTTCGACGCCAATCTCGCGGCGTGGAAGAAGAAGGAGGACGCGCTCGAGAAGCGCATCGAGGCTTTCGGCAAGGAGCACGACGACCTCACCTACGCGGCGACCGAATCGGTCGCCTACTATCTGATGAACGACATGGGCTTCGAGGACAGGACGCCGGCCGGCTACGCGCGCGCGATGGCATCCGAGGCGGAGCCGTCCGCGGCCGATGTGCGCGACTTCCAGCGGCTGCTCGGCGACGACGGCGTGCGGTTGCTCGTCAACAACCCGCAGGAAGAGAACGAGACCACGCAGGGCTTCGTCGACGTCGCGCGCAAGGCGAAGACGCCGGTGCTCGACGTCACCGAGCAGATGCCTCCCGACTACGCCGACCTCACCGGCTGGATCGAAGCGCTCTTCGACACCGTCGAGCAGGACATGACCACGTGCAGGGACGGCGAGAAGGACTGCCCTGTCGACGAGTCAGGGGACGCCGCGAACGGCGGCAACACCGAGCAGGACCGCGCCGTCAACGAAGGGGACGACTGAGTGCCGCGGGCGCGTCGCTCACGAACGTCGACATGTCGTCTGCGAGCGGCGGTATGCGGCGCCCAGGCAATCGTTATTGAGAATCATTGTCAATAGCGATTGCGATACTGTTCGCGTCCCAACGCGTCACATCAGCGGAAAGGAGCCATAATGCAACACCCCGACGAGGCGGAAAAGGAGGGTCCGAGCGTCGAATGTCGTGACATCGCCGTCAAACGCGGCGGCGTCACAATCTGGAGCCATGGCACCTTCACGATCCCGCGCGGCACCGTCACGGCGATCGTCGGCACCAACGGCGCCGGCAAGACGACGCTGATGAAGGCCGAGCTCGGCCTGATACCGCTGTCCCACGGCACGATGAAGGTGCTCGGTGCGGCGCCGGGCGAGCGCAACGCGCGCATCGGCTACGTGCCGCAGAGCTACACGAACGACATCGATTCGAGTCTCACCGCCGAGCAGTCGGTGCTGCTGGGGCTGACCGGCACGCGCTTCGGTTTCCATCCGGTGACGCGCCGCCAGCGTGCGAAGGCGCGCGAGGCAATGGAGTTCATCGGCATCGCCGACAAGGCGCGTCTGCGCCTGTCGGAGCTGTCGGGAGGCCTGCGCCAGCGCGTCGCGATCGCGCAGGCGCTCGTGAGCGATCCCGAGCTGCTCATGCTTGACGAGCCGCTCGCCAACCTCGATCTGGCGAGCCAGCGCACGACGGTGCGTATCCTCTCCCGTCTCAACACCGAGCTCGGCATGTCGATCCAAATCGTCGCCCACGACCTCAACATGCTACTGCCGATCCTCACCGGCGCCGTCTATCTGCTCGACGGCCACCCGCACTACGCGCGGCTCAACGACGTGCTCGACTCGCGGCTGCTCACCCATCTGTACGGCACGAAGGTGCAGGTCGTGACGACGCCGCAGGGCGACATGTTCGTCACGCCGAACCTGTCCGAACCCGGCGGCTGCGACATGCATGATGCCGCCGAGGTGGCGCGCTTCCACCGCCACGGGCACGCGCAGACGGACCCGACGCAGCAAGGAGCGACGCAATGACGACCTTCACCTTCGACCCTGCATGGACGACGACGCTGACGGCGCCGTTCATGGTCAACGCCTTCCTCGCCGGCCTGTGCATCGCGCTGGCCGCCGGCGTCGTCGGCTATTTCACGATCGCGCGGCATTCGACCTTCGCCGCGCACGCGATCGCGCACATCGGCCTGCCGGGCGCGACCGGCGCCGTGCTGCTCGGCCTGCCGGTCGCCGTCGGTCTCGGCGGCTTCGCGCTCGCCGGCGCGCTCGTCATCGCCGCGCTCGGCAAACGCGCCTCGGAACGCGAGATCGCCACCGGCACCGTCCTCGCCTTCGCCACCGGTCTGGGCCTGTTCTTCGCGCGCATGTCGAGTTCGGCGTCCCAGCAACTGCAATCGATCCTCTTCGGTTCGATCCTGACGATCACCAGCGACCAGATCGTCGGCTTCGCGATCTTCGACGCCGTGCTGCTCGTCGCGATGGCGATCGTCTACCGTCCGCTGCTGTTCAGCTCGCTCGACGAGCAGGTCGCCCAGGCCAAAGGCGTGCCGATCGGCGCCATGAACGCGCTGTTCATGGCAATCCTCGCCGGCGTCATCACGATCGCCGTACCGGCCGTCGGCACGCTGCTGATCTTCGCGCTCGTCGTCACCCCGGCGGCGACCGCCACGACCGTGACGACGACGCCGCTGCGCGCGATCGTCGTCTCGACGCTGCTGTGCCTCGTCTCGATCTGGGGCGGCCTCGTGCTTGCGGCGATGTTCCCCGCTCCCCCGAGCTTCGTCATCGTGACGCTGTCGACGCTGTTCTGGGGTGTCGCGAAGGGCGTCGAGGCGCTGCGCCGCCACGGCTGAGCGTCCCGACGCCCCCGGCGCGCATCGTCAGGCCACGGACACGAACATCACGAAGAAGCGGCCCGTTCCTCCATGCGTGACATGGAGGAACGGGCCGCTTCTTCGTGATGTTCGTTATGAGTGTTGCGCCAATGCGCGCGGACGTCCAAGATTGCGCCCCGCTCAGTGCGCGTCGTCGACCTGCACGAGCGCCGTCGCGATCGCGGCGATGCCCTCGCCCCTGCCGGTGAATCCCATGCCGTCCGTCGTCGTCGCCGTCAGCGCAACCGGGCATCCGCAGATCGCCGACATCGCCTGCTCGGCCTCATGACGGCGCGGTCCGATCTTCGGCCGGTTGCCGATGACGGCGATGGATGCGCTGCCAGGGAGGGCGTCGTTGTCGCGCAGGTGCCGCACCGTCTCAGCGAGCATCGCGGCGCCGGCCATGCCGGCTCCCCGCGATGCGGGGCCCACGCCGAACAACGTGCCGATGTCGCCCAGTCCGGACGCGGCGAGCAGCGCGTCGATGAGCGCATGCACCGCCACGTCGCCGTCCGAGTCGCCGTCGACGCCGGCGCCATCCCAGCGCAGCGTCGCAAGGAACAGCGGACGGTCGACGCCGTCGGCGACGAAGCGGTGCGCGTCGAAGCCCAGTCCGGTGCGCGGTGCGGCGCTCACTTCTTCTTCGTCTTCTTGTTCTCGGCCTCGAGGCGCGCGAGAGTCTCGGACGCCGGCTCGTCGGGGGCCTGCGTGTGGTGGCCGTCGTCGCCGGGCTGCGGCTCGCTGTAGCCGAGGTTGACGTCGAGCAGGCGCTGCGCTTCCTCCTCCTCGATCTTCTCCGACAATGCGATCTCCGAGGTCAGGATGCTGCGGGCCTTCGTCAGCATGCGCTTCTCGCCGGCGGACAGGCCGTGCTCGTCGACGTCACGCTGCGCCAGGTCGCGCACAACCTCGGCGATCTTGTTGACATCGCCGGTCGATATCTTCTCGACGTTGAGCTTGTACCGGCGCGACCAGTTCATCTCCTTCTCGATGATCGGGGTGCGCAGGATCTCGAACACCTTCGCCACCTCGTCGCCGTCCACGATGTCGCGCACGCCGACCTTCTTCACGTTGTCGACGGGCACGAAGATCTCAAGGTCATCGGAGGAAAGCACCGAAAGCTTGAGATACTCACGTGTCACGCCTTTAACAGTCCGTTCGGTAATGGCCTCGATCTTCGCCGCGCCGTGGCGCGGGTACACGACCATATCGCCGACCTTGTAGCCCATGAATCCTCCGTGAGAAAAATCAGAAACGCCAACAATCATGCCATTTTGCGTGGACTTGGTGGAAGATTGGAAAAAAAGATGGCGAAAACCGTGAATCCGCTCGTGCCGTCGGGAAAACATGCGTATTCTCGGATACATGACAAACTTCACATTCAACGAGAAAGCCATCGTCCCCGTCAATGACGATCAACTGGACGAGGTCAGCAAGGGCGCGTTCTACAACCCCCACGAGATCCTTGGAGCCCATCAGGGCCCCGCCGAGTTCCCCGACACCTGCACGATCCGCGTGCTGCGCCCGGGCGTGCAGTCCGTCACGATTGTCACCGCCGACGGCGAATACCCGATGAAGCCGGAGCACAATGGCGTCTTCGTCACGCTCGTGCCGGCCGTCAGGACGAAGGACGGCTACGGCGTGCCCGACTACCGCATCCGCACCGTGCGCGCCGACGGCACGACCGTCGTCGAGAACGACCCCTACCGCTATCTGCCGACGATCGGCGACATGGACCTCTACCTGTTCGGCGAGGGCCGCCACGAACGCCTGTGGGAGGTCATGGGCGCCCACGTGCGCCGCTACGACGACCCGCTCGGCGGCAACGACGGCACGAAGGGCGAGCGCGTCGTCGGCACGTCGTTCACCGTCTGGGCGCCGAACGCGCACGCCGTGCAGGTCGTCGGCGACTTCAACGCCTGGGACGGCACGTGCCACGCGATGCGCGAGCTCGGCTCCTCGGGCGTCTGGGAGCTCTTCGTCCCGGGCGTCGAGGCCGGCGAGATCTACAAGTTCCACATCCTCAACGCCTACAACAACTGGGAGATGAAGGCCGACCCGATGGAGCGCTCGCACGAGGTGCCACCGCGCACCGGTTCGATCGTCGTCGAGTCCACGCACGAATGGCAGGACGGCGACTGGATGAAGCGCCGCGCCGAGTCCGATCCGCATCAGGGCCCGGTCAGCATCTACGAGGTGCACGCCAACAGCTGGCGCAAGGACGTGCACGACTACCGCGAGCTCGCCGACAAGCTCGTCCCCTACGTCCAGAAGCTTGGGTTCACGCATGTGGAGTTCATGCCGCTCGAGGAGTACCCGTTCGCGGGCTCGTGGGGCTATCAGGTCACCGGCTACTACGGCGTGGATTCGCGCCTGGGCGGCCCGGACGACTTCAAGTACCTCGTCGAGCGTCTGCATGAGGCAGGCATCGGCGTCATCATGGACTGGGTCCCCGCGCATTTCCCGAAGGACGCGTTCGCGCTGGGCCGCTTCGACGGCACGCCGCTGTACGAGGATCCCGATCCGACGCGCGGCGAGCATCCCGACTGGGGCACCTACATCTTCAACTTCGGCCGTCGCGAGGTGCGCAACTTCCTCGTCGCCGACGCGTGCTTCTGGCTCGACGAATACCATATGGACGGCCTGCGCGTCGACGCCGTCTCCTCGATGCTCTACCTCGACTACAGCCGCGAGCCCGGCCAGTGGCATCCGAACAAGTTCGGCGGCCGCGAGAACCTCGAGGCAATCGACTTCATCAAGGAGGCGAACGCCACCGCGTACAAGAACAACCCGGGCATCATGATGATCGCCGAGGAGTCGACCGCGTATCCGGGCGTCACCGCGCCGACCGACCAGGGAGGCCTGGGCTACGGCCTCAAGTGGAACATGGGCTGGATGCACGACACGCTCGAGTATCTGCATGAGCAGCCGATCAACCGCAAGTGGCACCACAACGAGATCACGTTCTCGATGGTCTACGCGTATTCGGAGCACTACGTGCTGCCGATCAGCCACGACGAGGTCGTCTACGGCAAGGGCTCGCTGTTCGGCAAGATGCCGGGCGACGACTGGCAGCGCTACGCCGGCGTCCGTTCGCTGTTCGCCTACCAGTGGGCACATCCGGGCAAGAACCTGACCTTCATGGGCAACGAGCTCGCGCAGTACGGCGAATGGGACTACAACAGCCAGCTCGACTGGGACTGCCTCAACTGGCCGGACCACCGCGGCGTGCAGGCGCTCGTCGCCGACCTCAACAAGCTGTACAAGGAATCGCCGGCGCTGTGGAGCCAGGACTTCACGCCCGACGGCTTCCAGTGGCTGACAAGCGACGACGCCGACCACAACACGCTGAGCTTCGAACGCATCGGCGCCCACGGCGAACGCATGGTCGTCGTCGTCAACTTCTCGGGCACCGCATGGGCCGACTATCAGGTCGCGCTGCCGCTCGGCGGCCGCTGGAAGGAGGTCCTGACGACCGACGACAAGAAGTACGGCGGCTCGGACATCCACAACACGGACATCGAGGCGAACGCCGGCGCGTACCATTCGCGTGAATGGTCGACGCGCATCACAGTGCCGGCACTCGGCGCCGTGTTCCTCGTCCCGGACAACGACTGACCCGAAGCAACCAAGGACTGGTGATTATGGTCGCACACGTACAGATGCCGAACTCCTACACGATCCTCGTCGTGGAGGACGAGCCGACGCTCGCCACAGCCATCGCGCAACGTCTCACCGCCGACGGCTGGAAGGCCCGCATCGCCTCGGACGGCATCAGCGCCGTGAAAGCAGCCGCCCAGCTCCGCCCCGATCTGATCGTCATGGACGTCATGCTCCCGGGCATGGACGGCGTCGAGGCGACGAAGCACATCGTCGCGCAGCGCCCCGTGCCGGTGCTCATGCTCACGGCGCGCGACGACGAGTCCGATGTCATCATCGGGCTCGGAGCCGGCGCCGACGACTACATGACCAAGCCGTTCTCGATGCGCGAGCTCGTCGCCCGCGTCAAAGCGCTGCTGCGCCGCGTCGAACGCGCGAAGGTCATCGCAAGCAAGTCGGAGCATGAGAAGATCCTCGACTTCGGTTCGCTCGTCATCGACCCGGCGACGCGCCGCGTGACGCTCGACGGCGAGACCGTGCACCTGACGCCGACCGAGTTCGACCTGCTGACGACGCTCGCGCGCAAACCGAAGTCGGTGCTCACGCGCGAGCAGCTGCTCGAGGAGGTCTGGGACTGGGTGGACGCCTCCGGCACGCGCACCGTCGACTCGCACGTCAAGGCGCTGCGTCACAAGCTCGGCGCCGCGACGATCCGCACCGTGCACGGCGTCGGCTACGCCTTCGAGCCGCCAGAACAGTGATGGCGAAGCAATGCTCCCGTCCCGGTGCGCCGGGACGGGAGCATGCCGAGGGACAGCGCCCCATCGGCATGTTCTCATCACTGCGCGCCGAACTGAGTCTCCTCATCGTCGTCGCGACGATCCTCGCGTTCGTCATCGCGTGGCTCCTGTCGATCACCGGCATCAACGGATGGCTGTCGATGCCGGTGACGATCGTCGTCACGCTCGCGTTCACCTACTTCACGTCCCGCGGCCTGACTCGGCCGCTCGGGCAGATGCGCGACGCCGCCGAGGCGATGGCGCAGGGCGACTATTCGGTGCGCATCCACCTCAACAAGGACTCGAACGACGAGATCGGCCAGCTCGCCGAATCGTTCGACACGATGGCCGACGAACTCGAACACGCCGACCAGATGCGCCGCGACATGATCGCGAACGTGAGCCATGAGCTGCGCACGCCGGTCTCGGCGCTCCAGGCGATGGTCGAGAACATGGCCGACGGCGTCGTCGAACCCACGCCGGTGAACATGGAGAACATCCTGAGCCAGACGCACCGGCTGTCCGACCTCATCTCCTTCCTGCTCGACATGTCGCGCGTCGAGGCGGGCGCCTCGAGCCTTGAGATCGAACGGCTCAACGTCGCCGAACTCATCGACGAAACCGTCGGTCCGCTCGAATACGCCGACGCCGGCCACGGGCACACGATCGAGCAGCGCGTCCCCGACGACCTCGTCGTCGAAGGCGACGAGGCACGCCTGCGACAACTGCTGACGAACATCATCGCGAACGCGCTCAAGCATTCGCGCGACGACACGGCCGTGCTCGTCGAGGCGCATGCCGGCGAACACGGTGACACGGTGATTATCAACGTCGTCAACTTCGGCTCGGACATCCCCAAGGAAGTGCGCAACGACATCTTCCGCCGCTTCGTCAAGGGCACGTCCGGCCCCGGCACCGAATCCGGCGGCACCGGGCTCGGCCTGTCAATCGCGCGATGGGCGGCGAAACTGCACGGTGGCGCCGTCCAGGTCGTCGACGACCCGCGCGGCGTCGACTTCGAGATCACGCTGCCGGTCACGCCGCCCGATCCGCAAACGCTTCAGGAGCAGGCGGCGGGAAGGGACTCCGAGGCCGCCTACGACGGCCAGTGAAACCCACTCCTCCACAACCACGTGACGGCCATACGCAGATGGTGCGGCGCCCCGTCGGGGCGCCGCACCATCTGCGTATGCCGTATTCCCCTATCCCTATCCGTCAGCCCGCGCATCTCATCGGCAGCCGTCGCCCGCGCCGTCATCGGCGTCGCCTTTGTCTTTCGGCGGCGTGTAGGCGAGCGCGAAGGCGGTGAGCACGTCGTGGCCGGCGTCGACGAGCGCGTCCGCGCATGCGCCGATCGTCGCACCGGTCGTGACGATGTCGTCGAGCAGGACGAGCGGCATCGTCGAAGCTGGCCATATAGCGTCGTCGACGATGATGCGGCCGTGGATGCGGCGCATGCGGTCGCGCGCGCCGTGGGTCTGCACCGATTTGCCGTGCACGGCGTGCACCCGCAGCATCGGGAGGACCTGCGTGTCGGATAGTCCGCGGCTACGGCAGTGCGCGGCGAGGGCGTCGGCGAGCGGGTCCAGATGACGGCGGCCGCGGCGGCGTGTGGAGCGCGACGACGAGGGTGCGGGCACGATGCCGATGCCGGTTGGCATGGGATCGAGTGCGGCGATGATCGGTGCGCCCGCCGTGTCGAAGAGGTCGGCGAGGGCGTCGGCGAACGGGCCGTCGGCCTCGGCGTCGCCGTGGTCCTTCCATGAGAGGATGGCGTGACGGACGGGGCCGCGGTAGGTGCCGCAGGCGATGCCGTGGCCGGCCGCGCTGCGCGGCAGCGTGAAGGCGACGGGTCGGCGCAGGGCCTGCGCACATTCGGTGCACAGGACGGCGTCGGGGCATGCGCAGCCGGCGCAGCCGCGTGGCAGCAGGACGTCGCGCAATTGGCGCCATGCCGCCGCGAGCGCGTTCGTCATCGCTTCCGTCGCGGTCATCTCGGTTCCCTCGCGGTCGTCGTGGTGGTCCTGTCGTGCGTGCGTCGTCTGTCAGTGGCGCAGGCGCGTGTTGATGGCGTTGATGAGCCGGAGGGTGTCTTCGGGGCCTGTGACGCGGATGGCGATCGTGCCGGCTGCGGCGGCCGGGTAGTCGTTGCCGTCGGGGTCCATGCGGTCGCCGATGAAGGCGACCGAGGCGACGTCGACGCCGGTGGCGCGGGCGAGTTCGCGTACGGCGTAGGCTTTGTCGATGTCGCGTGCGGAGATGTCGACGCTTGTGGAGCCGCCGGAGCGCACCTTGAGGTTGGGCAGGTCGTGCTGGACGGCTTCGGCGAGCCGGTTCTTCTTGGCGTTGTCGGGGTCCCAGCGTTCCTTGGCGTCGACGGGCGCCTGCTGGCCGAGCGCGGAGTAGGTGATCTGGCTGCCGCGGTCCTCGATGATCGGACCCCAGGTGTCGTCGGTCCAGATGCCTTGTTCGCGTGCGTGGCGTTCGAGGGAGGCGATGGCGGCTTCGCGGTCGGCCTGTGACAGGTCGCGTTCGTAGATCTTGGCCCATGCGGCGCCGTCCCAGTGGTAGTAGCGTGTGCCGGTCGTGGGCATGAGGTGCAGGTTGGCGCGGTCGGCGTCGGCGGTGAGCATGTCGGTGACCTGGCTTTCGATGAGCGGCATGACGCCGCCGGAGACGATGGCGACGGGGATGAGCGTCGTCAGTTCGCTCAGTGCCTCGGCGATGTCGGCATGCATGGGTTTCTTCGATCGCGCGAGCGTGCCGTCGAGGTCGAAGGCGGCGACGCGCATGCGTGCGCACAGCGCGTCGACGTCCACTTCGCTGCTTTGGGCGATGTTGGGTTCGTTCATCGTTCACCACTTCCCCGTCTTGTTCCTGGACATCCTTGTATCCTACCGTGCCTGCGTGATGTGGGTGCGGGCGTGGTCGGCTACAGTGGAGGCCATGACCCAGCTTCCTTGGAATGCCAAAGTGTATCGCAATCGTCATGGCCGTGGGATGCGCACGCCGATGTTCGGCACGCGTCTGCCGCGGTATCGGACGCGTTCGGGGCTGTTCGACGATCTCGTCGTCGCGCAGATCCGTCGTCTGTCGGCCGCGTGGCCAGAGCTTGTGCGGCCGTTGCAGTTCGCCGTGGAGGATGTGCCGCCGTCGTCGCCCGCGCCGTGGGAGCGCGAGCCGCGGCTGTTCTCGCAGGCGTTCCCGGCCGAGCATGGCGCGCCGGCGCGCATCGTGCTCTACCGGCTGCCGATCCAGACGCATGCGGTGAACCGCACTGATCTGCAGTTGGCGATCCGCGACGAGATCGTCGAGTCGATCGCCGAGCTCTATGGGCGCCGCCCCGACGAGATCGACCCCGATTTCGGCCTGTGACGGACGCCGCTCAGCGTACGATGTCCGGATCGTTGAAGGCGTGCACGAGGTGCCGCGGCACGTCGAGGCTCGTCGCCGGCACGTAGGCGAGCGCGGCGGTCTTCGCGTCGCGCAGCGTCGTGTTCGTCACGAACGCGCCCCACACGATCGTCAGGTCGGCGTCGGCGACGCGGATCGCGGCGACGCGTTTGCCGAGGTCGGCGCTGTTCAGCGTCGTCGACGAGTCGGCGTCCACTTTGACTGTCTTGGTGCCGGTTTCCTCGCCGTGCTCGTCGTAGCCGGCGAAGGTGATTGTCGCGCCCTCGGCGCCGGCGTTGGCGACCGTGAGCGTCGCGGCGGCGCCGTCGGGCAGCGTGAGCGCGGACTGCGCGTAGGCGGTGTGCGCGTCGATGACGGTGTAGTCGCGTCTGCCGTCGGCGCCTTCGACGGTGCTTTGGGCGGCGATGGCGCAGGCGGCGTCGCTTTGTGCGAGGATCGCGTGGGCGTCCTTGGGCCGGTCCTTGAGTTCCTTGAGCGTGACCTTGCCGCCGCGCGCGTCGAGACGGCCGATGTCGATCAGGCCGTGGTCGCTCATCCATGACAGCGTGACCGCGGTGTCCTTGTCCGCGTATGCGCTCAGCGTCGTGGCCGCGTCGCCGTCGGGCAGCATGATCGTCTGCGTCGTGGAGGCGTCGGGCAGCGGCGTCACGTAGTCGTTGCCGTGCGGCGTCAGGCCGTCGATCGCGACGGAGCGCACGACGGCGGCGATCGGCGCGTCGTGGCTCGTCACGCTCACGTACAGGCCCTGCTCGTCGGGGGCGGCGGCGTTGAGCAGCATGTCGGCGCTCGCGTTCGCGCCGACGGTGAGGACGGACGACGTGGCCGGCGTGATCTTGCCGTGTTTCGTCCCCCATATCGCGATGTCGACGCTCGTGGGCTTGTCGGACGGGTTGGCGACGACGAGCTGCTGCGTGTTGCCGGTCGTTGTGCTCGGTACGAGGAAGCGTTGGGTCAGGGCGGGCGACACGCAGGAGGCGGCGGCGATGCCGGGGATGTCGCCGGTCGTCGCCCATGAGGCGACCGACCCGGTCGATCCGGTGCCGTCGGCGGCGGACAGCAGCCGCGTGTCGAGGAGCGTGGCGTCGGCGTCCTTGTCCTGACCGGCGATGAAGACGTCGGCGTCCTCGTCGCCGTTCGCGCCTTCAAGGACGAGGCCGTCGGCGGATCCGGAGGCGCCGAGCGCATCGGCCTGGGCGTGGAAGACCGAGCCGAAGGCCGCGTAACGGCGCGCCGAGGCGAGGTCGCCGGTCGATGTGTGGAACTCCTCGTCGCCGTAGGAGGCCGAATCGGCGATCGTCATCGCGGCCGGGCAGTAGCGCAGCGTCTGCTTGGCGCTCGCCTGTTCGGAGATCGTCGCGTCTGCGACGGCGGGCGCGTCGTGCGCGCCGGAACGCGGCGGCACGATCGTCAATGCGGCGAACAGCGCGATGACGGCGACGCCCGTCACGACCGTCGTCACGACGGTGCGCGTCCTGTGCGCGAAGTCGTCGAGACGGTTCGGTTCATCGCTCATTGCTGTTCCTCCTTGCTGACGCCGCGGCTGCGCGGTATCGCGACGATGATGTAGACCGCGACGAGCACGGCGAGGCACCATAGCCATGCCGTGCGCCACGGGCTCGTCTCCATGCGCCGCTGGTCCGTCGTGTCGATGCGCTGGGACGCGGTGGCATCGAGCGTGAGCCGGTAGTACGTGCCCTGCGCGTTGGCGACGACCTCCTGCGTGCCTTGCGAAGCGGTCACGTTCGCCTGGAGCTGTTCGCCGGCGCGCACGCTCAGGTCGCGTCCCTCGTCGGTGACGACGTAGATGCCGCCGAAGCCGAGGTCGGACAGCTGGCGTATCGCGTCGTTGTCGCTGTTGGCGAGCAGGCTGGCGGCGATGTGGGCGAGCTGCTCGTCGTCGGTGTGTCCCTCGTGGTCGAAGGCGCGGCTGACGCGCCACGCGGCGGAGCTGTCGATCAGGTCGCCGCGGCCGGTGCGCATCGCCGTGTAGGCGACGGTGTCGGCGTTCGTGGCCGCGAGCGCGAGCACGCGCCGGTCGGGGTCCTGCGCCAGATAGTCCTGGGCGACCATCGGCAGGCCGTCGCCGGTGATGGCGACGCCGCCGGCTTCGGCCGTCTGAACGCCGAACAGCAGGCATACGGCCGTCATCGCCGTCAGGAACACGGTGACGGCGCCCTGCACGATCGTCGTCGCGCCGAATCGGCGCGTGCGGTCGGTGACGAGACGGTGGAAGGGCGTGACGCCGGGGCCGGCCGCCATCGCCACGCAGGCAAGCATGCCGCATGCGGCGAGCGCGACGCCCGGCAGCACCGATCCGGCGGCGGCGCCGTCCGGCGTGGCGGCGATGACGACGACGGCGGAGGTGACGGCGAGCATGAGGCCGCACAGCGTCACCGTCCACAGGATGCGGCATGGGCGCAGCATACCGGGGCGCAGCAGCGTGAGCAGCGCGATGACGGCGCATACGATGCAGCACAGCACGAGCACGGTGCGCGTCAGATCGTCGCCGGCGAGCGCCGCCGACCATGTCGGCGCCTGTTCGAGGCCGAAGGCGCGCCATACCATCGTCGTCAGTCCGATCGCCTCCGGCGCGCCGTTGACGGGGGCGCCCGGGATCATGACGTCGCCGAACAGCTGGCGCCACATGCCGTCGCCGGCGTAGCGCACCGCGTTGACGAGCGTCGGCGCGAGCGCGAACGCGGCCGGCAGCGGGATGAGCAGCAGCATGAGCCGGTGGCGGCGCACGAAGACGAGGAACGCGACGAAGATGACGATGAGCGCGAGCAGCAGCTGCGGTTCGGCGGCGACGGCCGGGATGAACAGCAGCGCGGCGGCCGCGGCGGCCTGCACGGATGAGCGCGGGTTGACGGGATCCTCGGTGCGGTACATGCCGACGGCTTTGAACGACAGCGCGAGCGCGGCCGGCAGGAATGTCATGACGGTGAGCATCGGCAGGTTCGCCGTCGAGTACAGGCCGAAGGCGAGCGACAGGCCGTACCAGCACAGCGCGGAGGCGACACGGATCGGGTTGGAGCGGGTGACGACGCCGGCGAGCGCCCAGAACGACAGGACGCTTGCAGGGGCGGACAGGAAGAAGATGAGGGCGAGCGCGGCGGCGACGTGGCCGGCGGTGAACACGGACGCGGCCATGAGCACGAGCAGCCATGGCGAGGGCGGCGCGGGGATGCCGGTGCCGATGCCGTAGACCCAGGGGGTCGTGGCCGCGGCGGCGAGCTGGCGCCATCCGGCATCGGTGGGCAGCAGCTGGTTCGAGAGAATCGATTCTCCGGAGAACGCGTGGCGCAGGATCGGCCAGTACATGGCGGCGGTCGCGGCGAAGGCGAGCGCGGCGGCGGCGAGCGCCCACGCCCAGCGGCGGATGCGTCGGCGGCGCAGGTGGACGACGGCGAGCGGGTCGAGGATGACGTTGCCGCGCTGTTCGTCGAAGGCCCGCGAGCGCGCCTTCCATTGGCGGATCTGACGGCGGTCGGCGATCAGCGGCGCGAGCGTGGCGCGCGGCACGTGGCTTGCGGCGGCGATGCGGTGGCGTGCGGCGAGCGCGCCGGGGACGGCGGCGAGCGCGGCCCATGGCATGACGAGGCGGCACATCGCCCGGTAGGGGCGTTTGCGGAACAGCAGTGCGACGGCGTCGCCGAGTGCGGTGAACAGTCCCAGGATCCACGCCAGCGGCCACCAGGGGGCGGCCATGTCGGTCATCGCGTATTTCTGGGCGCAGACGAGCTGCGTCATCGACGAGTCGACGGCGGCGTCGGGTTCGATCGCGCCGCCGTCGCGCGAACGCACGCCGTCGTAGCGTGCGCGCCGGTGCGCGATGCGCGCCTCGGGCACGACGACGACGCGGCGCCCGGACAGGCACAGGCGTCGGCAGAGGTCCTCGGATTCGTCGAAGGTACCGAACCACGGGTTGGCGCCGTGCACGGCGGCGAGCGTGTTGACGGGCACGAGGGCGCCGGCGAGCGAGACGGAGAAGACGTCGCGCCGTCCGTCGTACTGCTCCTGGTCGGGTTCGCCGTCGACGACGAGGGAGACGACGCGTCCGCGCGCCGCGTAGCAGCCGACGCCGTGCAGCGCGCGACCCTCCCAGTCGAGCTGCTTGGCCCCCAGCAACGCGGCCGTCGGCGAGTTCGCCCATGCGTCGAGGAGCCGTTCGAGGCAGTGGTCGTCGGCGGGGCGGGATTCGTCGTGCAGCAGCCACAGCGTCTTCGTCGACGTGTCCACCTGCGCGTTGCGCAGCACCTTGGTGACGGCGTCGGCGAAGGAGCGGGCCTGGGCGACGCGCACGATCTGGATCGAGATGCGCTGCGGCTCGGGCATCGTCTCGAGCACGTCCTCCTTCGTGGGGATGATCTCGAAGCTCGTCTGCACGGACTGCACGGTGCGCCCCGAGCAGTCGGCGACGACGATCGTGGACGGCAGCACGCTCTGGGCGAGCACGGCGCGCAACGTGCGGGGCAGATAGCGCAGGTCGTCCTCGACGGTGATGACGGCCGTCACGTTCGCCTCGGCCCGCTGGCTGTGCGAATACGGCCGCGATGCAAGGGCACCGCCGATGATGCGCTGGATCTCACTGTTGCCCGAGAGTGTCATGCGTCCCAGTGTACGCAGAAGGGTATATCCGCCCTTGGCCGCCCCCCTGGAGCGCCTTGAGGGGCGGCACGCACGGCTTTCTCACCGTCATGCCCTATAATCGCATATGATTGCACGTCGGCGGCATGGGGCCGCGCACGCGCATGGGGACCCCGCGACGGGGAACGACGCACGAAAGGTGGACCGTTGGCCTCTCATACCGCGAAGAAGACACGTGAAGCGTATCTGGGCAGCTCCCGCAAGGCGAGGCCGCGGCACAGCGCCGTGGCATGGCGCATCCGCCACCGCGCGCTCGTCGCCGTCGCCTGCGTCGTCGTCGCCGCGCTCGTGTTCGCGTCCACGGCCGTGGCCTCCACATGGCTCAACCTCAACCAGGCCGTCCAGGAGGGCGCCGTCAAGACCGTCTTCGTCGACGAGGAGAAGCTCGACCCCAACGAGGGACGGCCGATCAAGTTCGTCCTCATCGGCCAGGACACGCGCGACGACGGCAACGCCGACCTGTCCGGCGGCCTGCACGACGGCGAGGACGGCCTGCACAACGCCGACACGACGATGGTCGTCGACATCAGCGCCGACCGCAACTTCATCAACATCGTCTCGATCCCGCGCGACTCGATCGTCGACGTGCCCAACTGCCGCACAAGCGACGGCAAGGACATCCCCGCCCAGTACGGCGTCATGTTCAACTCGGTGTTCTCCACCGCCTGGCGCGAGGGCGGCGACCTGTCGACGGCGGCGAGCTGCACGGTGACGGCCGTCAACGCGCTCACCGGCATGCACATCACGAACTTCATCGTCGTCGACTTCAAGGGTCTGGCCGACATGATCGACGCGATCGGCGGCGTCGACGTGTGCATCCCGGTCGACACCGTCGACGCGAACACCGACATGGACCTCAGGAAGGGCATGCACCACCTCGACGGACGCCAAGCGACGAACTACGCGCGCATGCGCCACGGCACCGGCACCGACGGCAGCGACATCATGCGCACGACGCGCCAGCAGTACCTGATCAAATCGGTGATCGCCGAGGCTATATCGAAGAACATGTTCACGCAGACGAGCGAACTCTACCAGCTCGCACTCGCCGCGATCCGCTCGCTCAACATCAGCTCAGGCATGGCCGACACGAACGCGCTCGTCGCGCTCGCGTTCAGCCTGCGCCACCTCGACGTCTCACACGTGTACGCGCAGACTGTGCCCGTCGTGCCCGCCCCCTTTGACCCCAACCGCGTCGTATGGGCCGACAACGCCTCCGAGGTCTGGGACCGGCTGCGCGACGACCGTCCGTTGTACGGCGACGACACCAACGACGACGCTGCCAAGGACGACGGCAAGAACGACAACAACAAGGACGACTCCGCGAACGGCAACGCGACGGCCACGCCGGAACCCACCGAGACGGGCTACGGCACGGGCGACGAGACGCCCGCCGATACGCCGTCGGCGCAGCCCTCACCGACCGTCGATCCGAAGACCGGCCTGATCAAACAGGAGGACGGCACGCTCATCGACCCGAACACGAACGGCGTCGTCGACCCCGAGAACGGATCGATCCGCGACCCCGAGACCAACCAGTACATCGGCATCGCCTACCAGTACCTCAACACGACGATCTGCTCGGTGCCCGCGAAACACGAATGACCGACGGACGCCGCCGGCCACGGGCCGCGGCACGATGAGGGCGCAAGACGCCCCGTGGAGGAACGATGAGCAACACCGATGATCCGACGACACCGCCGAGCTTCGCGCCCTCGCCGCGCCGCAGACGCGACGCGGACGGCGCGACGCCGCGCACGACATCAGACATGACACCGGATGCGGCGTCGGCGGCTCCCCCGAGCTTCGCGCCGCACGCCCGCACGGCCTCCACCGGATCATCGCGCCCCTCCTCCACGCGTCCCGCCTCAATCCCGCCGCGCACGTCCGGTCGGCGCACGACATCCGAACGGCGCGTGCCGCCGCCGACCGCCGCATCGTCCGCGTCGACCACATCATCCACACCGTCCTCGTCATCCGCACCATCCGGCGCCCGCGCCCGCACGGCGACGGCATCGTCGGGCGGCGCCGCGGTCGCACGCCGGCGCCATCCGCACCGCGCGCGCAGGATCGTCGTGGCGATCCTCGCGACGCTGCTCGCCATCGCACTGATCGGCGGCCTGAGCGTGTGGCACTGGGTCGACTCCGGACTGCGCCGCGCCGACTGGCTCACCGACACCCCCTCGGGGCCGGCGACCTCATGGCTCATCCTCGGTTCAGACGAACGCGATGGCACGACCGGCCAGGACGGCACGACCGGCGAACGCACCGACACAATCCTCGTGCTCACCAAGCCGAAGAACGGTCCGTCGTCGCTGATCTCGATCCCGCGCGACTCGCTCGTCGAGGTCGACGGCGCATTGAGCAAGATCAACGCCGTGCTCGGCCTGTACGGCAGAAAGCCGCTCGTCGCGAAGGTCGAAGACATCACCGGCCAGAAGATCGACCACGTCGCGAAAATCAACTTCGGCGGCCTGACGACGATCGTCGACGCGCTCGGCGGCGTCGAACTGTGCTACGACCAGGACGTGGACGACGAGAAGTCCGAGATGCATTGGAAGGCCGGCTGCCACGTCGTCGACGGCAAGCAGGCACTCGCCTTCTCCCGCATGCGCTACTCCGACCCGCAGGGCGACTTCGGCCGCGCCCAGCGCCAACGCCAGGTCATCGGCGCGATCGCGAAGGAGGCGGCCTCGCCCTCGACACTGCTCAACATCCCCAAGCTCACGCGCGTCGGCGACGCGGCGATGGCGGCGATCAGCGTCGACGACCCATCGACGCCGGCGACGATGGCACGTATGCTGCTCGCCTTCCGCGACGCGTCCGGCGCCGGCGGCATCACCGGCACCGTGTACTGGACCGACCCCGACTACTACGTCGACGGCGTCGGCTCGTCGGTGCTGCTCGACGACGCGCGCAACACCGAACTGTTCTCCCAGCTCGTCGACGGCACGCACAAGGCCGGCGTCGTCGGCACGCAGGCCGAACAGCAGGGCTGACCGCACCGGCGCACGCCCGTTGCACCGAAAAACCGCCGCGACACACTTTCATTGCGCCGACGGCGAACACCACGGCGTACGACCCGCCGACGGTTTGCCCACACCGGGCCGCCGGCGCATGCTGTGCGCATGGACGGCAAGGCGGTGCGCGCGGCGAAACGCGCCAGACGGATGCGCCATGTGCGGTTGTGCGCCTACGGCGCCCCACTCGCGGCGCAATGCGTCATGCTCGCCATGCTGCTGGCCCAACGGCAATGGCTGTTCGCGACGATGATCGCCTCGGGCTGCGTCGCCACGCTCGCCTCGCTCGTCCTCATGACGGCCGGACGCGGCGACGACACGGCCGCGCCCGCCGCGTCCGCAACCGCGCAATCATTTTCCGAACAATCCATGTCCGCAGCCGCCGCGGACGACGCCGCACGGGGCGCCCATGCGCCGCCCGTGCCGTTGGCGTCGGTGCTCGGCTTCGCCGACGACGCCGCGCCCTTCCGTTCAATCGCACACCGCTGGTGCGTCGCCGACGGCGGCTGCCGCGCCCCCGTGGGCGTCAACGGGTCCGGACAGGCCGCCGTCATCGACCTTGCACGGTTCGGCCCGCACGCGATCGTGGCCGGCACGACCGGCTCGGGCAAGTCAGTGCTGCTGCAGGACTGGTGCCTGGCGCTCGCCTGCCGCTACCCACCATGCCGCGTCCAGCTCGCGCTGCTCGACTTCAAAGGCGGTTCGGCGATGGATGCACTCGCCGGACTGCCGCATGTGCGCGGCTGCGTCAACGACCTCGACCTCGCCTACGCCAAGCGCGCGCTGCTCGCGCTCGAACGCGAGCTGACGCGCCGCGAACAGCTCGCGGCAGATCTGGGCGTCGCCGACCTGATGGGAGCGCCCGATCCGCCCGCCCGGCTCGTCGTCGTCGTCGACGAGTTCCATATGCTCACCGGCCAGCTGCCGGACCTCGCCGACCGGCTCACGCGCATCGCTTCGCTGGGCCGTTCGCTCGGCATGCATCTGATCGTCTGCACGCAGAACCCGCTCGGCGAGATCAGCGCGCCGATGAAGGCGAACATGGCGTTACGCGTCTGCCTGCGCATGCGTGACGCGATGCAGTCGCAGGAGATGCTCGGCGTCGACGACGCCGCCCGGCTGCGCGTCACCGAGCCGGGAGCCGCGATCGCGAGGATCGACGACGCCCGTGTGCGGCTGCGCTGCGCGTCCGACCCGGACCCGGAGCGCCTCGTCGATGAGATCGGCCGCGCCGCACGCGTGCACGGCCAGGGCGGCGCTCCCCCGCTGTTCACGGCGCCGGCACCCCGTCTCGTGCATGCGCGCGACATCGACGCACCACCCGGCGCGATCGCGATCGGGCTCGAGGACGACGGCGTGGCCACCGGCCCGTGCCTGTTCGACCCGGCCGACGGCAACCTCGCCGTCATAGGACGTCCCGGACGCGGACGCACGACGCTGCTGAGGACGATCGAAGAGGGCGCCCGCGCATGCGGCGCCGACGTCGTATGCATCGACGACGCCGACGCATGGTTCGACCCGTTCAGCGCCGACCCGCATGCCGCGCAGGTCCAGGAGCTCGTATGCTCGGGGCGGCGGTGCGTCGTGTTCGCGCTCGGCTCGTCACGCCGGCTTCGCGTGCCCGACCATTGCGCACGCCGGCTCGTCTTCCCGGTCGGCGAGCGCGCCGTCGACCTCGCCGACGGCATCCCCGCCTCCGTCCTCGACGCGATGGGCGCCGAGGATCTGCGCACGCCGGGACGCGGCGTGCTCATCGAGGCGGGCCATGTGCGGCTTGTGCAGTGCGCTGTGAGCTGAACGCCGCATGCGGGCCGTTTTTCGCGCAAGGTCTTGAAATCGCCCCGGTTATTGCCTAGCATGAGCAACGTAGTCGTTATCGGAACCGGACGGAAGAAGCCGGACAGCAGACAGAAGAAGGATGTCATCACCATGAGCAGTGCATTCGATTGGCGTGCGAAGGCGGCGTGTCGCGACAAGGACCCCGAGCTGTTCTTCCCGGTGGGCAACACCGGTGCCGCATACCAGCAGATCGAAGAGGCCAAGTCCGTATGCCGCACCTGCAAGGTCATCGACGCATGCCTCAAATGCGCGCTCGACACGAATCAGGACTACGGCGTGTGGGGCGGCCTGAGCGAGGACGAACGCAGGGCCCTCAAGCGCCGTGCGATGCGTGCGCGCCGCTCCGCGTCGATGCAGCTCGGCTGAGCCGACGCAACCCGGATCGGCGGCCCATCCGCCGTCGATATGCGAAGGCCCCGGTTCCCGCGATGGCGGGAACCGGGGCCTTCGTGCGGACCCTCTCAGGCGGCGCGCAGCTTGATGGCAAGCCGCACGCGCGTGCCGCCGGTCTCGACCGGCTCCCAGCGCACGGTGCCGCCGAAGTCGTTCGTCACGAAGGTGTTGATGATCTGCGTGCCCAGGCCCGAGCCCGAGGAACGGGCCATGCCGTCCTCCTCCTCGCTGCCCATGCCATTGCCGTCGTCCTGCACGACGATGTCGAGCTCGTTGCCGCGCCGGTCGGCCGTCACCGTGATGTGCCCCTCCTTGCGGCCCTCGTAGCCGTGTTCGACGGCGTTCGTCGTCAGCTCGGTGAGCACGAGCGACAGCGGCGTCGCGTCCTGCGCCGGCATCATGCCGAAGCTGCCGACGAAGTCGATCGAGATGCGCTGGTCGCTCATCGCCGTCAGGTCGACGCTCATGCGCAGCAGGTTGGCGATGACCTTGTCGAAGTCGACGATCTCGTCGGCCGACTGGCTCAGCCCCTCGTGGACCATCGCGATCGTCTGCACGCGCCGCTGTGCCTCCTTGAGCTCCTTCTTGACCTCGTCGGACTTCGTCTTGCGCGCCTGCAGCCGCAGCAGCGCGGAGACGGCCTGCAGGTTGTTCTTGACGCGGTGGTGGATCTCGGAGATCGTCGCGTCCTTCGTCTGCAGCTCGACCTCGCGCCGGCGCAGCTCGCTGACGTCCCGGCACAGCACGATCGCGCCGGTGCGTCCGTGCTCGTCCATCAGCGGCAGCGAGCGCATCGAGACGGCCGAACGGTTCGCGACGAGTTCGGAGTCAATCGCGGCCTTGCCGAGCAGCACGAGCGGCAGCGATTCGGGCACCGGGTCGTTCTCGTGGATCAGGCTCGTGCCCACCTCGCTCAGGTTGGCACCCTCGAGCATGTCGACCATGCCCAGACGTCTGAAGCAGCTGATGCCATTGGGCGACGCGTACTGGACGATGCCGTCGGCGGACAGCAGGATGAAGCCGTCGGCGACGCGCGCGTTGTGCCGCTGGCTGAGGACGGAGTCCTTGTAGGGGAACTGGCCGCGCGGGATCATGCCGTACAGCTGCTTGCCGGCACCGATGCTTTCGAGTTCGTAGCGGCCGTTCGATTCGCGCGTCGCAAGGTTCGTCTCGCGCACGACGAGGCCGAGCGTCTTGCCGCCGTGGCGGATCGGCGCGTACACGTTGCACACGAGCGCGTCGCCGATGCGGCGCAGCACCGACGAACGGTAGACGCCGTCCGACTTCATCGCCTCGGCCATCTCCTCCTGCAGCTCGTTGTCGACCCGTTCGCCGACGACGTCGTCGATGCGCAGGCTCACGACCGTCGACGGGCGGCACTGGCCGGCGATGACGAAGCTGCCGTCGCCCTTCTGCAGCACGAGCAGCAGGTCGGCCAGACTCAGGTCGGCGATGACCTGCCAGTCGGCGACGAGATGATGGAGCCATTCCTTGTCGGACGCGTCGAAATCGGGGCGCGTCGCGAGAATCTGTGAAAAATCAGCCATGTTCCCCATGATAGGCCACATCGGCGCCCCCGCAGGGCGGCGGCTGTACGCGCGGGGCTCAATCGACACCCCTTCAGCGGGTCAGGTCAACAACCTACGCTATAGTAACCTACGATTGCGTAACCAAGTGTGGACGACACGACGGGAGGATGCGACGATGAGCGCAGGGACGACACAGGCCGCGGGGGCGGCCATGGACGGCGACGACCAGCTCGAGCAGCGCCGGCGCGAGCTGGCGCAGGCCAGACGCACGGCGCTCGAGGCGAAGGCCGAGGCGACGCGTAGCAGGGCGCGCGCGAAGGCGGCGACGATCCTGGCGAAGGCGGACAGCCGCGCGAAGAAGGCGATCGCCAAGGGCGAGGAGAAGGCGGCCAAGCTTGAGGGCGTGCGCGCGCCGCGCCGGATCCGCCTCGACGTCCACGGCCGCGAGAAGCCGGCCATGCGCGGCTGGCTGCACGCGGCCGCCACGCCGCTCGCGCTCGCCGCCGGCATCGTGCTCGTCTGTCTGGCGCACGGAGCCGGCCTCAAATGGGCGTGCGCGGTCTTCATGACCGCCTCGCTCATCCTGTTCGGCAACTCCGCCGCCTACCATCTGGGCGACTGGTCGCCGCGCGTGACCGACGTGCTCAGGCGCATCGACCACGTCAACATCTTCCTGCTCATCGCCGGCACCTACACGCCGGTCTCCTTCGCGCTCGACGCGTTCTGGCGCAACACGATCATCATCGGCATGTGGGGCTGCACGGCCGTCGCGATCCTCATCCACGTCGTGTGGATCGACGCGCCGCGCTGGCTGTACACGCTCGTCTACGTCGTCTTCGGCGTCTCCGGCGTCGCCTTCATGGGCATGTTCTGGATCTCCCCCGCCGCCGGCCCTGCCGTCGTGTGGCTGCTGCTGTCGGGAGGCGCCTGCTACATCGCCGGCGCCGTCGTCTACGCGCTGCGCCGCCCCGACCCGTGGCCGAAGGTCTTCGGCTTCCACGAGATCTTCCATCTGGGCACGATCGCCGGCTACGCCTGCCACATGGTCGCGATCTACCTCGTCATCTGCCGTCTCGCGAAGATCGGCTGAGCCCGCGATAATCAATCGACAAAAGCCAATTAAGGGGGCGCGCCGGGGATGGCCCATGATGGGCCATCCCCGGCGCGCCCCCTTAATTGGGATCGTCCGCGTCCGGCGACGCGTCCGCTCAGTCGAGCGGCTTCGATTCCTTGATCGTCACCGAGATGTCGCGGCCGTTGGGGGCCTTGTAGGTGACGACGTCGCCCTCGTGCGCGCCGAGGATGGCGGCGCCGATCGGCGATTCGGGGCTGATGACGTCGTAGTCGGTCGCGACGGCGATGTCGCGCGAGCCGAGCACGTACTTCATCTCGCGGCCGGCGAGCTCGATCGTCACGAGCGAGCCGTTGCCGACGACGCCGGCGTCCGGCGCCTCGAGGATCTTCGCGTTGCGCAGCTTGACGATGAGCTCATTGATGCGCCCCTCGTTCTTGCCCTGCTCCTCGCGCGCGGCCTGATAGCCGCCGTTCTCGGACAGGTCACCCTCGGCGCGCGCCGCGGCGATGCGTTCGGTGATCTCCTCGCGGTACTCGCCCTCACGGTACGCGAGCTCCTCCTTGAGCTTGTCATACGCCTCCTGCGTGAGCAGGACGGTCTTCTCTTCCTGAGCCATGATGTCCTCCTTCATGGAAAAGCCTTGATATGCAAAATCCGCATCGTGCACGCCGGGGCGGCTCCCCGACGGGCGCGATGCGGCCGATGCGGCAGGCGTCGGGCCGGCCATGCACGTTTCAGCGCGTGGAGATGATGTCCACGACGAACTCGAGCGTGTCATCGCCGCCGATGCCGGCCTGCGGCACGCCGCGCGAGCCGTAGCCGTACTCCGGCGGGATCGAGATGAGCAGACGCGAGCCGACGTTGTGGCCAGGGACCGTCTGGTCCCATCCCTTGATGACCTGGCCGACGCCGATGCCGAAGCTCGCCGGCTGGTGGCGTTCGAAGCTCGAGTCGAAGGCCTTGTCGTTGCCCCAGACCTGACCGTGGTAGTTGACGGTCACCGTGTCGCCGCGGCGCACCATCGGACCGTTGCCTTCGACGAGCTCGACGACCTTGAGCCCCTTGGGCGCCTCGTCCTGCGGGAACGTCATCACCGGCAGGTCTCCGAATCCGCCTTCGACCTGGGGCATCTCGTTAGCCATGTTTCCTCCTTGGTTCCAAGCACAACGGGACCCAGCCTAGCACAGAACGGCCCATTGCGCCGAGGGTGCCCATGTCAGCATTCGACGACGTTGAGCGCCAGGCCGCCCTTCGACGTCTCCTTGTACTTCGCCATCATGTCCTCGCCCGTCTCCTTCATCGTACGGATGACCTGGTCGAGCGTGACGATGTGCGATCCGTCGCCGAGCATCGCCATGCGCACGGCGACGACGGCTGTGTTCGCGGCGACCGCGTTGCGTTCGATGCACGGGATCTGCACGAGGCCGCCGACCGGGTCGCACGTCAGCCCCAGATGATGCTCCATGCCGATCTCCGCCGCGTTCTCGACCTGTCTGGGCGTGCCGCCGACGACGGCGCACAGCCCGGCCGCGGCCATCGAGCACGCCGAACCGACCTCGCCCTGACAGCCGACCTCGGCGCCGGAGATCGAGGCGTTGCGTTTGATCAGATAGCCGACGGCGCCGGCCGTGAGCAGGAAATCGCGTATGCCCTCGTCGCTCGCCCCGGACAGCAGGCGGCGGTAGTACAACAGCACCGCCGGGATGACGCCGGCCGACCCGTTCGTCGGCGCCGTCACGATGCGCCCACCCGCGGCGTTCTCCTCGCTGACGGCAAGCGCGAACAGGTCAATCCACGACGATTCCGACGATTCGAGATGTCGCAGACCCGCCGACGGGTCGGCGCGCAGCACGTCGCCGGCGCCGCGCAGCCGCGCGTAGACGCCGGGCGCGCGCCGCGGCACGTCGAGGCCGCCGGGCAGCACGCGCTGCGTGCTCGTGCAGCCGGCGACGACCGAGGCGCGCATCGCCTCCCAGATCGCGTCAAGCCGCACGTCGAGCTCGTCCGCACCGTGCAGCGCCGTCTCGTTGTCGCGCACGATCTGCGCGATCGACTTGTGCTCGTCGGCGCAGATCCTCAATAGTCCGTCGGCGCTCGTGAACGGATGCGGCACGCCGGCGAGGTCGTCGTCGCGGCGGTATTCGCCTTCGCGCGCCTCCTTGGCCGCCTGTTCGGCGTGCTCGTCGTGGGCGTGGATCGGCAGCACCGGATCGTCGACGAGACCTTCCTGGATGAAGCCACCGCCGATCGAATACCAGACCTGTTCGAAGACGACGTCGTCGTGCTCGCCGTAGGCGATGCAGCGCAGCCCGTTGGGATGCGCTGCGAGACGATGCCACACGTCGAGGATGACGTCGTGTTCGAAGTCGAAGGGGATCGTGCGTACACCATCGAGGTCGATCGCGCCGCGCGCGTCGCAGCGCGCGTGGATGTCGGCGAGGTATGCGGTGTCGACGTGCCGGGGATCGTTGCCTTCGAGGCCGGCGACGGCGGCGCGGTCGGTGCCGTGGCCGAGCCCGGTCAGGGCGAGCGAACCGTACAGGGTGACGGCGACGCGCGCCACACGTGGCAGAATGCCGCGTTCGCGCAGCGCTTCGGCGAAGGCGCGCGTCGCGAGCATCGGGCCGACCGTGTGCGACGAGCTGGGGCCGACGCCGATGGAGAACAGATCAAGGACGCTGAACATGCCTGACAGTATAGGCGTCGCCGCCGCATTCCGCCGTCGGCTGCCGGGCGCGCATATGAAAACGCGCATGGCGGCCGTCGGGCCGTCATGCGCGTCGATGCGTGCGTACGTCGGCGCTCACAGCGCGTGGAGCATGATGAAGAGGACGTAGCCGCCGTAGCAGGCGATGAGCAGGACGGCGAGTGCGATCGCAATGAGCGCCTTGCGGTGGCGGGCGAGGCGTTCGCCAAGCGTGTAGGCGGCGAAGAACGCCGCCATGCCGAGCAGCGCGCCGCTGACGACGGCGATCGTCGTGTCGTGCGAAGACAGCACGCCGGCACCAAGGCGCCCGGTGATCATGTTGCGCACGCCGAGGATGACCCACACGGTCCACACGCCGAACGAGATCGCGCCGATCGTCGCATAGACGAGCGGCTGCAGACGCCGACGCATGCGGTAGGCGAAGGATTCGGCGCACCACAGCAGCGCGAAGCCGACGACGAAGGAGAACATGACGGCGAACAGCGAGGCGACGCCCGCCCACGGCACGAGCGCGAAGACCGCCGGACGGAAGGTCGCGGTCAGCGGCGAGCAGAAGATCTCGCAGAACGTGAGCGTCGCGGCGAGAATGACGGCCTGCGCGAGCATGATCGGCACGCCCGTCGTCTGGTCCTTCACGACGCTCGTATGTGCGCGCGCGGCCGCGGCGCCCCTCGATGCGCTGGAGATTGATTCGCTCATGTGATTCCCGTCGTCCGTAGGTCTGGTGGTCATGTTGTTGCGAGTGTACGAAGGAAAAGCGCGCGTTGTGTTACGGACGGATGACGATGTCGTGAGGGAATCGGCGGATCGTGGGAACGCGGCGCGTATGGACACGCCGATGACCGTATCAGCATGCGTATATACGGGAAAACCCGCCATTTCTGGCGGGTTGTCAGGGTGCCCCCAGTGGGACTCGAACCCACACGCCGGAGCGTTCGATTTTAAGTCGAATGCGTCTACCGATTTCGCCATGGGGGCGTGCGGCCGGCGGCCTCACGCCGGCACCGTAGGCATTATGCCACGTCAGCGTTCGGCGAGCAAACGCCGTCCCATGTCGAGCACGAGCCCGTCGAGCAGGCCGTGCTCGCTCGCCACGTAGGAGTCGATGACTTTGCCGTGGTCGGCGCGCGCCGCCTCGGCGACGCGTTCGAGCACGCGGCTCCAGATGAGCGCGCCGCCGCCGACGACGTCGATGCGCCCCGGATGGATCGTGCGGTAGCCGCGCCGCTCCTCGCGGGGCATGTGCAGGAAACGGTCGTCGACGTCGAAGGCGGTGAGGAAGTCCATGCGCACGCCGTCGACGGCGCAGTGGTCGTATTCGGGCAGTCCCATCGCCAGCGCCGTCATCGTCGTGACGGTGCCGGACACGCCGATGATCGTGTTGGCGGCGCCGGCCGCCACATGCGCGAAGGCCTCGTCGATGTGCGCGTCGATGTCGGCGACGGTCTCGTCGATCTGCTGCTGCGTCGGCGGGTCGGAGTGCAGATGGCGTTCGGTCATGCGCACAGAGCCGATGTTCATCGAGAACGCGGCGCGCACCTTCGTCGCAGGCATCGCCTCGCCGTCGCCGCCGACGACGAGCTCGGTCGAGCCGCCGCCCAGATCGACGACGAGGAACGGCGGCTCGAGGTCGTCGCGCGACGTCATCGCCGTGGCCGCCAGGAAGCTCAGGTCGGCCTCCTCGGTGCCGGAGATCACTTCGGGGCGCACGCCGAGGATCGATTCGATCGTGTCCTCGAACTCCTTGCGGTTCTCGGCGTCGCGCGTCGCCGACGTGGCGACGAAGCGCAGCGCGTCGACGCGGTGCTCGGCGAGCACGGCCGCGAACTCGCGCGCCGCGGCGTAGGTGCGTTCGAGCGCGTCGTCGGCGAAGCGATGCGTCTCGTCGACGCCTTCGCCCAGACGCACGACGCGCAGCATGCGCGGCACAACGTCGTGGATGCCGTCCGCGTCGACGCGCGCGATCTTGAGGCGGATCGAGTTCGTGCCGCAATCGATGCCGGCGACGACGACCGACGTCTCCGACGCGTTTTCCTCATTATGTTCGTTGCCTTCGCCGCGTTCGTCGCGTGTATCGCGTTCGGCGGCGTGACGGCGCGCGCGGCGCGCTGCGCGGCCCTCGTCGAGCGTCGCGCAGCGGCAGACGTCGGCGTCGAACTCGCCGCTCATCCGTTCGAGCGCGTCGTCGCCGATCGGGTTGACGCCCGGGCCCATGACGAGGCTCTGCGCAACGAGCGCGTGCAGGCACTTGACGCGGGTCGGCATGCCGCCGGCGCTCGTGCCCTCGATGTGCGTCTCATCGTCACCCAGACGCGCCGCCAGCGCATGGCGGAACGCAAGGTACACCACATGGGCGCGCTCGTAGGCGCGGCGCAGATCCTCGTCCTCGGCGAGGCGCGCGTTGTACTCCTTCATCAGGCCTTCCGCCTCGAGATGCGATGCGGCCTTGACGGCCTCCGGGCTCGTCAGGTACATCGCCGTCGGGAAAGGGATCCTGCCGTCGACGAGCGGACGGGTGACGACGGCGAGCGGACGGCCGCAGCGGCAGCGCGCGCCGACGGCGACCATGCCACGCGGGAAGCGCCCCAGCTGCGCGCCGACGACCTCGACGTCCTCCTCGCTCGCCGGCGCGGCAAGGAAACGGTCCACGAGCTCCTCGGCCCGCTGCATCATCTCGGCATCGAAATCGGTCACTGCTGCTCCTTGTCCTGATCGTCGGACGGCGTCGCGGCACCGGCGTCCGTCTCGTCGTGTGCGTCTGCGCCATGCGTCTTGTCCTTGCCGGCGTCGGCCTCCTTGAACGAGTACGCCATCTCGTTGTACCACGGCAGCGTCGTCTCCTGCGCGCCGTCGGCGCCGTCGAGCGGCGTCGACGTCTTCTTGCCGGTCACGGCCTCGGGATGTTCGACGCGGATCGGCTGTTCGCCGGGGAACACGTAGCCGAGGCGTTCGCGCGCCTGCGCGGTCACATAGGCGTCGTCGTCCCAGCGTTCGATGTCGTTCGCGAGCTCCTGCTTCTGCGCGACGAGCGCCGCCTCCTGCTTCTTGAGGCTGTTGAGCTCCGACAGATCGAGCGCATAGGAATGGAAGGTCGAGATGAGCTGGATGAGCCCGAGCGCGATGATGAACAGCGCGACGAAGAAGGCGATTGGCCCCGCGCTCGTCCGTTTCATCGGTTGCTGCTTCGCCTGCGTGGCGCGTGGTCGTTTGCTCATGGATATGAAAATACCCGCCGCATTCGACGAGCGGATGCGGCGGGCTGAAGCGTTCACGCGACGGTCACACGACGACGATGGTCATCATGCGGCCGGCATGATCACATGTACTGCTTGCAGGCCTTGAAGGCGCTGTAGCCGGCGTACTCGGCGGTCGAACCGAGCTCCTCCTCGATCTCGAGCAGGCGGTTGTACTTGGCGATGCGCTCGCCGCGGGCCGGGGCGCCGGTCTTGATCTGGCCGGTGTTCTTCGCGACGGCCAGATCGGAGATCGTCGTGTCCGGGGTCTCGCCGGAACGGTGGGAGACCATCGACGTGAAGCCGTTCTTCGTGGCCAGCTCGATCGCGTCGAGGGTCTCGGAGACGGTGCCGATCTGGTTGAGCTTGACGAGCAGCGAGTTGCCCGCGCCCATGTCGATGCCCTTCTTCAGGCGCACCGGGTTGGTGACGAAGAGGTCGTCGCCGACGAACTGCAGACGGTCGCCGAGCGCCTTCGTGATCTTCGCCCAGTCTTCCCAACCTTCCTCCTGGAACGGATCCTCGATGGAGACGATCGGGAACTGGTCGACGAGCTTCTCGTAGAAGTCGAGCATGTAGGCCGAGTCGCGGTCCTCGCCGTCGAAGTGGTACTTGCCGGTCTCCTTGTTGTAGAACTCGGAGGAGGCGACGTCGAGCGCGATGCCGATCTGCTTGCCCGGCTCGTAGCCGGCGGCCGAGATCGCGTCCATGATGTACTTGAGCGAATCCTCATTGGTCTTCATCTTCGGAGCGAAGCCGCCCTCGTCGCCGAGGCCGGTGGCCAGACCCTGCTTCTTGAGGACGTTCTTGAGGGTGTGGTAGACCTCGACGCCCGCCTGCAGCGCCTCCGAGTAGGTCTCGAAGCCGTAGGGGGAGATCATGTACTCCTGGATGTCGGTCGCGAAGTCGGCGTGCGCGCCGCCGTTCATGATGTTCATGTTCGGAACCGGCAGGATGTGGCCGTTGGTGCCGCCGATGTAGCGATAGAGCGGCAGTTCGGCAGTCTCGGCGGCCGCGTAGAGGGCGGCGAGCGAGACACCGAGGATCGCGTTGGCGCCGAGACGGCCCTTGTTCGGGGTGCCGTCGAGCTCGATCATCAGGTCGTCGAGCGCGCGCTGGTCGGTGGCGTCCATGCCGATGATCTTCGGAGCGATCTCCTCGTTGACGGCCTTGACCGCACCGAGGACGCCCTTGCCCTGGTAGACGGACTTGTCGCCGTCGCGACGCTCCCAGGCCTCCGCCTCGCCGGTCGACGCGCCGGACGGCACGAGGCCGATGCCACGGGCACCGTCTTCGGTGTCAAGCACGACCTCGACGGTCGGGTTGCCACGGGAATCAAGAATCTGGCGTGCATACACGCTTTCAATTGCTGCCACAACTGCTCCTTGTGTGTACGGGTTGTGATGACATTTGCAAGAGTAATGCCGTTGTTGGACGATTCGCAACTTCCCGTCGACGAAAACTGTGAGCGCTCCCAGATCGGCGCGTCCCGCCGCGCGACCACGGACGGCCCGCACCCACGAGCCGAAAACCATACGGATCCGTCCGCACTGCCCAACGCCGTCGATCGAGACCTTTGTCCAACGCCTTTGGCAACAATGGATGCCGACACGGGGTGCCCGGGCCATGATCTCAAACATGTGCTGGACCCCGTCGCCGCGGACTGCCCGCGACGACGGCTGGGAAAGCGGATCGGCTGGGCTGAGATCACACTCGTCGAACCTGAAATAGGCAATGCTATCGAAGGGAATGTCATGTCCGTTCCGCAACAGGACGGCGCCGTCATATCCGACGCGCCGTCGTTGTCCCCATCGCCGTGCGCATCATCATCGACATCGCCGCGCACGACTTCGCCGTCCACAACGTCCCTGCACACGCCGTCGCTGCCCGCATGGACCCGGCGCGCCGTCCACATCGGCGCCGCATGGGCCTCCACGCTCGCGTTGTTCGCGCTGTGGGCGCTGTGCACGCGTTCGCCTGCCGGCACGCGCGCGCTGCCCTCCCCCGCCGAGGTTGCCGCCGCCTTCGTGACGATGTGCGACGAAGGCGTGCTGTGGCCATCGGTGCGCGTCAGCGTGCTGCGCGTGCTCACCGGCCTCGCCGTCGGCGTGGCGCTCGCCGTGCCGGCGGGCGTCGTCTCGGGCGCGAGCCGCCTCGGCGGCGCGCTCATCGACAAGCCGGTCCATATGCTGCGCGCGATCCCGTTCCCCGCGCTCGCGCCGCTGCTCATCGTCATGCTCGGCATCGGCGAGGCGATGAAAATCGCGCTCATCGCAACCGGCGCGTTCGCACTCGTCTACGTCAACGTCCGCGACGGCGTGCGCGCGATCGACCCGGGACTGCTCGAGCTCGCCCGCGCCTACCGGATGCCGCGGCGCGCCGTCTTCACGAAGATCCTGATGCGCGGCGTGCTGCCGCAGTTCATGACCGGACTGCGGTTCGCGATCACCGTCTCATGGATCGCACTCGTCACCTGTGAGACCGTGAACTCGTCGGCCGGCATCGGCTATCTGCTCGCGCGCGCCCAGCAGTTCTTCCGCACCGACCAAATGGTGCTGTGCATCGTGCTGTACGCGGCGCTCGGACTGCTCAGCGAATGGATCGTCGGGGCGCTCGAACGGCTGGCGCACGTGCGCGGCTGACGTCGTACTCCCCCTTCCCCGCGGACTTCCGCAGGGTTCATTGTTCGTTTCAGGACCGCCATCGACCGATGCGGCCCCATCATCAACCGATTCCGCATGACCGTATGACCGATTCGTCATCGACGTCGGCCGACCGAGCCGTCGCGCCGTTCACGACGACCATGCCGTTCACGACGACCGCTCATGGTACGACGACCGACCATGGCGAGGCGACGCGGCCGCGCGGCCATGCCCACGACCATACCCACAAGGAGACACCATGTCATTCACATCCACTTCCCGATTCCGCTCATCCGCTTCCCACCCGCGCCGCCTGCTCGCCGCCGTCTGCGCCGCCGCGCTGCTCGCCGGCGCCGCCGCATGCGGCACGTCGTCGGCGCAGGCGGGCGACGGCGCCACGATGCGCGTCGCTTATCTGTCCACGGCGAACTATCTGACGACGGTGCGCGACGAGCCCTTCCTCGACGAGGCGATGGCGGGCACCGACGTGCGATTCACCGGTCCGTACAACCCGACCGACGCCTACGCCGCCGTCCTGTCCGGCAACGCCGACGCAACGAGCACCGGCACCGGATCGTTCATCAACTTCCTCGCGCAGGGACAGCCGTGGACCGCCTTCGCAATCGAATACTACGACGGCGACTCACAGGGCATCGTCGCCGCCCCCGGTTCCGGCGTCGAATCACTCGACGACCTCAAGGGCAGGAAGGTTGCGATCATCAAACGCGGCGGCACCGGCGACTACGTGCTGCACAAGGCCCTCGAAGGCAGCGGCGTGGACGTCGACGACGTCGACGTCGTCGAGATGAGCCCGAGCAACTTCCAGGCGGCCTTCACCTCCGGGCAGATCGACGCGCTCTCCTCCTTCGACCAGAACCTCGCGGCGGCGATGGCCACGCCGGGCGCGAAGCTGCTCGCCAACGGCAAGGACTACGACAACCACAACGTCTCGATCCATATCGTCTCGCGCGACTTCGCGACGAAACATCCCGACGCCGTCAAGGCGATGTACCGGGCGCTCGTCAGGGAGTCCGAGGCCGCGGCGAAGCGTCCAGAGATTATCACCGACGCCTACCGGCACTTCGGAGCATCCGAGGAGGTCGCCAACCAGATCGCGCACTTCGACGTGCCGACGATCCTGCCGATCGACGCCGACGGCCGCGCGATGCTCGAGGCGCAGGCCCGCGAATACGTGGACTTCGGCTTCATCGACACGATGCCCGACATCGCCGCCGCGACGATGGACTGCGGCGCATGAGCGGCGGCGTGACGCCCGCCGTCGCGATCGACGACGTATGCAAGGCCTTCGACGGACGCACCGTGCTCGACGACGTGGACCTGCGCGTCAACGCAGGCGAGACCGTCGCACTCATCGGCCGCTCCGGCTGCGGCAAGTCGACGCTGCTGCGCATCATCGCCGGTCTGATCGACGCGGACCGCGGCCACGTGCGCACCGAGCCGCGCGTCGCCTTCGGCTTTCAGGACGCGCGACTCGTCCCGTGGCTGCGCATCTGGGACAACGTGACGCTCGGCATCGACGCCGACCGCGGCCGCATGACACGCCGCGAACGCAAGGCGCTCGCCGTGCGCGCGCTCGATCAGGTGCAGCTGGCCGACGCCGCAGACAAACTGCCGGCTGAGCTGTCCGGCGGCCAGCGGCAGCGTGTCTCGCTCGCCCGGGCGTTGACGCGCCGGCCGCGGCTGCTGCTGCTCGATGAACCCTTCGGCGCGCTCGACGCGCTCACACGGCTTGACATGCAGGATCTGCTCGCCGGACTGCGTGCACGGCTTGGGTTCGCGACGGTGCTCGTCACCCATGACATCGCCGAGGCGGTACGGCTCGCGGACCGCATCCTCGTGCTCGCCGACGGCCGCATCCGCGATGAGGTGCGCGCTGACCGTTCGAGTCTCGACGTCCAGGGACGTCCGTACGACCATCAGGCGCTCGAGGAACGGCTGCACCGCGCATTGCGCGGGTGACGGAACCGTCGACAACCACAGTTGGCGCCGGTCATAGTGCCCGATGCGCCGATATATCGTGAAGGCCGCACAGGAATGCCCTGTGCGGCCTTCACGATATCTGGCCTACCCGTCGGCTGCGTCGTGCGTCAGACGCGCGGCTTCGGCGTCCACGCGAGGTCGTCGAGCAGCTGGCTAACCCAGTGGATGACCTCGCCGGAATCCATCGACCCCGATCCGAGCGATCCGGCGAAAGGCGTCGGAATCGTGTAGGTGTGCGTGAGCGGCCGGTACTGCGCGCCCTTGTAGATGCGTTCGATGCGCATGCGTACCGATTCGGGCGGGTCGATGCCCCCGACGCGCAGTTTGCCGCCCTGGCCAACGATCTCGGTGATCCCGAGGTCCCGGGCGCGCTCGCGCAGCCGTGCGATGCCGAATAGCGACGTGAAAACCTGCGGGGGCTCGCCGTAGCGGTCGGTGAGCTCCTCGCGCAGCTCCTCGAGATCGTCGTCGTTCCTCGCCTCTGCGAGCTTGCGGTACGCTTCGAGGCGCAGCTTGTCCGAATCGATGTAGTCGACCGGGATCGACGCCTCGATGGGCAGGTCGATCGTGACGACGGGCGGCTCGACGCGGTCGGGCTCCTTGTAGTCCTCGATCGCCTCGGAGACCATGCGCACGTACAGGTCGAAGCCGACGCCTTCGATGTGCCCGCTCTGCTCGTCGCCCAGCAGGTTGCCGGTACCGCGCAGCTCGAGGTCCTTCATCGCCACGTCGAAGCCGCTTCCGAGCGCCGTGTTCTGCGCGATCGTCACGAGACGCTCGTGCGACTGCTCGGTCATCGGCTTGCCCGGGTCGTACAGGAAGTACGCGTAGGCGCGGTCGCGGCCGCGGCCGACGCGTCCGCGCAGCTGGTGCAGCTGGCTGAGGCCGAAGCGGTCGGCGTGGTCGACGATCAATGTGTTCGCGTTCGAGATGTCGAGACCGGTCTCGACGATCGTCGTGCACAACAGCACGTCGATGTCGCGATGCCAGAAGTCGCGGATGATCTGGTCGAGCTGCTTGCGTCCCATCTTGCCATGCGCGATGCCGATTCTCGCCTCGGGAACAAGCTCGTGCAGCTTCGCGGCCTTCTTGTCGATGTCCTCGACGCGATTGTGGATGTAGAAAACCTGACCGCCGCGCAGCAGCTCGCGCCGGATCGCCGCCGTGACCTGCGCGTCCTCGTAGGCGCCGACGTAGGTGAGCACCGGCAGGCGGTCCTCCGGCGGCGTCGCGAGCGTCGACATCTCGCGGATGCCGGTGACGGCCATCTCAAGCGTGCGCGGGATCGGCGTCGCCGACAGGCTCAGCACGTCGACGTTCGTGCGGATCGCCTTGAGCGCCTCCTTCGCCTCGACGCCGAAGCGCTGCTCCTCGTCGATGATGACGAGACCGAGGTCCTTGAACTTGATCTTCGGGTTGAGCAGCTTGTGCGTGCCGATGACGACGTCGACGCTGCCGTCGGCGAGTCCCTTGATCGTCTCGTTGATCTGCTTCGTGCTCTGGAAGCGGCTCATCGCCGCGACGGTGACCGGGAATCCCTCGAAGCGTTCGGTGAAGGTCTCGTAGTGCTGCTGGACGAGCAGTGTCGTCGGCACGAGCACGGCCACCTGCTTGGAGTCCTGCACGGCCTTGAAAGCAGCGCGCACGGCGATCTCGGTCTTGCCGAAGCCGACGTCGCCGCAGATGAGGCGGTCCATCGGCACCGGCTTCTCCATGTCCGCCTTGACGTCGTCGATCGTCGTGAGCTGGTCGGCGGTCTCCTGGTACGGGAAGGCGTCCTCGAGCTCCTTCTGCCACGGCGTGTCCTTGCTGAACGCGAAGCCCTTCGTGCGCTGGCGCGCCGCATACAGCTTGATGAGGTTCTGCGCGATCTCGTGGACGTGCTTCTTCGCCTTCGCCTTCGTCGCCGCCCAGTCCGAGCCGCCGAGCTTGTTGAGCTTGGGGATCTCGGCGCCGATGTACTTGCTGACGAGATCGAGCTGGTCGGTCGGGATGAACAGCTTGTCCGGCGGCGCGTTGCGTTTGCTCGGCGCGTATTCGATGACGAGGTACTCGCGCGTCGTGCGGTTGCGTCCCGATCCGGTCGTGCGCTGGCGCATGCCGACGAAACGGCCGATGCCGTGCTGTTCGTGCACGACGAAGTCGCCCGGCTTGAGTTCCATCAAATCGATCGACTTGCGGCGCTTGCGCGGCGTCTTGGGGCCGCCGGCGACGCTTTCGCGGCCGGTCAGGTCGCGTTCGGTGAGCAGCGCGGTCTTCGCGGCCGCGTCGACGAAGCCGTCGCGCGCCTGCGAGCGCACGGCCGTGAAATTGGCGACACCGACGGCGTTGAGCATGCGCGCAAGACGGTGCAGCGTGCCTTGGGCGGCGGCCGTCACCGTCACGTCGTAGCCGTCGTCGAGCAGCGCGCGCACGCCCTGCTCGGTGCGCCGCTCGTCACCGCGGAACGCCTTGGGCGTCTGCGCATCGATCTGCACATGCCCGGGCAGCGACGAGTCGACGGTGAACCCGCTGATCCTCCACAGTTCGCGTTCGCTGTACGCGAGCGAGGAGACGACCTCGTCGTAGTCGAGGAAGTTCGCACCCTCGAAGTCAATCGGCGCGCCGGCGCCGTGCCCGGCGGCGGCGACGTGCCAGCTCGTCGCGAGAAACTCATTGGCGGTCTTCGCTAGGTCGTCGACCGAACGGCGCAGCTTCTCCGGGTCGCACAGCATGACGACGGCGTCCTTCGGCAGCATCGACGAGACGGGCCTCATGTCGTCCACGAGGGCCGGCAGCAGCGATTCCATGCCCTCGACGGGAATCGCCTGCGTGATTGATTCGAGCATGTCGTCGGCGTTCGGGATGCGGCCGACGAGCGAACGCGCGCGCTCGCGGATCTGCTCGGTGAGCTGCACCTCGCGGCACGGCGTCGCCCAGACGGACTTGATCTGCGGGCCGTAGGTGCGCTGGTCAGAGGCGTGGAATTCGCGGATCGAGTCGATGTCATCGCCGAAGAACTCGATGCGCACCGGATGCGGCATCGTCGGCGGAAAGACGTCGATGAGTCCGCCGCGCACGGCGAATTCGCCGCGGTCCATGACGAGGTCGACGCGCGTGTAGGCGTTGCGCACGAGCGCGGCCGCGGCCTCGTCGAGCGCGATCCGCTCGCCGAGCGCGAAGACGAGCGGCTTGACGTCGCCGATGCCGGCGACGACCGGCTGGATCAGCGAACGTACCGGCATGACGAGGATGCGGATGGGGCCGAACATTGCGCTGCCCGCCTCGGGATGGCACAGCCTGCGGAAGACCTCCATACGGTTGGCGACGGTGTCGGCGCGCGGCGAGAGGCGTTCGTGCGGCAGCGTCTCCCATGCTTCGAGCTGGGCGACGGCGGCCGGGTCGCCGTCG
Source organism: Bifidobacterium sp. AGR2158 (assembly GCF_000424225.1). Lineage (NCBI taxonomy): Bacteria > Bacillati > Actinomycetota > Actinomycetes > Bifidobacteriales > Bifidobacteriaceae > Bifidobacterium > Bifidobacterium sp. AGR2158. Next base: position 58,131 of record NZ_AUJM01000013.1, read on the forward strand.
TACCACGAGCGGATGTCGTCGACGAGTTCCTCGGCCTCGCGTCCCGACGGCACGACGACGACGATCGGCGACAGCGTGGCGCGTGCGGAGGCGAGCGCCGGACGGATGCCGTCGGGCGCGCCGATGGACAGGATCGGCTCGCCCGCCTCGGCGTCCGCTTCGATCAGGCCGTGCGCCAAATCGTGGAAGGCGGGGTCGGCTTCGAGGCGTGCGCGCAGTTCCGTCAGCGCACCGCCGATCGTGCCGCGTGCGCCAACGGTGGTGGTTGCGGTGTCGTCAGCGGCCATTGAAGCGGTCCTGCGCTTTCGTCAGCCCGTCGAAGACGATCGTCTCGGCCGCGTCGGCACCGTCGGCGAGGAATTCGGGCAGCTGCTTCCTCTGCGCGGCGTTGAATTCGCCGAGCACCCAGTTGATCGTGTTGTCGTGCGCGTCGCCGGAGCGGCTCGCGTGGCCGACGCCCATGCGCACGCGCGCGTAGTCGGGCGTGTGCAGGCATCGGTCGATGGATTTGATGCCGTTGTGTCCGCCGGCCGAGCCGCCCGACTTGAGCTTGATGCGGCCGAATTCGAGATCCATGTCGTCGTGGATGACGATGATGCGGTCGACGTCGATGTGATAGTACTCGCGCACCGACTGGACGGCCTGCCCCGAATCGTTCATGTAGGTCAGCGGCTTGCACAGGAAGAACTTCTGGCGCTTGTCGCCCATCGTCATCACGCCCTTGCCGAGGTCGGCGAGCCCCTTGTGATTGGCGAAGCGCACGCTCCAGCGTTCGGCGAGGAGGTTGACGGTCATGAAGCCGATGTTGTGCCGCGTGTTGCGGTATTTCGCGCCCGGGTTGCCCAGTCCTGCGATGAGCCAGTAGTCCGATGCCATGTGTCGCTCTTTTCCGTTGTGTTCTTGTGTTTCGTATTGTCTTCTGTTGGATCGCCGTCAGATCGTCCGGTCGCCGCGCCTCAGAGGTCGATGTACCAGTAGCTCATCCCGTGCAGCGTGTGCCGCGAATCGTAGGCCACGTCGGGCATCCAGCCGTAGCGGGTGAAGCCGAAGCGTTCGCACAGGCCCGTGGAGGCCGAATTGTCGGCGAAGATCGTCGTGCAGGCGCGCCGCATGCCACGCGCCGCGCATTCGTCAAGCAGCATGCGCATCGCGAAGGAACCCGCTCCCCTGCCGCGCGCGTCGTCGGCGATATAGTAGGCGAGGCTGCACACGCCGTCGTAGCCGGGACGGTGGTAGAACGCCGAGATCGCCGCGAAGCCGACGTCGCGGCGCGTGCCGTCCTCGTCGGTGGCGGTGATGACGAACACCGCGTAGGGATCGCGGTGCTTGTCGATCCACGCGTTGCGCTCCTCGTAGCCGACCGGTACGAGGTCGGTCGTGGATCCTCCCTCGACGATGGCTTCGTTGTAGACGTCGGTGACGACGCTCACATCCTCGTCGGTGGCCTGCCTGTAGCTGTAAGTGGTCATAACGTCATAGCATAGCCACGTCGCGGAATTCGCCGCCGTGCGCTTCGCCGAGCGACGCAAACCGGGGCGTCCCCGCCCGGTGCTGCCCATGCATGCACCGGGCGGGGACGCCCCGGTTGTGTTTGTTGTGGCTGATGCCGCTCAGTGTCAGCCTTCGAGCTCGATCGCCTTGCCGATCGCCTCCTCGAGGCGCTTCTGCGCCTCGCCATACGCGCTCCAGTCGCCGGACTTCATCGCCTTGTCCGAATCCTTAAGCGCCTTCGCAGCGTCGTCGAGTGCCGACTTGAGGGCCGGGTCCTGCGTCGTGCCGGACGACCCCGACGAATCCGACGACCCCGACGAGGAACCGGCATCCTGACCGGGCTTCGCGGCGTCGGAGCCGCCCGGAGACGCCGTGTTGTCCGCGTCGCCGGCCGATGCTCCCGAATCGCCGCCGAAGACCTGATCGAGCGCCGCGTCGAGCGTGTCGGCGAAACCGACCTTGTCGCCGAAGGCGACGAGGACCTTCTTGAGCAACGGGTAGCTCGTCTGGCCGGAGGACTTCACGTACACCGGCTCGACGTAGACGAGGCCGCCGCCGAGCGGCAGCGTGAGCAGGTTGCCGCGTTCGATCTGCGTCGAACCCGATTCGAGCAGGTTAAGCTCCTTGGAGACGTCCGCGTCGGCGTTGAAGTTGTTCTGCGCCTGACCCGGGCCCGGCACGTTCGAATCCTTCGGCAGCTCCTGCAGCCTGATCGTGCCGTAGTCGGGTCCCTTGACGCCCTTCGTGCGTCCCGCGTCCGAATCGACCGACAGGAAGCCGGTGAGGATCTCGCGCGTGCTCGCGCCCGCCGGGATGTAGGTGCTCGTCAGCGAGAACACCGGCTCCTTCGAACCGCCGGTCTTGAGCGTAAGATAGTACGGTGGCTGCAGCACGTCGTGCGCCTGCTGCGCCTTCGACTCGGTCGGGTCGACCGGCGTCTGCCAGAAGTCCTCGCCGGAGAAGAACTGGCTCGCCTGCGTCACATGGTACTTCGCGAGCAGTTGGCGCTGCACCTTGAAGATGCCTTCCGGATAGCGCATATGCGCCATCAGGTCGCCCGAGATCTCGGACATCGGATGGTAGTTCGCCGGGAAGATCGACTGCCACGCCTTGAGCACCGGGTCGGACTCGTCCCACGTGTACAGGTCCACCGAACCGTCGTAGGCGTCGACGGTCGCCTTGACCGAGTTGCGGATGTAGTTCGCGCGCTTCGAGCTCAGTCCGGCCACCGACGACGACGAGACCGTCGTCGAATCCTCGGTCGCTGACGCCAGATCGGTCATCTGCGAATACGGGTAGCGGTCAGAGGTCGTGTAGCCGTCGATGATCCACTTGACGCGCCCATCGACGACGGCCGGGTAGACGCGTCCGTCGAGCGTGAGGTACGGCGCGACCTTCGCGACGCGCTCCTTGGGCGAACGGTCGTAGAGGATCTGCGAATCGGCGTTGACGCGGTCGGAGAACAGGATCTGGTCGGAGCCGAAGCGGATCGAGTACAACAGGCGCGCCATGATGTTGCCGAGCCTGGGGCCGCCGTCGCCGTCGAAGGTCGTCGTCGCGCCCTCGGCGCCGGAGGTCGGATAGTCGAACTCCCACGACTTCGTGCCCTCCGGCGCGCCGACGATCGAGTATTCGGGCGCGTTCGGCGAGAAGTAGATGCGCGGCTCGTAGTGCTGCGTGTCGGTCAGGTATCCCTGCGTGGGGATGCCGTATTCGAAGAACTCCGGCTGGCCGTCGCGCGTCACGCGGTTGCCGTAGGCGGCGACGATGCCGTAGCCGTGTGTGTACACGGTGTGGTCGTTGACCCAGTTGCGGTTGTCGTTGCCGGACAGGTCCATCTCGCGCGCGGCGATGACGGTGTCCTGGTTGACGCCGTCGATGTCGTACTTGTCGACCGCCAGCGTGTCCGCGAAGGTGTAGTACTGCTTCATCTGCTGCAGCTGCTTGAAGGTCGGCGAGACGATCTGCGGGTCGAGCAGACGGATCTGCGCCGTCGTCTCGGTGTCCTGCTGCAGCGCGCCGGCCTCGGCCTTCGTCGTGGCCTTGTATTCCTCAGTCTTGACGTTGCCGAGCCCGTAGGCGGCGCGCGTCGCGTCGATGTTGCGCTGGATGTACGTCGATTCCATCTCCTGGGCGTTCGGGTTGACGCGGAAGCGCTGCAGCAGCGCCGGCCACAGCGACGACAGCAGCAGCGACAGCACGAGGCAGGATGCGATGGTGATCGCCGGGACGCGCCACTCCTTCCACGCGCTCGTCAGCGGCGCCGTCTTCGCCGAGGCGGCGTCGGTGAGCGCCGGCGAACGCATGAGCCACACGCCGAGCACGACGCCGGCGATCGCGGTGACGGCGGCGAGGATGAAGGTGATCGGGATCGACGCGTTGACCGCCGTGTAGGTCGCGCCGGTGATGCGGTCGCCTTCGGCGGTGAGCGTCGAGAAGACGGACAGCGCCTGGTTGACGGCCCACGAGCACATCCACGCCATCAGCCAGATCGCGATCTGGCGGCGCGCGCGACGCGTCATCGAGAAGATGCTGCGTCCGTGCTTCGGCATCGTGAAGCGGATGCCGCCCATCGCCACATGCGTGACGATCGAGAAGACGAGCGCGACGAACAGCAGCACCGACAGCGCGGACAGCAGCAGCGACAGGCCCGGCAGCACGAAGACGTAGAAACCGTTGTCGATGCCGAACTGCGGATCGGCAACGCCGAAGCGCTTGGCGTGGAACATGAGCAGGATCTGCGACCAGTTCGAGTTGAACCGCGAACCGAAGAGCAGCCCCGCGACGAGCGAGACGCCGACGGCGACGCGCCGGGCGTTCTTCGAGGAGACGCCGCGGCCGATCTCGATCGTGTCGCCGTTGATGCGGATCGTCGATCCGTCGGCGAAGTCGGGACGTGCGCGGATCGCGAGCGTCGCGGCGATGTAGGTGACGAGCACCATGAGCAGCGCGTAGACGATCCACACGCCGACGCGCGTGCCGAGCAGCGTCCAGACGACGCTCGAGAAGCCGAGCTGGTCGTACCACATGACGTCGGTCGCGAAGGACGCGATCGCGAAGAACAGGCCGACGACGACGGCGAGCGCGAGCACGACGCCGATGAGGATCTTATAGCCGCGGTTCGAGCCTCCTGACGGCGCGCGGCGCGTGATGCGCGGCGGTGCGGTCGGCGGCGTGCCCGAGGCGGCGTGGGCGTCCTCGCCGTCGGTCTCGATGTTGATCACGATCGGATCGTCGTTGGCGGCGTCGGAACGATGGGGGCGCTTATGCGGCCCTTGCCCGAACATGGGGCCGAAATCGAAGAAAGACATTCGACCAGTCTACAGAATCATGACGAAGAACCACAGGCCGATGCGTGAAGGATGCGTGAAAGGTGTGCGACATGTCCCGCCCGCGCGGCGGCCGGGTGCGCCGGGGACGTGCCGGGCCGCTTGCTAGACTGGGCTCATGGAACGCGCCGGCCGCTTCGGGCGCCGGCGCGCGACATCGTCAAGGGACATACGGCGTTCAGGGCATACATCGTTTCATTACAGACACACGGCGCGCGACACTTGCGGGCGGAAGGGGGCATGCACATGGCACAGCGCAACGGCAGGCACGGCAGGGACGAGGTCCGGGGACGCGCCGGACGCATCATGGCAATCGTCGTCACGGCGGTCGTCGCGCTCGCGCTCGCGTTGTCGGCCGCCGCCGTCGCCGGCGCACGCCACCGCGCCCGCATCGAGGCCTCCGCGTCGGCGAGCGCGACGAGCCCCTCCTCCACCACGCCCACGCAGCATCAGACGGCAGCCGCGAACAAGGACGGCACGCCAGCCAAGGATGATGCGACAAAGGACAACGCCGCGAACAAAGACGATGCAACGAAGGACGGCGACGCGAACAAGGATGGCAAGGACGACGCCGTCGTGCGCGCGCAGCGGATCGTCGACGCGATGAGCCCCGACGAGCGCGCCGCGCAGCTCGTCATGGCGCCGCTCGCAGCCGGCACCGACCCGTCGGCGCTCGCCTCGCTCATCGGCGACGACCATGTCGGCTCGGTCATCCTCATGGGCAACTGGTCGAACGGCGTTGACGGTGTGCGTCAGGCGACCGACGCGCTGCGCGGCTACGCCGGCGACGGCACGCCGATCCTCGTCGCCACCGATCAGGAGGGTGGCCTCGTGCAGCATCTGCAGGGTCCCGGCTTCGAGACGATGCCGAGCGCCTTCGAACAGGGGCGCCTCTCGACGGACGCGCTCAGGGAGGACAGCCGGCGCTGGGGCGGCCAGCTGCACGCCGCCGGCGTCGACGTCGACCTCGCCCCGTCGGTCGACACGGTGACGATCGACCGTGCCTCGAACGCGCCGATCGGCGCACTCGACCGCGACTTCGGCCTCGACGCGGACGGCGACGCGCGCCATGCGACCGCGTTCATCGAAGGCATGCGCGGCGCCGGCGTCGCAACGGCCGTCAAGCACTACCCCGGCCTCGGCTCAGTCACCGGCAACACCGATTTCACGGCCGACGGCATCGTCGACACGACGACCGACGCTGACGGCCCCGAGGTGGCCGCGTTCACGCAGGCGATCAGGAGCGGCCGTCCGGCGATGGTCATGATGTCGCTCGCCTCGTACACGAAGCTCGACCCGGGCGTGCCGGCGGCGTTCTCGCGGACGATCGTCACCGATCTGCTGCGCGGGCGCGGCGGCTACGACGGCGTCGTCATCTCCGATTCGCTGTCGGCGAGCGCCGTCGGCGACGTCGATCCGACGCAGCTGGGCGTACGGCTCGTCGAGGCCGGCGGCGACGTCGCCTGCATCAACGACCCGTCGTACACGGCGCCGATCCTTTCCGGCTTGCGCGCGCGGGCGTCCTCGGACGCGGCCTTCGCCGACAAGATCGCCGCGTCGGCGACGCGCGTCGTCGCGATGAAGATCCGTCTGGGCCTCATCCGCTGACGGCCGCAGAACGGGCGGCAGATACGGCCACGGACGCCGCCGGCTTGATGGATAGCTATACGAATATGCGCAAAGGCGCGGAAGACCAATCAGGTCTCCCGCGCCTTTGCGCATATTCGGTGTGTACGGCGACCGCGCTAGCAGCAGCAGCTCGTGTTCGGATGCTCGCGCTCGTGGCGTTCGCGCTCGCGCAGGAACTCGCGTTCACCCAGCGGCGTACGGTCGGGGTGCTCGCGGCGCATCCGTTCGACGTAGTGGTCGTAGCGCGCCTCGCCACTCAGCTCACGCAGATACCAGACGACGCCGCGCCACAACCGTGCGGCCCACGCGGCCGGGGCGCCCGTCATGCCGGTACCCCAACCGCCACACCGGCCAACGGACGCGCCTCGGCGTCATCGTCGAGATCCTCGTCGCGGCGTTCGTCGGCGCGCGCGGCCGTGCCGGTCATCAGCTCATATTCGGCGCGCGCCTTGCGTTCGAGCTTCGTGGCGAACAGTCCGGAGGGTGCGAACCACGACGATTCGACGAAGGGTTCCTCGCTCGTGAACTCGACGCCGTAGCGGCGCGAGCGCACGGTGGCGACGCACACCTTGAAGCCGACGGCGAGGAATGCCGTCATCATGACGAGGAAGAACACCGACAGCGCGCCGTCGAGGTACGCGTTCGACAACGAGGCGTGCGCGGCGGCGAGCGCAGCCGGGTCGAGCGCGCCGGAGTCGATCTTCGCGCGCCATGCGGAGGCGGCCGCGAAGTAGCCGAGCTGCGGGTCGAAGATCTTCTGGAAGTCGGCGGTGAAGGTGACGGCGACATCCCAGACGAGCGGGACGGCCGGTATCCACGCGTACTTCGTCAGGCCGGCCTTGACGACGCAGACGGTGACGAGCATCAGGCAGCCGGCGGCGAGCAGCTGGTTGGAGATGCCGAAGATCGGCACCATCGCGTTGATGCCGCCGTTGGCGTCGGCGACGCCCATGTAGAGCATCGTGCCCCATGCGGCGGTGGCGATGAAGGTCGTGATGAGGTTGCCGGGGCGCCATGTGGGGTCGGCGAAGCGGCGCAGCCTGCGCACGTTGCCGAGCAGGTCGCCGATCTGGTAGCGCGCGACGCGCGTGCCGTTGTCGACGGTCGTCAGGATGAACAGCGCCTCGAACATGATCGCGAAGTGGTACCAGAACGCCATCGTCCCCTCGCCGCCCAGATACGACTTGAGGAAGTTCGCCATGCCGATCGCGAAGGTCGTCGCGCCGCCGGTGCGCGAGACGATGCTCTCCTCGCCCACGTCATGCGCGGCCTGGGTCAGTGCCTCGGCGCCTTTGTAGGTGGTGCCGTGCGACTGCCATGTCACCTGCATCTGGTTGCCTTCGATGTCCTTGACGTCCATGTTTCCCACAGCGGCGACCGCGTTCTGCTCGGGCGAGGCGGAGGCTGAATACGCGGAGCCGGCGGCGGCTTCGATCTGCGGCGCGCTCATGTTGAGCGAGAAGTAGACGCCTTGGCTGATCGTGATCGCGGCGATGAGCGCGATGATCGCGGTGAACGATTCGACGAGCATCGAACCGTAGCCGATCATGCGGATCTGGTTCTCCTTCTCGACGGCCTTCGGCGTCAGGCCGGAGGATACGGCGCCGTGGAAGCCGGAGAGCGCGCCGCACGCGATCGTGATGAACAGGAACGGGAACAGGTTGCCGGAGAACGTGGGGCCGTCCGAGCGGGCCGCGAGCGTGCTGATGCCCGGCATGTCCACCTGCGGGTTCGCGATGACGATGCCGACGACGAGCAGCGCGAGCGTGCCGATCTTCATCAGCGTCGACAGGTAGTCGCGCGGCGTGACGAGCAGCCAGTGCGGCAGCGCGGCGGCGGCGAAGGAGTAGACGACGAGCGCGACGACGAGCTGCTTGGCGTCGAGTGTGAAGATCGGCGCGAGCGTCGGGTTGGAGGCGATCATGCCGCCACCGACGATCGCGGCGACGAGCAGCACGAAGCCGAGCGCCGTCGTCTCGATGACGCGGCCCGGGCGCAGGAAGCGCTCGTAGCAGCCCATGATCAGCGCGATCGGGATCGTCATGCCGAGGGAGAACACGGCCCACGGCGAGCTCGCCATCGCCTTGATCGCGACGAGCGCGAGGAAGGCCATTGCGATTGCGGTGACGACGACGAGGAAGACGGAGATGATGACGCCGCCGACCTTGCCCATCTCGTCGGTCGCCATCTGGCCGAAGGAGCGGCCGCGGCGCTTCGCCGAGATCCACAGCATCAGCATGTCCTGGACGGCGCCGGCGAAGATGACGCCGAGGATGATCCACAGCACGCTCGGCAGGTAGCCCATCTGCGCGGCAAGGATCGGGCCGACGAGCGGGCCGGCGCCGGAGATCGCGGCGAAATGCTGGCCGAACAGGACGCGACGGTCGGCGCGTTCGAAGTTCGCGCCGTCGTGGACGCGTTCGGCCGGCGTCGCGTTCGCGTCGTTGGTGCGCATGATCTTGATCTGGATGTAGTACGCGTAGAAGCGGTAGGCGATCGCGTACGAGCACAGCGCGACGACGAGGAACCAGACGGCGCTGATCCTCTCGCCGCGCGCGAGCGCGAGCACCGACCAGCCGATCGCGCAGGTGATCGCGACGAGCGCCCAGATGATCGCCTTGGGCCATGTCCAGACCATCTTCGGCCTAATGCCGATCGGAAGCCCGCGCGTATTGCGGATGACGCGCCGCTCCTCCTCGGGTGTGTACGCCGTCTGTGGCGCGGGTTGTGATGCCGCCGAAGCCGCGGTGTCCATCGTGTCTCCTTCTTGGGATGCCTCTCTCATAATGTGCGCCGGCCCGTCCGTGGGACGGCCGGCGCGGGCAACACAGTAGGGACCGTGGATTACGACATCTTCGGCGTTTCAGTATATGGTCAGATTTCGCTCATGGATGAACTCACCGACCACACTGACATCATCATCCTCACGCGAACTGCGACTCGTAGAGACGCGCGTAGGCGCCGCCCTGGGCAAGCAGCTCGTCGTGCGTGCCGTGCTCGATGATGTCGCCGTGCTCCATGTACAGGATGAGGTCGGCGTCGCCGCGCGCCGTCTGGGCGCGCTCGATCACATCGGCGCACGGCGGCTCATAGCGTGGGGGCGTCGTCCTTGTTCGTCATCGCACACGATGATATTCCGGGACGGCGCGGACCGGCCCGGAATATCTCAGCGGCTATCTCAGCACTGGTCGAGCTTGAGCGGCTTGACGCGGCCCGAATCGAGCAGACTCTCGAGATCGGCGGGGCCGTCGAGCACGGCGGTGGCCGCCTGGTCGACCATCAGGCTGATGCGGGCGTTCGGCAGGATGCCCTCGCAGTACGCGTACACCGGCTTGCCGAGCGCGTAAGCGTATCCCATCGCGAAGATCGTGCCCGGGTCCTTGTCATCGAAGTTCGCGATGAGCGCAGCGCAGTTGCCGATCGCGCGGATGCGGTCCTCGAAGACGGCCTGCGGGCCGTCGACGTTGACATCCATCGCGAAGCGCGGCAGATACAGGTTCTTGCCGCGGCTCTTGAGCACGCGCTCGAGGCGCTCCATGCTCTCGACCTGCTCGGCCGTCTCGTAGGGTCCGGCCACGTAGAAGTCGTAAATCGGCTTGGATGAGGTGAAATGCACGTTCTGATTGGTCTCAAAGTTGTCCATAGCCCCCATTGAAGCGCGCGCATGTTGCGACGCGCGGGCAATCGGCTGTAAGCAATATCGTCCTTGGCGCGTCCACATGCGCGAATCTAGAATGGATGGCCGTAAAAAGACGACGTAAGGAGCGCGGACGATGGGCGGACGACGGGACGAAGCCAACGACGGAGCCGGCAAGGACATGGGTGCGACGGCCGCGCGGGAGGTGCCGACGCGCGTCGAGCACGACTGCATCGGCGAGCTCAAAGTGCCCGAAGGCGTGTACTGGGGCATCCACACGCAGCGCGCGCTCGAGAACTTCACGGTCAGCGGCATCCCCGACTCCGCGCACGAAGCGCTCATCCGCGCCTACGCCATCGTCAAGCGCGCCTGCGCGATCGCGAACGCGGAGCTCGGGCTGCTCGACGCGCGCAAGGCGAAGGCGATCGAACAGGCCTGCGAGGAGATCGAGGACGGCGCACTCGCCGACCAGTTCCCCGTCGACGTGCTGCAGGGCGGCGCCGGCACGAGCCTGAACATGAACATGAACGAGGTCATCGCCAACCGCGCGCTCGAGATCTGCGGGCGTCCGCGCGGCGACTACGCGTACATCCATCCCAACGACGACGTCAACCGTTCGCAGTCGACGAACGACACCTACCCGGCCGCCTGCAAGCTCGCGATCTGCGGCGGCCTGACGCCGCTCGCCGCCGCCGCGCGGCGCCTGCGCGACGCGTTCCACGCGCTGGCCGACCGCCACGCCGACGATGTGACGATCGGACGCACGCAGCTGCAGGACGCCGTCCCGATGACCTTCGGCCAGGAGTTCCACGCCTGGGCGTCGTTCCTCAAGTTCGACCTGCAGGCGATGGATGCGCTCGTCGACCAGCTGTGCGACCTCAACCTCGGCGCGACGGCGATCGGCACCGGCGTGTGCGCGGACCTGCGTTTCCGCGAACGGGCGACGCGTACGCTCGCACGGCTGACCGGACTGCCGGTGCACGCCGCGACCGATCCGGTCGCCTCGGTCACCGACATGAGCGCCTACATCGCCGCGAGCGCCTGTCTGAAGAACCTCGCGATTCATCTGAAGAAGGCCGCCGACGACCTGCGGCTGCTCAACTCGGGCCCGCGCTGCGGCTTCGAGGACCTCAAGGTGCCGGCGCGTCAGGCGGGTTCGTCGATCATGCCGGGCAAGGTGAACCCGGTCATCCCCGAATGCGTCGACCAGTGCTGCTTCGTCATCTTCGGCATGGATGTGACCGTCAACTGGGCGGCCGCCGAAGGCCAGCTGCAGCTCAACGCCTTCGATCCGGTGATCATCCACGAGATCCTCACCGGCATGACGCTCGCGATCAACGCGATGGACATGTTCCGCACGAAATGCGTCGACGGCATCCGCGTCAACGTCGAACGCGGACGTCTGCACGCCGAGCAGTCGCCGTCGATCGCGGCGGCGCTCAACGACGCGGTCGGCTACGAGCGTGCGATGGGGCTCGCGAAGGACGCGATGGCCGAGGGCATCACGGTGCGTGAGGCGGCCAGGGAGCACACCGACCTGCCGGACGGCGAGATCGACCGTCTGCTCGACGTCGTCGCGCTCAGCCGCGGCCTCGGGCAGACCTGCCGCACGCCCGGCGCGGACTGATTCCGCCTCGTCGGAGCCTCTCCGGGCCCCGCACGCCGTGGACGGCGTGCGGGGCCCTTGTCGCTTCCGTCCCGTTTTCCGTCTCGGAACTATTGACTTTCCCCACGATCGTCATAACAATGTGCGCTTATGGACACCTCTTCCCCACTGACCATTTCCCCACTGACCGTCGAGAACTGCCCGCCGAACGAGGACATGGCGATCACGGCCGTCGGCGTCGACGAACGCCACCGCTTCCGCATGCTCGAGCTGGGGCTGCGCGCCGGCACCGTCATCCGCGTCGTGCAGCGCGCGAACTTCGGCGGCCGCGTCGTCGCGAAGGGCACCGAGCGCATCGCGCTCGACGGGCGCACCGCCTCGCTCATCGCCGTCACGCCCGCCGCCGACTGACCGGCGCGCGACGGTCTCCGTCCTCTTTCTCCTCCTGAACCACATCCAAGGACCGACCATGACCTCAGACCATCACGACCACCCACGCGGACTGGCGGCGCTGCTGCCCGCGCGCCGCCACGACGACCATGGCACCGGCGCCGCCCGCCGCGGCGCACGCCCCTGCTGCGACGTCGGCGGCCGGCGCGTGGCGCACGACGGCATGCCGCGCATCGTCTTCATCGGCAACCCGAACGTCGGCAAGTCGTCGCTGTTCAACGCGATCCTCGGCGCGAAGACACGCGTCATGAACGCGCCCGGCACGACGGTGCTGCTCGAGGAGGGCGTCTACACGCACGACAGCGCGCGCTGGGACCTCATCGACACGCCGGGCACCTATTCGCTGCTGCCGCTCTCGCCGGACGAGGAGGTTGCTGCGAAGGCGGTCATGGGACTGGGCGGCGACGGCGAGCCGGACATGGTCGTCACCGTCGTCGACGCGACGAACATCTCGCGCGCGCTCTACTTCCTCGCCACGGTCCTCGAACTGGGGCACCCGACCGTCGTCGCGCTGACGATGAACGATCTCGCCGCCCGGCAGGGCGCGCGCGTCGACCCGGCCCAGCTGTCGCGCGCGCTCGACGGCGTGCCGGTCGTCGAGGTCAACGGACGCACCGGCGCCGGCGCGGCGGCGCTGATGGACGCCGTCGGCGTGCATCTGTCCGGCACGCCGATGCCGCACGGCCTGACGCAGGTGCATGTCGGCGACGTCGACGTGCGCGACTGGGTCGAGGGCGGCGCTGATGCGCGCTTCGACTGGGCCGCCGACGTGCTCGCACAGCTCGACATGCATGCGCGCGATCGCGTCACCGTCTCCGACCGCATCGACCGCGTGCTGCTCAACCCGGTGTTCGGCGTCGTCGCCTTCCTGCTGCTCATGCTCGGCGTGTTCGAGGCGACGACGACGCTCGCCGGCCCCGCGCAGGACTGGATCGACGGCACCGTGCGCGGCTGGCTCGTCTCCGGCGTCGACTGGCTCTTCGCGCTCTTCGGCCCCGGCGCCGCCGATTCGTGGTTCCATTCGCTCGTCGTCGACGGCATCGTCGACGGCATCGTCACGATCGGCACGTTCATTCCGCCGATGGGCATCATGTTCATCCTGCTGAGCTTGCTCGAGGATTCCGGATACCTCGCGCGCGCCGCCTTCGTCATGGACCGCACGATGCGCTGCATGGGCCTCGACGGCCGCGCATTCCTGCCGATCGTCATCGGCTTCGGCTGCAACCTGCCGGCGCTCGCCGCCACGCGCACGCTGCCTGATTCGCGTCAACGCGTCCTCGTCGGCATGCTCGTGCCGTTCTCGAGCTGCACGGCGCGCCTGAGCGTCTACCTTGTGCTCGCCTACGCGTTCTTCCGCGAGCAGGCCGGCCTCGTCGTCTTTCTGATGTACGTGTGCTCGATCGTGCTCATCCTGCTCGTCGGCATCCTGCTGCGACGCGTGCGTTTCACCGACATGCGTTCCGAACCCTTCGCGATGAGCCTGCCGCCCTATCAAGTGCCGCGCCTCGTGACGCTCGCGCGCGGCGTGCTCATGCGGCTGTGGGGGTTCGTGCGCGGCGCGAGCACGATCATCGTCTCGATGCTCGTCGTCATGTGGCTGCTGCAGGCGATCCCGGCGACGGCCACGGCCGGCTCCTTCGCGAAGGTCGACGACGTGCATGATTCCGTCTACGGCGTCGTCGCCGACCGCGTCGCCCCGGTCTTCGCGCCCGCCGGCTTCGACGACTGGCATGCCTCGGCGGCGCTGATGACCGGATTCGTCGCCAAGGAGGTCGTCGTCGCGTCGATGGCGCAGTCCTACAGCATCGACACCGGCGACGAGGACGAGCAGCAGCAGGGCGAAGGCTCGCTCGGCGCCGCGATGCGCGCCTCCTTCGACGAAAGCTCGCACGGCCACGGGCGCGCCGCCGCGATCGCGTTCATGCTGTTCACGCTCGCGTACACGCCGTGCCTGGCGACGGTCGCCGAACTCAAACGGCAGTATTCGACGCGCATCGCGATGGAGTCGATCGGACTCGGCCTCATCGTCGCCTACATCCTCGCCGTCGTCGCGTTCCAGACGCTCAGGTGGCTGCTGTGAGCGGCTTCAGGCGCACCGGGGGCGCCGACGCGCGCGATGCACGACGCGCGGACGACAGACGCAAGCAGGGCACGCGCACGCATGTCGTCGACGACGTCGTCGCCGATCTCAAGGCCGGCAAAAGCGTCGCGCGCTGCGCCGATGAACGCGGCCTGCCGCGCGACTTCGTCGAACAGATCGTCGAACATGCGCGCACGCGCGGCATGATCGACGTCGTCGACCTGACGGCCGCCTGCTCGATCGGCGCGTGCGAGCCGTCCCCCGATTCAATCGTCTGCGCAAGCTGCCCGCTGCGGCCGGCCGCGGCCGGCGCGGGCCGTTCGATCGCCGCACGCATCAGGGCGCGCATGCGATCGCATGCATAGACCACATCCGTTGCCCCGAGCGTGGAAAATCGAGCACCGGTGCGCGGACAGGGACGCGGCCGGCGTTAGGATGGCAGACATGACACAGACAACAGGACAGGGGGCGGCGCCGCTCGAATGGGTCAACCCGTTGAGGGATCCCAGGGATCTGCGCCTTCCCCGCATCGCAGGACCATGCAGCATCGTGATCTTCGGCGTGACCGGCGACCTGTCGCGCAAGAAGCTGCTGCCGGCCATCTATGACCTCGCAAACCGCGGCCTGCTGCCGCCGAGCTTCGGCCTGACCGGCTTCGCGCGGCGCGACTGGACCGAGGACCATTTCCGTGACTTCGTCAAGGAGAACGTGCAGGCGCACTGCCGCACGCAGTTCAACGACGCGACCTGGGAGCAGCTCGCCCGCGGCATCCGCTTCGTGCGCGGCACCTTCGAAGATCCGGACGCCTTCGCCCGGCTGAGCGACACCGTCGCCGAACTCGACCGTGACCGCGGCACGCGCGGTAACCACGCGTTCTACATGTCGGTGCCGCCGCGCGACTTCCCAATCGTGGCGCGCCAGCTGGCGAACTGCGGTCTGGCGAAGTCCGGCGAGGACGCGTGGCGACGCGTCATCATCGAAAAGCCCTTCGGCCACGATCTGGCGAGCGCTCAGCAGCTCGACGAGGTCATCTCCGAGGTCTTCGACCCCGATTCGGTGTTCCGCATCGATCACTATCTGGGCAAGGAGACGGTGCAGAACCTGCTCGCGCTGCGGTTTGCGAACACGATGTACGAGCCGATCTGGAACGCGAACTACGTCGACCACGTGCAGATCACGATGGCCGAGGACATCGGTGTGGCCGGACGTGCCGGCTACTACGACGGCATCGGCGCGGCGAGGGACGTCATCCAGAACCATCTGCTGCAGCTGATGGCGCTCACGGCGATGGAGGAGCCCGTCTCGTTCTCGGCGCGCGACCTGATGGCCGAGAAGACGAAGGTGCTCTCCGCCGTGCGGCTGCCGCGCGACCTGGCCGCCCACACCGCGCGCGGCCAGTATTCGGCCGGCTGGCAGGGTTCGGAGCCGGTGTGCGGCTACCTCGAGGAGAAGGGCATCGACCCCGATTCGACGACCGAGACCTACGCGGCGATCCGTCTCGACATCGACACGCGCCGCTGGGCCGGCGTCCCCTTCTACCTGCGCACCGGCAAACGCCTCGGCAGGCGCGTCACCGAGATTGCGCTCGTCTTCAAGCGCGCCCCGCACCTGCCTTTCGAATCGACGGCGACGCAGGAGCTCGGCAAGAACGCGCTCGTCATCCGCGTGCAGCCCTACGAGGGCGTCACGATTCGCTTCGGCTCGAAGGTGCCGGGCGTCACGTCGATGGAGGTGCGCGACGTGTCAATGGACTTCAGCTACGGCCGTTCGTTCACCGAATCCTCCCCCGAGGCCTACGAACGCCTCATCCTCGACGTGCTGCTCGGCGACCCGCCGCTGTTCCCGACGACGAAGGAGGTCGACCTGTCGTGGCGCATCCTCGACCCGATCGAGGACTTCTGGTCGACGCTCGGCCAGCCGCAGCCCTACCGCGCCGGTACGTGGGGGCCGCAGGAAGCCGTGGAGATGCTTGCACGCGACGGACACCGTTGGAGGATGCCATGATCATTACGATGCGGGACACCGAGACCAATGAGATCTCGAACAAGATCGACGAACTGCACGAGGAACGCGGCGAGGTCGCGCTCGGCCGCGTGCTCACGCTGCTCATCGTCACCGACGAGGACCACCTCGAGAACACGCTCACGCTCGCGAACGAGGCGAGCCGCGACCATCCGTGCCGCGTCATCGCGGTCGCGCCGAGCACACGGCGCATGACCGAGGAGACGACCGACCGCACCTACCTCGACGCCGAAGTGCGCATCGGCGCCGACGCGGGCGCCGGCGAGGTCATCGTGCTGCGTCCGCGCGGCGGCCTCATCCACCATCTCGACACGCTTGTCACGCCACTGCTCGTGCCGGACGCGCCGATCGTGGCGTGGTGGCCGACCGAGGCGCCCGCCAACCCGTCGAAGGACCTCGTCGGCGCGATGGCGCAGTCGCGCATCACCGACGCGATGCGTTCGGGCAACCCGATGCGCACGATCGAGGATCTGCGACGCAACCGTTCGCCGAAGAACGTCGACATGTCGTGGACGAGACTGACGCGTTGGCGCGCGCTGCTCGCGGCGATGCTCGACCAGCCGCCGCACATGCGCATCACGGCCGCGAACGTTGTCGGCGAAGGCGACTACCTGCCCAAGGACCTGCTCGCCGCATGGCTCGCCGTCAGCCTCGACATCCCCGTGTCAATCGAGACCGATGACGACGCGACGGCGATCTGCGCGGTGAGCCTGACGCGCGAGGACGGCGGCGTGCTCAGCCTCGTGCGCTGCCACGACCATGACGACATCGTCACGATCAGCGTGCCCGAACAGTCGCCGCAGACGATCCCGCTGCCGATGCGTTCGCTCGGCGACTGCCTGAGCGAGGAGCTCGGCCGTCTCTACCCCGACGAGATCTACGCGCGCGTCATCACCGATGGCTGGCGTCGCATCCACCCAGACGGCGCGCAGGCGCAGCGATGAAGGAGGACGCATGATGATCGAACGCGAACTCATCACCTATCCCGACCAGCGTCTGTTCGCCGAGGCGGTCGCCGCGCGCACGCTGCTGACGATGAACGAGGTGCTCGGCCTTCCCGACCGCGACCGCGTCGACGTCGCCGTGACCGGCGGCACCGACGGCACGACGATCCTCGAGGCGATCGGCGCCTCGCCGCTGCTCGACGTCGTCGACTGGCGGCGCGTGCACATTTGGTGGGGCGATGAACGCTTCGTGCCCGCCGACAGCGACGAACGCAACGAGAAGCAGGCGCGCGCCGCATTGTTCGACCGTCTTGTCGCCGACGGGCGCATGAGCGACGCGCAGATCCACGCGATGCCCGCCGATACGCGCAGCGCAAGCGAACGCGAGAACGCGAGCGAGGAACAGACATGCGAGGCGCTGCGGCATGCGGCCGCCGTCTACCAGTCCGAGCTCGTCGGCGAGCTCGGCCAGGCTGCGGCGATGGACATCATGATGTTCGGCGTCGGCCCTGACGGCCATTTCGCGTCGCTGTTCCCCGATCACAAGGAGCTTCTCGTCGACAAAACGGACCTCCTCGTCGCCGGCGTCGACGACTCCCCCAAGCCGCCGCCGACGCGCCTGACCTTCACGGTGCCGATGATCGCCAGGACCGATTATCTGTGGATCTGCGGCTCGCGCGCGGCGAAGGCCGACGCGATGATGCACACCTTCACCGGCAGGCGCAACCCGCATTGGCCGGCCTCCTTCGCCGACGCGCGCAGGCAGCTGCTGTGGATCGGCGACGAGGCATCGACGGCGCGGCTGCACGACTGAACATTCGCTGTTTTCCGTCTTCGGAAGATGGCGAGCGTATTCTCCAGTGGAATATATTAGGAAGGGCGCCGACCTCATCGCGAGGTCTGCGCCCTTCACTGCATCCGTCGTATTCCGCACGGGCCGGATCAGTCGGCCATCTTCACTTCCTTCTGGTCAGGTTCGGCCCACAGGATGTGCCATGCGCCCGGCTGGTCCACACGCTGGTAGGTGTGGGCGCCGAACAGGTCGCGCTGGCCCTGGATGAGCGCGGCCGGCAGACGCTTGGCGCGCAGGCCGTCGAAATACGCGAGCGAGGAGGAGAAGACCGGTGCCGGCAGGCCGACCTCGGCCGCCGTGGCCACGACGTGGCGCCAATCGGACTCGCTGGCCTCGATGCCCTGCTTGAAGTAGGGGGCGAACAGCAACGAGACGTCGGCGGCGCCGTCCTCGAAGGCCTCGGAGATGCGGTCGAGGAACTTCGCGCGGATGATGCAACCGGCGCGCCAAATGCGCGCCAGATGCGCCATGTCGATGTCCCAGCCATAGGTCTCGGCGGCGCGCGAGATCTCGTTGAAGCCCTGCGCGTAGGCGACGATCTTCGACGCGTAGAGCGCCTGGCGGACGCGTTCGATGAAGGCCTCGCGCGTCTCGACGCCGAGCTCGATATGGCCGTCGGGGCCGTGGAACGGATCGGCCTGCGCCTTCTCACGCAGCGCCGTCTGGTCGGACAGCCCGCGGGCGAACACGGCTTCGGCGATGCCGGTGACCGGCACGCCGAGCTCGAGCGCCGTCTGCACGGTCCACGTGCCAGTGCCCTTCATACCCGCATGGTCGTAGATGACGTCGACGAGCGGCTTGCCGGTCTGCGGATCCTTCTTGTGCAGCACCTCGGCCGTGATCTCGATGAGATAGGAGTCGAGGTCGGTGCCGTTCCACGCCTCGAAGACGTCGCCGATCTCGTCGGGGGTCATGCCCAGGCCCCGGCGCATAATGTCATAGCTTTCGGCGATGAGCTGCATGTCCGCATATTCGATGCCGTTGTGCACCATCTTGACGAAGTGGCCGGCGCCGTTTTCGCCGACGTGCATGACGCAGGGTTCGCCGTCATCGGCCTTCGCGGCGATCGATTCGAGGATCGGCTTGAGGCGCTCCCACGACGCGTCGGAGCCGCCGGGCATCATCGACGGGCCGAGCAGCGCGCCCTCCTCGCCGCCGGAGACGCCCATGCCGACGAAGTGCAGGCCCTTGGCGCGCAGTTCCTTCTCGCGGCGGATCGTGTCCTTGAAGTACGAGTTGCCGCCGTCGACGATGATGTCGCCCGGTTCCATGTACTCGGCGAGCTCGTCGATGACGGCGTCGGTCGCCACGCCGGCCTTGACCATGATGATTGCAGTGCGGGGCTTCTCGAGCAGGTCGACGAACTCCTTGACGGTTTTCGCCGGATAGAACTGCCCCTCGTCACCGTAGTTGTCGATGAGATGCTCGGTGCGGGCATAGTGCCTGTTGTAGACGGCGACCCGGTTGCCGTGGCGTGCGAGGTTGCGTGCCAGGCTTGCGCCCATCGCGGCAAGTCCGACGACGCCGACGTTTGCTTCTGCGCTCATATGCGTTCCTCCATTGCTGGTGACGATGTGGATGTGACGATACCGCACTCAAGTCTAACGCACCGCGCCGCCGCGCCTCCTGATCCCACCGATGTCTCGCCACCGGCGCAGCCTCGCGCGGCGGCTACAGCAGCCGTGCGATGCGCGAGCCCGTGCCGACGCGGCGCATCCGGCCGTCCTCGACGACCAGCGCCTCGTCGTTGCGCAGCGGCACGTAGCTCGGCTCGCCGGCGTGCAGGCGCAGGATGTCTCGCGCTGCCGCGCCGAGCATACGCCCGCCAACATGGGGCACGACATGCACATCGGTCAGCGTGAGCCCCCGCGTCGGCGAAGAGGCGCGTCTCGCCGCGTGCAGCGTCGCCGCCGGCTCGCGGCGCACGTCCATCGGCGCGATGTAGTCGATGTCCAGGGCCGCGACGACCGCGCCGGCCGATTCGCCCACATACGGCACGCCCGAGGCGACGAGATCGCGAATGAGCGGCACGACGCCGGCGGCGCGCAGACAGCGCATCAGATGGAAGCTGTTGCCGCCGCACAGATACAGCAGGTCGCAGCCGCGCAGCATCGCGGCCACCCGCGCGCGCCGCCCGTTCAGGTCGACGCAGCGCACCTTCAGGCCGTGCGCGCGCCACCACGGCGCCGCCATCCGGTTCGCGAAGCCGTAGGGTTCGGCGAAGCTCGCGTTCGGGACGAAGCCGATGATGGCGCCGTCGCGCAGGGCGAACACGCGGCGCATGAGCGGCAGCAGCCCCACCGCCGACGACGCGAACAGCAGCCGCGCGCCCGTCCCCACATCCGTCACCCGTCCCATGTGCCGCCTTTCCCTGACCGATTCCTTGTATTTCCTTGTATGTTTACGTCTGTCCGGCTGTGCTGTGTTTGTCCGACTGTGCTGTGTCAGATCGACTGTTGCGTCAGATCGACTGTTGCGTTTGCCCGACTTTCCTTGTGCCGAATCGATTTCCAGTGTAGGAGCGCGGCGCGGGGGCGCGCCTGTTCGCCGTGAGCGCGGCGCCGCGGGGCCGGCACACCGTGCGGCCTCTATACTGTGCAGTGACCGCGGGCCGTGCCGCGTCGGCGATTGCCGGCTGCAGTCGGCCGCGAGTAGCCCTGTTCATTCCCCTACCCGTTCTGGAGGCGATCCGACGTCATGCGCGCACCGGACTCCCATTCCCATCCCGCTTCCCATCCCGCGACGTCTTCTCCGGCGACGTCCTCTCATTCCACGACGTCCGTCCGTCCGATGACGCCCGACGGCGCGAGCGCGACCGGTGACGATCCGGCCGCTGAAAACGCGATCGAGGTCGCGCAGGACATCGCCGAACACGTCGAGCAAGCCGACGGCGCACGGCTGCCGGGTGCGCGCGAGCCGCGGCTGACGACCCGTCAGCGCGTCATCGTCGGCGTCACGTTCTTCTCAATGTTCTTCGGCGCCGGCAACCTCATCTTCCCGCCGTATCTGGGCGCGCTCGCCGGCGATCGCACGGCGCCCGGCATGCTCGGCTTCGTCCTCTCCGCCGTCGGCCTGCCGATCCTCGGCGTCATCGTCGTCGCGCGCGCCGGCGGCTTCTCCAACCTCAGCGCACGCGTGTCGCCGCGCTTCGCGCTCGTGCTTGGCGTGGCGATCATGCTCACGATCGGCCCGCTGTTCGCGATCCCGCGCACCGCGTCGACGTCCTTCGAGATGGCCGTCGCCCCCTTTGCCGGCGAAGGGCTCGGCGGCGCCCGGCTGATCTATTCGGTCGTGTTCTTCGCGCTCGCGTGGCTCGTCGCGCAGCATCCCGACCGCCTGTCGCAGGTGCTCGGCAAGATCATGGGTCCGCTGCTGCTCATCATGATCGCCGTCCTGTTCGTCACGTGCCTGTGCGTGCACCATCCGCCCTTCGCCGCGCCGAGCGGCCCGTACGCGCACGACCAGCTCATGCAGGGCTTCCTCGACGGCTACCAGACGATGGATCTGCTCGCCGGCCTGTACTTCGGCATCGTCATCTCGGCGAACATCGACGCGATGGGCGTGCGCGACGAGCGCGGCAACCGTCGCGAGACCGCCCTCGGCGGTCTGTCCACCGGCGTCATGCTCGTCGTCATCTACGCGATGCTCGGCTTCGTCGGCGCCGTCTCCGGCTCCTACCGTGGCATCGACGGCGCGACGGACACCGGCGCGACGGTGCTCACGAACCTCACCGAGCAGGTCTTCGGCCACGCCGGCACCGTCTTCGTCGGCGTCATCTTCGTCGTCGCCTGCTTCAACGTGTGCGCGGGGCTCATCTCCACCTGCTCGTCGTATTTCCACAAGCAGTTCCCGCGTGCGCTCTCCTACCGCGCTTGGACGCTTGTGTTCGCGCTCGTCGCGCTCGTCATCGCGAACATCGGCCTGAGCGCGATCATCAACCTGTCGGTGCCGGTGCTTGAGGCGCTCTATCCGATCGCAATCGTCCTCGTCGTGCTGTCGCTGTTCGACTCCGTCTTCACGAGCCGTTTCCCGGCCGTCTACTTCTGGACGGTGCTGCTCACGGCGATCGACAGCGTCGCCAACGGCGTCGTCGGCCTCGTCGCCACGTTCGGCGGACGCTGGACGTGGCTCGAGACGGCATGCGGATGGCTGCCGCTCAACGATCTGGCGCTCGGCTGGCTCGTGCCGTCGGCGCTCGGCGTGGTCATCGGCGTGATCGTCTCGCTTGTGCGTCGCCGTCGGCACGCCTGAACAAGGGACCGAAGACGGCGAACGCGCCGTGGGGGACGGCCGACATGTCCGGTCATTGCCACGGCGCGTTCGTCGTCTGTGACTACTGAGTGCCACTTCGCGGTGACTGTGTGTCGATCAGTCGTCCACGTAGTTCGACGGGTTCGAGTCGAAGACCTCGGCGCAGTGCGGATTGCAGAAGTAAATCGTGCGGCCGTGCCACACGCGCTTGGCCGCGGCGGTCTTCGGGGCGACCGTCATGCCGCACACCGGGTCGATGACATCCTCGGCGTCCGCCTCCTCCTGCCTGAGCTGTTCGTCGATCGCGTCCTCGAGGATCTCCTCGGCGGTTTCGTCTGCCATCGCATGTCCTTTCGTTGCAGTGTCCTTGTTGTCGTCTCCCTTGCGGGTGCCGTCCCCATTGTGCGCACGGCATACGGCGCCGTGCACCGGCTCGAGCGTCGATTCATCGATGGGCGCAGCGTGCATCGTGTAGCGGTGCGCGCGGCCGGGGGCGAAACGGTGCAGCCTGTTCGCGTTGAGCACGACCGACAGCGACGAGAACGCCATCGCCGCGCCGGCGATCATCGGGTTGAGCAGCACGTGCCAGATCGGGTAGAGCACGCCGGCGGCCACCGGGATGCCCAGACCGTTGTAGCCGAGCGCGAATCCGAGGTTCTGGCGGATGTTGCGCATCGTCGCATGTGCGAGGTCGAGCGCGGTGACAACCGACGTGAGCGACCCGTTCATCAGCGTGACGTCGGCCGATTCGATCGCGACGTCGGTACCGGTGCCCATCGCCATGCCAAGGTCGGCACGGGCGAGCGCGGGCGCGTCGTTGATGCCGTCGCCGACCATCGCCACATGCCGTCCCTGCCGCTGCAGCGCGAGGATGACCGATTCCTTGTCCTCGGGGCGCACGTCGGCGATCGTGTGCGCGATGCCGGCCTCGCGCGCGATCGCGTCGGCCGTCAGACGGTTGTCGCCGGTGAGCATGACGACGCCGATGCCGCGCGCACGCAGCGCGTCGACGGCGGCGCGCGCGTCGTCCTTGATTGTGTCGCGGATCGCGAACACGGCGACGGTGCGGCCGTCGACGGCGGCGATGACCGGCGTTGCGCCGTCCTGCGCGATCAGGCGCATCGTCTCGCGCACCTGTTCGAGCCCGTCAGAGCCGACGGCGTCCTCGACGAAACGGTCGGCACCGACGACGACATCGCGGCCGTCCACGTCGGCGCGCACGCCGCCTCCGGGCACGGCGACGAAGGTCAGGCATTCGGGGATGTCGAGGTGGCGCGCATGGGCGGCCTCGACGACGGCGTGCGCGAGCGGATGCTCCGATTTCGCTTCGGCGCCGGCGATCGCGGCGAGCGTCGCGTCGTCGATCGCCGCGTCGAAGGCGCCGTCGGCGCCGAGGGCGGCGATGCGCACGACATGAGGTTCGCCGCGCGTGATCGTGCCGGTCTTGTCGAAGACGACGACATCGATCTTCGCGGCCGTCTCGAGCGCCTCCGCGTTGCGGTAGAGCACGCCGTGGCGCGCGCCGCGTCCGGTGGCCGTCGTGATCGACAGCGGCGTGGCCAGTCCGAGGGCGCACGGGCAGGCGATGACGAGCACGCAGATCGCGCAGATCAGGCCGTACAGGCCGCGCAGCGGCACGCCGACGCACCACCAGATGACGAAGGTCCAGATCGCGATGAGGACGACGGCCGGCACGAACACGCCGGCGACCTTGTCCGCCATACGCTGGATCGGCGCCTTCGAGGTCTGCGCGGCGCGCACAAGGCGGATAATGCCGGACAGCGTCGTGTCGGCGCCGACGCGCGTCGCGCGGTAGCGCAGCGCGCCGGTCGCGTTCGTCGTCGCGCCGATGACCGGATCGCCGACCGTCTTGGCGACCGGCAGCGATTCGCCGGTGATCATCGACTCGTCGACGGCGCTCGATCCGGACACGACGACGCCGTCGACGGGCAGGCGTTCGCCGGGGTGCGCCTCGACGATGTCGCCGACGACGATGTCCGAGGTCGCCACGCTCACCGCACGACCGTCGCGGATGACGGTCGCCGTGTCGGGGCGCAGGCCAATGAGTTCGCGGATCGCGTCGCCGGTGCCGGCGCGCGCCTTCGCTTCGAGCAGCTGGCCGAGGATCATCAGCGTGATAATCGTGCCGACGGCCTCGTAGTACGGCGCGCGTGCGGCGGGCGGCAGCAGCTGCGGCCACAGCGTGACGACGAGGCTGTAGCCGAACGCGGCGATCGTGCCGAGCGTGACGAGCGAGTTCATCTCCGGCGCGCGGTGCGCGACCGCGAGCCATCCGGTGCGGTGCACCGGCCATCCGCAGTAGCACATGACCGGCAACGTCAGCACGAGCTGCAGCCACGGGCTGAGCATCCACGGCGCCGTCGCGCGCATCCACGCGTCGACGGCCGGGATCATCGGCAGCATCGCGACGAACAGCAGCGGCACCGTGAACACGACGGCGACGACGAGACGTTGGGTCAACGTGCGGATCTCGTGGGCGCGGTCGAGATCCTCGGCCTGCTGGCGGCCGCGCAGCACGTTGTCGCTTTCGTCCACGGTGGTCGGCGCGCCGGCCACGGCCGCGACGCCGTCGCCCTCACCTTCGCCTTCGACGCGCAGCATGCCATGGAGCATGTTCATGCCGCAGGCGAAGGGGTACTCCCCCGCCGGCAGCGCCGGCAGCCGCAGTTCGGTGTGTTCGTTCGCCGGCAGCGCGAGGTCGATGCCGAGGTCGGAGAAGACGACATGCGACGAGCATTCGCCGCCCTCGCGCCGGTCGAAGTCGATGAGCGTCGGCACGCCGGCGCGCACAATGACCTCGGCCGGGTCGTAGCCGCCCTTGACCTCGATGCGCACATGCTGTACGCCGTCGTCGCCGCCGCTTGCGCGCGCGGCGCGGCGCGGCGCGAAGAAGTACCACAGCAGCAGCGCGCTGAGCGCCACCGCCGCGACGATGATGCCTGCTGTAGCCATTGACCGCTCCTTGTTGAAAACCAATGGTTGAAAAACCAATGCCACGGGCGCCTAGAGGTGGGGGGCGTCCGCCCACGAAGGTCAACGCGGGCGGCGCGCGCCCTATTCCGAAAACGGCACGCGCTGGCGCGTCGCGCGCCGAGCTGAACATGCGCCGCCCGCAGCCCGGATGGGCTACAGTGGGCGGCGACACACGGCGCGACGACACACGGCGCGCCCGCACGAGCGGGAAGGACGATCATGACGACACTGATCACAGGGGCCACCGGAGGCATCGGCAGGGAACTCGCGCTGCTGTGCGCGCAGCACGACGACGACCTCGTCATCACCGGGCGCGACGCGGACAAGCTTGCCGTGCTCAAGACGACGCTCGAACACGACCTCGACGCGCACGTCGTCGCCGTCACGATCGATCTGGCGCATCCGGGCGCCGCGCAACGCCTGCACCGCTTCGCACGCGAACGCGGCATCGTCGTCGACACGCTTATCAACGACGCCGGATTCGGCGACTGGAGCGCCTTCCTCGACATGGACGAGGAACGCATGCGCGCGATGATGCAAGTGAATATGGTCGCGCTCGCCGAACTCATGCGCCTGTTCGGCGCCGACATGCGCGCACGCGGTCACGGACGCATCCTCAACATCGCGTCCGTCGCGGCGACGACACCCGGCCCCTACATGGCGATGTACTACGCGACGAAGG
Organism: Bifidobacterium sp. AGR2158; assembly: GCF_000424225.1. Taxonomy (NCBI): domain Bacteria; kingdom Bacillati; phylum Actinomycetota; class Actinomycetes; order Bifidobacteriales; family Bifidobacteriaceae; genus Bifidobacterium; species Bifidobacterium sp. AGR2158. The sequence goes on from NZ_AUJM01000013.1 coordinate 84,099, forward strand.
CCTTCGTGCGCTCGCTCGGCGAGGCCGTCTCCTACGAGCTGCGCAGCACCGGCGTGACGGTGACGACGGTATGCCCCGGGCCGGTGACCACCGGCTTCGAGGCGGCCGCGCACATGAAGGGCAAGAACTTCTACACGCTGCCGCTGTTCAAGCCGTCGACGCCCGAACGCACCGCCGCCTTCGCCTACGCGAAGATGCAGGCCGGCAGCACGCTCGCCTATCAGGGCGCGCTCGCGAAGATGACGTCCTTCGGCGTGCGTCTCGTCCCGCGCGTGCTCGCCGCCGCCCTCGCTGCGAAGCTCAACGGCGGCGATCCGGCGTGCCAGACCGACGACGACCGTCGCTGAACGGCGCGCATATTCAACGCAATACCACATCCAACACAATCAATACCACATCCAACACAATACTGACGAGACGAGGGGCGTCCATCCGCGGAACAATCCTGCGGATGAGCGCCCCTCATCAATCAGTGGCCGTCAATCAGTGGCCGTGCGCTCAGCGCGTGCGGAACGGCGTCGAACGACGCTTGCCATTGGCGCGCTTCCTCGTGGCGCCGTTGCGGTGCTTCGACCCTCCGCGCTTGGCCGCCTTCGCCTGATCGGCGTTCTCGTAGCGACGAGCGCGGCGCGCCTCCTCGCGGCGTTCCTGCCGCTTGGCGTCCTCGCCGCGCTCGTCACGCACGATGCGCTGTTCGCGACGGTGGATACGTTTGCCGCCGCGACGCTCGTCGTCATGACGGCTGCGCTCGCGGCGATCGTCATGACGGTCCTCACGTCGATCATCACGACGCCGCTCCTCACGACGGCGATCGTCCTGACGGCGGTCGCGGCGCGGCTTCGCGTCGCGGGAGGCCGACGCGGCGCCGTCCGTCTCCTCGCCGCGCACGCTGTGCACGTCGCCGAGGAAACGCTGCGCGAATTCGCGGCGTTCATCGTCGATCTGCCGCTGCAGCTCGCGGTTGCGCTCGCGGGTGCGGTTCTGGTTGCGCCGGGCCTTCGCGCTGCGCGACTGACGCGCCTCGCGGCGTTCGGACTTGCGTCCGCGGGGACGCGAGGTGCGGCGGCGTTCAAGCTCGGGCAACTCCCAGCCTTCGACGAGCGGCGCCGTCTCACCGACGAGTTCGGCGACCTGCGGCGAATCCGGACGGACCTCGATCGGCTTGATCGCCAGTCCTGCGCGGTGCAGCAGCCCGCGCACGTAGCGCTTCTGGTCCGGCGTGATGATCGTGACGACGTCGCCGGCCTTGCCTGCGCGCGCCGTACGTCCCGAGCGATGCAGGAACGACTTGGGATCGTCCGGCGGATCGACCTGAATGACGAGTTCGACGCCGCTGACGTCAATGCCGCGCGCGGCGACGTCGGTCGCGACGAGCACGTTCGTCGCCCCCGATTCGAAGGCCTGCAGATTGCGGTCGCGCTGGTTCTGGCTGAGGTTGCCGTGCAGCTCCGCGGCCGGAATGCCCTGCTGCGTGAGCGCCTTCGCAAGCTTCTTCGCCTGGAACTTCGTGCGCGTGAACAGGATGCGCCGGCCCTTGCCGCCCGCGAGCGTGCGCACGAGCTCGTTCTTATCGGCCTTCGTCGTCAGGAACACATGATGCGTCATCAGGTCGGCGTGATCGGTCGCCTCATCGACGCTGTGCACCTTCGGATCGTCGAGGAACTCGTCGACGACGGCGTCGACGCCGTGGTCGAGCGTCGCCGAGAACAGCATATGCTGCGCGTCGCGCGGAATCTGCGCGAGCAGTCGCTTGATCGGCGGCAGGAAGCCCATGTCGGCCATCTCGTCGGCTTCATCGAGGACGACGACGCGCACGTCATCGAGCGTGAGCGCGCCCTGCTCGATGAGATCCTCGAGACGACCCGGGCAGGCGACGACGATCTGCGCGCCGTCGTTGAGGTCTCTGAACTGCCGCGCGTAGCGCACACCGCCGTAGACGGTCGTCGTCGTCATCCCGTACAGCGCGGCGAGCGGCGCGACGACGTCGTTGATCTGGTTGGCGAGCTCGCGCGTCGGCGCAAGCACGAGGCCGCGCGGATGCGGCTTGGCGCCGCGCGGTTCGCGGCGGCCGTGCTCGCGGTCGTCGTCGAAGGACGTGGCGACGCGCGTGACGAGCGGTATCGCGAACGCGAGCGTCTTGCCTGAGCCGGTGCGGCCGCGGCCGAGCACGTCGCGGCCGGCGAGCGAATCGGGCAGCGTGTCCTGCTGGATCGGGAACGCGGTGCGTTTGCCCTCGTCGGCCAGCAGATGCACGATCGGGCCGTCGACGCCGAGCTCGGCGAAGGTCATGGCATCCTGTTCGTCGGCGTCGAAGACGGATTCGGGATGCTTGATATCGGATAAAACAGGTGAAGCGGGCACGGTGGCCTTCCTAGTCAGATGTCGGCGCAGGGTGCGCAAACTCAAACAGTCTAGCGGCACCCCGCTACACGCCCCGTGGGATACCTTCGGGGCGCGCCGACGCTGAGCGCCGGAAACGGCGTGGGGCCGCGCGACGTCGCAAATGACGTCGCGCGGCCCCACGCCGTTTCCGGATCGAACACCTTACCTGACGGTCAAGTCGGAAGACCGTTGCGGACTCGTCCCGTCCTTCAGGGACGTCCACTGCGCCGCCTCGTCGTCGCCCGCAGGTGCCGAGGACGGCGCGGCGTCGTCGGCGGACGGCGTCTTCGGAATCGCGCCGGTCGCCCGGCCGATCGCCTTGAGGCCGTGGTAGAGCACGAGCACGGCGATTGAGCCGATCGCGATGCCGTTGAACTGCACATCCGAGATCGCGAACTGGAAGTTGGCGATGCCGATGATCATGACGATCGAGGCCGTCATGATGTTGAGCGGCTTGCTGAAATCGACCTTGTTGTCGACCCAGATCTGCACGCCGATCATGCCGATCATGCCGTACAGCAGCGTCGTGACACCGCCGAGGACGCCGGCGGGAATTGAGTTGATGACCTCGCCGAACTTCGGGCACAACGATAGGATGAACGCGAAGCCGGCGGCGCACCAGTAGGCCGCCGTCGAATACACCTTCGTCGCGGCCATGACGCCGATGTTCTCGCCGTAGGTCGTCGTGCCGGAGCCGCCGCCGAAGCCGGCGACCGTCGTGCCCAGGCCGTCGGCGATGAGCGCGGTGCCGATCTGGTTGTCGTAGTCGTGGCCGGTCATCGCGGCGACCGATTTGACGTGGCCGACGTTCTCGGCGATGAGCACGAGGACGACCGGCAGGAACATCGGCAGCACCGAGAAATCGACGTGCGGCAGGTGGAAGCGCGGGAAGCCGACCCATGCGGCGCTTTCAATCGCCGCGAAGTCGACCTGGCCGCGCACGCACGCGTACGCGTAGCCGATGAGGACGCCGATGAGGATGTTGAGGCGGCCGAGCAGCCCCTTGAACAGCACGGCGACGAGGACGACGGCGAACAGCGTGACAAGCGCCGTATCCGGCGCGGTCTGGAAGTTCGTCCACACGGTCGGCGCGAGGTTGAAACCGATGATCGCGACGATTGCGCCGTTGACGACCGGCGGCATGATGCGGTCGATCCACACGGCGCCAGCCACTTGCACCGCCACGCCGATGAGCGCGAGCAACAGACCTGTGCACAGGATGCCGAAGCTGGCGACGGCGATGCCCTTGCCGGCGCTGTAGACGGCCGTGATCGGGGCGATGAAGCCGAAGGAGGAACCGAGGTAGGACGGCAGGATGTTCTTGTTGATGAGCAGGAACAGCGCCGTCGAGAACGCCGTGAAGAACAGCGTCGTGGAGGGGTCGAAATGCGTCAGGATCGGCACGAGGAACGTGGCGCCGAACATCGCCACGACGTGCTGTGCACCGATCTCGATCGTGCGGGGCCAGGTGAGGCGCTCGTTCGGATCGACGACCTCGCCGGGGCCGAGCGTCTTGCCGTTGCCGTGCAGTTTCCAGTGGAACATGCCCGCCATCGAAAGGTTGGTCATAAAGGTCTCCTTGACTTCTCAGGACTGCTCTCGGCGGCACGCGGCGGCGCAGGGTCCCGCGCGGACGCCATCGTCATTGTAGGACCCCCATGTCACGAACAGACGATGCGGCGTCATAACCGTCCGACACGGGGCGCGGCTCTTCGCGTGGGACGGAAAAACGGCGTCGCCCGCGCCCCGGGAAACGGGACGCGGGCGACGCGTGGTGAAGACGGCTAGGGCGGTCGGTCAGCCGGCCGTCACTTCGCGGGGAAGAACAGCAGCGCGAGGCCGATGCACAGCGCGACGAGGACGATCGACGCGATGAGCGAGGCGACGAAGGGCTTGACGCCCTTCTTGAGCGCCTTGAAGTTGACGTTGATGCCCAAGGCGGCCATCGCCATGCCGAGGAAGATCTTCGCGACGTCGTTGCCGAGCACGTTGACGAAACCGGTGGTGGCCGGCCACGCCTTGAGCATGAGCGTGCCGATTGCGGCCGTCGCGATGAAACCGAGCATGAACCACGGGAAGGCGACCTTGCGCTTGCCGCCGTCCGACGGGACCTCGCTGTGCTTCTTGTCCCACCACACCGCGACGATGATCGCGACGAAGACGAGCATGAGCACACGCGACAGCTTGATGATGTTCGCCATCGTCGCGGCGTCGACGACGCCCTGCTGCGCGGCGAGCTGCGGATCGTCGAGGCCCTCGCCCGCGGCGACCGCGTGCGCGATCTCATGCAGCGAGCCGCCGGCGACGAAGCCCTCCTGGGCCTGCGTGAGGCCGAAGAGCGGCAGCAGCGCGATCTCGAGCAGCGCGAAGATCGTGCCCATGATCGCGACGATCGCGATTGCGGTGACCTCGTCGTTCTCCTTCTCCTCCTCACGCTTGGGGGAGACCTTGATCGAACCGGAGACGCCCATGACGGCAGCCGCACCGCAGATGCCGGTGCCGCAGGCCACGAGGATGGCCATCAGCGGATCGACGCCCATCCAGCGGCAGATGCCGTAGGTGAGCAGCACGGTGACGGTGACGATGACGACGGCGAGCGGCAGGCACTTCGCGCCCGTCGTGAACAGCAGCTGCAGATTGAGCTTAAAACCGAGCAGGATGATGCCCAGACGAAGGAACTTGTTCGCAATGAGTCCGGCCGCGTCCTTGACACGCGCCTGACGCTGCGGATCGTTCTTCGTGTACCACGCGCGAATCGGGAACTGGACGACCATGCCGATCAACAGCGCGATGATGAGCGCGCCGAGGATCTGCAGACCCGGGAACTGCGCCGCCCACATGCCGACGACGGTGGCCGCGAGCGTGACGATGACGATGAGCAACATCTCCTTGGTGGCAATGCGCTTGCCCCATTTCTCACAGAATTCTTTCATGTCTCCCAGTAGTACCCCGCCCACACCCCAGAATCCGCCGATTGCGTCGTCAGCGAATGGGCCCCCATGGCGGCGAGCACGGGCTCTTGGGCCGCAAAACGTTGGAAAATCGCCGAAACTGTGCGATAATGAAAGACGTATGCCCGAACGCAGGGAAAGGACAAACATGATGAATACGATGTCAACGCCCTATTCGCTCACATGCCCCGACCTGGACACCCTGACGATGGAACGCGACGACCTCGACTGCGCGATCGCGCCGATAGCACGCTACTGGACCGAGATCGACGACGATCTGCGTTCCGTGGGCGCCGAACAGGCCGCGAAAATCCGCCGTTTACGACTCGACACGGCCGAGTTCGACTATCCGCGCGCGGCCTACTGGCACGATCCCGAATCGGTCGACGTGATCGCCGACGTGCCCTACCGCGCCGACGGCGGCTACGACCGCGCCCACGGTCAGGTCCGCGGCCATCTACTCGACCTCTATCTGCCCCATGCTGCAATCGTTAGCGGCGGTGCGACGCTGCCGGTGTACATCGACGTCCACGGCGGAGGCTTCTGCTACGGGTACAAGGAGCTCAACCGCAACTTCTGCACGCATCTGGCGGCTCTGGGCTTCGCTGTATTCTCCCTCAACTACCGTCCGGCGCCGCAGACCGACCTGCGCGGCCAGCTCGCCGACATCCAGGACGCGCTGCGCTGGATCCGGGCGAATCTCGACCGGTTCCCGGTCAACCCCGACGCCGTGTTCCTCACGGGCGATTCGGCGGGCGCATGCCTCGCACTGCTGACGATGGCGATCGAACGCGATGCCGACGCCGCACAGGCCTTCGGCGCTCCCCGGCCGTCGGAGCTGCCGATCGCGGGCGGCGCGCTCATCAGCGGCGTCTACGACGTCACGGGCGCCTCCCCGATGCGCGAACGCCTGACCGCTACGCTGGGCGCCCGTTTCTTCGCCGGACTGGACGCGGCGCAGCCCTTCCTGTCCCCCGCCGCCCTCGTCTCCCGGTGCCCGCTGCCCCCGCTCTACCTGCAGACGAGCAGCGACGATTTCATCGAGGCCGAAACGCTCGCATTGGCGACCTCGCTGTCCGTTCACGGCTGCGATTTCGAACTGCATGACGAGAAGGTGCCATCCACGCGCACGCTCGGCCATGTGTTCCCGGTGTGCATGACCTGGCTCGAGGAGAGCGAGCAGGTGCTTGCGCGCATGCAGCGGTTCGCGTACCGGCTCTCTCGATAAGCGCAACGGCCGAACCATGACATGTCGCCCTCCATGTCATGGTTCGATTGATCGCACACCGCGAAGACTGATGATCTCCTGAACGCATCCCCATGATATTGGCAGCATTCGCACACGCCCCTCATATGTACGCCCCGTACAGTGGGAGACAACGAACAGAAAGGCAGCCGACATGACTACTGCAACAACCAACACCAACATCAATTCGGACAACATGAACACCGGCGCAACGGACGGCGGGGCGACGCCGGGCGCCTCCTCGGACGGCGACCTCGACTTCCGGGGCAGCGCGAACGCGGCCGGCGAGACCTCGGGATGCGGCTGCGGCTGCGCGAAGGGCGACGCGGCCAAGCAGGCCGCCAAGCGCGAAGGATCAAAGTCGAACGAGACGCCGCAGCCCGCCGAGCCGGTCAACCCCTTCCCGCCGCAGCAGGCGCCCAGCGGCGACGGCACCGGCCTCAAAGCCGGCGGCGAGCAGGCCGAGTGATCACGCCGCGCGCAGACGCTCCGCCCGTCTGCGCGTATCCGGCACCACGGCCCCGCGTTTCGCATTGAGCGATGCGCGGGGCCTTTGCGCGTCACGGTCGCGACGCTACACTGTGGTCATGCGTCGCGACCGCGACCGGCGGGCAGGCCGGGCGGCGCGGCGGCACCAGGCGGACATGATACACGGGCAAGGAGCGATGACGATGACCGATGATGAAACACGGATGCAGGTGCTTGACGACGTCGCGCGGATGGTGAGCGTCCAGCCGGAGGCGACGGTGTCGCGCACCCTCATGCGCACCGAGGGCGGCAACGTTGTGCTGTTCTCCTTCGACGCAGGTCAGGAGCTGAGCGAGCATACGGCGGCGATGCCGGTGTTCGTGCAGCCGCTCAGCGGACGCCTGCTCGTCAGGGGCGGCGACGAGGAGCGCGAGGCCGTCCCCGGCGACCTCATCTACCTCCCCACGCGTCTGCCGCACATGGTCCGGGCGCTCGAACCGTCGGTCATGATGCTGACGATGGTCACAGCCGCGCGCGCCCACGACGCCATCGACGGCTGAAACGAAAGACGCGAAAACGGCGGATTCCGTATGGTTCGCAACCCACGAACCGTTGGAATGCCGCCGTTTTCGTATGATGGCGCTACGCTCGCTCAGACGTTGAACTTGAATTCGACGATGTCGCCGTCCTGCATCACGTAGTCCTTGCCTTCGAGGCGAAGTTTGCCTTCCTCCTTGATCTTCGGCATCGAGCCGTCGGCGGCCACGAAGTCGTCGTAGGAGACGACCTCGGCCTTGATGAAGCCCTTCTCGAAATCGGTGTGGATGACGCCTGCGGCCTGCGGCGCGGTCCAGCCCTTGTGGATCTGCCAGGCGCGCACCTCCTTCTCACCCGCCGTCAGGAAGGTCTGCAGGCCGAGGATATCGAAGCCGACTCGCGCGAGCTGGTCGAGACCCGATTCCTTGAGCCCGGCGTCCTCGAGCATCTCGCGGGCGTCTGCCTCGTCGAGCTCGGTGAGCTCGGCCTCGAACTGCGCGTTGAGGAAAATCGCCGGTGCCGGCGCGACCGAATCGGCGAGCTTCTTCTTGAACTCGTCGTTCATCAGCTCGGTGTCGTCGACGTTGAACACGTAGATGAACGGCTTGGCGGTGAGCAGATGCAGGTCGTACAGGTCGTCCTTGTCGATCTCGCCGGCCTGCGCCGCCTGGTCGATCGTGCGTCCCGACTCGAGGATCGTCTTCGCCTGCTTGACGGCCTCCATGTATGCCGGCTCGATCTTCCTGCCGCGCAGGTCCTTCTCGAGCTTCGGCAGCGCGTTGTCGATCGTCTGCAGGTCGGCGAGGATCAGCTCGGTGTTGATCGTGTCGATGTCGTCGGCCGGGTCGATGTGTCCGTTGACATGGACGATGTCGTCGTCCTCGAAGGCGCGCACGACCTCGCAGATCGCGTCCGCCTCGCGGATGTTCGCGAGGAACTTGTTGCCCAGTCCCTCGCCTTCCGATGCGCCCTTGACGATGCCGGCGATGTCGACGAAGGTGACGGTCGCCGGCACGATCTTCTCGGTGTGCACGAGCTTGGCGAGCACCGGCAGGCGGTCGTCGGGCAGCGGCACGATGCCGGTGTTCGGCTCGATCGTCGCGAAGGGGTAGTTCTCGGCGAGCACGTTGTTGCGGGTGAGGGCATTGAACATGGTGGACTTGCCGACGTTCGGCAGTCCGACGATTCCGATGGTAAGAGACATACCGCCCACTGTAGCGTTGCGGCTCGTCAACGCGGACCGTGGGCGGCGGCCGCCGCTCAGCCCTGTTCGATCGCGTCGACGGCGCGGACGACCGCGCCGCGGAACGCGCTCTCCTCAAGCGAAGCGACGCCCTTGATCGTCGTGCCTCCCGGCGAGCACACGGCGTCCTTCATCGCGCCCGGATGCGTGCCGGTGGCCAGATACAGCGCGCCGACGCCCTCGATCATCTTCGCGGCGAGCCGGTAGGCGGTCGCGCGCTGCAGCCCGTACTTGACGCCGGCGTCGCCGAGCGCCTCGAGGTACATGTCGGTGAAGGCGGGCGCGCAGCCGGCGATGCACATCGCGATGTCCATGTGCGCGCCGTCGACGCGTTCGATGAGCGCGATCGATCCGAAGATCCGTTCGAATTCGTCGCGCTGCGCGTCGGTGAGCGTGTTGTCGGTCTCCGTGACGAGCACGCCCTTGCCGACCGCCATCGGCGTGTTCGGGATCGTGCACTGCAGGTGGATGAGCGCGCTCATCTCCCCCATCATCGTCTCGAAGCGGTCGAGCGTCCATCCGGCGGCGATCGACACGACGAACTTGTCGGAGCCGGCGAGGTCGGCGACGAGCGGCTTGATGACCGTCTCGATCTGGTACGGCTTGATCGCCACGACGATGACGTCGGCGGCGTCGACGACCTCCTTCGCGTCGTGCAGCGCCTTCGCGCCGATCGCGCCGGTCGACGCGACGAGCTTGTCCCAATGGGCCGCGCAGGCCACGATCTGCGAGCCGTCGAGCGTGCCCGCCTCGACAAGTCCCCGCGCGATCGCCTGTCCCATGTTGCCGAATCCGATGAATCCGACCGTGCACGCGTCCGTCATGTTCTTCCTTCCTTGCCGTGCGCCCTCGGCGCGCCGTCATTGTTCGCCGTCCACGCTAGCGCATCCATGTTGCGGGCGTGCGCGCGCATGCCGCGCCGCGGACACGGCGCCGGACGCCGAGGATAGTTCATGCGATTTCAGAACAGCTTGCGCAAGTCGCCGCGGTCGAGCGCCTCCCGGAACAGGTGGCGGAAGACTTTGGCGCCGTGCACACCGTCGTGTTCGAACTCGTTCGTCACCCACCAGTGCGCGTTGCCGATGCGCGCGAGCGTGTCGAGGCTCAGCGACGAGTCGACGTACATGTCGTCGAAGTAGACGGCCGCCTGCAGCGGCACCGTGTTGCGCGCGAGCTGGGCTTCGTCGTAGATCGTGCCGAAGCGCGTGCGCCCCATCAACGTCTCGACGGCCGGGCGGAACGGCCTAAGCGCGCGTTCCTGCTCGAACATCCACGGGAAGACGGCCTCGCCGGTCAGCAGCAGCGGCCGCGCCTCGGTCGAGAACTCCGGCAGCGTGTCGCGCACGCGCTGCGCCGCCCAGTCGATCGGCCGTTCGAGTTCGCCGTTCGCGTAGATGAACTCCTGCAGCGGCCAGTACAGCGCGTTCGTCGACGTGGCCGTCACGACGTCGGCGAGGAATTCGTCGGTCAGCGGCGACGTCTCCGAGGCGCTGCCGTCGCTGGCGGCGAAAGCCTTGTCGAGCAGCCAGTGCACGCGTTCGAAGCTTGGCTTCATGCCGAAGGACGAGCCGAGCGTCTGCAGTCGTTCGATGGTGAAGGGGTCACCGTTGGGCAATGTGACGTGTTCGTCGGTGAGCTTGTCGGCGAGCGTGTCGAGGCGTGCGCGGTCGAGCGGATAGCGGTCGGTGAACTGTTCGGTCTTGCGCCGCATGCGCGGGAAGGTGTGCAGGTAGACCTCGGTCGCGTCGGCGGGCACGTGCGGGATGCCGCCGGTCGTGAAGGCGGCCGCGAGCGCCGTCGGGAACAGCGACAGGTAGGTGAGCGTCAGGAAGCCGCCGTAGCTCTGGCCGAGCGTCGTCCACAGGCTGCCGGCGAACTCGGTGCGGCGCAGGTGTTCGAAGTCGCGCACGATCGAGTCGGCGAGGAAGTGCGCGAGGTAATCGGCGCCGGTCTCGCCGTCCATCGCGCCGATGACGTTGGAGTCGATGTGCGAGGAGCGTCCGGTGCCGCGCTGGTCGGGCAGCACGACGCGGAAGTGCCTGACGGCTTCGCCGATCCAGCCGTCGGAGTCGGGGTCGAGCGGGCGCGGGCCGGCCCCACCGGGGCCTCCCTGCAGGAACAGCAGCGGCGGCAGGTCGTCGTGGATGTGGTCGGGCGCGGTGAGCACGCGGTAGAACAGCTTGATGTGCGCGCCATCGAAACCGCGGCCGGGTTCGTGCCCGTTCCAGTCGAGCGGAACGTCGATCGCATGTTCCGCGACGTGCAGTCCCGGCAGATAGTATTCGGCGAGCAGTCCCATACGCGCTTCCTTCCTTGGCTGTATCGTTGGCTTGTGCGTCCCGCCCCGGGTATGCCGATGCGGTGGCGTGCATGTCCTCATCTCAGCCCGCAGTGCGGACATGGACCGGTCTCGTCCATGCGGATGATTGCCCTCGGTGTGCGCGCACGCTACGCTGGGCCGCATGTCCTTCGATTCGCTGCGCACGCGCGCGGTGCCGTGGTTCCGCGCGCACCGTGCGCTCCTCGTCGACTGTCTTGAGACGGCGTTGTTGACGCTGTTGTGGTTCTCGATGTCCGCGGGGTTCATATGCGATGGCGCAGGGTTGTTCCTCGACTATCCGTCGTCGTCGGGGTGGGCGCCGCTGTGCTCGACCGTCTGGAGCGTGCTGCTGACCGCGCCGTACCTATTGCACCGTGTGCGCCCGCGCACGTCCGCACGTTGGTTCATCGTGACCGTCGTCATCCAGCTGGTGTTCGGCCCTTCTCTCGTCATCGCCGATTTCATGGCCGTGCCGATGCTGTGCGCGGCGATCGTCCATGGCGAACGCGCCGATGTGCGCCGGTACCTCATCACCGCGGGTGTCCTCGATGTGGTCACGTCGCTCGTCAACGCGTGGGTGCAGGTCTTCGGGCCGTTGCACCCATCACGCAGCGCGGATGATCTCAACGCGTATTTCGCGTGCCCGGCCCTCTCCCCGGACCATCAGGCCGTATGCGGACGCATGTTCGGTGAGGCGTTCGTCATCGTGCTCGTGTCAATCTCGCTGCCGCTCGCTATGGCCATCATCGTCGCGTTCTGGCAGCGTGCACGCCAACAGACGGTCGTACTGCTCAACGAACGCAACAACGCGATCGTCGCACGCGAGCAGGAGGAACGGCAGATCGCGGCGTCGGCGGAACGCGCACGCATCGCGAGGGACATGCACGACATCGTCGCGCACACGTTGTCGATCATCATCATCCAATCGGACGGCGGCCGCTACGCCGCGCGCGACGACGCGAAGCTCGCGCGCGAGACGATGGAGACGATCCGCCGCGAATCCGAACGCGCGTTGCACGATATGAAACGGCTGCTCGGTGTCTTCGGCGGCTCGCCGCACGCGGACATCACGGACATCGATGCGCTCATCGACCAGGCGCGCGCCGTCTCCCCCGATATGACACTCACGGTGCGCACAATCGGACAGGAACGCCCGTCCGCGCTCAGCGAGCAGTCGAGCGTCGCGATGTACCACGTCGTGCAGGAGGCGCTCACGAACATCCGCAAGTATGCGGGGGCGCATGTCGACGTGACGGTGACGGTCCGTTGGGACGTGCACACGTTGACGATCGACATCGATGACGACGGCCGTGGCGCGGCATCGTCATTGGACGGGCACAAGCCCGGCTATGGCCTGCTCGGCATGCGCGAACGCATCGAGGCGGTCGGCGGCGCCGTCGCCTCCGGACCCCGGCTCTCCGGCGGCTTCAACGTGCATGCGAGCGTCCCGCTCGGACGAGGAGGACACGGGGAGACCGGCGGATCCGAGACGTCCGTGCCCGCATCGGAGGCGATGCACGCCGACACCGGGTACACCACCGTGCATGCGGCGGATGCGACGTCCGGCAGCGACGGCGTCTCGCACGACGCGGACGGCACCGTAGACGATGTCACAGACGGCGACATCACAGCGAGCGGCGTCACAGCACCACCGCAGCGGCATGCGTCCGACGAACGCATCGTATGGCCGTTCTTCGTCAAACTCGGCGACAAACTGCGTTCGAAACCGTTCGAACAGGTCGAGGACGATAGTCCACGCAACTGGATCTCGAGGATGTCGCGCTGGACGCAACGCCACTATGTGCTCATGGACGTCATCATGTTCACACTCCTCGGATGCTTCACCTCGTTGGCGGAACCGGTCATGTTCCTGGGCACGCCGGACAATTCCCCGCGGATGCGTGCGCTCGGCGTGTTCGTGACATGGTGCATCGTCGCACCGCTCATGCTGCGCAGGCGTTTCCCACGCGCCGTCGCCGTGACCGTCGCGGCCATCTGCCTGCTGCAACTGCTCGCACTCCCCGGCTTCTATACGGCCGACCTCTATGTGCTCTTCGCGATATACGCGGTCGCTCTCTACGGCAAACCGGCCAGCTGGAAATGGGTCGTACCGCTCTTCACGCTCGGATGCACGGTGTTCGCTGCGCGATGCGCGATGAACGTCGCAGGATACCGGAGCCTGTTCGCATGGCTCTCACATACGCCGCAGCAGCTGATCGACGCGGGGTTCTACGGCTCCCCCGATGCCGTGTTCATCCAATACGGCGCGTTCGCATTGTTCTTCTGCATCATGGCGTACGCACTCGGCGCGTGGACGAAACTCGGCGGGACGAATCCACAGGTGCTCCAGGCGCGCGCCGAGGCGCTCGAAGCCGAACGCGACAAACAGCGCATCATCGCGGCGAACCACGAACGCGACCGCATCAGCGCGAACATCCGCTCGGAAGTGAGCGATACACTCAACGCGGTCATCGAGCAGACCACGACGGAACTGTCGACGATCGACGACGAACTCGCACATGGCAGAACACCATCGCCCGAGTTCATCACCGACGCGTTCGCGCAGATCGGCGCACAAGGACGCACGGCGCTCGCCCATATGCGCGAACTGCTCAGCGTACTGCGCGAAACCGGGTTCAGCGATGAGGGCGACCATGACCGGACACCGAACCTCACACCAGCGCGGCCGCTCAACGAGCAGCTCAGAAGGACGGACGGATCCGACCGCGCGCGGCGCTGAGCGCGGCGCACCCGTCCGGCTAGACTGGACGGCATGGCAGACAATGGCAGAATCCGCATCGTGATCGCCGACGATCAGGAACTCATCCGCGTCGGATTCACGATGGTCATCAATTCACAACCCGACATGCAGGTCGTCGGACAGGCCTCCGATGGCGGAAAGGCCGTTGAGCTCGTCGAGGAACTGCATCCCGACATCGTCCTGATGGACGTGCGCATGCCGGGTATGGACGGTCTGACGGCGACGGCGCGCATCACCGCATACGCGCATGCGAACGAGGAAGGCGAACGCCATACGCGCGTCATCATCCTGACGACCTTCGACCTTGACGAATACGTGATGTCGGCGATCAACGCGGGCGCTTCCGGCTTCCTGCTCAAGGACACCGAACCGGAGACGCTGCTCAACTCGATCCGCACCGTCTACCAGGGCAACGCGATCATCGCGCCGACGGCGACGAAACGGCTCATCGAGAAGATGATGGAGGGTGGCATCACCCGCGCGCAGACCGAGGCCGAGCGCGCGGCGGACGACTATGTGGACCCAGAACTCGCGACGCTCACGGAACGCGAACGCGAGGTCCTCGTCGAAATCGCGCACGGCCTGTCCAACCAGGAGATCGCCGACAGGCTGTTCATCTCGCTGCCGACCGTCAAGACGCATGTCGCGCACATCCTGCAGAAGATCAACGCGCGCGACCGCGTGCAGGCCGTCGTCTTCGCCTACGAGAACCATCTGGTGTAGCGTCCGCGCACGCCCCTGCGCATACGATTGCCCCTCCGCCCCGCGATGCGGGGCGGAGGGGCAATCCGTCATCAGCGTACCGATGACGATGGCCGGCGCGGCGTGGATGCGAGGAGAGGGAAGGTGCCGCCGCGCCGGCCACAATCAGGATTCGGCGAGCGCCTCGACCGGCGGTGTCTTCACGGCGCGCCGCGCCGGGAACACGCTCGCCAGCAGCGAGCAGACGACAGCGATCGCGAGGATGATGCCGTAGGTGGCCCAGTCGACGACGTAGACGACGTCGGCGATCGAGCTCATCACGATGTAGATGCCGAGCCATCCGAACAACGTGCCGACGACCATGCCGACGATGCTCGTGACGACCGAGATGAGCATCGCCTCGATCGCGAGCGAGCGCTTGAGCTGTCCCTTCGTCATGCCGATCGCGCGCAGCGTCGCCGATTCGCGGGTGCGTTCGATGACCGACAGGCTCAGCGTGTTCGCGACGCCGATCACGGCGATGACGACGGCGACGGCGAGCAGCGCGACGAGCAGCATGAGCATCATGTTGACCATCGATTCCCATTGGCTGCGTTCGGCGACCGGTCCGGTGAAGACCGCGGTGGGCGATCCCGCATAGTCCTTCTGGATGGCTTCGACGACGTTGGACAGTGATTGGCCCTGTTCGGGCTTGACCTTGAACATCGCGATGTCGCCGGTCTGTGTGAACGTGCCGTTCTCGAAGAGCGCGCGGTTGACGAACGCGACGGCCTCGGCGCCTTGCGAGACGCGGTGGAAGCCGTATTGTTCAGCGCGCAGCGTCACCGTCTTGCCGTAGATGACGTCACCGTCCGGCTCGCCGTCGCCCTCCTCGGGGACCGTGTAGCCGGTCATCTCGACCTTGCCGTCCTTGATGCCGAAGGACTTGCCGGTCTGGATGTTCGCGTCGGGCAGGATCACGTCACCGTCGCCAAGTGTCGGGACCGGGTTGTCGAGCTTCATGTTGAACACGCGCTGCAGCGAGGCGACGTCCGGGATGCCGATGACCTGCGTGCTCACCTTGTTGCCGTTGCCATCGGTGAACACGGCCATCGCCGTCGGCGCCTCAAGCGACGCCGCGATGCCCTGCTCGGCCGCGGCCTTGCGCGTATCGGACTGCACGAGGTCGTCGCTGGTCACGACGATGTCGACCGAATAACGTGTATCGAGCGCTTTGTTCATCGTCGCCTTCGCGGCGGCGGCGCCCGTCGCGAGCGTCGAGATGAGCGTGACGCCGATGAGCAGCGCGGTGCCGGTCGCCGAGATGCGGCGCGGGTTCTTCTGGATGTTCGCGTCCGCGAGCTTCGCGGACGGCCCGAAGAGCGAGACGAACGCGCCCGCGGCCTTCATGAGCTTCGGCATCCAGAAGATCGCCGTCAACGCGAGGCCGATGAACGCAAGTCCACAGCCGAGCACGGCGAGCAGGAGCGCCATCTGGCTTGCCGAATCGGAGGATTGCTTGGCCATGGGGATCGATGCGACCATCGCGGCGATGCCACCGGCGAGCAGCAGCACGCCGAAGACCGCCCTGCCTGTGCGCGACTTCCTGTTCTCGCTCAGCTCGATCGGACGCATCGCCTCAAGCGGCGTGACGTTCGTCGCGGCGCGCGCCGAGCCAACCGAGGCGAGCACGGTCACAATGATGCCGAAGACGATCGGATAGACGACCGACTGCCATGTGACATCAAGCGTGAGCATACCGAGACCGTTGTCGAGGTGGCGCGTCGTCTGCGCGGCGATCGCCATGAGGCCGATGCCCGCGCCGACGCCGAGCGCCGAGGCGACGAAGCCGAGCATACCGGCCTCCTCAAGGACCGAGATGTACAGCTGGCGTTTCGTCGCGCCGATCGTGCGCAGCAATGCGAGCGTCTTGCGCCGTTGTGCGACGAGCACCTGGAATGTGTTCGCGATGACAAGCGCCGCGACGACCATCGCAAGCACACCGAACGCGAGCAGGAACTGCTTCGTGACGTCGCCGCCGCTATCGCTGAGTTGTTTGATCGCCTGCTCGTTGAGCTGCTCGCGCGTCATAAGCCGGTAGTGTTCGGGCAGCTGCGCCTTGATCTTCCCGGCGACTGTGGACGCATCGGCCGGGTCGACGTACAGGAACGCGCCATAGCCGTTCAGGTCGTCATACGACGGATCGGACAACAGCTTGGTCATGAGCGCCGCGGAGAGCACCGATGCGCCGCCGTAGTACCCGTACACGTTGTGCGGATCGGTCGTCAGTCCGACGATCCTCGCGGTGATGTCGACGGGCCTGTCGACATAGGTGCCGCGCACGGTGACCGTGTCCCCGACATGCGCGTCAAGCTGGTCGGCCGTCTTGGCCGGGATCGCGATCTCATCATCGGTCATCGACGACGGCAAACGGCCTTGTGACGCCTTGACCGGCAATATCCTGCCGTCTTCGGCGCCGAGGATGCCGTAGCCGCTCGCATGCGCATCGCCTTCGGTCAGCATGATGTTCGTGTTGACGTCGAGGCGGGCGCTTTCGACACCGTCGATCCCGCCGATCCGCTCGACCTCGGCACCGGTGAGCGACGGCACTTCCCCATCGCTGCGCAACGTCGCGTCGTCGAGGCTGACCGCATAGTTAGATTGGCCGTATTTGCCCGTCGTCTGATCAACGAGCGAAATGTTGAGCGCGTTCGTGAATAGCAGTGTCGCCGTGATGAACGCCGTGCCGATGAGAATCGCGATCCCCGCAGGGATGAGCATCCTCATGTTCTTTTTCATCATCTGCATCGTCACCGATAGCATCGTCATATCCTCCCTTGTGTTCCGATGGACGTCCCGGTGGCGTCTCAGCGCATGGGCTGCTGCGTGCGCAGCGCCTTGTGGACCGGCAAAGGCACCGTCCCGCCTCCGCGCGTCGCCTGTTCACGCTCCCGCATGAGCAGTTCGCTCATCTGCGCCGCCGTCGGATCGTCGACGTCCGCGACGATGTTGCCGTCGGCGAAGACGATCGCACGGTCCGCGTAGGACGCGGCGACCGGATCATGGGTGACCATGATGATCGTCTGGCCGAGTTCCTTGACGGAGCTCTTGAGGAAGCTCAGCACCTCGGCGCTCGAGACCGAATCGAGCGCGCCCGTCGGCTCGTCGGCGAAGACGAGCGCAGGCTTCGTGATGAGTGCGCGGGCGATCGCGACACGCTGCTGCTGGCCGCCCGAAAGCTCGTTGGGCCGGTGCGCGAGGCGGTCCTGAATGCCAAGTGTGCGCACGAGCAGGTCGAACCACTGGCGGTCCGGCTTCGCGCCGGCGAGCGTGAGCGGCATCAGGATGTTCTGTTCGGCCGTGAACATCGGCAGCAGGTTGAAGCTCTGGAAGACGAAACCGATGCGTGTGCGGCGCAGCATCGTCAGCTGCTTGTCGCCGAGCTTCGTCAGGTCGTGCCCTTCGAACATGACGCGGCCGCTACTCGCGCCGTCGAGTCCGGACATCGTGTGCATGAGCGTCGACTTGCCCGAGCCGGACGGTCCCATGATTGCCGTGAAGCGGCCCTGTTCGAAGGCGACGTTGACGCCGCGCAGCGCGTGGACGACGCTGCTGCCCTCGCCGTAGTCCTTGACGAGGTCAATCGCCTCGATCGCCGTGCGCGGCGAGGCGGCCGTGAAAGGCCGTGCCGTGGTGTTCGGCGTCATCTGTGTGGTTGCAGTGCCCATCTTCGTTTCCTTTCGCCGGCGCGGTTGCTCCGCGCCGTTTGTGGTTTCGATGGCATCCACGCTAGGCGTCCCGCGGCGTCGGCGGCATCGGCCGAGCGACGGAAAAGCGGTGCGGGCATCATCCGTAAGGATGATGCCCGCACCGTGAACAGTGAAACAGTGAACGAACGCGACCGTGCCGGACGCGCGTCACCAGCCGACCATGATCATCGCGACGACTCCAGCCGCAAGCGCCACGGCGGCGCATGCCACAAGCCAATCGACGGGCCGCATATGCGCCGGCCGCATCAGCGTGCGCCGCACCGCGCCGCGGTCGATGTACACGCCGCGCAGCCGTTCGGCGATGACGGCGTGGTCGTCGTAGCGCTCCATCAGGTCGTGCGCGATCAACCAGCGGCGCAGGCGCGACAGCGGCGTGCGGGCCACGCCGCGCACGTCCTGACGGCGGCGCGCCTCACGCACCGCCTGCCGCCAGCGCGGCAGCCAGTTGAGCCGGTCGACGAAGCGGCTCGCCGCCGGATACGGCACGCGCAATGCGCTCAACGCGCGGATCCAGTCGCGTCTGCTCGTCGTCAGCACGGTGAGCATCAACGCGAAGACGATGTCGATGATCCTCAATGCGACGACGCCGCACAGCGTCAGCGACTGCGCGCTCACGCGCCACCAACCGAACTGCCACAGCGTCGTGTCGCCGTAGTCGTTCAGACACAGCGCCATGACGATCACAACGAGCGCGGCGACCGGCGCGAACACGGCCCACACGCCGCCGACGGAGCGCGCCGGCGTGCGGTCGGCGACGAACATGAGCTGTTCGAGCACGAGCACAGCGGCGAGAAAGACCCAGTTGCCCCACCATGCGCACAGCACGACGAGCAGGATCGAGATGAGCATCTTCACGCGCGTGTCGAGCCGATGCAGCCAGCCGTCGCCCGGCGTGCAGAACCGTCCGTTCATCATCGTGCGCCTCCTTGCGTTGACTCGCCGTGCGCGACGCGGCCGTAGCCGACGAGGCGTCCGGCGTCGAGCCGTGCCGCATGCGTGCAGTATTCGTCGACGGCGGCCACGTCGACGCTTGCCATGACAACCGTCGTGCCGCGCTCGCAGGCTTCGGCGAGCGCGTCGAGCACGCGCGTGCGCAGCCGCACGTCGAAGCCTGCGAGCGGTTCGTCGAGGGCGATGACCGGCGTGCGCGACGCGAGCGCGGCGGCGAGCGCCGTGGCGCGCCGCTGCCCGCTCGAAAGCCGCGCAACGGGCGTGTCCTCGACGCCGTAGAGGTCGAACAGCCGGATCATCTCGTTGACGCGCGCGTTCGCGTCCGTTTCGCGGATGCCGCCGACGCGTGCGCCGCATGCGATCTCCTCGCGTACAGTGCCGCCGAGCAGCGTCGCGGACGGGTCCTGACCGACGTAGGAGACGAGTCTGGCCATCTGCTGTGTGCGCCGCTGCGCGACGTCGACGCCGGCGACGGTGACGCGGCCCGCTTGTGGGCGCAGCTGCGCGTCGAGCAGCCGCAACAGCGCCGACTTGCCCGAGCCGTTCGCGCCGACGACGCCGACGAAGGATCCGCGTTCGACGGCGAAGGTGACGTCCTCGAGTGCGGGCGGCTCGTCGGGCGCCGAACCCTGATGGCGCAGAGCGACGTGGTCGAAGACGACGGCGGTCTGTCGCGCGGCCGTCGGCTCGTCGTCGGCGAGCGTGAGCGTGGGCGCCTCGCCGCGCGGCACGTCGACGCCGACCGATTCGAGCAGCGCGCCCTCGCGTTCGAAGATGTCGGCGCCGGTGCGGCGGATGATCTCGCCTCCGACCATCAGGAAGACGCCGGTGGCGTGGCGCGCGAGCTCGCGTGTGCGCTGTTCGACGACGAGCGTCGTCATATGGTCGTTCTCTCGCATGCGTTCAACGATCGCGAACAGGTCGGCGCAGCCTTGCGCGTCGAGCGTGTTCGATGGTTCATCGAGGATGAGCACGTCGGGGCCGGCGGCGATCGCCGAGCCAATCGTGACGCGTTCGAGCTCGCCGGCGGACAGTGTCGCCGTCAGCCGGTGGCGCAGCGCCTCGATGTGCAGCATCGCGAGGACCTCGTCGACGCGCGCGCGAATCTCGTCGGGCGCCACGCCGCGGTTCTCGAGCGGGAACGCAATCTCCTCCTCGACCGTCTCGCCCACGGTCTGCCCCCACGGGTCCTGTCCGACGTAGCCGACGCGCAGCGAAAGATTGGACACCGATGTGCTTTTGACGTTCATGTCGGCGATGCGCGCATAGCCGGTGAGCGTGCCCGCCGTGCAGTGCGGGACGAGTCCGACGAGCGCCTTCGCGAAGGTCGATTTGCCCGAGCCGCTCGGTCCGAGCACGCCGATGACGCCGCCGCGCGGCACGTAGCAGCTCACGTCGTGCAGCGCGGTGCGCGCGTCGTCCCCTTCGGACGCGGGCGCGTACGCCCATCCAAGATTCATCACGGTGATAATGTCGGCCACACCATACTCCATCGGGATAGCAGGAACGGACACGGCGCCCCGGCCGTTCGCGTCCGGGGAAGCGGTCCACCACAGGTGAACGTATCCACTGCTTCAGACAAACGGCGGGGGTGCGCCTAATCCAGCATAACAGGCCGTACACGCCGCCATGGGCGACCCCGCGGCGGATGCGCCGCGGGGTCGCCCATGTGGTCGTCGCTGTGGAGGCTCAGTCCGCGTAGCCGCTCCCACGCACCGCCCGGAAGGCGCCGTCGAGGTCGGCGATGATGTCGTCGATGTGCTCGGTGCCGATCGACAGGCGGATCGTGCCCTGATGGATGCCCTGGTCGGCGAGCTCGGCCTCGGACTCCTGTGCGTGCGTCGTCGAGGCCGGATGGATGACGAGGCTCTTGACGTCGGCGACGTTCGCCAGCAGCGAGAACAGGTGGAGGTTGTCGATGAACACGCGCGCCGCGTCGCGTCCTCCCCTGATGTCGAAGGTGAAGATCGGGCATGCGCCGTTCGGGAAGGTCTTTGCGTAGCGTTCGTGGTCGGCGCGCCCCTCGATCGACGGGTGGGAGATCGAGACGACCTCGGGGACCGTCTTGAGGTAGTCGATGACGTCGAGCGCGTTGGCGACGTGGCGTTCGACGCGCAGCGACAGCGTCTCCGTGCCCTGCAGCAGCAGGAAGGCGGACAGCGGCGAAAGCGTAGCACCGGTGTCGCGCAGCAGGATCGCGCGGATGCGCGTGACGAATGCGGCCGGGCCGAGCGCCTCGTGGAAGTTGAGCCCGTGGTAGGAGGGGTCGGGTTCGGTCAGCGTCGGGAATTTGCCAGGAGTGGCCGACCAGTCGAAGTCGCCGCCTTCGATGATGACGCCGCCGAGCGTCGTGCCGTGGCCGCCGATGAACTTCGTCGCCGATTCGACGACGATGTCGGCGCCGTGCTCGAGCGGGCGGAACAGGTAGGGCGTCGCGAAGGTGTTGTCGACGACGACCGGCAGCCCGTGGCGGTGCGCGACCTCGGCGATCGCCTCGAAGTCAGGGAAGTCGGCGTTCGGGTTGCCGAAGGTCTCGAAGTAGACGAGCTTCGTGTCCTCCCCGATCGCATCCTCGAAGGCGGCGGGGTCGAGGTCGACGAAGGTCGTGTGGATGCCGTCTCGTTCGAGCGTGTGCCGCAGCAGGTTGTAGGTGCCGCCGTAGATGTTCTTCGCGGCGACGATGTGGTCGCCGGACTGCGTGATGTTGCGCACCGCGTAGTCGACGGCGGCGGCGCCCGAGGCGACCGCGAGCGCCGCCGTGCCGCCTTCGAGCGCGGCGATGCGCTCCTCGAGGACGGCCTGCGTCGAATTCGTCAGCCTTCCGTAGATGTTGCCCGGGTCGGCCAGTCCGAAGCGCGCGGCAGCATGGTCGAAGTCGTGGAAGACGTAGCTCGTCGTCTGGTAGATCGGCACGGCGCGCGCGTCGCTTGCCGGGTCGGCGCTCTCCTGCCCCGCGTGCAGCTGCAGCGTCTCGAAATGCTGGCGTGGGTTCCTCTCGTCGGTCATCGTATCCGTCCTTTGCTCCCCGCCGGGTGCGCGGGGTCGTTGTGGTCTGTGGTCGTTGTTGTGTGGTTGTGGTTGTCGTGGTGATTGGTGGTCGTCCGCGGCGAGAATCGCCGCCCACGGCCGACTGTACGGGGCGGCGCGAGGCCGGTGCAAGCGCCGCGTTATCGCCGTTTCCTATACCCGTCTATCACGGCGCGGCATACGAGCACGGGTGGTGTGCCAGATGCCCCGAGCCGCCCTGCGCGACACGCCGTAACCGCGGCCCGACGACCGTACGCGACATGCGAAACGCGATCCGTCGTCCTACAGTGGCGTACGAACGACCGATCGGCACGCCACGCATCAAGGAAGGACGCCATGACCGAGATCACCCTGTACAACCGCAACCGTGAATACATCCCCCGCATCGCCGCCGTGCACGACATGTGCGGCTACGGCAAATGCTCGCTGACCGCCGCGATCCCGATCCTGTCGGCCGCCGGCTGCGACGTGTGCCCGGTGCCGACCGCACTGTTCTCGGCGCATACGCGCTACAAGGTCTTCACGATGGAGGACACGACCGATATGCTCGGCGCCTATCTCGACGCGTGGGGCAAGGAGGGCGTCGACCTCGACGGCGTCTATTCGGGCTTCCTCGGCTCGCCTGACCAGGTGGCGATCATCGAACGCCTGTACCGCGAGTATCCGAAGGCGCTGCGTTTCGTCGACCCGGTCATGGGCGATGCCGGCGAGATGTATCCGACGTACACGGCCGAGCTGTGCGAGGCGATGGGCGCGCTCGTCGAAGGCGCCGACCTGCTCATGCCGAACCTCACCGAGGCGTCGATCCTGACGGGGCGCGACTATCCGGGCCAGGACATCACCGACGAACAGGTGCGCGCGATCATCGGCCGCCTGTTCGATCTGGGCGCGAAGAACGTCGTGCTCAAGGGCATCGACCATGACGACGGCCGCATCCGCAACTTCGTCGCGAACCGCGAGGCCGGGCTCGATTCGATGACCGAATGCGTGCACGAGAAGCTGCCGTTCATGTGCCATGGCACCGGCGACGCCTTCGCGTCTGCGATGATCGGCGGCGTCATGGCCGGCCTCGATCTGGCCGCCGCGGCCCGTCTCGCCGGCGAGTTCGTGCACAACGCGATGGAGCAGACGCGCTTCCAGCCGCATTACGAGGAGCGCGGCGTGAGCTTCGAGCTGAGCCTCGGCGAGCTGACGAGCCTCGTCGACTGATTTTTCTCCCCCGCCGGTTTCGCCGGCGGCGATCGCCTCCTCCAGAGGCCTTGCAGGGGCCGTGTCCGACCGATGTGCCGGACACGGCCCCTTCGTCGTCTCGGGCGCGCATCGGCGCCACAAGGCCGTTTCGCCGCCTTCGGCCATCCGTTGTCCACAGCGGCGGTGACCCGTTGTGGACAACGGGCGGCTCCATCCACATTCGACACACCCTTCCGGCGTGTCATCCACAGCCGCCCCATCCGCTGCTTCGATGGACGCGACCGTTCGTGACGCCGCGCATGCAATCGCGGCGCCGGCCGCAAGGAGGATGACATGGAGAAGACCACGATGGACGAAACCGGGACATGGACTGCCGGGACGGGGACCGGAACCGCCGAAAGCGACGCATGGACCGTGTTCGAGCACGACGAGGACATATGGGATGCGCCGGCGTTCGGCGCCGCGCCGGCTACCACGCCGATGACGAAGACGGCGAGAGGCGAGGCCGCCAACTTCGGGACCGGCGACGACCTCAGCAGTGATGACCTCATCGGTGGCGACCTCATCGGCGACGAGTTCGCCGACGGCGACGGCGAGGCGGCCGCGCGGCTGCACGCCTGTCTCGCCCGCCTCGCGATGCCAAGCATGTCGGCCCGCGAGCTCGGCACCACCGGCGAGGAGACCGCGCGGGCATGGCTCGAATGCCGGGGCATGCGCGTCATCGGCATGAACTACCGCACCCGCTACGGCGAGATCGACGTCATCGCCGTCACGCCGAACCGCACGATCCTGTTCGTCGAGGTCAAGACGCGGCGCACACGCCGCTTCGGCGCCCCCGAGGAGGCCGTCCACCCGGCCAAGCAGGTCAATCTGCGCCGCGCGGCCGGGCAGTGGCTCGCGACGCGCGGCGCGAAGGTTCCGCACGTCGCCATCCGCTTCGACGTGATCGCGCTGAGCGTGTCCGGCGACGACGTCGACGTGCGCCACATCCCAGGGGCGTTCTGATGGTCATCGGCAACGCCCTGTCGGTCGGGCTCATCGGACTCAAGGCCTTCACGATCCAGCTGCAGGCCTTCATCTCGCCCGGACTGCCGTACTTCTCGATCATCGGACTGCCCGACGCGTCGCTGAGCGAGGCGCGCGAACGCGTCAAGTCGGGCTGCGCGGCGAGCGGCTTCACATGGCCGCAGACGCGCGTGACCGTCAACATGTCCCCCGCCTCGCTGCCCAAGCGCGGATCGTCGCACGATCTGGCGATCGCCGCCGCCGTGCTCAGCGCGAGCGGCGTCGTCCCGCACGACTGCATGGTCGGTGTCGTTGTGCTCGGCGAGGTCAACCTCGACGGCAGCGTGCACGCCATCGACGGGCTGCTGCCGATACTGCTGCATGCTCGCGACGCCGGGCTGCGCCACGTCATCGTGCCGCGCGCGAACCGCGACGAGGCCGAACTTGTCGACGGCGTCGAGCCGCGCTACGTCTCCCATGTCGGCGAACTGATGGAGATGTTCGGCGCACATGCGGCGTACACGCTGCGCGACGAGGATCCCGGCATCGCCGACGGCCGCGCCGACCTGGGCACGATGGCGATGCCGGTCGGCGACATGGCCGAGGTCGTCGGCCAGCAGCCGGCGAAGCGCGCACTCGAGGTGGCCGCGGCCGGCGGTCATCATGTGCTCATGGTCGGCCCTCCCGGCACCGGCAAGACGATGCTTGCCTCGCGCATGCCCGGCATCATGGCGCCGCTCGACGAACGCGACCAGTTCGAGGTCGCGTCGATCCGCTCGCTGTGCGGCACGCTCGGCGCGTACGGCATCACCGATGTGCCGCCCTTCGAGGCGCCGCACCACACGGCCACGGTACCCGCGCTCGTCGGTGGCGGCAGCGGCATCGGCAAGCCCGGCGCCGTCACGCGCGCCCACCGCGGCGTCCTGTTCATGGACGAGGCCCCCGAATTCGCGCCGCGCGCGCTGCAGACGCTGCGCGAACCGCTCGAATCGGGCGTCGTCGCCGTCTCCAGATCGAAGGGCACGGCCATCTACCCGGCCTCGTTCCAGCTCGTCATGGCCGCCAACCCGTGCCCGTGCGGCTACGGCTACGGCACCGGCGAACGCTGCACATGCCGCGAGCGCGACCGCATCCGCTACTTCGCGCGCCTGTCCGGGCCGATCCTCGACCGCATCGACATCCAGGTGCCGGTCAACCCGATCTCACGCATCGGCGTCGCGCCGACGGCCCGCGGCGAGACGAGCGAGGCGGTGCGCGCACGCGTCGTCGCGGCGCGCGATATCGCCCGCAGGCGGTTCGCCGAGACCGGATGGGGCTGCAACGCGCAGGCGTCGGGCACGTGGCTGCGCGCGCATACGCCGACGGAGGCCCTCGACGTCGTCAACGAGGCGCTCGGCGCGCAGCGGTTGAGTCTGCGTGGCGCCGACCGTTCGATGCGTCTGGCGTGGACGCTCGCCGACCTCGCCGGCCATGGCCGTCCGGATGCGAACGACATGACCGAGGCGATCGCGCTGCGCACGAAGGAGCTGACATGAGCGACGCGATGCTGAAGATGGCCGGCGAAGCCGATGACGCGCTCGCCCGCTGCCTGCTCACGCTGTGCATCGACGACGCGGACATCATGATGGCCGCGCTGCTCAAGGGCGCCGACGACGCGCGCGCCGTCCTGACGTCCCTCGTCATGTCGATGCAGGACATGCCGCAGCCGGGGCGCGACGAAGGCATGCGGATCCTCGAACGCGACCTCGCGCTCGGCATCGCCCGTTGGGGGTGCACGCTGCGGCCGCGCACGCGCGAACGCTTCGTGCAGGCCGTGGAACGCTGGCATGCGCGCCTCGCGTCGCTGCCGAGCGCGAATCCCGACTCGCTGCGCGCATGGCTGACGGCGGACGGCGCCTACACACTGCTCACACCCGGCGACGAGGCGTGGCCGGGCGGTTTCTCCGATCTGGACGTGCGTTCCGACTACGCGCCGCCGGTGTGCCTGTGGGTGCGCGGCGACGCGGGCGCGCTCACGGCATGCGCCGAGCCGCTCGCCGTCGTCGGTTCGCGCGGCATGAACGACTACGGGCGCGAGGTGACGTCGGCGGTCGCCGAGGAGGCGTGCTTGGCCGGGCACACCGTCGTCTCGGGCGGCGCGATGGGCGTCGACGCGGCCGCCCATTGGGCCGCCGTGCGTGCGGCCGGGTCGTCGTGCGCCGGCAGGTGCGGACGCACCGTCGCCGTCTTCGCCGGCGGTCTGGGGCACATCGGCCCCTCGTGCAATGAACGGCTGTTCGCGGCGATCCTCGAGGCCGGCGGTGCCTTCATCAGCGAACTGTGCCCCGACACGCCTCCGCTGGCGCACCGTTTCCTGCTGCGCAACCGGCTCATCGCCGCGATGGCGTCGTCGGTCGCCGTCACACAGGCGCGGCTGCGTTCGGGCGCGCTCAACACGGCGAACTGGGCGAACGAGCTCAACCGGCGCCTCTACGCGGTGCCCGGCGACGTGACGAACCCGTCGAACGCCGGATGCAACGCACTCATCCGCGACCACCGGGCGATCCTGCTGGCCGATGCGCGCGCCGTTGACGAATACTGCCATCCGCGCCATGCGCCTACGGCCCGAGCCACGCCGCCCGAGCCGTAGGACGCCGGCCTCGCGGGCGCGGAATGCCTTGTGACACAATACCGGATATGACCCCGAAGCACATCGAAGAACAATACGACGCCGTGATCGTGGGAGCCGGCGCGGCCGGACTGTCCGCCGCGCTCGGCTTCCACCGCAGCGACGCCGCCCGCGCGCTGCGCGAGGCCGGCGTCGAACCGAAGGTCCTCGTCGTCTCGAAGCTGCAGCCGCTGCGCTCGCACACCGGTTCGGCCGAAGGCGGCATCGCCGCGAGCCTTGCGGACATGGAACCGGACGAATGGCGCTGGCACTACTACGACACGGTCAAGGGCGGCGACTGGCTCGTCGACCAGGACGCGGCGAGACTGCTCGCTGAGGACGCCCCGATGACCGTCATCAACCTCGAACGTTCCGGCGTCGCGTTCTCGCGCACCGCCGACGGACGCATCGCGCAGCGCCGCTTCGGCGGCCACACGAGCGACTTCGGCGCGCGCCCGGTCAAACGCGCCGCCTACTCCGCCGACCGCATCGGCCACCAGATCCTGCACACGCTGTGGCAGCAGTGCGTGCACTACGGCGTCGACTTCGCCGAGGAATGGTACGTGACCGACCTCGTGCTCGACGAGACGCTCCGGCGCGCCGCCGGCGTCATCGCCTTCGACACGCACGCCGGCGTCACCCGCGCCATCGCCGCGCGCAACACGATCCTCGCGACCGGCGGTGCCGGCCGTCTGTTCCGCACGACGTCGAACTCCCACGACCTGACCGGCGACGGCATGGCGCTCGCGCTTGACGCCGGCCTGCAGCTCGAGGACATCGAATTCGTGCAGTTCCATCCGACCGGACTGGCTCACACCGGCATCCTGCTGTCCGAGGCCTCGCGCGGCGAGGGTGGCGTGCTGCGCAACGCCGACGGCGAGGCCTTCATGGCCTCCTATGCGCCCGGCCACGCCGATCTGGCGGCGCGCGACGTCGTCAGCCGCGCAATCCGCAGCGAGACCGATGCCGGCCGCGGCGTCGCCGACCCGCGCGACCCAGACGGCCCGAAGGACTGCGTCTGGCTCGACATGACCGGCATCGACCCTGAACGCATGCGCCGCGCGCTGCCGCAGGTCGTCGAGACGATCGAGGACTACGCCGGACTCGACCCGACGAAGGACCTCGTGCCGGTCAAGCCGACCGCCCACTACACGATGGGCGGCATCCCCGTGACAACCGACGGCGAGGTCTACGTCTGGGACGGCGAACGGCGCAACATCGTCGAGGGGCTGTACGCCGCCGGCGAATGCTCATGCGTGAGCGTGCACGGCGCGAACCGCCTCGGCGGCAACTCGCTGCTTGACGCATGCCTGTTCGGCACGCGCGCCGGCCAAGCCGTCGCCGCGCGCGTCGCCGACGATCCGGTCGCCGCCGGCACGCCTGCAGACCCGGCGCTCTCCGACGCGCTCGACGCGGCGAAGACGGCGCGCGACGCCGACATCGACACGCTGCTCGCCGACGCGAAGGACGGCGACGACGACAACGCGTACCGTGTCATGGATGACCTGTCCGAAACGATGGAGCGCGGCGTCGCCGTGCTGTGCGACGCCGGCTCGATCGCGCGCGCGCAGGTCGTCGTCAACGGCCCGATCGCCGAACGCGCACGCCGCCTGCGCCCGCATTCCGATGCGCGCACCTTCAACCAGGAGCTCACGGCGATCTGGGAGGCGCGCCATCTCGTACGGCTCGCCGAGGCGATGATCGCCGCGACCGACGCGCGCCACGAGTCGCGCGGATCGCTCAAGCGCACCGACTTCCCCGACCGCGACGACGCGACATGCCTGAACCATTCGATGACGGCCGCCGGCGCCGCCCCGCTGCGCCAGCCGGTGCACGTCGTCGACATCGAGCCGGGCGCGCGCTCCTACTGAAAACGCCCGGCGTCTATAGTGGAACAGGCATGAAAGGCAACGCATGGCTCAATTAGCATCATCCGGGACGACGGTCACGCTGCGCGTGCACCGCTTCTCCCCCAAGCCGGCGCGCGAACGCGACCGCGCGCGCGGCTCCAGCCCCTTCGCGCGCAAGGCGTCGCCGTTCGGCGACTCGCCGGCGCGCACCGCACGCCGTCCGCGCGGCAAACAGTGGACGCAGGACTACACGCTCGATGTGCGCGGCGACGAGACGATCCTCGACTGCCTGCTGCGCATCAAGCGCACCGTCGACCCGACGCTCATGTTCCGCTACTCGTGCGGCCATGGCATGTGCGGATCGGACGCGGCCGCCGTCAACGGCACGCCGACGCTGCTGTGCAAGGCGAAGATCGCCGACTGGGCGCAGCCCGAACGCGTCGTCGACGCCGAAGGCTTCCGCCGCACCGTGTCCGAGACGGCCGACGCCGAAACGACGGACGTCGAGACGGCGGAAGACACAGCGAACAATGCGGCGGCCGGCCTCGGCGTCATCGAACTGGCGCCGCTGCCCGGATTCGCCGTCGACCGCGACCTCATCGCCGACATCGACCCGATGCTCGAACAGATCAAACGCCTCAAGCCATATCTGATCGCCGACGGCGTACTCGCGACGACCGAGGACGGCAAGGTCGACGTGCTCGAATACCTGCAAAGCCCAGAACAGCTCGCCAAATACGAGGCGCTGACGACGTGCATCGTCTGCGGCGCCTGCGAGGGCGCATGCCCTGTGTATGCGGGAGGCGAGGCCTTCGTCGGGCCGGCCGCGCTCATCAACCAGGCGCGCTTCATCGACGATTCGCGCGACGAGGCCACCTATGAGCGGCTCGAGGCGATCGACACGGCCGACGGCATCCAGGCTTGCCAATCGGTGCGCGCCTGCTCGCGCGAATGCCCGGTGGGCATCGACGTCGGCGAGGAGATCTGGCAGCTCATCGCACAGGTCAGGGAACGTGAGGCGTGACGCGGCGATGATGGACAAACGCACATACGACAACCACGCCAAGGCGTGGGTCTGCATCGAGGATCACGAGGCGGCGCGCGAGCCGCAGTCCGTGCGCCGGGCGCGCGAGCTGGCGACGCAGGCCGAACTCTCGCCGTGCCCGGCCTCGGAAGGGTTCCTGCTCGCCGCCTTCGCGCGGATGACGAAGGCCACGTCCGCGATCGTCGTCGGTACCGGCTCGCTCGTCGAGACCGCGCAGCTCGTCGACGGCCTCGACGGCGCCGGCAAACTCACCGCCGTCGACTCGTCGGCGGCCGGCGTCGCGGCGATCCGCACGTTCTTTTCCGCGATCGACGACACGACGCGCACGACGCTGCGCGCCGTCAACGCCGCACCCGCCGTCTTCCTCCAGCGGCTCAACGGCAACGACTACGACCTCATCGTCGTGGCCGGCGACGCCTCGAACTACATGCCGGTCCTCGAACAGGCGCCGCGACTGCTGCGCCGCGGCGGCGCCATCGTGTTCACCGACGCGCTCGCGATGCGCGCGCCGCACGCCAAGGGCGGCCTGACGAATCCGGCCGACCGCGGCGAGAAAGCGGTGCTCATGCGCGAACTGCTCGAACGGATCGAGGATGACGAGCGTTTCACGAGCGCGATGACGCCGACCGGCGACGGCGTGTTCATCGCCGTGCTGCGCTGAACGGCACAGCGCAGATGCTGGTGTAGAACATCGATAGAGAGCCGCCCCCGCGACCATTGCAACGCGGGGGCGGCTCTCTATCGATGTTCTCTATCGATCGTATCTATCAATCGTCTCTATCATCGGCTGCGGCATGCGCGCATACGTCAGTCGATCTGCGACGTGGCGACGGCGACGGCCTCGTCGACGTCGTCGGTGATCGTCACGAGCGACGGGTCGAGCGTCGAGATCAGGCCGCGGTCCTTGACGGTGCCGTTGATCCAATCGAACAGGCCTTTCCAATACGCCGTGTCGTACAGCGCGATCGGGATGCGCGCCACCTTGTGCGTCTGCACGAGTGTGAGCGCCTCGAAGGTCTCGTCGAGCGTGCCGAAGCCGCCGGGGCACACGATGATGCCTTGCGAGTATTTCATGAACATCGTCTTGCGCACGAAGAAGTAGCGGAAGGTCATGCCGAGGTTGACCCATTCGTTGATGCCCTGCTCATGCGGCAGCTCGATGCCAAGTCCCACCGATTTGCCGCCGGCGAGCGCGGCGCCCTTGTTCGCAGCCTCCATGATGCCGGGGCCGCCGCCGGTGATGACGGCGACGTTGCGGCGTGCAATGCGTGCACCCATCGCGAGCGCGGCGTGGTAGGCGTCCTCGTCAGGCCGGATGCGCGCCGATCCGAAGATGCTGACTGCGGGACCCAGATCGGCAAGCGAGCCGAAGCCGTCGACGAACTCGGCTTGGATGCGCAGGACGCGCCACGGGTCGCGGTGCAGCCAGTCGGTCGACGCGTCCGGCTTGAGCAGCCGTTCAGTCGTGCTCTCCTGCGGGATCATCTGGCCGCGCAGCAGAACAGCGCCCTGCCGGTAGGTCTGCCCCAGCGGCGAGGCGCCTTCGCTCCCCTCGCCCCACGTCACTTCATCGACGCGCGCGGCGTCCTCGCTTCGTGCGTCGTCCCGAGCTTCCTGCTCCGTCGTCATGTGCCGGCTCCTTTCGTCTGCCGCCGATGCTCTGGCTGAGCACCACAGTACCATCGGCGAGCGTGGTCTCGGTGCGTCCCGAGCCGCGCTGCACGTCGGGGACGGTCTGCTCGGCGGCCGCGCGCGCCTCGAAACGCCTCGACTGGCGGCTGAGCAGCACGCCGGAGACGGCCGCGGCGAGCAGCGACGCGAGCAGCACGCCGAAGCGCGCCTCGGCGGACAGTTCGGCGTTGGCGTAGGCGAGCGAGGCGATCAGGAAGGAGACGGTGAAGCCGATGCCGCAGGCGACGGCCGCCGGGAACATGTCGCGCACGCGCAGTCCCTTCGGCATGCGCAGGGATCCCAGATGCGTCGAGCACCATGCGACGGCCATGATGCCCAAGGGCTTGCCGACGACGAGCGCGACGATGATGCCGATGACGATCGGCGAGACGAGCAGCATCGGCGTGATCGCGTCGAAATGCACGCCGGTGGCGAAGAACGCGAAGATCGGCAGCGCAAGCAGCGCCGAGAACGGCTGGAGTTTGTCGGCGTAGCGTTCGGCGCGCGGGGAACGCTCCCCGTACATCGCGCGCGCCGGCGTGAGCAGGCCGACGAGGACGCCAGCGAGCGTCGGGTGCACGCCCGCCTCGTACATCATGACCCACGAGAGGATGCCGATAACGGCGACGCCGAACCACGGCACCTTGCGCATGCGCACGAGGAAATACCATGCCACGGCGCACACGGCGATGCCGACGAACCAATACCAAGCGTTGAGCGACGAGAAGAACACGGCGATGAGGATGATCGCGAGCAGATCGTCGACGGTCGCGAGCGTCATCAGGAACGCGCGAATCGAACCCGGCAGTGCCTTGGCGAACAGCGCGAGCACGGCGAGCGAGAACGCGATGTCGGTCGCCGTCGGAATCGCCCATCCATGCGCCGCCTCGGAGAACGGGAAGGTCGCGCCGTTCGCGATGAGCAGACTGCCCGGATCGCCGGCGCCGTAGCGCGAGAACAGCGCGACGACGGCGATGAACAGGATTGGCGGCACGATCATGCCGCCTACGGCGCACAGCATCGGCACGGCGGCGGCGCGGATGTTCGACAACGACCCGGTCGTCAACTCCTGTTTGAGCTCAAGGCCGACGACGAGGAAGAAGATCGTCAGCAGTCCGTCCTGTGCCCAGTGGCCGACACCCATCGTGATGTTCGTACCGGGCACGCCCAGTTCGAAATGCGACAGATGCTCGAACCATGCGGCCGTCGCCGGGATGTTCGCCAGGACGAGGCCCATGAGCGCGAAGCCGAGCATGATCAGGCCGGATATGCGGTCCGACGCCGCCACTCTTCTGATGGCCGCCCATGGTCCCTGTGCCGTTCCGCTCATCACACCTCCCGTTCATGCGGCCATGACGGCCGCCCTTCCACACACAAAACGTCTTCCATTATGCCGCATCCGACGCCGTCCGTACATGCGCCGGGCGGCGATGTTCACGCTTTCTCGACCTCGCCGCCCGCGTGTGCCATCCGGCGTCGCAGGCGCCGCACGTCACCGTCCGAGCGTCGCGAGCGCCGTCTCGAGGCGCGCGAGCACCTCCTCGAGCATCGGCGTCGGACAGGCGAGGTTGACGCGTTCGAAGCCGGCGCCTTCGTCGCCGAACATCACGCCTTCGTCGAAGTAGACGCGGGCGCGCTCGTGCATGAAGTCGCGCAGCGCGTCCGTCTCGAGTCCCAGCGAGCGCAGGTCGATCCATGCGAGGTAGGTGCCCTCCGGTTCAACGAGCGC
The DNA here is from genome assembly GCF_000424225.1 of Bifidobacterium sp. AGR2158. Taxonomy (NCBI): domain Bacteria; kingdom Bacillati; phylum Actinomycetota; class Actinomycetes; order Bifidobacteriales; family Bifidobacteriaceae; genus Bifidobacterium; species Bifidobacterium sp. AGR2158. The sequence continues at coordinate 117,574 of NZ_AUJM01000013.1, forward strand.
GACGTCCGGATGCGTGCGCGCGAAGTCGGCGAGCACGCCGCGATTGCGCTCGAGCACGCCGAGCAGTTCGTCGAACCATGCCTCGGCGTCGTTGTAGGCGGCGATGCAGGCGACGAGTCCGAAATGGCTGACGGTCATGCCGCCGATGTTCGCGGCGGCGACGTCGTAGCGTTCGCGCAGACGTGCGTCGCGGATGAAGGCGTTCGAGCACAGCAATCCAGCGAGGTTGAAGGTTTTCGTCGGCGCCGTGAATTCGATCGCCTGACTCGCATAGGGTTCGCCGAGCGCGCCGAACATCGTCACCGGGTGGCCGTCGCGGCCGAAGTCGGCGTGGATCTCGTCCACAAGCAGCAGCACGTCGTGCGCACGGCACAGGTCGCCGATGCGGCGCAGCTCGTCGGCGGTCCAGACGCGGCCGACCGGGTTGTGCGGGTTGCACAGCAGCATCGCCGTGCAGCGCGGGTCGGCGAGACGCGCATCGAGGTCGTCGAAGTCGATCGTATAGCGGCGAGACGCCTCGTCGTAGATAAGCGCGTTGTTCGAGATCGTCAACCCGTTGCCGCGCGCGGCGTCGGTGAACGGGTAGTAGACGGGACGTTGGATGACGATCGTATCGCCCGGATGCGTGAACGCGCGCAGCGCCGTGTTGATCGCCGGCATGACGCCGTCGGACAGCCGTATGCACGACGGGTCGATCTCGAGGCCGTGACGGCGGCACATCCATCCGACGACCGCCTCGTAGTAGGCGTCGGTCGCGTAGTCATAGCCGAAGACGTCCCGGCGCGCCGCGTCGACGATCGCGTCGACGATCTGCGGCGCCGGCACGAACTCCATGTCGGCGACCGACATCGCGACGACGTCGTCATGCCCCGCGCCGAGTTCGTCCTCGATGAGCTTCCATTTGGCCGACGTCGTGTGCCGGCGTTCGGGGCGTGTGTCGAAATCGAACATGCTGTCTCCATACTCTGTGCACGCCATTGGGGCGCGCCGTCCGCTCTGTACGGAACGCCACCCTAGTGCCGCCGTGTTACGGACGGCGCACTCCCCCGCCTCGGTTCACCGGACCTTCACCACTGCCGCCACCCTGATGATGCCCGGTCGCCCATGCCGCTCATGGGCGCGTATGCCGCGGCAACCGGGCACACACCTTCATGGCCCATCGGCTGGTCTTCTGTGCACGCGCACGAAGGGGACGCAACCGAAATTGGTTAAGCCCTTGGCCGCATACGCGACCAAGGGCTTATTGTGCGCGAGACAGGATTCGAACCTGCGACCTGCTGATCCGTAGTCAGCTGCTCTAATCCGCTGGGCTACTCGCGCAGCACCGCTGCATCCGAAGTGACCGACGTTTGCACGCCTCCACTACAACGGCCAAGTGCGCGAGACAGGATTCGAACCTGCGACCTGCTGATCCGTAGTCAGCTGCTCTAATCCGCTGGGCTACTCGCGCATGTTGCTTGTTTTCGGCAACTCGAAAAATATACAACGCTTTCACAATCACATCAAATCGACGGCGTGTCGCCAATGTTTCCGCGTGTTCGGCGACCCGTCGCACTCCCCTCACACGCCGCTGCGTTCGAGGCGCAGCACCGGCCGGTGCCCTTCGGAGACGATCCTCGGTCCGCGTGTGCCGTCGACGGCCTCGGCGTCGACGATGACCTCGCTCACCGCGTCGTCACCCGGCACGTCATACATCGCGTCCTCGAGCGTGCGTTCGATGATCGAGCGCAGCCCGCGCGCGCCGGTGCCGCGTTCGAGCGCGATGCGCGCGATGCGCTCGATCGCGTCGTCGGTGAAGGTGAGCGTCACGCCGTCGACGGCGAACAGCTTGCGGTACTGGCGCGTCAACGCGTTCGCCGGCTTCGTCAGGATCTCCTTGAGGTCGTCGGCGCCAAGCTCGTCGAGCGCCGTGACGACCGGCAGGCGACCGATGAACTCGGGAAGCAGCCCGAAGTTCTCGAGGTCGTCGGCGGTGACCTGCGCGAGCAGTTCGGCACGCCCGACCTGCCGCGCACCCCACGACGTGCCGAAGCCGCTCGTGCGCCGTCCGAGCCGGTCGGCGACGATGTCGTCGAGACCGACGAAGGCGCCACCGCAGATGAACAGGATGTCGCGCGTGTCGATCTGCACCGATTCGGCCTCGCGGTGCTTACGCGCACCTTCGACCGGCACATTCGCGACGGTGCCTTCGATGATCTTGAGCAGCGCCTGCTGCACGCCCTCGCCGGACACGTCGCGCGTCACCGACGTGTTCTCGCCGCTCTTGCGCGCAATCTTGTCAATCTCGTCGATGTAGATGATGCCGTGACTCGCGCGCGCGACGTCGCCGTCGGCGGTCTGGATGAGCCGCTGGAGCACCGTCTCGACGTCGTCGCCGACGTAGCCGGCCTCGGTGAGCGTCGTCGCGTCGACGATGACGAAAGGCACGCGCATCGCCTTCGCGAGCGTCTGCGCGAGGTAGGTCTTGCCCACGCCGGTCGGTCCGAGCATCAGGATGTTCGATTTGGCGACGTCGACGTCGTCGTCCGGATCTGCGATGCGCCGCGCGGCGGCCGTCAGCAGCGTGTCGCCGTCGGCGCCCCCGTGCCGCGCACGACGCGCCTTCTCGATCTCGATGCGTTTGAAGTGGTTGTAGACGGCGACGCTCAGCGTGCGCTTGGCCGATTCCTGCCCGATGACGTATTCGTCGAGCACGGCGTTGATCTGCGCCGGCTTGGGCAGTTTCATGACCTCGAGCTTCGTGTCCTTCGTCTGTTCGTCGGCGATGATCTCGACGCACAGCGCGACGCATTCGTCGCAGATCGCCACGCCCGCGCCGGCGACGAGGCGGTTCACCTCGCGTTCGCTTTTGCCGCAGAACGCGCAGCGCTGCATGCCGTCGTTGTAGCTGATCACTCGTCCCATCGTCGCCGTCCTCGTCACGTCGCGGATGCCGTCGTCGCCGGCCGCGGCGCGCCGTGCGCCGCCGCGACCCATGATAGCCGTCAGGATACACCGCGCATCGGCCGACGCCGCTGAGCCGCTATGGCGACGGCGGCGCGGACAACCGGGAATATCCCCTCTACTGTCCGCGCCGCCGTCGTTGTTGATTGTGCGTTGATTGTGCGTCGTCGATTACGGCTCAGGCCTTCGCGCCGCGCGGCGCGAGCACCTCGTCGACGATGCCGTATTCCTTGGCCTCCTGGGCCGTCAGGAACGTGTCGACCTCAATGTCCTTGCGGATGCGTTCGATCGGCTGACCGGTGTGCTTCGCGAGCGTGTCCTCGAGCCACTGGCGCATACGCAGCATCTCCTTGGCCTGGATCTCGATCTCGGTCGCCTTACCGAATCCCTGGTCGATCGCCGGCTGGTGGATGAGCACGCGCGCGTTCGGCAGGATCAGGCGCTTGCCCTTCGTGCCCGCAGCGAGCAGGATCGCCGCCGCCGAGGCCGCCTGGCCGAGGCACACGGTCTGCACGTCCGGCTGGATGTAGTTCATCGTGTCGTAGATCGCCGTCATCGCCGTCATCGAACCGCCCGGCGAGTTGATGTACATCATCACGTCGCGGTTCGGGTCCATGCTTTCGAGCACGAGCAGCTGCGCCATGATGTCGTCGGCCGTCGTGTCGTCCACCTGGACGCCCATGAAGATGATGCGGTCGTCGAAGAGCCTCGTGTACGGGTTCTGCCGCTTGTAGCCGTACGGCGTCTTCTCTTCGAATTCGGGCACGATGTACCGGTTCTGCGGCGTCTGGAAACCGGCGATGCCGCGCGGTCCCGCGAGTCGTTCGGCGCGGGCGACGAATTTCGCTTCCTCGGATGCCATGCTCACTCCTTGTCCATGTTCATCGTGTCGTGCGTCGAGACGAGCTTGTCGACGAAGCCGTACTCGAGTGCCTCCTGCGCGGTGAACCAGTGGTCGTATTCGTTGTCGCGGTAGATCTCCTCGACGGTGTGCCCCGTCTGCTCCGCCGTGAGCTCCGCGAGCGTCTTCTTCATGTTCATGATGAGTTCGGCGCTGATGCGCACGTCGGTCGTCGTGCCGCCGATGCCGCCCGAGGGCTGATGCATGAGCACGCGCGCATGCGACGTGAGGAAGCGCTTGCCCTTCGTGCCCGAGCTCAGCAGGAACTGGCCCATCGACGCGCACATGCCGATACCGACCGTCGCGACGTCCGGCTCAATGAGCTGCATCGTGTCGTAGATCGCCATGCCCGCCGTGATCGAGCCGCCCGGCGAGTTGATGTACAGCCAGATGTCGCTCTTGGGATCCTCGGCGGCGAGCATGAGCATCTGCGCGCAGATGCGGTTCGCCATGTCGTCCTTGACCTCCTCGCCCATCCAGATGATGCGGTCCTTGAGGAGTCGGTTGAAGATCGGATCGGCGGGGCCCGCCGGCATCGCGCCGTCGTCCATCGTCGGCGTAAGTAGGTTACTCACGTTGTCTCCTTCATTGGTGTGTCCTGAACAGTCACATTACTTGGTTCAAACGACGCGGACCCGTTTCTATTCCCGACCCGCGCGCACGGCGTGCGCAGCCTCCGAAAGCCGGCGCTCGTGCACGGACGCGACGAATCGTCCGACGCCGACCGAGATGGCGCATGCGCATGCGACCGGCACATACAGGTTCGATGGTGCCTCGGTGAGCTCCATGACGAGCGTCATCGCCATCAGCGGCGCGTTCTGCGAGGCGGCGAGCAGCGCGCACGCCCCGAGCAGCGCATACACGCCGATCGAGTTCGTGCCGAACATGAGCAGCCACAGCACGCCGAGCGCACATCCGAGCGACGAGCCGAGCGCGATGCCCGGCGTGAGCACGCCGCCCGAGGCGCCCGCGCGGATCGTCATCAGCGTGACGACGGCCTTCGCGGCGAAGGAGACGAGCAGCAACGGGATGAACGCGAGCTCGGGGCGTCCGGAGAAGCCCATCTGCGCCGTCGCGCGCCCGTTGCCCATGACCTGCGGAATCCAGATCGCGATGAGCGCGGTGATGGCGCCGGCGAGCGGCAGCTGCCACAGAATCGCCGTGCCGGAGGCCTTGTGCGACTCCGCCCACGACGCGCCGCGGCGGAACCAAGCACCGCATACACCGGCGAGCGTGCCGACGACAATCGCGAAGGCGAACAGGTCGGGCGTGAAATGCGCGTCGACTGTGCCGATGACGTAGAACGCATGCGTCCCCTTGATGAGCGTGGCGACCCACGCGGCGAGGCTCGAGCACAGCATCGACAGCGCGACGGTGGCCGCCGTCACGTCCTTGAGCAGGATCTCGATTGCGAAAAACACGCCGGCGAGCGGCGCATTGTAGACGCCAGCGAGGCCCGCACCCGCCGAAATCGCGACGACCTCCATCAGGTCGCGCCGGTGCAGCCCCGTCCATCGGCACAGGCGCTGCGCGAGCATCGCGCCGAGTTCACGCGGCGCGACCTCGCGGCCGACCGACAATCCGCATCCGACGATGCCGATCTGCAGCAGCACGTGGCACACGGTCTGCCATGCCGGCATCAGGCCGCCGCGCACGGCCTGGCGCACCGACGGCACAGCGGTCGTGCGCGTACGCAGCAGCCACCAGCATACGGCGGCGATCGTCGCGCCGCCGATCAGCGAGACGGCGCGCCTGAGCGGATGGGTCAGGAACGGCCCGGGCATCGCCGGCGATTCGACAAAGCCAAGCGCCAGATGCTCAATCGCGTACAGCAGCAGCGTGAGCAGTCCCGAACACACGCCGACGGCGATGCCGAGCAGCACGACGGTGACGACGAGCGCCGTCAGCCGCGAGCCGAGCGGCGCGCGCCCCGGATCGAGGTCGTCGTCGCGCAGTTCGCCGGCCACGGCCTCGCCGTTGTCGAAATGCCCTGCGGTGATGTTCATGCCCATGCCCTCCATGATGCCCGCCGCAGCGACGGGATTACGTCAAAGGCGATGCCCCGCGTCCGCGGCGTGCGGATGCGGGGCATCACAAACGGATCGGCGCTATGGCCGTTCAGCCGAGGAAACCGAAGAATCAGGCTTCGGTCTCGTCGCCGGCGTTGAGCGAATCGGCGACGGCTGCGGCGGCGGCCGCGGCGGCGACGGATTCGTCCTCGTCGACCTCGGCGGCGGCGTCATCGGAGCCGAGGAACGCGCTCAGGTCGAGCGGTTCGCCGTCGACCGTGAAGGTGACGGCGCGCATGCCGGCGAGCAGGCCCTTGGAACGGGCGACTTCCTCGACGGCGGAGCCGATCTGGCCGTTGCGCATGATGGCCTGGATGAACTGGTTCGGGTCCATGCCGTACTGCTGGGCGATCGAGGCGAGGAAGTTGAAGACGTCGGATTGGGAGACCTGCACGTCGAGCTTCTCGGCGAGCGCGTCGAGGACCATCTGGTCCTTGAGCAGCTTGTCGACCTCTTCCTCGGCCTGCTTCTTCTGCTCGGCGGTCGCCTTGTCCTTGTCGACGCCCATGGACTGCAGCTGCTGCTCGACCATGTGCTCCTTGACGCCCTTCGGCGCCGGGATGTCAAGGTCCTTCTCAATCGTCTCGATGAACGCATCGCGCGCCTTCGTGGCCTGACGGCCCTCGGCGTCGGCCTCGACGTTCTTGCGGATCTCGTCCTTGAGCTCGTCGAGCGTGTCGAACTCGGAGGCCTCCTGCGCGAAGTCGTCGTCGACCTCCGGGAGCTCCTCGGCCTTGACGGAGTTGACCTTGACCTTGACGGTGGCGGTCTCGCCCTCGTGCTCGCCGCCTTCGAGCTTCGACTCAAAGGTCGTCTCCTCGCCCGCCGACAGGCCGTCGAGCGCCTCGTCGAGGCCTTCGAGCATCGTGCCGGAGCCGATCTCGTAGCTGACGCCCTCCTGGGAATCGACGGTCTCGCCGTCAATCGTCGCCGTGAGGTCGATGTTCGCGTAGTCGCCGTTCTGGGCCGGGCGGTCGACGCCGACGAGCGTCGCGAAGCGCTGGCGGAGCATGTCGAGGCGCGCGTTGACGTCGTCGTCCGAGACCTCGTCCTTCTCGACGGCGATCGTCATGCCGTCGAGCTCGGGAAGCTCGAAGTCGGGACGGCGCTCGACGGTCGCGGTGAACTTGAGCTTCGTGTCGTCATCGGCGCTTTCCGGCAGTTCGACGACTTCGATCTCCGGCTGCGCCATCGGACGGATGTCCTTCTCCTGCAGGGCCTGGGAGTAGAAGTCCGGCAGCGCCTTGTTCACGGCCTCGCCGGCGACGGCACCGAAGCCGACGCGCTTGTCGACGAGCTTGCCGGGCACGTGGCCCTTGCGGAAGCCGGGGACGGTGATCTGCTCGGCGATCTCCTTGCGGGCCCCGTCGAGGTACGGTTCGAATTCGTCCTGATCGACGGTGATGGTGAGCTTGGCCTTGGTGGGCTCGAGGTTCCTGACGCTGATTTTCACGCTTAGCTCCTGAAAAGATATGGTCGTATGGTCTGCCCGAAGGCAACTTTTACATGATAACGCGAGTCAGCGACGCGTTCAACAGCCCGATCTGCCATTGTCTGGCGCCCTCCGCGCGCAGGAAAGCGGCCACGTCGCGCCGCTTCGGATGATCGGTCCAGCACAGGTTGCGCAGGATCTGCGGCTTGAGCACCATGTCCGGCGGGATGCGCACGTCCTCGGCGATCTGGTTGACGGCGGCGCGGCATTCCTGCAGCAGCCGGTATCGCTGCGGATGGTGCTGGCGCCATATCCGCATCGACTTCGGCGCGTTGCCGGCCTCCGCGCCTCCCTGCTGGCGCACGACCTGCGGCAGCTGCGCGTCGGGCAGCTCGAGCGCCTGCTGGATCGTCTCCTTCCATACGCGCGGCTTGACCTGACGTTGGATCGGCGCGTAGCGCTCGAACATCTTGTCCTGCTCGGTGCCCAGCTGGATGCGCACGCGTTCGTTGAGCGAGCGGATCGCGCGGAACTGCGCGGCGTTGTGCGGCTTGCGCTTCGCCGCCTCGATGATCGCGGCGTCGGGCAGCAGCAGCGTCGGTGCGATGTCATAGCGCCGGGCGAGCCCGTCGCGCCGCTCCCACAGCGCCTTCGCGACGGCGAGCGCGCGGGCGTCGCCGCCGAGGTCGGTGATGTGCGAGACGCGCATCCACGGCGTCGGGTGTGGCCGGCGGGGCTCGAGGCCCGCCGCCAGCGCGTGGGCGAACTCCTCCTGGGCCCACGCGAACTTGCCTTGGTGTTTGAGGTCGCGCGTCATCGCCGCCTCGAGCTCGATGAGCAGCTCGACGTCGAGCGCCGCGTAGTTGCGCAGGTCGCGCGACAGCGGGCGGTGGGACCAGTCGGCGGCCGAATGCTCCTTGGCGAGCGCGAAGCCGAGGTAGTGCTCGGTGACATAGGCGAGCCCGTAACGGTGCAGCCCGAGCATGCGCGCGGCGATCTCGGTGTCGAACAGATGCTCGGGGCACAGGCCCAGATCGGCGAACCCCGGCAGGTCCTGTCTCGAGTCGTGCAGGATCCAGACGGCGTCGCCGACGGCCTCGTTGAACAGACCCCAGTCCACCCCCTGTTCGCCGAGCGCGATCGGGTCGAGCAGGACGATGCCGGCGCCCTCGCGCTTGAACTGGATGAGGCGGTCCTCGTGTCCGTAGCGGTAGCCGGAGGCCCGTTCGGCGTCGGCGGCGAGCGGCCCCGAGGCCGCGGCGAGGCGCTCGCAGGCCCTCTCGTATCCGGCGAGCGTGTCGGTGACCTCCGGCACGCCTTCGCGTGGTTGCGTCAGCAGGACCGGCTCAGCGTCCACGTGTGCTCTCCTTCAGATCCTTGCGATGTCACATAACGCATGATGCAGCCACTCGAGGACAGCGCACGGAAGGCCACATGGCACCGAAGGCTCAGTAGACGCGGAACCCGTACGATTCGAACTGCTCGCGCACCCGGTCCTTGCAGGCCTTCGACGGCCCCTTCTGGTCCTCGAGCGGATACGGGATGCGCAGCTCGTGCCATTTGGGGCGTCCGAGCTGGTGGAACGGCAGCACGTCGATGTGTTCGACGGCGTCGCCGAAGCTCTGGCAGATGCGCGCGACCTTGTCGACGTTCTCCTCGGCGTCGGTCAGCCCCGGCACGAGCACGAACCGCACCCAGATCTTCTTGCCTCGTGCCGCCAGACGTCGTCCGAAGTCGATCGTCGGCTGCAGGATGCCGCCGGTGACGCGTTCGTACGTGTCCGGGTCGCCCGATTTGACGTCGAGCAGGCACAGGTCGATGTCGTCGATCATCTCGTCGGTGTAGTTGCGGTTGAGGAAACCGGAGGTGTCGAGGCAGGTGTGCACGCCCATCGCCTTGGCCTCATGGAACACGCGCGAGACAAAGGCCGGCTGCATCATCGATTCGCCGCCGGAGAACGTGATGCCGCCGCCGGTCGCCTTGAACAGATCGGCGTAACGCTTCACCTTGTCGACCATCGCCTCGAGGTAGACCGGCTTGCCGTCGCGCATCTTCCATGTGTCGGGGTTCTGGCAGTACTGGCAGCGCAGCGGGCATCCGCTCATGAACACCGTCATGCGCGTGCCGGGGCCGTCGACCGACGTGTTGATGTCCCATGAATGCACGAAGCCGATGTCGCCGGTCTTCAGCGCGCGGATGCGGTCGCGCCGGTCGAGGCCGATCGGCGATTCGAAGCCGGACAGGCCGCCCATGAGCGTCTGGCTCGCATAGGTCTTCGATTCCTTGAGCATGTGCCGCGTCGTCGAGCGGAATGCCGTCTGCTCGTCCATCGGTTCCTCCATTCGTCCATTCGTCTTCGATGTCGTGCGATGCCGCCGTCGTGTGATTTCGATGTCGTGTGATGCCGCCGGCGTCGGCGGCCGGATACGGCAAAGGGCAGGGTGCGCGACCCCGCCCTTTGCCTGTCGTCCTCAGGCGACCCGCCGTCCTATGACGGGTCCGCCGGTGCGCTCATCGGCGCTCAGTCCTCCACGGCTCCCTGATGGAAGGTACGGGAGATGACGTCGAGCTGCTGCTCCTTCGTCAGCTTGACGAAGTTGACGGCGTAGCCGGAGACGCGCACGGTCAGGTGCGGGTACTTCTCCGGATGCTCGACGGCGTCCTCGAGCTGTTCCTTGCGCAGCACATTGATGTTCGCGTGGTACAGACCGTGGCCGTTGCCGGCGTCGAGGATGCCGACGAGGTTGGCGATGCGCTCGTCCTCGTCGCGGCCCAGGCCGTCGGGCGTGATCGTGTTCGTCAGCGAGATGCCATCGAGCGCGTCGTTGTAGTCGATCTTGCCGACCGAGAACATCGACGGCAGCATGCCGTGCGAGTCCATGCCGTTCTCCGGGTTCGCGCCCGGCGCGTACGGCGTGCCCTTGACGTGGCCGGACGGGAACGAACCGGTGTTCTTGCCGTATTCGACGTTCGACGTGATCGTCAGGATCGACTGCGTCGGGACGGCGCCGCGGTACACCGGCAGGCGCTTGACCTGACCCATGACCGTCGAGACGACCCACTTGGCGAGGTCGTCGGCGCGGTCGTCGTCGTTGCCGTAGAGCGGGAACTCGCCTTCGGTGCGGTAGCCGACGACGAGGTCGTCGTCCGCGCCCTCGACGTACTCGAACTCGTGGCCCGGCATGTCCTTGGCGTCCTTGTTGTAGATCGGGTAGACCTTCGCGTACTTGCATGCAGACAGCGAGTCGGCCGCGATCGACAGGCCGGACATGCCGCAGCCGAGCGTGCGGTAGACCTCGCGGTCGTGCAGCGCCATCTCAATCGACTCGTAGGCGTACTTATCATGCATGTAGTGGATGATGTTGAGCGCCTCGACGTAAGTCTCCGAAAGCCATTCGAGGGCCTTCTCGTAGTTCGCCTTGACCTTCTCGAAGTCGAGCGAGCCGTCGGCCTCCGGCTGGACCGGGTCGATGATGCCCTTGTCGATCACCTGCATGCCGGTCATCTCATCGCGGCCGCCGTTGATCGCGTACAGCAGCGCCTTCGCGGAGTTGACTCGCGCGGCGAAGAACTGCATCTGCTTGCCGACGCGCATCGGCGAGACGCAGCATGCGATCGCGGCGTCGTCGCCCCAATGCGAGCGGATCTCCTTGTCGGACTCGTACTGGATAGCCGAGGTGTCGATCGAGATCTTCGCGCAGAAGTCCTTGTAGCCTTCCGGCAGCTTCGGATCCCAGAAGATCGTGATGTTCGGCTCCGGACCGGGTCCGAGATGCTCGAGCGTGAGCGTGTTGAGCAGGCGGAACGACGTCTTCGTGACCATCGTGCGGCCGTCGTCGCCGAAGCCGCCGTCCGACCAGGTCGCCCAGTACGGGTCGCCGGAGAAGATCGCGTCGTAGTCCTTCGTACGCAGGAAGCGCACGATGCGCAGCTTCATGACGAGGTTGTCGATGATCTCCTGCGCGTCCTGCTCGGTGATCGTGCCGTTCTTCAGGTCACGCTCGAAGTAGCAATCGAAGAATGTGGAGACGCGGCCGAAGCTCATCGCGGCGCCGTCCTGGCTCTTGACCGAGGCGAGGTAGCCCATGTAGGTCCACTGGACGGCCTCCTTCGCGTTCATCGCCGGACGCGCGAGGTCGAGACCGTACTCCTTGCCCAGGTTGATGAGCTTCTTGAGCGCCTTGATCTGCTCGTCGTGCTCCTCGCGGTAGCGGATCCAGTGCTCGATCTCAGTCTCGGAGAAGTCGTTGCGGTACGGGATCGCGTCCTTGTCGCGCTGCTTGAACTTGATCAGCGTGTCGACGCCATACAGCGCGACGCGGCGGTAGTCGCCGATGATGCGGCCGCGACCGTACGCGTCCGGCAGGCCGGTGAGGATCTTGTTGTGGCGCGCGACCTTGATGTTCTTCGTGTAGACGCCGAAGACGCCGTCGTTGTGGGTCTTGCGGTACTTCGTGAAGATTGCCTTGACGGCCGGGTCGGGCTCCTTGCCCGCTTCCTTGATCGCCTGCTCGACCATGCGCCAGCCGCCGTTCGGCATCATCGCGCGCTTGCACGGCTCGTCGGTCTGCAGGCCGACGATGACGTCGTCGACTTCCGGCGAATCGATGTAGCCGGCCGGGAACGCGTCGATGTCGGCCGGGGTCTGGGTGTCGACGTCGTAGACGCGCTGCTTGCGCTCGACGGCCAGATAGTTGTCGTCGAGGTACTGCCACAGATGCTTCGTCTTGTCGGTGGCGTCCGCGAGGAAGGACTCGTCGCCCTCGTACGGCGTGTAGTTCTTCTGGATGAAGTCACGGACGTCGATGTCCTTCTCCCAGTTGCCGGGAACGAAGCCCTTCCAGGCCTGCTCCTTGATGTCCTCCGGGGAGACCGCGGTTGCCTCAACTGCTGCCATATTCACTCCTTTTTGGGGGGTCTGTTGCGACGCGTCTTCGTGTCGTTTGCCTGTTTCATGATAACCGTTCGTCATCGGCGAACGGCTGCGCACACGCGTGACCTTGGTCACATTCCCGGTTTTTCCATGTGATGCGCGTCACTCATCGTCAATGTGAGCGTGCACATTGACGATGAGTGACGCGCATCGATAACCGACTCCGTTCATCGACGACGAAGGCCGCGCCGATCGACGTCCGTTCGATCGGCGCGGCCTTCGTCGTCGTCTTCAGCGTCCCGTGGGACCCGTCACTTCGACGAGCCCCAGCTGTTCCACGCGTGGTCTTCGTCGTCCCAGCGCTTGTTGCGTTCGGCCGCCGTCTTGAGCGCGTCCATCGCCGCCTGCTTCGTCGGGTACGGCCCGATGCGGTGCTCCATCGGCGACTGCGGACCGAGCTCGACCTGCCCGGTCGCCGTGTTGTAATACCACTGCTGCGCTTCGCTCATGCTCTCGCTCCTTGTATTGCGTTCGGCCGGCGTGCCGACCGAGCCGTGTCCCATGCAATTTCTGCCGCTGCGCGATTGCGCCGCCGCAGACGCCTGTTGCGCTCACCACTGTACGCCGGGGGGCGTGCGGGTCCGCTATTCGCGGAACCTGTCGGTGACCGGCAGACGCCGGTCACGGCCGAACGCGAGCGCGCTCACCTTCGGTCCGAGCGGGTATTGGCGGCGCTTCCATTCGGCGCGGTCGACGAGACGCATGACCGTGTCCACGGTCTTCTCGTCGAAGCCGTCGGCGAGCAGGTCGGCGCGTCCGTGCGCACGTTCGATGTAGGCTTCGAGGACCTTGTCGAGCAGCGCGTACTCCGGCAGCGAATCCGAGTCCTTCTGTCCGGGGCGCAGCTCGGCGCTCGGCGCCTTCTCGATCGAGCTGACCGGGATGACGACGCCGCCGGCCGGCATGACGCCCGCGTCGCCTTCCTCGTTGCCGACGATGCGCAGGCCGCCGACGCCGATGCCCTCGGCGGCCGCGCGGTTGCGCCAGCGTGAGAGCGCCCACACTTTCGTCTTAAAGACGTCCTTGATCGGCGCGTAGCCGCCGACGGCGTCGCCGTAGATCGTCGAATAGCCGCAGGCGAGTTCGGATTTGTTGCCGGTGGCGAGCGCGAGCGCACCCTTCGAGTTCGAATACGCCATGACGATGACGCCGCGGATGCGCGCCTGCAGGTTCTCGGCGGCCACGCCCTCCAGCTGCAGCTGGCTTTGGAAGGCGTCGAAGAGCGGTTCGATCGGCTGCACGTCGTAGTGGGCACCGAGGTTCGCGGCGAGGTCGGCCGCGTCGTCCTTGGACCCGTCCGACGAGTACATGCTCGGCATCGAGATGCCGTACACGGCCTCGCCGCCGGCGGCGTCGGCGGCCATCGCGGCGACGAGCGCCGAGTCGATGCCTCCGGACAGGCCGAGCGTGACCGTCGTGAAGCCGTTCTTGGCCATGTAGTCCTTGAGGCCGAGCACGCAGGCCATGTAGACCTCCTCGTCCTCGTCGAGCGGCGCGGCGATCGTCGTCGGCCGCTGGCGGTCGGCCTGCGTGTCGAGGTCGAAGTACGCGAGGTCCTCGACGAACATCGGCGAGCGTTCGAGCAGCGTGCCGTCGACGTCGACGACGAAGCTGCCGCCGTCGAAGACGAGGTCGTCCTGACCGCCGACCTGGTTGACGTAGATCATCGGCGCGCCGACCTCGGCCGCGCGCCGCGCTCCCAGCTCGAGGCGCGTGTGCGTCTTGCCTTCCTCGTACGGCGAGCCGTTGATCGTCAGCAGCAGGTCGATGCCGAGGCGTGCGAGTTCGGCGACGGGGCCGCCGTCCTGCCAGATGTCCTCGCAGATCGCGACGCCGACGCGTGCGTCGGCGATGTCGAGCACGACGGCGCGCTCGCCGGACGAGAAGATGCGGAATTCGTCGAAGACGCCGTAGTTGGGCAGGAAGTGCTTGTCGTAGCCCGCCCAGACGCGTCCGTCGTGCAGGACGACGAGACGGTTGCGCGGCTTGCCGTTGGCGTGGTCGGTGCCGATCGTGCCGGCGACGACATACAGCTCGCCCAGGCCTTCGTCGCCAAGCGCGGCGGCGAGCCGGTCGGCGGTTTCCCAGGCGGCCTTGCGGAAGGTCGCGCGCAGCGCGAGGTCCTCGATCGGGTAGCCGGTGAGCGTCATCTCCGGGAAGACGACGACGTCGGCGCCGCCCTCCTTGGCGCGCCGGGTGAACGTGAGGACCTTGCGGGCGTTGCCGTCGAGATCTCCGACGCAGGTGTCGATCTGCGCGAGTGCGAAACGTAGTGTGCTCATGCCCACCAAGTGTAGCGCCCAGGTGTTGCGCCGCGCGCCTTCCTATTCGTTCGCGAGCGTATGCAGCGTCTCGAGCGCGGCATTCGCGTAGAACTCGGCGCCGGTCTTCACGGTCTCGTCGAAGCCGACGAAGCGCGGGCTGTGCCAGTCGGCGCAGCCGGGCGTGCCATTCGAGCCGACGAAGGCGAAGACGAGGCGTGTCACCTCGGCGTATTCGGCGAAGTCCTCCCCCGCCATCGACGGCATGATCGGCGCGGCCTCAGCGTAGGCGCCGATCGCGGCGGCGACCGGCGCGATCAGGTCGGGGTCGCACACAAGCGGGGCCTGGAAGTCGTCCCATTCGATGTCGGCGCGGATACCGTAGGCCGCTGCCGTCGACATGACGATCTGCTTGAAACGGCGGGCGGCGAGGTCGCCGTCCTCGCGGTGGAAGTAGCGGGCGGTGCCCTGGAATCCGGCTTCGGCGGGAATGACGTTCCACACGTCGCCGCCGTGCACCTCGGTCACCGAGACGACGAGCGGGTGGAACGGCGAGACGTTGCGGCTGACGATCGTCTGCAGCGCGAGAATCATCGAACTCATCGCCTCGAACGGGCCGGTGCCCTTGTGCGGGTAGCCGCCGTGCGCGCCGTCGGCGTGCAGGTCGACGCGGAAGCGCACGCAGCCGGCCATCATCGGCTGCGCGCCGGCGGCGAGGACGCCGGGCGCGTAGTTCGGGTTGTTGTGCGTGCCGATGATCGCGTCGAGACCGTCGGCGAGCCCGGCGTCGATGACGGCGCGTGCGCCGCGTCCGAGCTCCTCGGCCGGCTGGAAGATGACGCGCAGCGTGCCGTGGATGAGGTCGCGGTGCGCGTTGAGCCAGAACACGGCGCCGAGCAGGCTCGCCATGTGCAGGTCGTGACCGCAGGCGTGCATGACGCCGTCGTTGACGGACGCGAAGTCGAGTCCCGAATCCTCGCGCACCGGCAGGCCGTCGATGTCGGCGCGCAGGCCGACGACCGGTCCGTCGTGCGCGCCCTCGATGCGCGCGACGACGCCGGTCGGCATCGGGTCGTCGAGCAGTTCGACGCCGTGCGCGGCGAGCACGGAGCGCAGATATGCGCTCGTCTCGCGTTCCTCGAAGGAACGTTCCGGATGGCGGTGCAGATGGTGGCGGATCGCGCGCAGTTCGTCGCTCAGTTCGATGCTCACGGCCATGATTGCCTTCTTCCCTGTTGTTTGTTCTTCTCTGCTGCGTTTGGCCTTCCCGGCTACGCCGTCGCTCAGCGGCGCAGCAGCCGCTTGGCGATCGCGTTCGCGATGGCCTGCACGACCTGCACGAGCACGATCATGATGATGACGGCCGTCCAGGTGACAGTCTGGTCGAACTTCTGGTAGCCGTACGCGATCGCGAAGTTGCCCAGGCCGCCGCCGCCGATGTAGCCGGCCATCGCGGACATGTCGAGCACGCCGATGAACAGGAACGCGTAGGCGAGGATGAGCGGCGCGAGCGCCTCGGGGATGAGCACGGTGCGGATGATCGTGAACTTCGACGCGCCCATCGCGCGCGCCGCTTCGATGACGCCGTGGTCGACCGGCACGAGGTTCTGCTCGACGAGGCGCGACGTCGCGAAGGTGCACATGATGCACATCGGGAAGATCGCCGCCGTCGTGCCGATTGACGTGCCGACGACCTTGACGGTCAGCGGCTGCATCGCGGCGAGGAAGATGATGAACGGAATCGGACGCACGATGTTGACGAGGATGTCGAGCACGCGATAGACGACGCGGTTCTCGAAGAGGTTGCCCGGGCGCGTGCCGTAGAGGATGACGCCGAGCACGAGGCCGAGCACGCCGCCGATGACGATTGTGATGAGCACCATCTGCAGCGTCTGGACGACCGACTGCGCGAGCAGCGGCTTGAGGACGCTCCAGTCGCTGCGGCTCGCGAGCGTCGCGGCGGGGGCGAATGCGGATGCGGATGCGGATGCGAGGGTGTACATCAGTCACGTTCCTTTCGTGCGGCCTTGCGTTCCCGCGGGGTCGTGGGCGTCATGTCGACGACGTCGTCGTTCTGTTCGATCATTTCGAGATCGTCGTCGAGCGTGGGCGTCGACGTGGCTGTCGCCTCGTCGGGGCCGAGCGCGATGCGGGCGCGTTCGACGGCCGTGTCGTAATCGACCGGATGTGCCTTCGTGCCGAAGTCGACGATGTCGCTGTGGCGGCGCAGGTCGTCGAGGAAGGCGTCGATCCGCGCCTCGTCGCCGGTGAACTCGTAGGTCATCGCGCCGATCGCGATGTCCTGCACGGTGTCGATGCCGCCGTACAGCAGGCCGCTGCTGATGCCGTGGCGGGCGATGAGTTCGGAGATGTCCTGTCCGGAGGCGGGCACGAGCACGTTGCCGTCGGCGTCGACGATGTCGCGCTGACGCACGACGACGGTGACGAGACGTCCCGGCCACTGCTCGCGCATGACGGCGATGCGCGCCGGGTCGGGCAGGCCGTCCATCGCCGTGGCGATGAAGCGCTTCGTGACCGGCTGCTTCGGCGCGGCGAAGACGTCGTAGACATCGCCCTGTTCGACGACGCGGCCGGCGCTCATGACAGCGACGCGGTTGGCGATCTGCTGCACGACGTTCATCTGATGCGTGATGAGCACGATCGTGATGCCGAGCTGACGGTTGACGCGTTCGAGCAGCTGGAGCACCTCGGTCGTCGTCTCCGGGTCGAGCGCGCTCGTCGCCTCGTCGGCAAGCAGGATCTTCGGGTTCGTCGCCAGGGCGCGCGCGATGCCGACGCGCTGCTTCTGGCCGCCCGACAGCTGCGACGGGTACTTGTTCGCATGTTCGGACAGGCCTACGAACTCGAGCAGCTCGCGGACGCGCTTGTCCTGATAGTCCTTGCGCCAATGGTCGAGCTTCAGCGGATAGGCGATGTTCTGCGCGACCGTCTTCTGCGAGAACAGATTGAACTGCTGGAAGATCATGCCGATCTTCTGGCGCACCGGCCGCAGCCTGCCCTCGCCCATATGCGACACGTCGTGGCCCATGACGGTGACGGTGCCGCTCGTCGGCTGCTCGAGCGCGTTGATCATGCGCACAAGCGTCGACTTGCCGGCGCCCGAATAGCCGATGATGCCGAAAATGTCGCCTTCGTCGATGCTCAGCGAGACGTCGTCGACGGCGCGCATCGTCTTCTTCGCGCCGCGCTGCCTGAACTCCTTGACCACATGGTCGAAGACGATGATGGGTTCCTTGCCTTGCGTCATTGTGTCGCCTTTGTCTCCTTGATTTGCCCCGCCTCTCCCCCGTCGCCCGCGCATCGCGCCGAATGCGAGAGAAAGCCGCCGGCCGCCATTGTAGCGGCACGGGCGGCTCATCGTGCGCGTTGCCCCGTGGCGGCGCGCCGTGTGCGGCGAAGGGCTCACTTGCCGCTCGCGCGGATGTCCGATTCGATGTCGGTCAGGTACTTCGCCAGTTCGGTCTGCGAGAACTTGTCTGCGAACACGGCGGTGCCTGCCGACTCCTCCTGCAGCGCGTCGAGCACCGGCTTCGTCTGGTAGATCTCGACGCACTTGCGGTACACGGCGTTGTCCACGTCGTCGGCTCGCACGGCGAAGATGTTGATGTAGGGGCGCGACTCCTCAGATTCTGCGTCGTCATGGTAGATCGCGTCGGTCGGGTCGAGGCCGGCGTCGGCGACGTAGTCGTTGTTGATGACGCCGGCGGACAGGTCGTCGCCGCCCGACTTGAGTGTGTTTGCGATCTGCTCGGCCTTCATCGGCACGACCTTGACCTTCGACTTCGCCTCGTCGATGTCCTGCGGAATCGTGAACGCCGTCCAGTCGCCCTTGAGCGTGACGACGCCGGCGGCCTTGAGCACGCCGATCGCGCGCGCCTGGTTCGTCTCGTCGTTCGGAATCGCGACCGTCGAGCCGGCCGGCAGATCCTTGATGTCGGTGTACTTCGGCTTGCCGTCCTTGTCGAAGGAGGAGTAGACGCCGAGCGGGTAGATCGCCACGCCGCCGAGCGGCTGCAGGTTCTTGTTGTTCTGCACGTTGTAGTTGGCCAGATACAGCAGATGCTGGAACTCGTTCATGTCGAGGTCGCCGGCGTCAAGCGCCGGGTTCTCGCTCGTATAGTCCTGGAAGTCCACGATGTCCACGTAGACGCCCTTCGCCTCGGCCTGCTTCTTGAATTCGATCCACTGCGGATCGGTCGCGCCGACGACGCCGATCTTCACCGGATTGTCCTTCGTGCCCTTCGTCTCGGCGCTCGCGGCCGCCTTCCCGCCGTTGTTCGCGCGGTGGAAGCCGAAGAAGGCGCCCGCCGCCACGAGCAGCACGACGACGACGGCGATGATGATGTTGCGCGCCGTGTGGTTGACGCGCACCGGCTCGTCGGTGTTCAGCTCGGGCGCCTTGCCCGGTTCGTTGGCGTTGTTCTGGCTCATCTCGTTTCCTCTCGTTCCTCTCTCGATGGTTCCTTGGTGTGCGTAGGTCCCGCGTGCGCCCGAACGTGCCCGTCGGCGCCGCGACGTGTTCAAGGATACGACCGCGCGGGACGCGACGGTGCCGTGTCGTTATCGTTTCCTCTTATAAGCGGCGTTCACGCATGGCAACGCCAACGATCGCGCATCCGGCGACGTTGCCGTCTGCGTCCACATGCGACGACGACGGCGACGACAATAACGGCAGCGGCGCACGATAGACTGACCTCCATGACGACGACCACAACCGACTCCGACCGATACGCGAACGACGCAGCCGCCCGCGAGGCGGGGCGCGACGTGCGCGCCGTGTTCTTCGACATCGACGGCACATTGACGAGCTTCACGACGCACGAGGTGCCGCCCTCGACGATCGACGCGCTCGACGCGTTGCGCGCGAAGGGCATCCGCATCTACATCTGCACCGGCCGCTCCCCCGAACAGATGAAAGTCGTGCTCGACGCGCTGCCGATCCGTTTCGACGGCATCGCCGCCGTCAACGGCCAAATCTGCTACAGGAGCGACGGCACGATCGTCGCGGACCGGCCGATCGACGAGGAGGACGTGCGCGTGATCGTCGGCTGGCTCGACCGTCATCCGGACGTCGTCGCCGTGTTCGGCGAACGCGACACCGCATATTTCAACCACGATTCCGCACGGATGCGCGCGATGTGGCAATCGCTGGGCAAGACGGCGCCGAAGCTGCGCTTCATCGACCCGCATACGCGCATCGGCGACCATCGCATCTACCAAATCAGCCCCTATGTGGGCCGCGACGACGAGCATGCGATCGTCGGGGAATGCCGTAATGTGCGCGGCGTGCGCTGGCATCCCGATTTCGTCGACCTCATCCCGGCCTCGGGCGGCAAGGACCGTGGCATCGAAGCGCTGCTGTCCGACGCCGGACTGACGCGCGAACAGTCAATGGCCTTCGGCGACGGCGGCAACGACGTGGACATGCTGCGCTACGCGCATATCGGCGTCGCGATGGGCAACGGCACCGACGACGCGAAGGCGGCCGCCGACTACGTCACGCGAAGCGTTGACGACGACGGCGTCGTGCGTGCTCTGCGGCATTTCGGTGTGCTGTGACGACATCGGCATCATCGATTCAGCAACATCATCGATTCATTGACATCATCGATTCTGCGCGCGGCGCTCCGTTCGCCGTCGGGCGCAGCGTCGTGCGCGAGCGCGGCCGTATGCTACCGTGTCGAGGTATGACCACTATTATCATGCACACCTCCGAAGGTGATATCACGATCGACCTGTTCGACGACAAGACGCCCAAGACCGTCGAGAACTTCCTCGGTCTGGCCACCGGCCAGAAGGCTTGGCGCGACCCGTTCACCGGCGAGCAGTCCAACGAACACTTCTACGACGGCCTGACCTTCCACCGCGTCATCAAGGACTTCATGATCCAGGGCGGCTGCCCGCTCGGCACCGGCACCGGCGGCCCCGGCTACGACTTCGACGACGAGATCGTCCCGACGCTCAAGTTCGACCGCCCCTACCTGCTCGCGATGGCGAACGCCGGCCTCGCCCGCGGCGCCGACGGCAAGCTGCACGGCACGAACGGCTCGCAGTTCTTCATCACGACGGTGCCGACGCCGTGGCTCGACGGCCACCACACGATCTTTGGCGAGGTCGCCGACGAGGCGTCGAAGGCGATCGTCGACAGGATCGACTCCGTCGCGACCGATGCGCGCGATTGCCCGCTCGAGCCGGTCATGATCGAATCGATCGAAGTCAAGGACTGAGGCTTTTCGGCCGCCGAGGCCCCGCGACGACGAACGACGTCGCGACGGCGGCCGGTTTCGTGACGACATAAGCGGACGGGAGGGACACCCCTCCCGTCCGCTTGTCGTTGCTGATGACGTGTCGATGCCGCCCGTGCGCTCAGTGCTGCGCGTCGAGGCCGTCGCGGATGCGGCGCATGCGCGGCTGCGCGGAGTCCTTCGCGCCGGTCAGTCGGTAGACGTCGAAGACGCCGTCGATCTTGCGCACCGCGGACAGCAACGTGTTCAGATGCTGCGGATCGGCCATCTCGAAGCTGAACTGGCTCGTGGCGACGCGGTCCGAGCCGGTCGCGATCGAACCGGACAGGATGTTGACGCCGTGGTCGGAGAGCACGCGCGTCACGTCCGAAAGCAGATGCGGACGGTCGAGCGCCTCGACCTGGATGCGCACCATGAACAGGCCCTTGTCGTTCGTCCACGACACTTCGACGACGCGTTCGGGTTCACGGTGTTTGAGGTTGATCATGTTGAGGCAGTCGACGCGGTGCACCGAGACGCCCTCGTTGCGCGTGATGAAGCCGATGATGCTGTCGCCGGGCACCGGCATACAACATTTGGCGAGCTTGACCCAGATGTCGGTGACTCCCTTGACGGCGATGCCCGGGCCGGAGCCGGCGTGGCGGCGCTTGGGCACGCGCAGCGGCAGCACCTCCTCCTCCGCCTCCTCGGCGACCTCGTCGCTGCCGGCGTCCTTGACCAGATGGGAGATGACGTTCTGTGTCGAGACCTGCCCCTCGCCGATCGCCGCGTAGACCGCTTCGGCGTTCGGCAGGTTGAGGTCGTCGGCCACGCCGACCATCGCCTCCGGCGTCAGCAGCGCGTTGACCGGCAGGTTGCGTTTGCGAATCGCGCGCGTCAGCTCGTCGCGGCCCTCCTCGATCGCCTCGGTGCGCCGCTCCTTGCTGAACCATTGGCGGATCTTGTTGCGGGCCTTCGGGCTTTTGACGAAGCTCAGCCAGTCGCGCGACGGGCCGGCCGTATCCGACTTGCTCGTGAGGACCTCAACGGTGTCGCCGTTCTCGAGCGTCGTGTCGAGCGGGACGAGACGCCCGTTGACGCGCGCGCCCATCGTGCGGTGACCCACCTCGGTGTGCACGGCGTACGCGAAGTCGACCGGCGTGGCGTCCGCCGGCAGCGAGACGATCTTGCCCTTCGGCGTGAACACGTACACTTCGGCCGAACCGAGGTCCTCCTTGAGTGAACCGAGGAACTCGTTCGAATCCGGCGTCTCGCTCGTCCAGTCGGCGAGCTGCTGGATCCATTTGAGGTTGTCGGCCTCCTCGAGCTCCTGCCTGCCGCGTTCGCGGTCCGCCTTGTCCGGCGTGCTTAGCGCGCGTCCGGCCTGCCCGTTCGCCTTGTACTTCCAGTGCGCGGCGATGCCGAACTCGGCGCGCCGGTGCATGTCCCACGTGCGGATCTGGATCTCGACCGGCTTGCCGCCGGGGCCGACGACCGTCGTGTGCAGGCTCTGGTACATGTTGAGCTTCGGCATCGCGATGTAGTCCTTGAACCGGCCCGGCACCGGGCTCCAGCGCGCATGCACGGCGCCGAGCACGGCATAGCAGTCCTGGATTGTGTCGACGATGATGCGCACGCCGACGAGGTCGTAGATGTCGGAGAAATCATGGCCGCGCACGATCATCTTCTGATAGATCGAGAAGTAGTCCTTCGGTCGTCCGGTGACCATCGCGTGGATGTTGAGATCCCCGAGATCCTCGTTGATCTCGGCGATGATCTGCTTGAGGTAGACCTCGCGCTGGCCGGCGCGGTGCGCGACGAGCATGACGATTTCGTTGTAGATCTTCGGGTAGAGGACCTTGAAACTCAGCTCCTCGAGCTCCGTCTTGATCGCGTTCATGCCCAGACGGTTCGCGAGCGGCGCGTAGACGTCGAGCGTCTCGCGCGCCTTGCGTTGCGCGCTCGACGGCTTGACGTAGCGCCAGGTGCGCGCGTTGTGTACGCGGTCGGCGAGCTTGACGACGAGCACGCGCACGTCGCGGCTCATCGCGACGACCATCTTGCGGATCGTCTCCGCCTGCGCCGAGTCGCCGTAGTCCATCTTCGTCAGCTTCGTGACGCCGTCGACGAGCCCGGCCACCGTGTCGCCAAACTCGGCGCGGCATTCCTCGAGCGTGTAGTCGGTGTCCTCGACCGTGTCGTGCAGGAGGCCTGCTGCGACGACGAGCGGACCCATGCCGAGGTCGGCGAGGATCTGCGCGACGGCGAGCGGATGGATGATGTACGGCTCGCCGGATTTGCGCCGCTGCGTCGAATGCTGGAGCACGGCGCGCCGGTAGGCGCGCGAGAGTATCTCCATGTCCTCGTCCGGATGGTGCTGCCGGCAGATGGCCAAGATCGGGGCAAGCGGATCGAGCGGGTTCTCGCTGATTTCGCAGCCGAGCATGTTGGCCGGCTGCATCTCCTCGTCCATGTCCGCCATCGTCCATGCTCCTCTCTCATCCACGCGCCGTCTTCCCACGGGCGTCATTTCATTCTACGCGCGGCACGCCGCCGATCGGCACGCCTCTATGCCCCCGTCGACCCGAAGCCGCGTTCGGCCCGGTCGGATCCGGGCAGCGCCGTGGCCGGCACGAAAGTCGCCTCGACATAACGCTGGATGACGAGCTGTGCGATGCGATCGCCCGCCTCGAAGATGGCCCGTTCGTGGGCGTCGAGGTTGATCAACGGCACCATGATCTCGCCTCGGTATCCGGCGTCGACGGTGCCAGGCGCGTTGAGCACCGTCACGCCTTTGTTCACGGCGAGGCCCGAACGCGGATGCACGAGCGCCACATAGCCTGCCGGCAGCGCGATGCGCACGCCGGTGTGCACGAGCGCCCGTTCGAAAGGTTCGAGCTCCACATGCTCGGTCGTGATCAGGTCGGCGCCGGCGTCCCCGGCGTGCGCGTAGCGCAGTTCGACCGGATGCGCCGGGTCGACCGGGCAGACGAGCACCTCGGTAGATTCGGGTTCGTTGTATGCGGGGTCGAAGCTCATCAGGCCGCACACTCCTTGCACACCGGCTGGCCGTCCGGCGTCGTGTACGCGAGCTGGCTGCGGTGCTTGACGAGGAAGCATTCGGAGCAGATGAACTCGTCGCCCTGCATCGGGATGACGGTCACCGATGCGTCCTCGTTGCTCAAATCGGCGCCGGGCAGCTCGTAGTCCTCGGCGATCGCGTTCTCGTCGTCGTCCATATCGGTCGCGGAGTTCTGCGAGCTCTTGCCGAGCGCCTGCAGCGACTCCTCATCCTCGTCCTTGTTGCGCGGGGAATCATAATCCTGTGCCATAGCGATTCCTTTCATCGATTGATGGCGACTTAATCATTGCGACGCACCATACAATACATGGTTTTCCCCGCATAGGATACACGATGAAGTCGTTACGCAAAATCCGACACGTGGGGCACAATGGAAAGCGTTCACATTCTGGATGAAAGAGGTGTTGGCTATGGCAGGTGACTCCTACCCGGTTGCACGGTTCGACCATGTCACGAAGACCGGCCTGCTGGTGTTCGCCGTGGGCGGCTCCTCCTTCGCCGTGGACATCGACGAGACGCTCGAGCGCGCCCTGCTCGAAGCCAAGCAGATCAAATCGGAACGGCACGTCGAGGAGGCGCCCGCGCAGCAGCGCACGCTGCCGATCTCGCAGATCCAGGCGCTCATCCGCGCCGGCATGGAGCCCGATCAGGTCGCCGAACGCTACGGGCTGAGCCCGATCCTCGTGCGCCGCTTCTCGTCGGCCATCGAATCGGAGAAGAACTACGCGATCGAGCAGTTCCTGCGCGTGCCCGCCCCCAAGGAGTCGCGGATGCGCTCGCTCGGCGATGTCATCGAACGCACCTTCGCCGCGGCGCGCGTGCGGCGCGACGAGGTCGAGTGGAAGGCGACGCGGCGAGGCCTCGAACCGTGGCGCATCACCGCCTCCTTCACATCCGCCGGACACCCGATCCATGCGGAATGGTCATGGAACATGCACGACAATTCGGTCGTGTGCATCAACAACGCCGCGCGCAAGCTCATCGGCGAGACGGATATGACCGCCGCCACGGTGAACGGCGGTGACGACGTGCCCGACGACGCGATCCCCTCGTCGATTTCGTTGCCCGGCGATTCGGCGCGCTCCGCCCGCATCGAGCAGACGGTCGCCGCATGGAGCCAACCCCGCGATACGCCGGCCACGCAGCAGCCGGATATGATGGACCCCGCCGACGCCGCGCCGCCGCAGGCGCAGCAGGCTGAGCAGGCGCAGGCGCAGTCCGCAGCACAGTCCGCGCCGCAGCAGCCTGAGATCTCCCCCGAGCCGCAGCCGTCCGGGACAACTGCCTCCTGCGACGACGCCCAGACGGCTTCTCACACGGACGAACGGCATGCCGACGCGCGCGCCGACGAATCCAAGTCCGACCGCCGCACCGACCGCCACCGTCCCCCGGTCCCCAGCTGGGATGAGATCATGTTTGGCAAGCCGAAGGCGTAGCCAAACCAGACAACACTGCTGGCAAGCCGAAGGCGTAGCCGAAGGCGTAGCCGAAGGCGTAGCCGAAGGCGTAGCCGAAATCAGACAACACGCCCTCATGCGGTATCCGCTGTAGCCACATCGACGATCTGATCTGCGCAGATCAGATCGTCCGCGCAAATCAGATTGTCGATGCAGACGATGTCCTCATGTTCAGGTCATGTCGACGATGCACGGAATGTCCATTTCGAGCATCGTCTGCGAGCCGTGCACGCCCGGCATCGCCATCGCGAGCTCGGTCTGCGTGCGCGAATCGACGATCGTCACATCGTCGGCGGCTTCGACGACGATGTCGCCGAGCACCTGCCGCGTCTCCTCGCTCACCGGGCCATAG
Source organism: Bifidobacterium sp. AGR2158 (assembly GCF_000424225.1). NCBI lineage: Bacteria > Bacillati > Actinomycetota > Actinomycetes > Bifidobacteriales > Bifidobacteriaceae > Bifidobacterium > Bifidobacterium sp. AGR2158. The sequence goes on from NZ_AUJM01000013.1 coordinate 143,249, forward strand.
AATCCCGCGTCGATCGCCTCGTCCTTCGTTCGCACCCACGCGAGCCCGTCGAGCCGTGCACGCCAGCGTGCGGCGAGCGCATCGACGTCGGCGCCGTCGTCCGCGTACACCATGACCGAACGCGGTTCGCCGCCGAACATGCGCACGCCGTCGAGTAGCTGCGGCTCGGCGGCGACGTCGATCTGTCGTTCGGGGTCGATCGCAACCATGCCGTGGTCGGCGACGACGACGATCACGGTGCCACGCGGCGCGAGCCTGCGCAGCGTCTCCAGTTGGCCGTCGATCCTCTCGAGCGTCGTCGTCCACTGTTCGGACCGCCATCCTTCGGCGTGTCCGGTCTTGTCGACGTCGCGCAGGTACAGGTAGGTCAGTCCCGGCTCCTTCGCGCTGTCGGCGGCCGCGCGGATGCGGTCGAGCGGATTGTCCTTGCCGATGTAGTGCGCGCCGCGCAGCGCCGCGCGCGTCAGCGGCGACGCCATGAACCGCGTCAGGCTGACGCTTGTGACGCGCACCTCCTGCGCCGCGAGTTTCTCGAACACCGTCTCGACGCGCTGCAGATCCTCGGGATGCGGCGCGCCGCGGAACTGAATAAGCTGGCAGATCTCATCGGTCAGCGGGTTGCGCTGCGTGTATCCGGTCATCGACGTCAGCCCCGGGCAGGTGCCGGTGCCGAAGGTCGCCATCGCGGCCGTCGTCGTGCTCGGCGAGCAGGTGCAGATCGGCCGGTCGTTTACCGCGTCGTGCAGCAATGCGCGCAGATACGGCGCGTGGCCGAGGCTCATCTTGAGGTTCCAGAAGCCCAGGCCGTCGACGAGCACGACGATCGCGCTGCGCGCCTGGGGGATGCCGAGCGCTGATGCGAGCGCCGCGGGCTCCTCATGCACGGCTGTCGTCGTCGGTACGCCGATCGCCGCGCTCAGCGCCGGCAGCACCGACGACAGGTGCAGCGCTCCCCCGCGCGGCGCCGTATCGGCCGGCGTGAACGGCGCCGGCACGTCACAGCGGCGCGCCGTGTCGATCGTGTCCCCGTACTGCGCGGTCGGCACGAATCGCAACAGGGTCGTCATATCCGGAACGTCAATGCTCATGGCTCCCATTCAACCGCGCTTGTCGGACGCGGTGTGTGTGCGGCGGTCGGGACGGCCGCGCCGCCGTCCGCCCGTAGCAGCAGTACATGACCACATTGAATGTATGATGTAAGAAACGTACGGGTTCATGTCATAATCGTCATGTGGAATCATGACGATACATGCGCGGGGGACGTCATTTCTGACACGGCGTCGGGAACTTATGACGTCGAGGCATATCAGGCATATCCGGCGTTGTATAACGATTTCCGCTTATCGGTGCTAGTGGAGAAAGCTGGTGGGCACGAGCAGGAAAGGGAAATCATGTACCGTATCGCGATTGTGGATGACGACGCCGAGCAATGCGCCGGCCTGCACGACATGCTCCGGGAACTCATTCCCGCGGAACTCGACTGCAGGATCGACATGTACGCCAGTCTGGGCGAACTCGACGGGCAGCAGGTGGACATCGTCTTCGCCGACATCTGTCTGGGCGACGGGGAGAACGGCATCGAAGAGGTGATGCAGATGTTCGCCGACCGTCCCTGCGTGCAGGTGATCTACGTGACCGGGCACGTCGAATACTGCTCGGTCGTCTACGACACGCGGCACATCGGCTTCCTGCTCAAACCGGTCAGGCGTCAGGAGCTCTCCGACACGTTCCGCCGCGCGCTGAACCGGTTGCGCGACCTGCGCGAGCAGCCCTGCGCCGTGCGCTTCAACAATACCTCCTACGTCGTCAGGCCAGCGCAGGTCATGTATGTGGAGAGCAAGCTGCGCGTGGCCGTCTTCCACGGCGAGAACAACGGCACTGTGCGCACGTACATGAAGCTGTCCGACGTCGCCGAACGCCTGCCGTCGCGCTTCCACCGCTGCCATTCGAGCTATCTGGTGAACTTCGACTTCGTCAACGCGATCACGAAAAGCGATTTCGTACTGACCGACGGCACACATGTGCCGATCAGCCATCTCCGACCTCATCGATACCACGCTCCGCTCTCTGCCGTTCGTCACAATCAGTAGGGTCCACGATGACCCTGTCGGCATCCACATTGCCAACACGACGGTCGCACATGTCGAGAGAAGTGAGAAATGGTCGACTACCCGTAAGAAAAAACACATCTCCGCTTCTCGGCAATCATCGTCTCGATACGGCATCCTATATGCCGAAGTACGATGTGCGACAAAGCGCAGATGCACAATCGACCACAGAGCACAATCGGCCATGACGACACCGGCATCGAGGCATCTGAATAACGCATCAGATCTATGCCGCTCATATCACTGCACATGCACAATCAGCCTGCGAAGGACGACATAATGAAGATATCGGAAGAAGAACCTCAGCACCAGAGCTCGTCGGCAAGCGGCATGAACGCATACGACGAGAATGCCGAATCAACACGCATCATCCGAATCGCCGATCTTTCCCGGCTCTTCGAGAAACGGAACAAGGAATACCACGCCGACGAGGAACCATTCGGAAACGCCGTGGGCACGGAATCGTTGTAGTCATCGACGATGCCGCAGCCTCCACGCCCGTCCCCTCACTCCCTACCGAGGTTGTTCGTGTTCTTGAAGCGGTGGACGAGTATGTCGGCGACAATGAAGAGCGCGACCGCCGTGCATCCGAGGATGATCCACGCCTTCGCGATGTGCCAGTCGTTGTAGAGGTAGTCGTCGCTGTATTTGAAGCCGCCGCCGTCGAGCATCTCGTCCTTCATGCCGGCAGGGCAGTAGGACAGGTCGTCGGGAAGCTTCGGCTTCGCGGCCGCGAGCGCCGACGGGTCGGCGGCCGCGGCCGCGTCGGGATTCGCGGCGCCCGCCGCGTCTCCCAATGCGGACGGGTCGACGCCGTCCGCTCCCCCGCTTGCCGATGCGGACGGGTCGTCGGTGGGCAACGAGGCGTCGCCGGATGTGGACGGCGAAGGCGAGGCGGACGGATTGGCGGCCGCGTCGGTCGGTGCCACGTTCGCCTGTGTGCCGCCGCCCGTCGCCCCGCCGGACGACGAGTTCTCGTCCTGCTCCGACGGGTCCTTGAGCGGCAGGCAGTTGAGGTCGCTCGTCGTGCCGAGCGCCTCCATGCCCCAGCGGCTGATCATGCCGTACGAGATTTTGTTGAGGATGCCCTTGAGTTCGAAGAGCATGCCGCAGAACACGAGTTCGACGATGAGGATGTACGGCGTGACCGACGTCGCCGTCTCGGCGCTTTTCATCAATGTGGAGACGACCATGCCGAGCGCGTCGGAGGCGTAGAACAACAGCAGGAATGTGATGTAGTACTCCCAGTAGATGCCGCCGGGGCCGCCGATCAGCGCGCCCGAGGATGGCGGCCGCGCGTCGTAGACGAGCGCGATGCCGGGGAAGCACAGGCACAGCACGGCGCTTTGGAACGCGCACAGCAGGAACTGCACGATCGCGTTTGCGAGCGTGAACGCGACCGGGTAGAGTCCGGCGGCGAGGTCGGCCTGCAGCACGGTGCGCTGCTTGACGACGACCTGCACCGAGTTGAACAGGCCGCCCCAGATGCAGGTGCACATGAGCAGGAACGCGACCGATTTCGTCGCCGTCTGCAGATGGTAGACGTTGTCTCCTGCGACGGCGATGACGATCGCGACGCCCGCGATCGGGAACATCATCATGATGACGAGGCTTTTGCCTCCGCGGAACAGTAGTTTGAACGCGACGTCCAAACAGCTCGCGAACTGCCTGAGCACCATCTTCATCGTTGCACTCCCCTTGCTTTCGTTCTCCCGCGCGTACGCTCACGCCGCGCGCGTCACCTGCCGAGCGGCGGCTGCGGCGCGAGCCCCGGCACCTCGTATGGCTGGAAGGTGATATGGTCGGGATCGCTGATCTGGTCGTTGAGGTTCTTGAACATCTCGCGGAAGTCCTTCGCGCCGCCGAAGTGCCTAAGGGCGTCGGCGGGCGTGCCGGCGAACGCGAGGCGTCCGGGATTGTGCATCCCCGGGTCCTTCGCGCGTGGCGCGGCGACGACGATGACCTCGTCGAACATGTCGAGCATGTCGATCTCGTGGATGACCATGATGATCGACAGCACGCGTTCCGAACCGTCCTCGCCGGCCGTGCGCCGCATGTCGCGCGGCGGGTGGACGATGTCGCGCAGCTTCGTGAACAGCTTGTCCTTGTCGATGTAGCTCAGGCCGGCGTCGGGTTCGTCGAGGCACAGCACCGGCTTGTAGCCGACGAGTTCGCGTGCGACGCTCACGCGGCGCTTCTGGCCGCCGGAGAGCTTCTTGATCGGCGAATCCTTCAATGCGTAGATGTCGAGCTTGCGCAACACCGAGTCGACCTGCTCCTTGATCTCGGCGCGCGACGAATCCTCGGCCATGCGCAGCTTCGCCGACGAGTAGATCTCCTCGAAGACGGTGAGCTCCTGCAGGAACACGTTGCTCTGCTGCACGTAGCCGATCATCGGCCCGAGGTTCTTGTAGTGGGCGCGCAGGTCCTCCTGGTTCTTGTAGCGCGTGTGCCCGTTGTACAGCGAGTCCTTGCCGGACAGGCAGTTGAGCAGCAGCGTCTTGCCGGCGCCCGACGTGCCGATGATCGCGACGAGGCTGTGCTGCGGGATCTGGAAATGGATGTCCTTGAGCAGCGTCTTCGGATGCCTGCCGCCGACCGTCTTGTCGTCGATCTGCACGTCGAGCATGACGGGCTGCGCGATCTGCGCGGCCGTCGGCTGCACGGCCGTGCTCGGCGCCGGCGATGCCGGACGCTTGCCGAGCGCCGTCGTGATCGGCGCAGGCATCGCCAAAGGTCCCGTCGCGGCGGCCGGCGCGGGCACGGCGATCGACGGCATGGGCGTCGGCTGCGCGGCCGCTCGCACGCCGGCGCCGACGCGCTGGTCGTAAACGATCGTGCCTTTCGTGAAATAGAAGCGGCAGTCGCCGATCGCGATGACGTCCTTCTCCTGCAGCACATGCGCGCCGCGCAGCGGACGGCCGTCGATATAGGTGCCGATGCGGCTTTTGATGTCGCGGATCACGTATTGCCCGCGCACGAAGTCGATGCGCGCGTGCCTGCGCGAGACATAGGGCACGTTCTGCACGATCGTGTCCGGCGCGGCGGCGCGGCCGATGTACGTCGTGCGCCCCTCCTGCCGTGGCAGCGGGTACGAACGCCACAGGCCGAGGTTCTGGTCGACGGTGAAGATGATGATGACGCCCTGCGCATCGGGATTGCCCAGATCGCCGTCGATGCGGATGAGGTCGCCGTCGGCGAGCGGATAGCGCGCGTCCGGCTGCAGTCTGCGTCCGTTGATGTAGGTCGGGTTCGTCGTCTGGCGCGACTGGTAGTGCCAGCGGCCGTCGACGAGCACGAAGGCGCCGTGGTTCGCGCTGACGATGCTCGAATGCACACGCAGCGTCGGTACTCCCGGATCTTGACTCATCGCGCGCCCGAACGCCCAGACCTCGTGGCCGGCAAGCGGGTAGACGCTCGCGTTGCCATCCTCGATGATGACGACGGTTTCGGGACCGAAATGGCCGCCTCCGAAGAACGTGCGCGTCTGGTCGGCGGCGGCGCGCGGCGGCTGCTGCGGACGCGGCGCCGCGACGCGAGGCTGCGGCACGCCCTGTGACTGGCGAGGCGCCGGCATCGAACGGTTCACGCCGGCCTGCGGCGGGCGCACGGGATTCGGCGGCGCCGGACGCTGCGGCGGCATGGGGGTACCTGACATCTTCGGTTTCCTTCCGCTGCAGGATGCTCTCTGCGCGGGCATGTCCCTTCGCTGCACGCTCATGCATGGCGCACGTCCGCACCGCCCAGTGTAGCGACAGCCGCCGATGCGCGGACGCCGCCGCGCAGCCATCCGCCCGCTTGCTAGAATGGTACGGTTCTCAAGTCATATGGAGGAAGTCAGCATGGTTTCGCGTCGCAAGCCGCCAGCAGCGGCCTATGATCCGCGCACGGTCAAGGAACACATCGTCGAGACGCCGCTCGGCGAGGAGATGAGCAAATCCTTCCTCGAATACGCCTATTCGGTCATCTACGCCCGCGCGCTGCCCGACGCGCGCGACGGCCTCAAGCCGGTGCAACGACGCATCGTCTACCAGATGGGCGAGATGAACCTGCTGCCGACGCGCCCGTACATGAAGTCGGCGCGCGTCGTCGGCGAGGTCATGGGCAAGCTGCACCCGCACGGCGATTCGGCGATCTACGAGGCGATGGTGCGCCTTGCGCAGCCCTTCGCGATGCGGCTGCCGCTCGTCGACGGCCACGGCAACTTCGGTTCGCTCGACGACGGCCCGGCGGCCTCCCGATACACGGAGGCGCGTCTGGCGCCGGCCGCGCTCGGCATGAACGCCGGACTCGACGAGGACACCGTCGACTTCACGCCGAACTACGACAACAAGCTCAAGGAACCCGAGGTGCTGCCCGCGGCGATCCCGAACCTGCTCGTCAACGGCGCTTCCGGCATCGCCGTCGGCATGGCCACGAACATGGCGACGCACAACCTCGGCGAGGTCGTCGCCGCCGCCAAGCACGTCATGCGCCATCCCGAGGCCACGCTCGACGAGCTGATGGACTACCTGCCCGGTCCGGACTGGCCGGGCGGCGGCATCGTCATCGGCCGCGACGGCATCCGCGAGGCCTACGAAAGCGGACGCGGCTCGCTGACGACGCGTTCGGCGACGCACATCGAGAACGTCACGGCGCGCAAGAAGGCGATCGTCGTCACCGAGCTGCCGTACATGGTCGGCCCCGAACGCGTGCTCGAACGCATCTCGGAAGGCGTCAAGAACCACAAGCTCGAAGGCATCTCAAACGCGATCGATCTGACGGACCGGCACAACGGCACGCGCATCGTCATCGAACTCAAGACCGGCTTCGACCCGGACGCCGTGCTCTCGCAGCTGTTCAAGCACACGCCGCTGCAGGAGAACTTCACAATCAACAATGTCGCGCTCGTCGATGGTCGTCCACACACGATGGGGCTGCGCGAGATGCTCGACGTGTGGATTGGGCATCGGCGCGGCGTCATCCGCCGGCGCAGCGAATACCGCAGGCGCAAGGCGCTCGAACGACTGCACCTCGTCGAGGGTCTGCTGCTCGCACTCGTCGACATCGACGAGGTCATCCAGGTCATCCGCTCGTCCGACGACGCGGACGCGGCGAAGACGAAGCTCATCGCCGTCTTCGACCTCGACGATGTGCAGGCGCAGTACATCCTCGACCTTCGTCTGCGCAGGCTCACGAAGATGAGCCGCATCGAGCTCGAGGCCGAACGCGACGAGCTGCGCGGCAGGATCGACGAACTCGAGGCGATCCTCGCGTCCGACGCGGCCCTCGACGAGGTCGTCGAACGCGAGATGGACGAGACCGTCGCCGCCTACGGCACGCCGCGGCGCACCGTGCTGCTCGACGTGGACGCCGACGGCAGGCTCACGCCGGTCACGGCGCGCGACGCTGACGGCACGCTCAACGAGTTCGCGCTCAATGCGGCGCGCCACGTCGAGCAGGTCTCCGAGGCCGCGGCGGACGTGGCGGCCGCGCGCAAGGGCGACGCGGCGAGCGCGCTACAGATTGAGGACGAGCCGTGCGTCGTCGCGCTGAGCGCGGCCGGACGCATCGCGCGCCTCGACCCGTCGGCGGCTGAGGTCTGGGCGGCGCGCACGCCATCGGATGTGACGGACGGCGACATGTGCATTACGTCGATGATCACGACGAGCACGCGCGCCGACTACGGCATCGTCACGTCGGCGGGACGCTTCGTGCTCGCCCACGCCGTCGAGCTGCCGCATATCACCGCGACCGCGCCGCTCGACCTGTCCGCAGGCATCGACGCGCGCGAACTCGTGTCGTCGACGGCCAGCACGGAGCCGGTCGACGGCGAACGCGTCATCGCCGTCGTCGCACCGCTGAAGGACGGCGAGGACGCCGCGCCGCTCGCGCTGGGCACGCGCGGCGGCGTCGTCAAACGGTGGAACAGGGAGTCGCCGACGACGATGGATTCGTGGGGCGTCATCGATCTCAAGGACGGCGACGAGCTGCTCGCGGCGCGCGAGGCGCCGGACGGCAGCCGGCTCGTCTTCGTCTCGACTGATTCGTCGCTGCTCACCTTCGACGCCAAACAGGTGCGTCCGCAGGGGCGTACAGCGGGCGGCATGGCGGGCATCCGTCTCGCTGAAGGCTGCGAGGTGCTCGCCTTCGCCGTCGTGCACGAGGACGAACTGGCGTGGACGGCCGAGGAGACGCGCGAGGACGGCACGACGTCGCCGGCGCACGGCGCGGTCGTGCTCACGGTGGCCGGCGACGGCGCATCGCTGCTGGGCACCGACACCGGATCGGCGAAGGTCTCGCCGCTCGCGCTGTATCCGACGAAGGGGCGCGGCACCGGCGGCGTGCGTTCGCAGCGGTTCCTCAAGGGACAGAACACGCTGATCCGCGCGTATGTGGACGCGTGGCCGCTCGTCGCGTGCACCGAATCGGGACACATGGTCGCACTGCCCGCCCCGGATATGCGTCGCGACGGCTCCGGCAGCGAACTGCCCGCCCCGATCGGTTACGTCGCATAAGACACCCGATGCGTTCACGGACGGGCGTCGCCGCGAACGCATCGGTCAGATGATGCACCCGAACCGTTCGCGGACGGTCGTCCTCGCGAACGGTTCGGGTGCATCATGCATATGCCGCGTTCGCGGACTTCGCGTGCGCCGGCCTCAGGTCGTCGTATAGAGGCCCATCAGGACGGCGCCGGCGACAATGAGCAACGTGCCGAGCAGGATCGCGACCATCTGGCGTTTCGTCTTGTGTTCGTGCAGCACGACGATGCCGCCGTAGGTGGAGACAATGACGCCGAGCTGCGAGAACGTCGTCGCGATCGCCTGTCCGACGTGCGGGTTCGCCGCAGACACGAAGATGAGCATGTTGCCGACCGCCCACAGCAGGCCGGTGATGATGTTGAACGCCGTCTTGCGGTGCAGGATGAGCGTGCGGTCGCGTTCGACGAAGTTGACGATCGCGAGCGCCGTGATGATCTGCCCGATCGACTGCGGCAGGATGACGGCGGTCATGTAATAGAGTCCGTCGCCGCTCGGCGCATCGTAGATGGCGTCGGAGATGAATCCGGTATGGTGCAGCAGGTTCGGGAAGATGAAGTACAGCATGAAGCCGATCGTCGAGAACAGCAGCGCGCCCAGACCGAAACGCATGTCCTTCGCGCTGATCCGGCGCGCGTCAGCGGCCGAGTCCTTCGCCGAGCACAGCACGGCGCCGGATGTGACGAGGATGATCGCGATGACACCGATGATCCAGACGTTGAGCGTGCGCCACTGGCCGAGCACGATCGCGGCGAGCAGCGCGTTGCCGACGACCTGTCCGGCCGTCGAAATCGGCATCGCCATCGAGACGCCCAACGGCTTGAGCGCGGAGAACTGGCCGAAGGAGCCGATCGTCCAGAAGACGCCCGAGCACAGGCCTACGAGCCAGATCCTGGGATTGAATGCGAAGGCCAGTCCGGCGTTCGGCACCGTGTAGCACACCGAGACGAGCACGGCGAATATGACAGCGCCGATCGTCGTGCCCAGTGTTCCCTGACTCGGCTTGCCGTCGATTTTCGCCGTGATGACGCTGTTCGATCCGAGGAACAGCGCCGGCAGCAGCGCGATGAGCATGTCCATGCGAAAGACGCCCTCCCTTGCCTTTCCGTGTGCGAGTGTCCGTCGTCGCGAATCCACGAACGCCACGGCGGCGCGCGGGGGCGCCGTCCGCCGTATATCGGGACGAACGGCGGCACGACGTCAGTTATTCTATGCCCGTCATGTGGCAGGACGTGGCCGTCTTTTGCTCATAGCGTCGCGGCATTGCTCCGACGCGCCCGTCTGCAGCGAGCTCACCGGTAGAGCTTCATGCCTTGCGGAGATGGAGCGAAACCGGCGGCGCGCAACGCCGGCGTGACCGCGAGCCTCGCCGTGAGCGGCACGCCGTTGCAGTCGCGGAACGTGACCGATCCGCCCGGCAGGCGCCGCAGCATGTCCGCGAGCGCCGTGCATGCGCGTTCGGCGAGGCTGATCGGCTCGTCGAACATGACGAGTCGTCCCGACTTCGGCGCCGCGTACAGCAGCGCGTCGCCGCCGCGCAACACGACGATCGACCCCGCGCGACGCATCGGCTTGGCTCCGCCTGTACACGCCGCGTCGTCCGCGTCATCGGCACTGTCCGCGTTCTGCACCGCGGTCATCCGCATCGGCTCGGGCCAGCGGATCGCCGTGCCGTAGAGGACGGCCGGGTCGGACGCGTCGAGCGCAACCGTGGCCGGCGCGTTGCCAATCAATCCGCGCATCGTGTCGACGGTCTCGCGTCTGGCGAACTGCGCCGCGCCGAAGCCGTCGACGAACACGCCGCGCATCAGCACGCCCTGCTCCTCCATGCGCCGCAGCACCGGATAGAGGCCCGAGAAGCCGCCGGGAACGCCCTCGTGGTCGACGACCGGCTGCGTGATGACGCCGTAGCGGTCGAGCAGCACATCGATCAGGTCGATGACACGTTCCTCCGGCGTGCACGGTTCGCCGACCGCGCGCACGAGCGACCACAGGCCGCCGTTCATCGTCGGCCGTGGCATATGCGCGCGCATGCGGCGGCGTCGCGTCGGACGTGCCGGCGCACCGCGCGTCTCCGATGCGCGTGCCACCGCGAATGACGAGTTCGTGATACGTCCGCGCCGTGCGAGCGACCACAGCGCATCCTCGAAACGCGTATGACTCCACGCGGTGCCGACGACTTCGCCGGTCGTCTCGTCGATGCACGGCTCGGCGCCCGCATGCTCCCAGCATGCGCGTGCGCGTTCCTCGAGTGGCTGCGGCCCGTAGGCGCCGCCGTCCGCCAACGCGGCGACGATCGCGTCGCCGACGCCGAGCGGCGCCGATGCGTCGTCCGTAGATCCGTCGTCGTCCGCGCGTCCGTCATCGTTCGTCTGTGTCTTCGTCTGCGCTTGCGTCTGCGCATCCACCGGCGCGCATCGCTCTTGCAGCTGCGTCGAATCGAAGGGAAACAGCATGACCGCGGCGAGCCCATCCGACGATGACGATGACGACGCAGACGCCGACGCAGATGCCGACGCAGACGACGCCCCGACCCAGACGACCTCCCCCGCGGCGACGAGCTCGTCGAGCATCGTCGGCGTGTAGTCGCGCACACGCGCGGGGAACACGGCGCACTCCCACACGTCGATCGGCAGCGCGGCGCCCTCGAGCTGCTCAATGACGCGCATGACGCCGTCGACGCCGTCGAAACGCTGGCCGCCGGCGGAACCGACGCCCTGCCGCTCAAGCACGAAACGTTGGAAGTCCGCGACGGCGACCGGCTTGATGGACTTGCGCGCCTTGGCGAGCGACCGCGAACGGATGCGTTTGAGCACATCGCGCGCGACCCATTGCGGCACGTCGGCGGGCAGACGGTCGTCGAAACGGCCGGCGAGCGCCTCGCCGGACGCCTGCAGCGCGTTGAGTTCGTCGATGCACGCCTCGGCGGGCAGCCGCAGGTCGGCGATCATCATGTCCGCCGTGAACGGTCCGTGCGTCGACAGATAGCGGTGCACGCGCCCGCGCACGTCGTCGTCGGCGAGCGTGTTCCAGAACGTGCGCCGCGCGAGCGCGTCCGCGACGTCGTCGATGACGGCGTCGTCGAGCACCGACGCGAGGTCGTCGGAGCCGAGCAGCCGTTCGAGCACCTGCGGATCCATCGACAGCAGCCGCGCGTTGCGTTCCGCTTGCGGCACGTCGTACTGGTACATGACCGAACCGATGAAGCCGAACAGCAGCTGCTCGGCCATCGGCGACGGCGTCGTCGTGACGCTTTCGTACACGCCGATGCGACCGTCGGCGAGCCCGTCGAGCACTTCGCGCAGCGCCGGCACGTCGTAGACGTCCTGCAGGCATTCGCGCGCCGTCTCGAGCAGCAGCGGGAAGTTGCGGTGCGTGCGCGCCGCCGTGAGCAGCTGCGCGGCGCGCAGTCGCTGCTGCCACAGCGGCACGCGTTTCGACGGGTCGGCGCGCGGCATGAACAGCGCGCGCGCCGCGCATTCGCGGAACCGCGCGGCGAACAGCACGCTGCCGGTGACCTGCGTCTCGACAAGGCGTGTGACGTCGTCGGCGTCGAAGGCGATGAGCGAGGCGATGTCGATCGAGCCATCGCCGTCGGGCAACCGGATGACGAGACCATCGTCCGCCGCGTAGATCTGCCCGTCGACGCCGTAGCGCTGCAGCAGCCGCGCATTGATCGCGAGCGCCCACGGCTCGTGCACGCGCCGTCCGAAGGGGGCGTGCACGAGGACGCGCCAGTCACCCTCCTCGTCGCGGCACCGTTCGATGACGATGTGCGTGGCGTCCGGGATGACGCCGGTCGCGGCCTTCTGCGCGGCGAGGAATGCGGCGGCCGCGTCGATCGCGGCATCGTCGAGGCCGTCGTCGACGAGCCGTGCGCGCACCTCGGGCGTGAACCGCGGCTTCGCGACGGCCGGTTGTGCGGCGACGTCGCCCTGAGCAGCACTGTCCTTGCCAGCACTGTCCTTGCCAGCACTGTCCTTGCCAGCACCGTCCTCGGCATCACCGTCCGCCGCGGCAACCACGTCCACGTCTGCCCGCGCGGCTGCGATGAGTCCGGCGCCCACTTCGCCGACCCACCGTCCGATCGCCAGAGCGAATCCGTAGTCCCTGCCGTCGCCCTCGCCGTGCCAGAACGGCAGGCGCGCGCTGCGCCCCGGTGCCGGCACGACGACGACGCGGTCGTTCGTGATCTGCTCGATCCGCCACGACGTCGTGCCCAGCGTGATGATGTCGCCGACGCGCGATTCGTAGACCATCTCCTCGTCGAGTTCGCCGACGCGCCGCGGGCCGCGTCCGGCCTCGGCCTCGGGCAGCACGACCGTGTACATGCCACGGTCGGGGATCGTGCCGCCGCTCGTCACGGCGAGACGCTGCGCGCCGGGACGGGCGGCGAGCGTATGCGTCGCGGCATCGTAGACGAGCGCCGGCCGGAAGGCGGAGAATTCCTCGCCGTCGTAGGCGCCCGAGACCATGCCGACGACGGCGTCGTAGACGTCGCGTTCCAGATGCATGTAGGGCGCGGCGCGGCGCACCGTGGCGAACCACTCGTCGGCGTCGAGCGGTTCGAGGCTCGCGGCGGCCACCGTCTGCTGCGCGAGCACGTCGAGCGGGCACTGCGGGACGTGCAGCGGCTCGATCGCGCCGGCGAGCATGTGCTCGGCGCTCGCGGCAGCAGCGACGATCTGTTGGCGCGTGCACGGATACATGATCGCGTGGGAGATGCCGCCGACATGGTGGTCGGCGCGGCCGACGCGCTGCAGTCCCGAGGAGATCGACAGCGGCGGCGCGATCTGGATGACGAGGTCGACCGATCCCATGTCGATGCCCAGTTCGAGGCTGCTCGTCGCGACGACGCAGCGCAGCCTGCCCTGTTTGAGCTGCGTTTCGATCTGCTTGCGGCGGTCCTTCGAAACCGAGCCGTGGTGCGCCATCGCAACTACATCGTCGGGGTCGACGGCACCGACGAGCTTCGTCGTCGAACCGATGAGCGAATTGTAGTGCGCGGGTTCGCGTCCCTCGTCGCGCGTCGCGCCGCGTCGGCTCGCATACAGATCATTGAGCCGTGCGGTGAGGCGTTCGGCCAGGCCGCGCGAGTTGACGAAGACGAGCGTCGTGCGGTGCGCGAGGACCTCGTCGAGCACACTGGATTCGATGTACGGCCACACGGAGGCGTTCGGCTCGCCGCCGCCCGCTGGCGCCGCGCCGTCCGCGCGCGGCGTCAGCGCATCGGACTGCCCGCGTCTGCGTGCCGCGCGTTCCATCGCCGGCGTCACGCCGGTGATATGCGTCGACGTGGTGCGCATTGCCGACGCTGTTGTGCCGTCGACTGAATCCTTGGAGCCGGCGTTCCCTCCCATCGTGCGCGTCGCGCCGAGCGCGGCGCCCGCGTCGACGATCCTGATGTCGAGTCGCGGGCAGCTTTGTGCCTGCGCAATCGTCACGTCGCGCGCGCCGGCGAGGAAGCGCGCCGCCTGTTCGACCGGGTTGACGGTCGCCGACAGGCCGATGCGCTGCGCGGGCCGCGGGAGGCGCGCATCGAGCCGTTCGAGGCTCAGCGCCAGATGGGCGCCGCGTTTCGTGCCGGCGAGTGCATGCACCTCGTCGAGGATGACCGTGTCGACCGTCTCGAGGATGCCGCGCGCCTTGGAGGTGAGCATCAGATACAGCGATTCCGGCGTCGTCACGAGGATGTCCGGCGGATGCGCGACGATCGCGCGGCGCTCCTGCGCCGTCGTGTCGCCGCTGCGCGTCGCGATCGAGACCTGCGGCACCGCCAGTCCCATGGCCTTGTATTCGTGGCGGATGCCGTCGAGCGGTGCCTCGAGGTTCTTCGCGACGTCGACGCCGAGCGCCTTGAGCGGCGAGATGTACAGGATGCGCACACCGCGCTTCGCCTTCCGGAAACCCTTCTTCCTCCCCGATTGTTTCGATTTCGTCGGCTGTGCCGTCTTCTCTGGCTGTGTCGTTTTCACCGCCTGTTTCGCCGCGGCCGCGTCATCGCCGATGTTCGCGACGGCGTCGCTCGCCATGCCGGCGATGACGCGGTCGATCGCCGCGAGGAACGCCGCGAGCGTTTTGCCCGAGCCGGTCGGGGCGATGACGAGCACGTCGCCCCCCGCGGCGATTGCAGGCCATGCGAGCGTCTGCGCCTCGGTGGGCGCGCCGAAGACGCGGCTGAACCAGCGCCGCGTCGGTTCGCTGAAGGATGCCATGCATTCGACCATATGTTCGATTATCGTCCTGCGACCGTCCGCGGCGCAAGTCGTCGGCGGTGTCTGCGCGGAGCGTTCAGCCTACGGCATGCATCGAGTCGCGCCGCAGCGCGCGCAGCCATTCGTGCATGACGATGAGCCCCGCGGCCAACGCGAGCAGATACCACGGCAGCAGCCCGAGCGTCGTGTGCTGCGCGATCAGGCCGAACAGCGGCGGCATCAGCATCGTGCCGACGTAGGCGCTCGCCATCTGCACGCCGACGATCGCCTGCGACTTGTCTGCGCCGAAATATGCGGGCGTCGAATGGATGATGCACGGGTAGACCGGTGCGCAGCCGAGGCCGATGACGACGAAGCCGGCGACCGCGTTCCACACGCCCGGCACCGGCAATGCGAGCAGCACGACGCCGGCGACGATGATCGCAGCGCCGAGCCTGATCATCCACGCGTCGCTGAGCCGCATCGTCAGGAATCCGCTGACGAACCTGCCGACGGTGATGCCGATGAACACGAGGCTCGCATAGCTCGCGGCCGTCTGCGCGTCCACATGGTCGACGCCGGCCATGTAGCTGCTCGCCCACAGGATCGTCGTCTGCTCGATCGAGCAGTAGCAGAAGAACATGATGAGGATCTGCGCGGCGCCGCGGATGCGCAGCACGCCGACCAGGCCAAGCGGCTTGCGCGGCTCATCCGCTGTCCTCTCCGCCGTCTTCTTCGTATCCGATGACGTATCCGACGTCGGAGCTGCCGATGTGACCGTGCGGTTGCGCCACAGCGGAAGGCTCGCGATGAGCACAGCCGTCAGCACGACCTGCAGCACGCCGACCGAACGGTATCCCCACTGCCAGCCGTATTGGCGCGACAATGCGAAGCCCATCATGTACGGGCCAAGCAGCGCGCCGACGCCCCACATGCAGTGCAACCAGCTCATATGCCGGCTCGTGTAGTGGACCGCCACGTAGTTGTTGAGCGCCGCGTCGACGCCGCCGGCGCCCAGACCGTAGGGGACGGCCATGACGAGCAGCGTCCAGTAGTTCGGTGCGAACGAGAAGCCGAACAACGCGAGCGCCGTCAGACCGACCGATGCGGCCGTCACACGCCCCGCGCCGAAACGCAATGTCAGCCGGTCGCTCAGCAGCGCGGAGACGATCGTGCCGGCGCTGATGACCATCGAGACGCCGCCGGCCCAGGACAGCGGCGCGCCGAGCTGGCCGCTCATCGTCGGCCATGCGGCGCCGAGCAGCCCGTCGGGAAGCCCGAGCGAGATGAACGCAAGATAGATGATCGCAAGCAGCAGATTGGTCATGGCAGCTCCTTTGCGGCGACGGACAGGACATCGATGCACGAACATCGATGGACATGACACGAATGGACGCCCCGATTATATTCCCTCCGCAAGAAAATCCAGATCCGTCTCTCTCACCCTCTCGGTCGTTTCGGGGACATAGACTGTCGCCTATGCCTTTGACCATCGGATTCGTCTTCGATGACACGCTCGACGTGCTCGACGGCGTGCAGCAGCATATCGTCACAATCGGCGAGGAGCTGCGCCGCCGCGGCCACGACGTGCACTACCTCGTCGGTGAGACGCACGATTCGCCGGTGCCCAACACCCATCCGCTCTCCCGCAACGTCATGGTGCGCTTCAACGGCAACCGCATGCGCATCCCGCTGCCGGCGAAGCGTGCGAGGATCCGCGAGACGCTCGCGGCCCATGATTTCGACATCCTGCATGTGCAGGCGCCCTACAGCCCGTTCATGGCCGGACGTGTGCTTTCGGCCGCCTCCCGCCACACCGGCGTCGTCGCGACCTACCATATCGCCTCGGCCGATCTGGCGTCGCGCGTCGGCGGCCGTCTGCTCGGCCTGATCAACGCGTCGACGCACCGCCGCGTCGACGAGGTCGTCGCCGTCTCGCAGGTCGCCGCGCGCTATGCCGAACAGACCGCGCACGTGCGCGGCGTCGTCATCCCCAACCCGGTCGATGTGGACAAGCTCGCCGGCGCGGCCCGGGCCGCGAGACGGACCGGGCCGTCGTCATCCGAGGAACACCTTGCGGTGTTCCTCGGACGGTTCGTGCCGCGCAAAGGCGCCGAACTGCTGCTCGACGCGATCGCCTATGGCGAGGCGCACGACATGTTCCCCGAAGGCTTCCACGTCAAATTCGCCGGCAAGGGGCCGCTGCTCGACGAATGCAGACGCCGCGCCGAGGCGCTGCGCACGCCGATCGAGTTCCTCGGCTTCGTCGAGGAGGAGGACAAACCGGCGCTGCTCGCGAGCGCCGACGTCGCCGTCTTCCCGGCCACCGGCGGCGAATCCTTCGGCATCGTGCTGCTCGAGGCGATCGCCTCGGGCGCCGGCGTCACGCTCGCCGGGGACAATCCCGGCTATCGTTCCACATTGCTCGGCGACGACGATGCGCTCTTCGACGTCGGCGCCGACCATGCGCGCGTGCTCGCCGACCGCATCCGCCGCGCGCTTGTCGACCCCGACTGGGTGCAGGCGCTGCACGAGCGCGAGCTGCGCCTGCTGGCACGTTACGATGTGGGTAGCGTCGCCGACCGTCTCGAGGAGGTCTACCGGCGCGCGATCGCCGACCGCCGCCGTTGACGGCGCCGCTGCGGCGCCGTCAACGGATCAGGTGTCGATCTTCGAACGGTCGAAGTCGTCGGCGTTGTCGACGATGAACTGCCTGCGCGGCGGCACCTCGTCGCCCATGAGCAGACTGAAGATCGCGCTCGCGCGCTCGGCGTCTTCCATGCGGATGCGCCGCAGCAGACGCGTGCGCGGGTCCATCGTCGTGTCGGCGAGCTGGTTCGCGTCCATCTCGCCCAGACCCTTGTAGCGTTGGATGTCGTCGGCGTAGCCGATGTGGTCGCGATCGAGTTGTTCGAGCTTGCCGGCGAGTTCGTCGTCGGAGTACGTGTAGATGTATTCGCCCTTGCGCGACCCCGTCAGCGCGATCCGGTGCAGCGGCGGAACGGCCGCATACACATGGCCGGCTTCGATGAGCGGACGCATATAGCGGTAGAACAGCGTCAGCAGCAGCGTGCGGATGTGCGCGCCGTCGACGTCGGCGTCGGTCATCATGATGATCTTGTTGTAGCGCGCCTGCGCAAGGTCGAAGGAGGCGCCCGACCCGGCGCCGACGACCTGGATGATCGCCGCGCATTCCTTGTTGGACAGCATCTGCGCGAGCGACGCCTTCTGCACGTTGAGGATCTTGCCGCGGATCGGCAGCAGCGCCTGGAACGCCGAGTTGCGAGCCGCCTTCGCCGTGCCGAGCGCCGAATCGCCCTCGACGATGAACAGTTCGGCGACGTCGTCGTTGCCCGGCTGGCAGTCGGAGAGCTTCGGCGGCATGCTCGCCGATTCGAGCGCCGTCTTGCGGCGTGCGACCTCCTTCGTCTTGCGCGCCTGGATGCGCGCGTGCATCTCGCCGACGATCTTCTCGAGCACGCGCGACGACTGCTCCTTGTAGCCGCGCTTGGCGCCGGTGATCATCTCGGAGAACTGCTTGTCGACGATGCGCGTGACGACCGGCTTGACCTGTGCGGTGCCGAGCACGTCCTTCGTCTGCCCCTGGAACTGCGGTTCGGCGATACGCACGGTGACGACGGCGACGAGGCCGGCGAGGATGTCGTCGCGTTCGACCTTCATCTTCGCGTCCTTGAGATTCACCTTGAGCTTGCGCGCATTGTCCTCGACGGCCTTGCGCACCTGCCTGGTGACGGCGTTGAGGAATCCGTCGACGTGCATGCCGCCGCCGGGCGTGGCGACGACGTTGACGAAGCTGCGGATCGTCGTGTCGTATCCGTTGACCCAGCGCAGCGCGATGTCGACGTCGCATTCGCGTGTGATGTCCTGCGCGTGCAGGTCGCCGTGCTCGTCGACGGCCTGCGTCTCCTCATGGTAGGTGCCCTGCCCGGTGATCTTCCAGATGTTCGAGATCGGCTCGCCATGTGAGAGGAAGTCGACGAAGTCGACGACGCCGCCGGTGTGGCGGAACTCCTCGACGCGCCGATGCCCCGGCGTCGGCGCCGCGGACGACGGTGCGACCTCGGCCTCGAGCGTCGTCGCGACACCCGCGTTCGCCTCCTGCTGCGCCTGCTCGGCCTCGGTGCGCGCGATCGCGTCGTCGCCCGCCTCGGCACGCTCGATCGCGGCGTTCTCATCCTCGTCGGTCTCCGCCTGCGCGGCCTGCGCGACGTCGACGTCGTCCTCGATGAGCGCGTCGACGCGCTCGTCGCCGGTCGCCTCAATGCGTTCGTCGACGACGTCAATCTTGAGCCCCGGCACGAGGAAGCTCGTCTGGCGCACACGGTCGATGAGCTGATCGTAGTCGAAGCGCGCCGTGTCGTTGAAAATCTCCGGATCGGCCCAGTAGCGGATACGTGTGCCAGTCGTCTTCGGCTTGACGTGACCGATGATCTCGAGTTCGGTCGGCCGGTTCTTGCGCGTCTTCTTGAACGGGGCGTCCGGCGAGGGATGCGCCGGGTCGGCGTCCGTGTAGACGCCCGGATGCCCCTGATGGAAGGCCATGTGATACGTGTTGCCGTTGCGGTCGACCTCGACGTCGAGCCTCGAGCTCAGCGCGTTGACGACTGACGAGCCGACGCCGTGCAGGCCGCCGGCCGCGTTGTAGGAGGCGTTGCCGAACTTCGCGCCGGCGTGCAGCTTCGTGAGCACGACCTCGACGCCGGTGAGCTTCGTCTTCGGCTCGACGTCGACCGGGATGCCGCGTCCGTTGTCGGCGACTTCGACCGAGCCGTCCTTGTGCAGCGTGACGACGATGTGCGTGCACGCACCGGCGAGCGCCTCGTCGACGGCGTTGTCGATGATCTCCCACAGGCAGTGCATGAGGCCCTGCGTGTCGGTCGTGCCGATGTACATGCCGGGGCGCTTGCGCACCGCGTCGAGGCCTTCGAGGACCGTCAGCGAGTCGGCGCCGTAGTCTTTCTTCGCCATCTTCCGCCTTCCTGGGTTGCGGCGGCCGCGGGCCGCCCGTCTGTCATGCAGGTTCTGTCATGCAGGTCATGTCAAGGTTGCACGCAAAAGAGCGCGCAGCCGCATGGCCCGCGCTCTTGTGCTGCGGCGGCCGACCTGAGCGGGCCGCCGCACCGTTGCTCAGATTGCTGTCACTGGTCGAGGAAGTCGCGCAGCGTCTGCGAACGCGACGGATGGCGCAGCTTCGACATCGTCTTCGACTCGATCTGGCGGATGCGTTCACGCGTCACGCCGTAGACGCGACCGATGTCGTCGAGCGTCTTCGGCTGGCCGTCCTCGAGGCCGTAGCGCATCTTGATGACGCCCGCCTCGCGCGGCGAGAGCGTCTCGAGCACCTGACGGAACTGCTCCTGGAGCAGCGAGAAGGCGACGGCGTCCGACGGCGCGATCGCGTCGGTGTCCTCGATGAGGTCGCCGAACTCCGAATCGCCGTCCTCGCCGAGCGGCGTGTGCAGCGAAATCGGCTCGCGCCCGTACTTCTGCACCTCCTGCACCTTCTCGACCGGCATGTCGAGTTCGCGCGCGAGCTCGTCCGGCGTGGGCTCGCGGCCGAGGTCCTGCAGCATCTGGCGCTGGACACGCGAGAGCTTGTTGATCACCTCGACCATGTGCACCGGCACGCGGATCGTGCGCGCCTGGTCGGCCATCGCGCGCGTGATCGCCTGACGGATCCACCAGGTTGCGTAGGTGGAGAACTTGAAGCCCTTCTTCCAGTCGAACTTCTCGACGGCGCGGATCAGGCCGAGGTTGCCTTCCTGAATCAGGTCGAGGAAGAGCATGCCGCGTCCCGTGTAGCGCTTGGCGAGCGAAACGACGAGCCTCAAATTCGCCTCAAGCAGATGGTCTTTCGCCTTCTTGCCGTCGGCGGCCGCCCATTTGAGCTCGCGCCTGCGCTTGAAGTCGAGCTTGTCGCCTTCGGTGTCGAGCAGGTGCTGCGCATACAGGCCGGCCTCGATGCGTTCGGACAGGTCGACCTCCTGTTCGGCGTTGAGCAGCGAGACGCGGCCGATCTGCTTGAGGTAGTCCTTGACCGGATCGGCGGTCGCGCCCGTCGTGACGACGCGGCGGCGCGGGTTCGTGCCGGTCGGCGCGAGCGTCTCGTCGTCATCGTCGTCGCGCACGACGAAGGCGCCCTTCTCCTTGGGTTCCTCGGGCTTCTTCTCCTCGTCGTCCTCGTCCTCCTCGGGCTCGGGCTCCGATTCGTCCTCGTCCTCGTCGTCGTCCTCGTCCTGGTCATCGACGTCATCGAGGTCCTCGTCGAGGTCGAGGCTCTCCTCGTCGATCTGCTCGTCGTCCTCGTCGAGCATCACGTCCTCGTCGTCCTCGGACTGCGCGGCGCGCTTGGCCGTCTCCTTCTTCGCGCTCTTCTTCGCCGCGGCCTTGCGCGGCTGCTTCGTGGCCTCGGTGGATGCGGACTTCTTCTTCGCCGCGGCCTTGCGCGTGCCCGACGCGGAGGACGTACTCTTGCGCGTACGCTTCGCCGGCTTGCCCGCCGTCTCCTTCTTGTCCTTCTTGGCGGAGGCGCCTTCGACGGTGGAGGTGTCCTTGTCTTCCGACTTGCCCGTGGTGTTCGCCGTTCGCTTCGTGGCCAAACTGTTCCTCCTGCTCGCTCATGATCATGCGACGCCCGGGCCGCCTCCCTTCGCGAAGGCATAGTTGCGGCAAGGGCAAGTCGCGCACTAAGTGAGTTAACCATGTCGCGGGGACGATTATTCCACGTCCCCGCGCATGTCGTCGGCCGCGTCACGGGCGCGTCTCCAGCCACTGCGGTGCGACGCCGCGCAGCAACGCCGTCAGGATGATGCCGGCCAGACGCATCCCCTCGTCGAGCATGATCGCGTGCGCCGCCGTCTTAAGCGCACGGGCGTCGCCGGTCCACCACATCCCGTAGGAGGCGACGGCGAGTGGATGCGCGGCGAAGGCGTCGGGCACAATCTGCGCGGCGCGCTCGCAGATCTCGACGCCGCGCAGGATGCGTTCGACGTCGGGAGGCTCCTGCGCCGTGAACGCCGCATTGAGTTCGCGTTCCATGCGCGCCGCGTTGCCGGGCGCGTGCGGATGGACGGCGAAGCCGGCGAAATCCGCCGCGTCGTGCGTGTCGCCGGGCGCGACGAGCGTCATGATGAGCGCGTCGCGCGAGGCGAGCGAATCGGTCATCAGCACCGCGAGCGCGCACAGCCGCTCCGCCTCGCAGTCGAAGGGGTCGAAGTCGTCGGCGTCGAGCCATGCGAGCCAGTCGGCGCACACCTCGGCGAACCGTTCGCCGGTCGCCTCGTCGGGGCCGCGGTCGCGGCAGCGCTCGCGGTAGCGCTCGTGCAGCGTCTGGCAGCGCTCGGCGTCGCGTTCGTCGATGATCCGATCCTCGTCCGGCTCGAATCCCTCGAGCGGGACGAACAGCGTGCCGACGGCCTCCGCCGTCCCGATCGATGCGTCACGGTTGGTCGACTCGATGTTCTCGTCCATCGTCGTCTCGTTGCGCTTGGTCTCCTCGTTGTAGCTGCCCATCATTGCCTCCGTTCATCGTGTCGGGCCTGTTGTTCCGGCCGCGTCGGCCGAGCGTCCGGATCCACACGGAACCGGACGCGTCTCCACTCTCGCCAAGGCGCACCGGCGGCGTCCAGCCGAACGGGGGCATGTGTACGGACGGTACCGTTATCCACAATTCGCGCACGGGGAAATCCGCCACGCCCGGGGCGCCGACGATGGCCGTCGAAGATCGCCGATGCGATCGCCGTCAGCCATCATGGAACGCCTGCGATTGTCGCAACGCTGTGGGTGAATGGCAGCTATGAGCCCCTCCACTGACTTGCAGCAGATCGAATCGCGAATCGGCGCGCTCGTGCGCGAATACGCGGGACTGGCCCGGCAGGCCGACATCCCCCCGGAGCTCGACGACACGCTCGAACGCACGATCGACCAGGCCGTCGTCTCGAGCGAAGGCGGCAAGCGGCTGCGCGCGCTGCTCGCGCTCGAGACCTACGATCTGTTCGCGCCGGACGCTGGCGAGGCTCGCCGCTGCGCGATGCTCGACATTGCCTGCGCGATCGAGGTGTTCCAGACGGCGGCGCTCGTGCACGACGACATCATCGACGACGCCGATCTGCGGCGCGGCAAGCCGTCGGCGCACCGCGCGCTCGAACAGGCGACGCACAGCGAGGCGATCGGCCGGGGACTCGGGGTCATGCTCGGCGATCTGCTCGCCACCGCCTGCACGGCGATCATGGACGACGCGAGCCAGCGGCTCGACATCCCGCAGGCGAGGGATCTGCGGCGCACGTTCATCACGATGCATCACGAAGTGGAGATCGGCCAGGTGCTCGACCTGGCGATCGAGCGGATGCCGTTGAATGATCCGGACCGGCTCGGCAAGGCCTCCTACGAGGTGTTCCGCTGGAAGACGGCGAGCTACACGACGATCGCGCCGCTCGAACTCGCGTTCCTCTCCGCCGGCATGGACCAGCAGGAGGCGACGCGCCATGCGATGGCGATCGGCTGGCCGCTCGGCGTCGCCTTCCAGCTCGCCGACGACCTCATCGACGTCATCGGCTCGTCGAGCCAGACCGGCAAACCCGTCGGCGGCGACATCCGCGAAGGCAAGCGCACGGTGTTGCTGTCGGACGCGCTGCGCGCCGCCTCGCCGAAGGAGGCGCGCGAGCTCACGCGCATCTACGCGAAGCGCCGGCGCGGGGCGTCGGACGTCGAACGCGTCACGGCGCTCATGCGCTCGACCGGCGCGATCGACCGCTCCTACGCGCGCATCGAGGAGATGTGGAACCGCGCGTGCGACGCGATCGACGCGATGGGACTCGACGCCGAACGCACCGCGCGCCTGACCGCGATCTGCGCGCGGTTCATCCCTCAGTCGGCGCGCGCATGAGAAGCACACCACCATGTAGAATGACGTCGTCATCGGCCTTCACGGCCGCACAGCTTTTCGGGTAAGGGATACGACGGATCAAGCATGAGTGAAGCGCAGGATATGCCCAAAGACAGGCTCGTCGACGGCCGCTACCGCATCGTGCGCAAGATCGCGGACGGCGGCATGGCCACCGTCTATCAGGCGGTGGATGTCAGGCTCGGCCGCGACGTCGCGATCAAGATCATGCATCAGCAGCTCGCGCAGGGACCGTACCGCGAGCAGTTCATCGCGAGGTTCCACCGCGAGGCGAACGCAGCCGCTTCGATCGCGAGCCCCAACATCGTGCAGGTCTACGACACCGGCGAGCACGACGGCCTCGACTACCTCGTCATGGAATACGTCAAGGGCGTCAACCTGCGCGCCGAGATGCAGCGCAAGCGCACGTTCAGCGTGCGCGAGACGCTGCGCGTCGTCGCCGAGACGCTCAGCGGACTCGCGGCGGCGCATGCGGCGCGCGTCGTGCACCGCGACATCAAGCCCGAGAACATCCTGATCAACAACCGCGGGCGCGTCCAGATCACCGATTTCGGCCTCGCGAAGGCGATCTCGCAGGCCACGCTCTCGTCGACCGGCATGCTGCTGGGCACGGCCGCGTACCTCGCGCCGGAGATGATCAGCGACAACGAGGCGCTGCCGCAGGGCGACTGTTACTCGGTCGGCATCATGGCTTGGGAGATGCTCGCCGGCCGCGTGCCGTTCCAGACCGACAATCCGGTGACGATGGTCTTCAAGCACGTCAACGAGAACGTGCCGTCGGTCGCGACGGTGTGCACCGGCATCGACCCGCGCGTCGCCCGTTTCATCTCCAGCCTGACGAACCGCGACGTGTGCGACCGTCCCGCCGACGCGTCGGTCGCACTCGACCGACTTCAGGAGCTCATGCGCACGCTGCCGCCGGACGCGCTGCGCTACCGTTACGACCCGTCCGCACAGCCGCAGGCGACGACGGCGATGTCAGCGCTCGCCGCGAACGCCGCGAACATGCCCACGCCGGCGCCCAACGCGCAGCAGACACCCGGCACGCAGCAGACGCCCAACGCACAATCGACACCCCACACACAACCGACGTCGGGCGCGCAATCAACACCCAGCACACAATCAACACCCAGCACACAGCCGGCTTCCGACGTCCATCCGGGGTCGCCGGCGCAGCCGATGGCGCGCATGCACAGCGGCATGGCGCCGCGCGCGAACAACGATCCGACGAGCACGATCGCGATGCCGAAGGCCTCCCCCACGGATGGGCGTCCCCCGGCGGGCGATGACAGCCCGACGGCGATGCAGCCGCGCCGCAAGCGCCATGTCGGCCTCATCATCGGCATCATCGTGGCGGTGCTCGCCGTGCTCGGCGCCGGCGGCGCATGGGCGTGGTGGTACTACGCGGGCCCCGGCAGCTACAACACGATGCCGAAGCCCGAGGAACTCACGTGTGAGCAGAACGCGCCATGCAAGATCACCGGCGTGGACTGGAAGCAGTACAAAAGCGCGCTCGACATCGCGGACATCCACTATGCGGTGAGCGAGGCCCACAGCGACGACGTGCCCGAAGGCGACATCATCTCCACCGATCCGGCCTACGTCGACGCGCATGTGAGCAAACGCCACGAGCAGATGGTCAGGGTCGTCGTCTCGCTCGGCGTGCAGCAGGTGACGATCCCCGAGGACATCACATCGTCGGACGATCCGCTCGCCGCGCTCAAGCAGGCCGGCATCGAACACGTCAAGCATGCGGACGACACCGACGAATGGTCGCTCGACGTGCCGCAGGGCATGATCATCAGCATTACGCCGGATGCAGGCACGACGATCGCGCACAACGAAACCGTCGACGTCGTGCTGTCCAAGGGGCCGATGCCGGTGCAGATGCCCGATCTGATCGGCCAGACGAAGGACTACGCGCAGAAGACTCTCAAGGACGACAAGCTCGAGGTCACGTTCAACGAGGAGTACAGCGACAGCGTCGCCGCGGGCCGCGTCCTCTACACCTCACAGGACGCCGGATCGACGCTGCACTGGGGCGATTCGGTCACAGTGACGCTCTCGAAGGGCCCGGAGACCGTGAAGATGCCCGACGTCGTCCGCAAATCGACGGACGAGGCGCGCAAGGAGCTCGAGGCGCTCGGCTTCAAGGTCAAGATCGAAAGGCCGCTCGCCGGCGCGGAGGTGCTGCACCTCGTCCAAAGCCAGGATCCGGCGGCCGGCACCGACGTGCCGAAGCGCACGAAGGACGGCGAACCGACGACGGTGACGATCCGCGTCGTCTGAGCAGTACGTAGTCTGAGTGTAGCCACTCGAGTACGGCGGCGCATATGGAAGGAGCCGGGTGGCCATGATCGGTCGCCCGGCTCCTTCCATATGCGGCTTCCGACCGGAAGCCACGGAACGTTCTGCTTCTTCTACTCGCGGTCGGCTTCCTGCGCGGCGGCAGCGTCGATCGCCGCCTGCTCCTGCTGCATCTGCTTCTTGACGACCTGCGCGTATTCAGGCACGTATTCCTGTCCGCTCATCGCCTGGATGCGGCGCGTGACCTCGTCGGTCAGTTCGCGCAGCCGCTCATGCGTGACCTGATCGGCGGCCGTCTTCTCGACGGGGATCGGCTCGCCGTAGATGACCTTGCTGCTGCCCTTGCCGGGGATGACCTGACCGGGCTGCTGCAGCTCGCGCGAGCCGATGATCGCGGCCGGCACGATCGGGCAGCCGGTCTCGATCGCGAGTCGCGCGGCGCCGGTGTGTCCCTTGTACAGCCGTCCGTCGGGGCTGCGCGTGCCTTCGATGTGGATGCCGAACAGTTCGCCGTCCTCGATGATCTCACGTGCATGCTCGAGCGCACCGAGCGACTTGGAGCCTCCGGAACGGTCGACCGGGAAGACGCCGACCGACGAGAACCACCACTTCTTGAACCGGCCCTTGAGGCCCTTGCCTTCGAAGTATTCGGCCTTACCCATGAAATGGATCATGCGCGGGCACGTCATCGGCAGCAGCGCGTCGTCGATGACGGCCAGATGGTTCGCGGCGATGATCGCGCCACCCTCATGCGGGATGTGTTCGAGGCCCTCGACCGTCGGATTGAAGCGCCGCCGCGCGATCGGCCCAAGCGTCTTGACGAAAAACCAGTACAGCATCCGAAGTCTCCTTACGCGCTTCACATTCCGCTTGCTACAGTAGTGGTCATGACCGACCTCAACAATAGCAGCAACGACGGCGACGCGCGCCGGGGCAACGATGCGTCCGGACATGACGACTGGGAGGCCTTCCTCAACGACCACGCCGGCGAGCTCGAGGATGTGGAGCGCTCGCGCACGGCGAAGAAGTTCGACCGCCACGCCCGGCGCGAGGAGAAAAAGACGATGCTCACCGTCGACGACCTGTCCGACGAGGCGTTCACCGGCGCGGGGCGCGGCCCGCGCGACTACACAAGCAGCTGGCTCGACACCGACGACGTCCTCGACCGCCACGGCATGGGCTTCTCGGCGCCGAACCCGTCACTCAAGGGCATCCGCGTCTCGAAGCTCATCTGCGCAGCGATCGGCGCGATCGGCGTCGTCGGCGTCATCCTCGCCGCCTGCCTGCCGCATGTCGCCGGCATCGTCGGCCTCATCGCCGCGCTGTGCGTCCTCGTCGGTGCTGGCGGCCTCATCGCGCAGCACGAGGGCCGCGACGTCATTCACGACGACGATTCGGACAACGGCGCCCGCGTCTGAACGATCCATTCATCCGCGGGCGCCGAATAATCCACATTGCAAGGCCCCGTTCAGGCCTTGCGCTGCCTTCAGGCCTTGCTCTTCGCGACGGCGATCCACTCGTCGAGCAGCGCCTGTGCCTTGCCTTCGTCGACGGTGCGTTCGGCGATCGCATAGGCCTGACGGAAGCGTTCAGCGAGCGTCGCGTCGGCGTCGATGAGTGATCCGTCGGCGACGATCGCCGATGCCGCGTTGAGCAGCGCCGTCGTGCGGAACGGCACGTCCTTGCCGGCGAACAGGTCGCGCGCGGCCTGCGCGTTGTAGTCCGGCTCGCCGCCGCGCAGATCGTCGATCGTGACCTTCGCGAGTCCCAGTTCCTCGATCGGGTCGAAGGTCGTCTCGACGACCTCGCCGTCCTTGAACTCCCACACCGAGATCGGACCGGTCGGCGCCATCTCATCGAGTCCCTCGTTGGATGTGTAGACCATACCGCTCTGGCCGTTCGCCGCGTAGACGGCGGCCATGATCGGGCTCATCGCGCGATTCGCGCAGCCGATCGCCATGTGCTTCGGGTTCGCCGGGTTCGTCAACGGTCCGAGCACGTTGAAAACGCAGGGCACGCCAAGCGCGGCACGCACCGGTCCGACGAAGCGCATCGCCGGATGGAAGGTCTTCGCGAACGCGAAGGTGATGCCCACCTCGTCGGCGATCTCGGCGACGGCGGCCGGCTTGAGGTCGAGCGGCAGTCCGAGCGCCTCGAGGCAGTCGGCGGCGCCGCATTTCGAGCTCGCCGCGCGGTTGCCGTGCTTGACGATCATGACGCCGGCGGCCGCCGCGATGACGGCTCCCATCGTCGACAGGTTGACGGTGTGCGCGCCGTCGCCGCCGGTGCCGACGATGTCGGTGCATTCACGGTTCACGTCGAGCGGCACGGCGTGCGCCACCATCGCCTTCGCGGCGCCCGCGACCTCGGCGGCCGTCAGGCCCAGCTGCTGCTGCGTTGCAAGCACGGCGCCGACGGCCGCCGGCTGCGCGTTGCCCTGCATGAGGTCGTCGACGAACCACTCGGATTCCTCGGCGCTCAGATGCTCGCCCTTCACGAGCTTCATCAGGATCGTTTTCCAGGTGATGTCGGCCATGACCTCTCCTCATCGGTATCGTGCAATGCATCGACCAGTCTAGGAAGGCCGTGCAACGAACCTGTTTCGATTCCCGCATCATGGTCATGCGCCTCACGTCTGGTCTGCGT
This sequence comes from Bifidobacterium sp. AGR2158, assembly GCF_000424225.1. Lineage (NCBI taxonomy): Bacteria > Bacillati > Actinomycetota > Actinomycetes > Bifidobacteriales > Bifidobacteriaceae > Bifidobacterium > Bifidobacterium sp. AGR2158. The sequence continues at coordinate 171,948 of NZ_AUJM01000013.1, forward strand.
CTCTCTACAATCACCTCCATCGCAACACCGATCGCAACATCGACGGAGGCACCCATGCCGCATACGATCCTCTTGTCCGACGACGCCGTCAGCTTCGACGCCGTCACCGTCCCCTTCCCGATGTCCATCGGCGAGCTCACTGCCGCGCTCGGCTGCATGCCGGACCGAGATGTCGTGGACGAGCACGGCGCGCGCCATCTCGTCTACGACGGGCTCGGTCTGGTATTCGCTCCCCTGCGCGCACCGATGGACTGGCTGCGCAAACGCGACGCGTACATCGACGACGACCATATCATCACCGGCATGGACGTCTACTGCGGTCCCGCTGTGCGCCCGCAATGGCGCGAGCGCGTGCTGCCGGACTCCCCCTGCGCCGCGCGCATCGCGAAGGCCGGCGGAAATCCGCTGTATTTCATCTCCGACCGCGACGAGATCGGCGCACTCCATGTCATCCGCTGGCCCGAAGACGGCCACGGCCCCGACGGTCCGGCACCCGACGTCAACGATCCGCTGTCCGTCTCTTTTTGTCCCGAGCGCAGGTTCCCTCCGGCGAACTACACGATCCGCAAACCAAAGGAACCGGTGCTGGCTTTCACCCATCTCAATTTCAAGCTCGCCGTCATCCAGCGGCTCATGTACGAACTCGAGGTGCTCACGCCGCGCTTCGACATCTTCGATTTCGCCGCGCAGTATTCCGGCAAACCAATCGACACCGAGAGCGAGACAGTCATCCGTCCTGCACTCAACTGGTTCAAGCGGCTGCCCATCCCCGCCCGGCTGGCATCTGAACTCACGTCGTTCACGATGGACGGCGCCGACGATGTGTACATGAACATCATTCCACAGTGGGACGGCGAGGACGACGTCTTCGACCTCGACGCCGTGAGCACGGCCGAACTGGCGCAGTTCCCGAATCTGCGCTCGGCGACGATCATGAGCGGCGACTACGCCGGCGTCAGCACCGTCTTCGCCGCGCACGGCATCGACGTGCGCCCGCTATGAAATTTGAAAACGGCGGGGGCGCCGCAGCAACTGCTGCGGCGCCCCCGCCGTCATATCCCGATCAGTGATTGACGCTTGGGTCGGCTCACTGCTCGTTCTGGCCGTGGCACATCTTGTACTTCTTGCCCGAACCGCACGGGCACTGCGCGTTCTTCGGCGTGCCCGGGAATGTGCGTCCGTCCGCCCACGGCGTCTTGAGCTCCTCGTTCTTCGGGCGCTTGTTCGCCGGCACCTTGCCTTCGGCGTGCGAGATCGGAGCCGGTCCGATCGGCGAGTGCATGTCGTTCTCGTCGATCTGCTCGACTGCGTGCTTGACTTCTTCGCCCATCGCGACTGCGGTCTCATCGGCGGTGTCGTCGTACTTCGACGGCTCCTCCGGCTCGACTTCGCGCACTTCGTCGTCGTTGAGCTCGTCGACGTCCACACCTTCACCGAGCGCGGTCTCCGCGGCATCCACGACCTGATCGTCGGTGACATCCTGGGCCATATCCTCGTGGTCGCGCGTCTGCGCGACCGAGTCGATGTCCACATGGAACAGCAGCTGGATGGACTCCTCCTTGATCGCTTCGATCATCGAGTTGTACATCTGGTAGCCTTCGCGCTGGTATTCGACGAGCGGATCGCGCTGGCCCATGCCGCGCAGGCCGATGCCGTCCTTGAGGTAGTCCATCTCGTAGAGGTGCTCGCGCCACTTGCGGTCGAGCACGGCGAGCACGACGCGACGCTCAAGCGTGCGCAGGCCCTCCTTGCCGAGCTTATCCTCAAACTGCGCGTACTGCTCCTGCGCATCCTTGACGAAGAGGTCGACGACGGCGTCGACGGCCTTCTCGCCCTTGAGGCCTTCGGCGACCTTCTTGGCCTCGTCCTCGGTCACGGTCGTCGGGAAGATGCCGCGCACGGCCTTGAACATGCCGTCCCAGTCCCAGTCCTTCGGCTTGTCGGAGCCGCGCTTGGCACCGGTCACGTAGCTCGTGATCGTGTCCTTGATGAAGCGCTCGATGTCCTCGTGGATATCCTCGCCCTTGAGCACCGCCTGACGCTCGGAGTAGATGACGGTGCGCTGCTTGTTCATCACATCGTCGTACTTGAGGACGTTCTTGCGGATCTCGAAGTTGCGCGATTCGACGGCCTTCTGCGCGTTGCGCACACCCTTGGAGACGGCCTTCGACTCGATCGGCTCGCCTTCCGGCATGCCCTTGGCCATGACGCGCGCGACGAGCTGCGTGTTGAACAGGCGCATCAGGTCGTCCTCGAGGCTCAGGTAGAAGCGCGATTCGCCCGGATCGCCCTGACGGCCGGAACGACCGCGCAGCTGGTTGTCAATACGGCGCGACTCGTGGCGCTCGGTGCCGAGCACGTACAGACCGCCGAGTTCGACGACCTCCTCATGCTCGTCCTTGACCTGCTCCTTGATCTGCTTGAGTGTCTCGGGCCACAGCTTCTCGTACTCCTCCGGCGTGTCCTCCGGCGAGTAGCCTTCCTCCTTGAGCTTGGCGTCGGCGAGGAACTCGACGTTGCCGCCGAGCATGATGTCGGTGCCTCGGCCTGCCATGTTCGTCGCGACGGTCACGGCGCCCTTGCGGCCGGCGACGGCGACGACGGCCGCCTCCTTCTCGTGCTGCTTCGCGTTGAGGACCTTGTGCGGGATCTCGACGACGTCGAGCAGTGAGGAGACAACTTCGGAGGCTTCGACGGAGGCGGTGCCGAGCAGGACCGGCTGGCCCTTCTTGTGGCGTTCCGCGACGTCCTTGACGATCGCCTGAAGCTTCTCCTTCTTCGTGCGGAAGATCAGGTCGTCCTTGTCCTGACGGATCATCGGTCGGTTCGTCGGGATCGGCAGCACGCCGAGCTTGTAGGTGCCCATGAACTCGGCGGCCTCGGTCTCGGCGGTGCCGGTCATGCCGGCGAGCTTGTCGTACATGCGGAAGTAGTTCTGCAGCGTGATCGTCGCGAAGGTCTGGTTCTCGGCCTTGACCTCGACGTTCTCCTTCGCCTCGATCGCCTGATGCAGGCCTTCGTTGTAGCGGCGGCCCGGCAGGATGCGGCCGGTGTGCTCGTCGACGATGAGCACCTCACCACCGGTGACGACGTAGTCGCGGTCGCGCAGGAACAGCTCCTTGGCCTTGATCGCGTTGTTGAGGTAGCCGATGAGCGCCGTGTTGCTCGGCTCGTACAGGTTGTCGATGCCGAGGTAGTCCTCGATCTTCGTGATGCCCGGGTCGAGGATGCCGACGGTCTTCTTCTTCTCGTCGACCTCGTAGTCCTCGTCGCGCACGAGCTTGAGCACGAGCTTGGCGAACTGGCGGTACCAGCGCGTCACGTCGCCCTCGGCCGGACCGGAGATGATCAGCGGCGTACGCGCCTCGTCGATGAGGATCGAGTCGACCTCGTCGACGATCGCGTAGTGGTGGCCGCGCTGCACGAGCTCGTTCTTCTCCCACGCCATGTTGTCGCGCAGGTAGTCGAAGCCGAATTCGTTGTTCGTGCCGTAGGTGATGTCCGCGTTGTACTGCTTGCGGCGCTCGGCCGGCTTCTGGCCGGTGACGATGCAGCCGACGCTCATGCCGAGGAAGCGGTAGATGCGGCCCATGAGCTCGCTCTGGTAGCTCGCGAGATAGTCGTTGACGGTGATGACGTGCACGCCCTTGCCTTCGAGCGCGTTGAGGTAGCTCGGCAGCGTCGCGACGAGCGTCTTGCCTTCACCGGTCTTCATTTCGGCGATGTTGCCCCAGTGCAGCGCCGCGCCGCCCATGAGCTGGACGTCGAAGTGGCGCTGGCCGAGCGTGCGCTTCGAGACCTCACGCACGGTGGCGAAGGCCTCTGCCATGATGTCGTCGAGCGTCGCGCCGTTGGCGAGCTTCTCCTTGAACTTGGCGGTCTGTCCCTTGAGTTCCTCGTCGCTCAGCGCCGCGATCTGGTCCTCGAGCGCATTGACCTCCTTGGCCACGTTCTCCAGGCGCTTGATCTGACGGCCTTCGCCCATGCGAAGGGCCTTGTCTACGATGTCTACCAATGTCACTCCCTTTGTGAGATGGTCGCTAACATCATCCACAATAACGGACGGACGGATTTTCCCCTTCGTTTTTCGACCTGTTTACGTAAATTTCTCACGTTCTGTCACAGGACATCCACAAACGCCCGTCCGGCGCCCCTCCCCGGATACGAAAATCAGGGACGGCCCCCCTCCTCGGGAGCCGTCCCCGACCGACCGCTGCACGGCGACCTTTCAGATTGCCGGCGCGTATGGCCCAAGATCAGGCCTTCTTGGCTTCCTCGGCCTTCTTGATGTTCTCCGGGGTGTCGATCTCGAAGACGCCGTAGCTCCAGCCGTGACGGTGGTAGACGACGGACGGGCGCATCGTGTCCTTGTTGACGAACAGGAAGAAGTCATGGCCGATGAGCTCCATCTCGTAGAGCGCCTCGTCGATGCTCATCGGCTCGGCGACGTGGAGCTTGCGGCGGATGACGATCGGCGTATCGCCGACGTGCACCTCGATGGACTCGCCGGGGCCGAGATCGGACGCGACCGCGGCGGCCGGGCTGTTGGCGTCGGCGGCGGCGCCCATGATGTCCTCTTCCTCCTCGGACGGCGGCACGAACTCGCCCGCGTCGACCGGGACCGGCGTGTAGTTCTTGCGGTGATCCTTGCGGCGGTCACGAGCACGGCGCAGACGCAGCGTCAGCTTGTCGAGCGCCAGATCGAGCGCGCTGATCTCGTCGAGGCTCGAGGCCTCGGCGCGGATGACGGTGGCGCCGGCGATGACGGTGAGCTCGACGCGCATCGCCGTGTCATGCATACGCGGATTGCCCTCATGCGACAGCACGACCTGGACGCGCTGCGCATCAGGGGCGATTGCGGTCACACGATTCATCTTGCTTTCGACGACGTCACGGAACTTCTGCTTGATCTGAATGTGACGGCCGGTAATCACGATATCCATGTGGACCTCCCTAGACTCAAGCGGCGGCATGCCGCTATATACGGACCGGGACGACGGTTCCGCCGTCCGGATATCACTCATTGTAACCGACGACATGCGGGAAAGTGCGGTAAAGCTGCTGGTTTAACTTTTTTTCGATACGACCCGTCCATGATTGACCGCGATGTCGCGCATCGTGTTAGAATACTGCCTTTGAGACCTCTTGATGGCCGCGACCAGCAATGGTTGAGGAACTTCCGGGCTCCGCAGAGCACGATGGCGGATAACGTCCGCCCAGGGCGACCTGAGAGATAGCGCAGCAGAGAACAGACCGCCCGCCCTTCGGGACGGGTAAGGGTGAAACGGCGGTGTAAGAGACCACCGGGCCGCTGGCAACAGCCGGCCGCATGGCAAGCCTCATCGGGAGCAAGGCCAAGCAGAAGACGCTTGAGGGCTGCTCGCCCAATGTCTTCGGGTAGGCTGCTAGAGCCTGACGGCGACGTCAGGTCGAGATGGATGGCCATCCGTGGCGCGTCGTGCCGGGTTTTCGGCGTGGCGCGTCACGACAGAACCCGGGGTATAAGAGGTCTCACCTTCTACTTTCTATTCGTCTCCCCTATTGTCGCCGCGTGCGCTGAACAGCGCCTCACCGACTTCGCGCAGCATTTGCGAATCATGCCCCTTGCGGCCTCCCGCGCTCCAGAAGCGGCGGCGCGCGACCTGCGGATCCTTGCCGCGCGTGCGCACGGCGACGGAGCGGCCGAGCGCCCATGCCGCGTCGACGAAGAGTCCGTCGGCGTCGGCCTCGGCGGCGACGCGCGTCGCCAGCGCGCGGTCGACGCCCTTGCGCGTCATCTCCATGACGGCGCCACGCATTCCCATCATCCGGTTCGCGCACGACCGCGCGACCGCGCGCGCGTATTCCTCGTCGTCGAGCAGCCGCAGCTCGGTCAGCCGGTCGACGACCTCGCCGATGACGTCGTCGGCGTAGCCACGTTCGGCGAGCTTGGCGCGCAACGCCCCCGTCGAACGGGCGGCCGCGTCGAGCAGCCGCAGCGCCGCCTCCTTGCATCGTTCGCCGTCACGCGGATCATCGGTCTGCGTGACGGCGAAGCCGCCCGCCGAACGCCGGCGCTCATCGCGACGATCGGCCTTGCGTGCGCCGGCGCGTCGTCCACTACGCGCATAACGGACTACGTCATCGTCCCTCGATGCGCCGAAAGTGCCACCGAACCGGGCAGACGAGCGCGGCGCGGCCGTGTCATCGTGGACAGCTATGTCGCCACAATCGGCATCGTCCTCACGAACATCCGCGCCGCGGCAGCCAATAGCATCGTCATAGGCGACAGCGTCCTCGCGGGCATCCGCATTGTCGCGAACGGCCACGTCGTCGCGGACGGCCGTGTGCTTGCCACCGCCACGACCTTTGTCACGCCCGGTGACGACCTCCTGCGGCGCCGCCGGCACCGGATGCGCCACGAGGAACTCCTCGACGGAGATCATCAGCCGTTCTTCTTCGCCGTCTCGCCGCCGGCCTCGGTCGTGGCGATGTCCTCGGATTCGATCGTCGATTCGACCTCCTCGCCCTGTGCGAAGGTGTCCTCGGGCGCGTCGATGAGACCGTAGGCGATCTTGACCTTGTTCTCGATCTCGTCGACGATCTGCGGGTTGTCCTTGAGGAAGCGGCGCACGTTCTCGCGTCCCTGGCCGAGCTGCTCCCCCTCGTAGGTGAACCACGAGCCGGACTTCTTGACGATGTCGGTCTGCAGCGCCATGTCGAGCACCGAGCCTTCGCGCGAGATGCCCTCGCCGTAGAGCACGTCGAATTCGGCCGACTTGAAGGGCGGCGCCATCTTGTTCTTGACGACCTTGACCTTCGTACGGTTGCCGACCGCGTCGTCGCCGCTCTTGAGCGTCTGGATGCGGCGGATGTCCATGCGCACCGACGCGTAGAACTTGAGCGCCTTGCCGCCGGTCGTCGTCTCCGGGCTGCCGAAGAAGACGCCGATCTTCTCGCGCAGCTGGTTGATGAAGATCGCCGTCGTGTTCGCCTGCGCGAGCGCGCCGGTCATCTTGCGCAGCGCCTGGCTCATCAGACGCGCCTGCAGGCCGACATGGCTGTCACCCATGTCACCTTCGATCTCGGCCTTCGGCACGAGGGCCGCGACCGAGTCGATGACGATGACGTCAAGCGCGCCGGAGCGGATGAGCATGTCCGCGATCTCGAGCGCCTGCTCGCCGTTGTCCGGCTGCGAGACGATGAGTGAATCGGTGTCGACGCCCAGATTGCGCGCGTAGACCGGGTCGAGCGCATGCTCGGCATCGATGAACGCCGCGACGCCGCCGTTCTTCTGCGCGTTCGCGACGACGTGGAGCGCGAGCGTCGTCTTGCCGGACGATTCGGGTCCGTAGATCTCGACGATGCGGCCGCGCGGCAGGCCGCCGATGCCGAGTGCCATGTCGAGCGCGAGCGAGCCGGTCGGGATGACCTCGACGTCCTGTTCGGGCTTGTCGCCCAGACGCATCGCCGATCCCTTGCCGAAGCTCTTCTCCACCTGCTTGAGCGCGTTCCTGAGCGCCTCCTGACGCCGCGGGTCCACATTCGGCCCGAAGCTCATGTCCTTGTCGGACTCCTTGGCTTTCTCCGCCTTCGCTGCTGCCATCGCAGCCCTCCTTTGTCTTACGTTGCCACGGGCGCGCACGCGGTCCGGGCCGCGCGGGCGCCATCCACGATATGCACGGGCACGGCGTGTGTCCGCCCTGATGGAAGTATGTGTACGGACGGACCCGTTATCCACATTTCGCCGAGCGCTGCACAGCCGTGTCGGCTGTGTCGAGGCACCATCATACCGGAAGATACGAACATTTGTTCGAACATCGGCGGCGTGTCGCGCGACGTTCAGCGATGTCCCTGAAAATCAAGCGATGTCCCTGAAAACCAATGAGCGCCGCCTGTACAAGCCGACCGGCGCCGTCAACGAAAGTCGACCGGCAGCGGCGGGGCGACGTGGTCCTTGCCCCAGCGCCGCGCGTCGGGCACGTCCATCTGGTCGCACAGCACATTCCATACGACGCGCGGCTCCTCGCCGTCGGCGAGCGCCTCGACGACGGTGCGGCCGCCGAGCTTCGTCAACCCCTGGTCATGGGCGAGCGCGCGCCCGTAGGCCGAGCCGAACACTTCCTCGAGCAGTTCCCAGAATTCTCGTTCACGCATACCGCGCCACTGTACACCGCGCGCGGCTCACGCGAAAGTCCCAGCCTGCGAAAGCCCAACGCGCAAGATCCTCACACAACGGGAATGGGGACGTCCCCACCGGGGCGTCCCCATTCATGTTCAGGCGCTCAGCGGCCGTCATGCGCGGCGCGCGCCGTATCGGTCCGTCGTTCAGGCGTCCACGGAGTCGAGGTAGTCGGCGACCATGCGCAGCATCTGCGACGTGCTCAGACCGAGCGATTCGGAGATCGACGCGAGCAGCTCGGAGCTGGCCTCCTTCTGTCCGCGTTCGACTTCGGAGAGATAGCCGAGGGAGACCCCGGCCTTCTCGCTGACCTCACGCAGCGTCTTGTGGTCGTGCGTGCGCAGGTCGCGCAGCACGTGGCCGATGGCCTCGCGCAGCGAGACCTCCTTGACCTCGCCCATCGTTTCGCGCTTGCGGACGACGGCGCGGGGCTTGGCAGTCTCCGCGTCCTCCTCCTGCCACATGCGCACGAGCGCGGCCTGACGCTCGTCCTTGGCCTTCTTGGCGGCGCGGGCGCGAAGCACCTGCTGCTGCGCGAACATGACGGCGCGGCGCTGGGCTGGCGTCAGTTCACGCATGCGTGCCGTTCCGTTGCGCGATGGAGTGGAAACCTCGACCTTCCTGACCTCGGTCTGTCCTTCGGTGAAAGTCATCATATCCATAGTGTTCATGGCAATCACACTCCTTTCCTTATCGACAGTGTTCTTCATTTCCAGTATCGGGAATCATTCCTGTGAAGAACCTGTGAATTCTCTCAGGTTTCCCAAAACACAGCCCACGGTCCGCTGTCTAATAACCTCTCTAGAACCTTGCAATTCCAACTCTACTGCGTATTGTGAAGAACTCGTGAAAAAATACTCGCTTCTCGGCAGCGACACGCCGAAGTACACCAATCCAGCCGGTTTTCCCTCGTCCGGTCCGGGCCCCGCGACACCGGTCGTCGACAGTCCGATAATCCCGGAGCGATATTCCGGTTGGCTGAACAGTTTTGCCGTCGACGCCGCCATCTGGCGTGCGACCTCGGGGTCGACGGCGCCGTGCGTGCGCAGCAGCTCCGCGTCGACGCCGAGCACCTTCGCCTTCGCGTGGATGTCGTAGGTCACGGCTGAGCCGAGGAAGACGCGCGAGGCGCCGGGGATCCTGACGAATGCATCGGCGAGCAGGCCTGCCGTGAGCGATTCGGCGCACGCGATCTTCACACCACGTGCCTCACACCATGCGAGGATCGCCGCCGCCTGCTCGTCGCAGTAGTCGCGCAGCCGTCCCATATCGTCAATTCGGCGCGGATCGGCGCCCGCATATTCGAACTGTCTCGTCATGACCCACCTTCCATATGTCATGCGCACGCACGCGAAGCCCGTATATGCGCGTGCGCGCTCCATCCTAGGAGCGCGCACCCATGAACGCCACAGCGCGGCATGTCGTCGACCGGCCGCGGGCGTTTCGGCATCGTCACTGTCGTCGATATCGTTTCGCCGATATCGACGTTGCCGTGCAGCCTCAGCGTCCGGACGACGCGGCGGCATCGTCAAAACGATGCTGCGTCGACGCCGACGTAGCTGCATCCGCGTCGTTGATTTCGGCCGCATCAGAGCGCGGCTGTGCAGCCGCGCTCGCCGCGCCCTTGGCGTGCGCGCCGGCGGATTTCGACGCCTTGAGCACGCCGCGCACATACTCCCATCCCGAGTACAGGCACAGGATCAGCGAGAAGTAGATCAGCGTGTAGGTGACGACGAAATAGACGGTCAGCCACGCCGGATGCGCGCCGGCCGGCACGAAGGACCACACCGGGATGAGCAGCAGCCCCAGTCCGAGGCACTGCGTGAAGGTCTTGTATTTGCCGAGCTGGGAGGCGGCGATGACGGAGCCGCCGTGGTCGATGACGAAGAAACGCATCACTGTGATGCCGATCTCGCGCACGAAGAACAGCGCGGTGACGACCCAGCCGAGCCATGCGATGCCGAACTCGTTGAGGCTCGCGGCCACGATGAGCGTGCCGAGCGTGAGCAGCTTGTCCGCGATCGGATCGAGCAGCTTGCCCAGTTCGGTCACCTGATTGTATTTGCGCGCCATCCAGCCGTCGATCTTGTCGGTCGACGCGGCGAGCGCGAAGATGGCCGCCGCCGCCCAGCGCATGCCCATGTTGCGCGAGCCCCATTGCCCCGCGCCGATGTACAGGCCGAGAAAGACGATGACGAGGATGATGCGGGAGAAGGTGACGAGATTCGCCGGAGTGTTCCATCCGTCCCACCATGCTGCACGTTTGCTTCGCTGTTCCATGCCGTTCACACTACCCCACGCCGTATGACAGTCGCGTGACAATACCGTGGCGCATGCGGCGGCGCGGCGCAAACTCAGGCTGCGGGCGTCGCCGCAGGCTCGGACGGCTGATCCCCGCCGCCGGTCAACGACGTCGTCTCGCCCTTGATGAACGCGAGCACCTGCGGCAGGTCGGCCGGCTGCACGAGCACTTCGCGCGCCTTCGACCCCTCCGACGGTCCGACGACGCCACGCGACTCGAGCAGATCCATCAGACGTCCCGCCTTCGCGAAGCCGACGCGCAGCTTGCGTTGCAGCATCGACGTCGAACCGAACTGCGAGCTGACGACGAGTTCGGCGGCCGCGAGCAGTTCGTCCATATCGCCGCCGATGTCCTCGGTCGGGTCGAGCTTCGACTTCTCCGCCTCGTTCGCCATCTGCTCGATGTCCTCGCGGTAATGCGGCTTGCGCTGCTGGCGCACGAAGTCGACGGCCTTGCGGATCTCCGATTCGTTGACCCACGCTCCCTGCACGCGGATCGGCTTGGCCATGCCCATCGGCATGAACAGCGCGTCGCCCTGTCCGATGAGCGTCTCGGCGCCGGTCGCGTCGAGGATGACGCGCGAATCGGTCGCCGACGACGTCGCGAACGCGAGCCTCGAGGGGATGTTCGCCTTGATCAGGCCGGTGACGACGTCGACCGACGGGCGCTGCGTTGCGAGCACGAGGTGCACGCCGGCGGCGCGCGCGAGCTGCGTGATGCGCTGGATCGAGCTTTCCACGTCGTTCTTCGCGACCATCATCAGGTCGGCCATCTCGTCGACGACGACGAGCAGGTACGGGTACGGCGCCACCTTGCGCTTCGAGCCGGCCGGCGCGTGCACCTTGCCGGCGCGCACCGCCTCATTGAAGTCCTTGACGTGGCGGAAGCCGAAGAACTCGAGATCGCTGTAGCGCGCGTCCATCTCCTTGACGACCCATTCGAGCGCCTGCGCCGCCTTCTTCGGATCGGTGATGATCGGCGTGAGCAGATGCGGGATGCCCGCGTACGCGGACAGTTCGACGCGCTTGGGGTCGACCATGATCATCCTCACCTGCTCGGGCGTGGCGCGCATGATGATCGACGTGAGCATCGAGTTGATGAAGCTCGACTTGCCCGAGCCGGTGGCGCCGGCGACGAGCAGATGCGGCATCTTCGTCAGGTCGGCGGTCACGAAATGGCCCTCGACGTCCTTGCCGACGCCGGCGAGCATCGGGTTGGGGTCGTTCATCGCCTTGTCCGAACGCAGCACGTCGCCCAAATGGACGATCTCGCGGTCGGTGTTCGGAATCTCGATGCCGATCGCCGACTTGCCGGGGATCGGCGAAAGGATGCGCACGTCGGAGCTCGCGACGGCGTAGGCGATGTTCTTGTCGAGGTTCGTCACCTTCTCGACCTTGACGCCCGGGGCGACCTCGACCTCGTACTGCGTGACCGACGGGCCGCGCAGGAAGCCGACGACCTTCGCGTCGACCTTGAACTGCTGGAACGTGTTGTCGAGCGCGCGGATGACGTTGTCGTTCGCCTGCGTATGCGCCGCGTGCGGCTTGCCTTTCATCAGCAGATTCGGATCGGGCAGCCGATACGGCGCGAGCTCGGCACCCGCGGCGGCAGTGTCGGCGGCGGCAGCAGCAACATTGGCGGCGGTGCCGTCGGCTGATGCGTTCGGCGTCGCCGCGGCCGACGTTGCAGCCGACGTGGCCGCCGAGCCCGGCATCGGCGATGCGGCGGCCGCCTGAGGCGCGGACGCGCGCATGTCGACGACCTCGCCGGTGTGCGGCGAGACGAGCAGCGACGACATGTCGTCGAGCGCGCCCCACGGGTCGGCCGCCGCCCCGGCGCCCGCCACAGCCGGCATCGACCCCGACGGCATCGGCGTCGTGTGAACCTCCGGCTGCTGCGCCGACCACGTGTTCGAGTCGATGCTGCGCGTCGCGTCGTCGTTGTAGGCGCCGCCGCTGCTCACCGTGCGCGGCGAACCGGCGACGCGCGTCTCGGCGGTCTCGCCGTGCCGGCTCGCCGCGTTGACGAAAGCCTCGTCGCCGGCGTAGCTGTCGAGCTTGCCGTCGTCGTCGCGACGCCTGCGCCGGCGGAACAGACGACTGAGGAAGCCTTCGCGACGGCTCGGCGCATCCGCTTCGTCGTCGCCGTCATGCGTCGGCACGCCCTCGGCGAAGCGCAGCGTGTCGTCGTCGCCAACGCGCACCTCGTTGGGGAATTCGTCGTCGCCGTCGCGTTCGCCGTCCTCGTGCGCGGCGCCGCCGAACAATGCGCGCAGCTTGGCGGGGACCTCAGTGACGTGCGTGCGTGTGATGAGCAGCAGCGAGAACAGCGCTGAGACGACGAACACGATGATCGCGAAGCTCTGCGAGAGCCCCCACGCGAGCGGCGAGCCAATCAGGAATCCGAACAGGCCCCCGGCGTGCTGCAGGTTGGGCCAGGAGAACCCCTTCGTGTCGGCGGCCATGACGACGTCGATGATCGAACACACCGACCACAGCAGCATCGTCCAGCCGACGAGCACGCTCGGATTGCCCGAGCCACGCCCGGAGTTGCGGATCAGCCGCACCGAGACGAGCACGAGCAGCACCGGAACGACGATGCTCATGACGCCGAACAATCCGGAGGCGAATGCGTGCAGCCCGCGTCCGAGCGGCCCGTCGACGCGGAACCATTCGGAGCCGACGAAGAAGACAGCGAGGACGATGAGCACGAAGCACAGGCCGTCGCGGCGGTACGCCGGATCATAGTCGCCGACGCTCACCTTGCGCACGGCGGCGCCGAAGGCGCGCGGCACGGCAAGCAGCGCCCGCTTCCACGATGGTTCGTCGGTCTCCTGCGCCGGACGGCGCCCCTTCGACGCCGGCGCCGACGAGCCTGTCGAGCTCGCCTTGCGCGGTCGTTTGCTTGCGTTCGAGGATGTGGATCGTGCCATAACAGTCCTTGATTCTATCGCGAGGCCGCGCCCGCCGAAACGGCGCGCGGCCGGCGTCGCCCAGACGTCACGTCAGGTCGCCGAGATGATGGCGGACGTACTCGTCCGCATGCATGTCGACGGCGTCGTAGCCGCCGCGGTCGGCCACGTCGATGATCCCCATCGCCAGATCCACGAGCCGCGGGTTGAGCGCCTGCAGCCAGTGGATGCGCGGATCGCGACCGAACCAGCCCATCTGCTTGCGCGCGAGGCGCTTCGTCTTCTGCGCGACGAGGAAGCGCGTCTCGTCGAGGTCGCTCAGGCCGTCGAGATAGTCGATGACCTGCTGATAGCCGAGCGCACGCGAGGCGGTCGCGCCCAGATACGGCCGCAGCCGGCGCACTTCCTCGACGAAGCCGTCGTCGAACATCGTCTTCGTGCGCAGGTCGATGCGCCGGTCGAGCTCGGCGCGCGGCAGGTCGAGGCCGATCTGCACCGACGGGATGACGTAGCGGTAGCGCGGCAACGACGCCGAATACGGCCTGCCGGTGACCTCGATCACCTCGAGCGCGCGCACCGTGCGCCGCGGATTGTGCGGATCCATGCGCGCCGCCGCCTCGGGGTCGAGCCGCTCGAGTTCGGCGAACAGGACGCCCGGCCCTTCGCGTTCGGCGCGCTCCTCGAGACGCGCGCGCACGGCCGGATCAGTGCCTGGGAATGTGATGTCGTCGATCGCCGCGCGTGCATAGAGTCCCGAGCCGCCGACGAGGATCGGACGCACGCCGCGCGCCTGCAGATCGGCGATGCTTGCGCGCGCCATCTGCTGGAAACGCGCGACCGTCATCGTCTCCTGCGGCCCGATGACGTCGAGCAGATGATGCGGCACGGCGGCGCGCTCGTCGGAGTCTGCCTTCGCGGTGCCGATGTCCATTCCCTTGTACATCTGGTAGGCGTCGGCGTTGACGATCTCGGCGCGCTCACCGCGCTCGGCGAGGCGCCGCGCGATCGCGATGCCGAGTCCCGTCTTGCCTGAGGCCGTCGGCCCGACGATCGACACGACGCGCGGCGTCGTCTGCGCGGCGGCTGCATCATTCATCATCGCAGCGTCCGTCGTCGCAGTGTCCGTCATCATATTGTTCGCCGTCTCAGCGTTCGTCATCGCAGCATCGTTCATCGTCACATCGTCGTCCATCGTCGCCTCCATCTGCGCGTCGTCGTGCGCGCGCCGTTTCAACGCCGCACCATATAGGTCTGTCCGGCCGCGATGTCCGGGTCGGCGATGAGGTTGTGCACGCCGGCATGCGTGACGGTCGCCGTCACGAAATCGCCGACCTCGGGCATCGGCTCGCCTTCCGGCACGCCGACGTGCACGAGCACGCCGGTGCGCTCGCGGCCGGTCACGCGATGCGTCTCGCCGTCCTTCTTGCCGGCGCGCCCCGTGACCATGACCTCGACGTCGCGTCCCTCGAAGCCGCGCAGGTTCTCGGCGGTGATGCGCTCCTGCAGCGCGAGCAGCCGTTCGATGCGCTCGCGCGAGACCTCGTGCGGCACCTGCTCCATCGACGCCGCCGGCGTGCCCGGACGCGGCGAATAGATGAACGTGAACGCCGACGAGAAGCGCGCCTGTTCGACGACGCGCAGCGTGTCGCGAAAATCCTCCTCGGTCTCGCCGGGGAATCCGACGATGATGTCGGTCGAGATCTGCGCGTCCGGCATCGCCGCGCGGATCTTGTCGAGGATCGACAGGAAACGCTCGGAACGGTAGGAGCGGCGCATCGCGCGCAGGATGCGGTCGGAGCCCGACTGCAGCGGGAAATGCAGCTGATGCATGACGTTCGGCGTCTCGGCCATCGCCGCGATGACGTCGTCGGTGAACGCGGCCGGATGCGGCGACGTGAACCGCACACGCTCGAGGCCCTCGATGTCCCCGCACGCGCGCAGCAGCTTCGAGAACGCGTAGCGGTCGCCGATGCCGTAGCCGTAGGAGTTCACGTTCTGCCCCAGCAGCGTGACCTCCTTCGCCCCGTCGGCGACGACGGCGCGGATCTCGTCGAGGACGTCGCCGGGACGGCGGTCGCGCTCGCGGCCGCGCGTCGTCGGCACGATGCAGAACGTGCACGTGTTGTTGCAGCCGACCGAGATCGCCACCCACGCCGACGTCTTCGACGCGCGGTGCACCGGCAGTTCGCTCGGGAAGACCTCGAGGCGTTCGTTGACCTTTGTCTGTGGCTTGCCGGTGGCCTTCGCACGTTCGAGCAGTGTCGGCAGATCCTCGATGTTGCGCGTGCCGAAGACGGCGTCGACCCATGGGGTGCGCCGTGCGATCCGTTCGCGGTCGAGCTGCGCCATGCAGCCGCCGATTGCGATCTGCATGCCCGGACGTTCGCGTTTCATCTTCGCCCACAGGCCGATCGTCCCGTACATGCGTTCGGCGGCGTTCTCGCGCACGGCGCAGGTGTTCATGACGATGAGGTCGAGGTCATGCGCCTCCTCCTGCGCTTGGCTTGCGCGCACGTAGCCGGCCGCCTCGAGGACGCCGGCGATGCGTTCGGAGTCGTGCACGTTCATCTGGCAGCCGAGCGTGTGCACGGCGAACACGCCCCTGCCGCGCCCCGCGCCCTCGTCGCCTCCGGTCGCGAGCGCACGTTCCTCTTCGGTCATCATCTCTTCGTTCATACCGCACATGCTAACCGAGGGCGGGCACAGTGCGACCGCACTGCCGCGCATCGTCACAGCAGCCGCACATCCACGCCCCGCAGCGTCGACGCTGGCCGTTTTCAGCATGCCGACAGGCGCGCCCGCTACAATGGTCGATCGTGATACTTGACCGTCAGAACCGTGTGAACACCAATGAACTGCGCGCCCGCCTGAGCGCGATCGCCGACGAGCTCGAGCAACGCGACGGCGCGCCGGCAATCGAGACGTCCGAAGTGGACGCCGTGACCGAGTTCATCGACCAGATGCAGGTGTACGAGGGCGCGATGTACGAGATCAGCACGAAGCTCGAGATCCTCGATTCGGAGTTCCAGGTGCATTTCTCGCACGACCCGATCCACCATATGGAGCGCCGTCTCAAGTCGATCGATTCGATCATCGAGAAGATGCGCCGCAAGCATCTGCCGTTCACCGTCAAGTCGGTGCGCGACAACCTCTTCGACGTCGCCGGCATCCGCGTCATCTGCAACTACCGCGACGACGTGTATTCGGTCGCCAACTATCTGTCCGCGCAGTCGGACATCCAGGTGCTGCGCGTCAAGGACTACATCCTCAACCCCAAACAGAACGGCTACCGTTCGCTGCACGTCATCTACGCGGTGCCGGTGTTCCTGTCGAGTGGCGCGCACTACACGCCGGTCGAGGTGCAGTTCCGCACGATCGCGATGGACTATTGGGCGAGCCTCGAGCATGCGCTGCGCTACAAGACCGACCTTCCCGACGCCAAGCTCACCGAGCATTCGCAGACGCTGCTCGACTGCGCACGTTCGCTGCAGAACGTCGAAACGCAGATGCAGTCGATCCATCGGGACATCAACGGCGCGCCGCAGGGTTCGCAGGCGCCGGCGACCGACGGCGCGCCGCGTCACCTGAGCTGACGGACGGCGTACGGCAATCGCCACGGAACACAAAACGCGGGCGCCCGCACACATCAACAAGAGGATGTGTGCGGGCGCCCGCGTTGGTATGTGTCGGCGTCAGTCGCGGCTCAGTCCCAGCAGCTGCAACACGTAGAGGAACATGTTGACGAAGTCGAGATAGAGGTTGAGCGCGCACAGGATCGAGACGCGCTTGATCATCTCCGGGCCCTGCGACGCGTACTGCGCGAAGACGCGCTTCGTGAACTGCGCGTCGTAGATCGTCATCGCGGCGAACAGCACGATGCCGATCGCGGCGACGATCTTGAGCGTCGTGTTCGTCGGCGCGACGAACATCAGCACGACCTGCGTGACGATGAGCACGATGAGGCCGATGACGAGCACCGGGCCCGCCTTGAGCATGTTCGCCTTCGTCGTCAGGCCGAACATCGTCAGCGCGAAGTAGAAGACGGCGCTGATGAGGAATGCGTAGCCGATCGTGGCAATCTCGTAGAAGCTGAAGATGACGCTCAGCGAGAAGCCCATGAGCGCCGCGTAGACGTAGAACCACACGCGCGCCGTCGACGACTTCATGTTCATGACACGCATGCCCAGGTAGATGGCGATGCCGACCTCGACGATCATCGGCAGCCACACGCCGAGCGTGCCGGTCGCGAGGATGAAACGCGCATACAGGCCCGTCATGTTCGTGACGATTGCGACGAGGCCCGTGAGCACGAGCGCGATCGTCATCTCGCCGTAGGCGCGCGTCATCGAGACGTGCTCGGCGCGTTCGGTGACGGCGGTGGGCTGGATCGTGTAGATGCCGTCGGCGCCCTGATGCATCGTGCCGGCGCCCTGGTTCGCGCCGTACATGCCGTACTGCGGCGCCGCGCCGTACGGCTGCGCGCCGTCCGGGCGACGCTCGCCCGGCTGCTGACCATAAGTCATTCGTTGCTCCTTGATGGTTTCGTATCGGACCCCCATTCTACCGGCCGTCCGCGCCGCTTGGCTGAAAGCGCGCTGGGAAAACCATGAGCGTCCGTAAATGTTCGCAGTATCTTCACAACAGGTGCCGCGACGGCGGTATTCCCGCCCTCGGCGGCGTTTGGGCGGTCTTCGCCGGCGGTTCGCGCCCCGCGCGGCGGGCTATAGTGGATGGCACGTCCCACGCCGCTGATGCAGACACCGATGTCGACGACGGCTGGAGCGGACGCATCCATCCATGTGACCAAAGGAGCGACGATGGAACCAATACGAGCGATTCAGTACGGCTGCGGCAAGATGGCGAAGTACACGGTGCGCTACATGCATGAGAAGGGCATCCAGATCGTCGGCGCAATCGACGTCAACCCGGATGTCGTCGGCATGGACATCGGCGAATTCGCCGGCATCGGCCCGCTCAACGTCAAGGTGAGCGACGACGCCGAGGCCGTGTTCGACTCATGCGACGCCGACATCGCCGTCGTCACGCTGTTCAGCTTCATGGACGACATCGCGCCGATGTGCGAGCTGTGCCTCGAACACGGCGTCAACGTCGTCACGACCTGCGAGGAGGCGATCTACCCGTGGACGACGAACCCGACCGTCACAAACCGCCTCGACCGCATCGCCAAGGAACACGGCGCGACGATTGTGGGCACGGGGATGCAGGACATCTTCTGGATCAACATGGTCGCGCTCGTCGCCGGCGGCTGCGATCGCGTCGACAAGATCACCGGCGCCGTCAGCTACAACGTCGAGGACTACGGACTGGCGCTCGCGAAGGCGCACGGCGTGGGCCTGACGGCAGAGGAGTTCGAGGCGCAGCTCGCGCACCCCGAGGAGATCGTGCCGTCGTACGTGTGGAACTCGAACGAGGCGCTCGCGCAGAAGCTCGGCCTGACGATCAAATCGCAGACGCAGAAGGCGGTGCCGTACTTCAACGACGTCGACGTGTATTCGCAGACGATGGGCGAGACGATCCCGGCCGGCAGGTGCGTCGGCATGTCGGCGGTCGTCACGACGGAGACGATGCAGGGACCGGTGCTCGAGACCGCATGCATCGGCAAGGTCTACGGCCCCGACGACGGCGACATGTGCGACTGGAAGATCGAAGGCGAACCCGACACCGAGTTCCACGTCGTCAAGCCGGCCACCGTCGAGCACACCTGCGCGACGGTCGTCAACCGCATCCCCGACGTGCTCAACGCGCCGGCCGGATACGTCACCGTCGACCAGCTCGACGAGATCCGCTACCTCACCTACCCGGCCGCGCTGTACGTCGCGTGAGCCGACGACACCGCCGATAGACGGAGGCGGAAACAGAGCAGGCGGTCGCCGACGCAGAGAAGAAAGATAACGAGGGGCGTGGGCTCAGCGCATGTGCCGAGCCCACGCCCCTCCCCTGTTCTGCGGTCAGTTAGCGTCTGCGGTCGTCGGCGCTCAGGCGGCGCGGTCGGCCATGTCGACGAGGCCGCCCAATTCGTCGGTCATCCGCGCGAGCGTGCGCGACGTCGCGTCGGCGTCGGTGAACATCGACGAGAACAGCGTGTCGAGATCCTCGTCGAAATGCGCGGGCAGCAGCCCCGCATGCTCGCGCGCATAGCTCGCCATGCGCTTCTCGCCCGGATGCGTGAGCCGGTTGAGCGCGAACAGCACATCGAAATACGACTCCAGATATGCGGCCGTGCGATGGTTGACGCTGACGAGGTCGCCACGCGACGCCGCCTTCGCGATCTGATGGTCGTAGGACGGCAGGTTCGCGGTGAGCAGACGCATGTTCTTGCCGATGATGTTCGCGCGCAGCTCGTCCGGATAGTCGACCGCGTAACGCCGGCGCAGCGCCTCGAGACGCCCGTCGCGATCGAACAGGACACGGCAGCGCAGCAGATTGTGCCACATGCACGTCGTATATCCGGTGGCCGCCTCACCTTCGTCGACGACCGCCGAAATCGAGCGCGCGAAATCGTTGAGGCTGCGGTAGAGGATGTCGATGTCGACGCCGTCGTTGAGTGTGCAATCGTCCTCGAGCTCCCAGAACGCGTTGCCGATCTCGGCGTATCCGCAATGTTCGGCGATGATCGCGCGGCGCTCGGCCTCGCTCGGCAGCGCGTCGCAGTAGATGTACAGATCGTAGTCGCTCGTCGCGTCGTACACGCCGCCGGCGCGCGATCCGCCGAGTGCGATCGCCGTCACTTCAGGCAGCTGCGCGAAAGCGCGCCACAGTGATTCGAACGGTGTCATGATTCCTCCTTGTTCATCGGTTCATCATCAGCGGCTACGGCGTCCGTTTCGCGCACGTCGTCGCCGTGTTCGGCGGCGTAGGCGAGCAGTTCGGGCGTGCGGCTCCAGTAGCGGATCCCCCAATGCTCGAAGTCCCACTCCTCCATATAGGCGTTGCATTCGTAGTCGACGTAGAGCAGCGCGTCGCCGCGCACGACGAAGTTCGTCGGAAAGTAGTCGATGTTCGTGTCCGCTGCGTACAGCCTGCGGCATATCGCGCGCATCCGCTCGATGTACTCGGGGCGCACGCCGCCGGCGAGGACGAGCTCGTAGACGGTGGGCCCGTCGACGTATTCCTTGAGGATGCGTTCGGCGTCCTCGTCCACGTCGATCATCCGCGGCATCGCGACGCCGATCTCGTTCAGCCGCCGGTAGTCGTTGAGCTCCGAGGCGAGCTTGTCGCCGAACTGATAGTACGAGCAGGGCTCGTGGTGGATCTGCTTGAGCACGAGCCCGACGCCGTCCGCATCGCGCACGAGATACGAACACCCGCCCTTGCCCTTGCCAAGCAGCCGCACGACCTCATAGGAAGTGCCGTTGACGTCCAGCATCGTGCCGGCCGCTGCCACCGGCGTAGCTGCTGCGTCCGCTGCGTTTGCCACTGTCTTCGTAACGGTGTCTGCTGTCTCCATGACCCAATGATAACCTATGCAGATTTGAAAACAAAATCATCCTACTCATATTGTGTATCAGTATGACAACATTTGCATACATCTCCTGCAACGATGTCAGCATTCGTTGCACGGCGTCCATCTGTGCAGTGTCTGCCGCCGCAACAACCAACCATAACGACCAACGGCAGTACGTGATTGAGCTCAACCACCAACTGCCACCGCACACCCCTACAACGGCAGTCCGTAATTAAGTTCAACCACCAACTGCCATCCGTCGCCCCTCCGATGGCAGTACGTGATTGAACTCAACCATCGACTGCCACCGACCGCCGCCGCAACGGCAGTATGCGATTGAGCTCAACCACCGGCCACCGTTGCCTCACCAACCAGCCACATCAGTGACAGCTGAGCCATTCGACGGCGAGCTTCGTGCGGTTCGCGATGTTCGTCTTCGCAAGGATGTCGCTGATGCGGTTGCGCACGGTGCCTTCGCTCAGATGCAGCTCAGCGGCGATCTGCCGGTTGTCGTAGCCTTCGGCGACAAGCGCGGCCACGTCGCGCTCGCGGTCGGTCAACCGTGCGAATCGTTCGTCCTCGATGATCGGCACAACGTCGTCCGGCTGGGGCGCGGAGGCCTGCGGCGCCGTCAGCTGCCCGAGCACTTCGGCGCCGAGCACGATCTGCCCAGCCATGACGGCCTGCACGGCCGGGATGACCGACGCGACGTCCTGCTTGATCAGATACCCCTTCGTATGCAGTTCGACGGCGCGGCGAATGTAGTCGGGGTCGGCGAAAGTCGTCAGAATGAGGATCCGCGCGCCTGGATGCTCGCGCAGGATCCGTTCGGCCGCGTCGAGGCCGTCCATGCCGGGCATCTGCACGTCGATGAGCAGCACGTCCGGCCCGTGCGCCGCGTATTCGCGCACGGCCGCCGCGCCGTCATGCGCCGTCCACAGCACCGTCGCCGTGCCCGTCGCCGTCAGAATCGTGCCGATCGACGAGCACACGATTGGATCGTCGTCCACAATGGCCACCGAAATCGCCATCATCCCTCCATCCGTTGCATCACATTGATTTCCGACTGCGCCGCCCGCGTACCCGCAGCCGCCGCGTCGTCGCCGAGTGTCTTGGGTACCGAGACGAAGACGCGCCAGCCTTGCGCGTACGGCCCGCACGTAGCGTTGCCGCCGAGCGCGCGTGCGCGTTCCTCGATGTCCGCCAGACCGATGCCGCCCGAACGCGACGGCGTACGCGTGATTGGACCGCCGTCGTCCTGCACGACGAGCTGCCACAGCCCCGGCAGATCGATGAGCCGCACCGTCGCGTGTGACGCCGTGCCGTGGCGCACCGTATTCGTCAGCGCCTCGCGGATGACAGCGGCGAAGCAGTGCGCGAGCGCGGACGGCGCCTGTCCGATACCGTCGTCGAGCCGCACCTGCAGTGACGAGGCGTCGGAGACGGCGGCCGCGTCCTGCATCATCCCGTGGAAGTCGGTACCTTCGTCCTTGAGGCCGTGCACCGATCGGCGGATCATCGTCATCGCCTCGTCGAGCGTCGTGCCGAGGCTCGCGAACTGCGCGGCGTGCACGTCGTCGCCGACCGTCGTCGCGACAACCTGGTCGGCCTGCGCCATCATGATCGCGCGCGTGAGCAGATGGCCGACGTTGTCGTGGATCTCGCGCGCGATGCGCGTGCGTTCGTTGAGCCGCGCGCGGCGCATGTCGGCGGCGCGCGACGCTTCGACGTCATTGATGCGCGCGTGCGACAGGCGCAATCGTTCTCGTCGTTCGTCGGCGAGCGCGCGGTAGCGCATCTGCGCGCGCAGTCCGTCGGCGCGCAGGTATCCGGCGACGCTCGTCACCGCCGTCAGCGGCACGAGCAGCAGCGCGACGATCGTCGACTCGTCTGCCGGCGCGTTCGTTGTGACGTGCGCGAGCGCGATCAGCGCCACAACGAACGCGCCGGCGCACGGGATCGCGGCGAGCGCGAAGCGTGCGCGGCGTGTGCGGGGACACGCGCCTTCGACGATCCGGTAGGCGGCGTCGCAGCCGACGACCGGCAGCAGCGTCGCCCATGTGGGCACCGCGCATGCGGCGATGCAGAACGCGGTGGCCAGTGCGAACCACGGGCGGACGCCGATGAGCACAGTGAGCGCGGCGAGCGTCGCGGCGATGAGGAGACCGACGATCGCGACGGCGGTGACATCGTCGTGCGCGAGCACGGCGAGCAGCGCGCACACGGCGATCATGAGCACATGCACGATCGTGTCCACCATGTCCCGCTCCTCCCTGTGCCAAATGCGTCCTGATAAGTCCTGATATGCCTTGATGTGCCGCCTGCACACGTCTGTGCGACGCGCGCTGTCCACGCACACAGACGCGCGCCACCCGTCCGTTTCCATTATCGAGCATCGCACGGCCGCCGGCGCGTCCGATGATGACAATTGTCACGATACGTCCACGCGAACGGGGACTTGGGACACCGTTTTGCGCGCGCCGCGCCGCGCATCATGGAATCATGAACGATACGACCCATGCCGATTCCATGACGCGCACGGCAACCCGCCCCGCGCAGCGCGTCGCGCACCCCTCCCCCGCGATCGCCGTCGACGAACTCGTCAAGCACTACGGCGACAAGCTCGCCCTCGACTACCTGAACATGCGCGTGCGCCGCGGCGAGATCTACGGTCTGCTCGGCCCCAACGGCTCGGGCAAGACGACGGCGATCAACTGCATCCTCGGCCTGCTCACCTACGATTCGGGGCAGATCCGCATCTTCGGCGAGCCGATGGGCCCGACGAGCTACGACCTCAAGCGCCGCATCGGCATCGTCCCGCAGGACATCGCCGTCTTCAACGAGCTGACGGTCGAGGAGAACATCTCGTACTTCTGCTCGCTCTACGTCGCCGACCGCGCGCGCCGCAAGGGTCTTGTCGACGAGGCGATCGCATTCGTCGGCCTCGGCGACTATCGCCGTTTCCGCCCGCGCAAACTCTCGGGCGGCCTGCTGCGGCGCCTGAACATCGCATGCGGCATCGTGCACAAGCCCGAGCTGATCTTCTTCGACGAGCCGACGGTGGCCGTCGACCCGCAGAGCCGCAACTCGATCCTCGAAGGCATCAGCAAACTCAACGCCGAAGGTTCGACGATCGTGTACACGAGCCACTACATGGAGGAGGTCGAGCAGATCTGCGATCGCATCCAGATCATCGACCACGGCCGTCAGATCGCGCTCGGCACCGCCGAAGAACTCAAGCGCATGATCGACGTCGGCGAACGCATCAGCATCGAGACGCCGTCACTCGCCGCGGACGCCGACCTGCGCGAACGCACGCTCGCGGCGCTGCGCGCGCTCGACGTTGTGCGCGACGCGGACTACGAGGACGACGTGCTCGTCGTCTCCTGCGTGCAGGGCGCGCACAACCTCATCGACGTGCTGCAGGCGCTGCGCGACCTCGACGTACCCGCCGGCCATGTCAGTTCGCACACGCCGACGCTCAACGACGTGTTCCTCGCGCTCACCGGCACCGACCTGCGCGACTGAGCCGCCCGGAGCGACAAAAAGAAAGGAAAGACGACGATGGGAACCACGTTCCTGACGACGCTGCGCATCAACCTGCGCGAGAAGTCGTCGTTGTTCTGGCTGTTCTGCTTCCCGATCCTGCTGTCGACGATGTTCCTCGGCATGTTCGGCAATCTGGACGCCACCTATGCGATCACGACGATGCGTTTCGCCGTCGTGGCCGACGACGCCTACTGCAAGGCGGACGATACGCGCGCGCTGCTCGCCGCGATGCAGCATGACCCGATCACGCCCGCCTCCTGCGCCGCGACGCCCGCGGCACAGGAGGCGGCGGACGTCGATTCCGGCGGCGTCGACCTGCGCGACCTGCTCGAGCTGACGGCCGTCGACGACACGCGCGAGGCGATCGCGCTGATCAACCGCGACGACGACGTGCGCGGCTTCATCAGCGTCGATGACGACGGCCTGCCGCATATGACGATCAGCCGCGCGACCGTCTCGAACGCGAGCGACGCGATGTCCTCGCCGGGACTGCCGGTGTCGCTGAGCATCCTCAACGGCGCGATCGGCATGTTCAACCGCCAGACACTGACGCTCGAACAGATCATGCATACCGACCCGTCCGCGTTCGCGTCGCCGTCGTTCACGGCCGCCGTCGGCGAATCGCCGGACTTCACGCGACAGGTGCGCCTGACGAACTTCAAGCCGGACGAAGGCGCGCGCTACTACTATGCGCTGCTCGCGATGACGGCGCTGATGGCGATGACCTTCGCCGTGACGACCGTATGTTCGACGCAGGCCAACCTTTCGGCGCTCGGCATGCGCCGCTCGCTCGCGCCGCTGACGCGCTTCAAGCAGCTGATGGGCGGATTCCTCGCCAGCTGGCTGTGCACGTTCTGCTCGCTCGTCGTCACGCTGCTCTACATCCACTTCGTGTGCCGCATCTCCTTCGGCGGACGATGGACGGCCACGCTGCTCGCGATTGTCGTCGCCTCGTTCACGGCGAACGCGCTCGGCACGCTGCTCGGCTCGCTGCCGAAGCTGACCGCCGGCGCGAAGATCGGCCTGACGACGGCGTTCTCGTGCGCGCTGTCGCTCCTGAGCGGCCTGTACGGCTCGGGCGCGATGGCGCTCAGCGACTGGATCCAGCGCAACATGCCGGTCGTCGCGACGATCAACCCCACGCAGCAGGTGACGAACCTGTTCTACGACATCCTCTACTACGATTCCTACACCCCGTTCTTCCGCACCGTCGGCATCCTGCTGACGATGGCCGTCCTCGCCCTCGCGCTGGCGACCGTGTTCCTCAGGAGGCAGCGTTATGCGCACCTTTAAAGCCACGTTGAAGATCCTGCTTGCGCAGCGTCTGATGATCCTCATCTACGTCGTATGGCTGTGCTTGATGATGTTCGGCCTGAGTTGGTCGCTCATCTCCGACCTGTCCAAGATGGACAATTCGACCACCTTCGATTCGGCGCGCCCCGAAGTCGCCGTCGTCAACCGCGACGCGCACGGCGCGGGCCTCGACGAGCCGATGCGCGCCTTCCTCGAGAGGGACTGCGACCTCGTCGACGTCGGCACGACCGACGAGCAGCTGCAGACGGCCGCCGCCTCGAACTACGTCGACCTGATCGTCATCATCCCCGACGGCTACACGGACCGCCTCGCCGACGCGATCGGGCGGGACGCGCGCATGCCGCAGCTCGACGTCGTCGTCAGCTTCACCGGCGCCTACGGCTCACTCGCCCGACTTCAGGTCGACGAGTTCCTGCGGCTCACACGCACCGCCGCGCTCGCGGCCGCGCATGACGCGTCGGTGAGCGCGGCGGCACTCGCCGACGCCGCAGACCGTGTCGTCGACACACTCGCCGACGCCTCGGACGCCTATCCGCGGATCGCCGTCGCCGACGACCCGGGCGCTGCGGGCGACCGTCAGGAGGCGGCGCGCACGGCCTACGTACAGACCGTCAAGATGGGCGTCTACCCGCTGCTCGCCGCGATGCTCGTGTGCACGGCGCTGACGATGAACGCCTTCGCCGGCGCGAACGTGCGCCGCCGTCTGTACGCGTCGCCGCAGCGCACCGGCACGATGGTCATCCAGGAGTTCGCCGGCTGCGCGCTCTTCGGCATCGTCGTCAGCCTGCTGTACTGGGGCATCTCACTCGCGCTGCCCGCGCTCGCCGGCCTGCCGATCGACGGCATCCCGCTGCCGACGATCCTGTACTCCGGCGTCTCGCTGGCGCTGTACGCGCTCGTGTCGGTGGCGTCTGGCTTCATGATCGGCATGCTGTCGGTCAACGCCGTGGCCATCAACGCGATCGCGAACGTATACGGCCTGCTCGTCATGTTCACGTCGGGCATGGCGTTCCCGATCGACATGATGCCGAAGGTGATGATCACGATCGGCAAGCTGCTGCCGGGCTGGTGGTTCTGCCAGTCGATCGACGCGGTCGATGGCGTCGACGGCCGCGTCGACCTCGGCGGCTGGCTGTCGTGCAACGGCCTCGTGCTGCTCTTCGGCGTCGCGTTCATCTGCCTCGGCCTCGCCTTCTCGAAAGGTCGCCGCAGCCACCCTGTCCTCGCCGCCCCCGGCACCACCCAACTCGCCGAAGTCTGACCCCGCGCCGCTTCAAGCGGCCCCGCAGCCGATCGTCGCGCGCGCACTGTGCACGCGATGATCGGCTGCGGCATTCGTTCTACATCGCGGCGCGGTAGGCCTTCCAGATGTCGCTCAGCGCGCGGCCATCCGACTCGCGTTTCCAGACGTTGAGGCTCGCGCTCGCGCCGCCGACCGCACGTGCGGCGGCCGTGGGCGTCGCGTATTCGGTGCCGTCGTCGCCGCGGAAGCCGTCGCCGGTGACGGTGATGACCCACGTCTCGTGTTTGCGCGGCCGCACCCACACGAATCGGTCGCCTTCCTTGAGCAGCCCGGCGCGCACGACCTCGGCGACCGTCACCCGCTTCGACGTGCGCTTCGGCCGATGCGTGCTGCCGCCCGCGCGCTCGCGGCGTCGCTCCTCCTGTTCGGCGACGACGATGTCCTCGTAGCTGATGCGCCACGCCTGCGCGATCAGGTCGATGATCTGCTTCTGCCGCAGCTGCAGGAACTGCGGCGTGAGCGTCTCGAGGTCGAGCAGCGCGCGCGTGAGCGGGAACCGCTGCGAGCTGGCGGAACGCAGGATGAAATTGCGTCGCGTCGCGAAATCGTCGACATCCTCAAGCGAGCGGGGCATCGTCTGCGTGAGCACATAATTGCCGATCCGTTCCGCCCAGTAGTCGCATGTGCCCGCCGGCCACGACGCGAACGGCGAACGCGACGAGATGCGTTCGGGGATGATCGGCACGGCGTTGAGGCTGCGCGGCCGCGTGATGCGTTCGCCGGCGAGCTGTTCGTTCGCCCGGATGAGCAGCAGCCGTTTCATGCCTGCGTCGATCGACAGTTCGCCGCGCAGATGCAGCATCGCAAGCCGCTGTTCATCGCCACTGACATGGAAGCCGGCGATGCGCTGCAGCGGCATCCCCTTGGCCAGATCGCGCACGATCGTCGCCGAACGCGTGCGCCGTTCAAGCTCCGACTTGCCGTTGAGGCAGTCGATGCCGGTGACACGGTCGAGCAACGTGAGGATCTGCACGAGCCGTTCGCCGTCGTGCAGCAAGACATGCGGACCGACTTTGCCGCCCGCGAAGACGACGGTGTCGGGATCGTCGAGGTTCTTGAGCGTGTGCACGAGCGACCACAGCGCCACCGGCTTCCAGTCGTCGTACGGATAGTCGGCGAGTCCGGCGAGCAGATCGCGCACCTTGGCCGGCAGCAGGCTTTCTCCCGGCTTGTGCAGGATCTCGTCACAGATCGCGTACGGCCGCAGCACGTCGTCGATGAATTCGATGCACTGTCCTTTGCCGATGTACTTCGCGAGCACATGGTCGCTGAAGTCGGCGAGCAGCGACTGGCACATCGGCGCGCGCGTGAAGATGAGGTCGAGGTCGGCGAAGAATCGTTCGATGCGCGCGTTGTCGTCGCCCATCGGCTCCATGATGTCGTCCCAGTAGCGCGCGTACACGTCGCGGGCGGCGCTCGAGATGCCGGAGACGACCTTCGCCTTGAAGACGTCGGACGGCGTCAGCGGCATGCCGCGCATGTTCATGACGTCGAAGATGCGGTAGGCGCCGGAGATGTCGTCGGTCGTCACGATGACGAACATGACGTCGTTGACGAGGTAGGAGGCGAAGCGGCGGCGTTCCTCCTCCTTGAGCGGCGCGAGCATGTCGTACGCGCATTTCGCATTCGTCTGGATGTTGCGCTGCGCCGTCGTGGCGATGTCGGCCTCGCGCAGGTCGAAGAGCGCCTCGAGGTCGCCGCGCTGCACGTATTCGCGGAAGAATCCCTCGTCCTGTTCGCGCAGGCTGAGCCTCGGCTCGGCGGCGATGCCGCGCAGTTTGTCGCCGGCTTCGGTGAGCAGCCCGGCGAGGCTCGCCGCCAGCTGCGGGTCCTCTTCGAGCGTGAGCAGCACCGAGAAGACGATCGACAGCGACACGAGGCGCTGCTGGCCGTCGATGACCTGATGCATGCCGTGCTCGTCGCGCACGAGGATGAGCGAGCCGAGAAAATACGGGCCGTCGTCGACGGCGCACGCGTCGGAGACGTCCTCGATGAGCTGACGCATCTGCACATCGTGCCAGCTGTAGGCGCGCTGGAACGCGGGGATCGCGAAACGGTAGTCGGATGTGAAGACCTTGGACAGCGGCTTTTCGCTTGCGCTAATCGACATATCGTTCCCCCTCGATGATCGTGACGCCGGCGTCGCGCATCCGCTCGACGGCCTGAGCGCCGAGCTGTGCGCTCACCGGCACGCTCAGGTCCTCGTAGACGCGCGTCTCATAGCCGCGCGCGACCGCGTCGAGCGCCGTGTCGCGCACGCAGTGCGACAGCGCGATGCCGACGATGTCGACGCGCGTGACGCCGTGCGCGCGCAGCAGCGCGTCGAGCGAACGCCCTGCCGCCATCGCCGCGTCGACCTCGTCGCGCGTCGGGATGCGCTCGTCGTTGTCCTCGACACCCTCGAATCCGGAGTAGGCGGCCGCGTACTGCCCTTTCCTGATGTGGTGCGGCACGTCGAGCGATTCGATCGCCGGATGCAGCCGCGCGTTCGCCGATCCGGCGACGCCGTGCCGCGGCCACGTGTCCACATAGTCCGGCTGCGCCGACCAGTGGTCGCCGGGGTCGACGTGCCAGTCCTGCGTCGTGGCGATGAGCGCGTACCGTCCGCGCTCGCGTTCGACGAAGTCATGGATGGTCTGGGCGACGGCCTCGCCGCCCTCGACGGCGAGCTCGCCGCCCTCGGTGAACGTCGGCTGGACGTCGACGATGATCAATGCTGTCTTCTTCGTGCACACGTTCGCTATTCTAATGCACGCGCCCTCGCATGCACCGGGTCGCGCGCCGCGCATCGGACGTCAGCGCGCGTCCCTCCACGCGCGGTATTCGTCGACGCGCGCACTCCAGTAGGCGCGGTCGTCGCCGCCGATGCCGCGCACGACGCGCGCCGGATTGCCGACGGCGACCGAATGCGAGGGAATGTCCTTCGTGACGACGCTGCCGGCGCCGATGACGACGTCGTCGCCGATCGTGACTCCCGGGCAGACGGTCACGTTTCCGCCGAACCAGACGTTGGAGCCGATGCGGATCGGCAGGCCGCCCTCCAGCTGCATGCTGCGGATGTCCGCGTCGATCGGATGGTACGGCGTGTACAGCGCGACGCGCGGACCGAAGAAGACGTCGTCGCCGATTGTGACGGTCGCGACGTCGAGGATGATGCAGTCGGTGTTCGCGTAGAAACGCTCGCCGATGAAGGTGTTGCAGCCGTAGTCGCAGCGGAACGGCGGCTCGATGTACGAGCCCTCGCCGAATGCGCCGAACAGCTCGTGGAACAGCCGCGCGCGCTCGTCGAAGGCGTCCCACGCGGACGTGTTGATCTGCTGTTGCAGTGCGCGACGGCGGCGTCCGAGCTCATGCAGATACGGGTCGTCGGCGATGTACAGCTCGCCGGAGAGCATGCGGTCGCGCTCGCGCGTATCGGGGGTTTCGTTGTTCACGGTGTCGTTGTTCGCCATAGCACACGATTCTAGCGGAGAGCCTTGTGCTCGCAGGCGAGAAAACGGACGGCCCGGCGGATGGTGCCTATAATGACCTTCAGTGTTTGCCAACGATGGCATCACGTGAGGAAAGACGATATCAAAAGGAGCTACGACCATGGCCGGTACCATCTACACGATCCTGTTCATGATCATCATCGCCGCGCTGTGCATCTGGGCGCTGTACTACGTGATTCGCGCCGCCGTGCGCGCCGGCATCATCGACGCCTACGAGCAGATGGGCAAGGTGGCGACGCCCATCACGAAGGACGACAAGCTGCAGGCCGAACGCGAGGCGCTGCAGGAGGAACGTGTGCGAGCGATCGTCGCCGACGAGCAGCGCAAGCAAGCGGCGAAGGCCGCCGGGAAGTCGGACAAGTAGGCCGACGTGGCCGGACGCCGTGTCACGCTCCGGCGACGGCCGCCCCCATGCCGATGGCGCAGCAGACGACGAGGGGCGTCCACGGAAGTTCCGTGGACGCCCCTCGTCGTCTGCTGCGCGCAGCGCGGACGGCCTACTTGGCCATCAGGTTGCGCAGCACGTACTGCAGGATGCCGCCGTTGCGGTAGTAGTCGGCCTCGCCAGGCGTGTCGATGCGCACGACCGCCTCGAACTCGGTCTTCGAACCGTCCTTGTGCGTCGCCTCGACGTGCACGGTCTTTGGCGTCACGCCGTCGTTGAGCGCGGTGATGCCGTCGATCGAGTAGGTCTCGGTGCCGTCAAGGCCGAGCGACTCGGCCGATTCGCCTTCGGGGAACTGCAGCGGCAGGACGCCCATGCCGATGAGGTTCGAACGGTGGATGCGCTCGAAGCTTTCGACGATGACGGCCTTGACGCCGAGCATCGCCGTGCCCTTTGCGGCCCAGTCGCGCGACGAACCGGTGCCGTACTCCTTGCCGCCGATGACGACGAGCGGGACGTTCGCCGCGATGTAGTCACGCGACGCCTCATAGATCGTCGTCGGCTTCATCGCGAGGAAGTCGTAGGTGTAGCCGCCGGGCCTGACCTCCTCGCCGACCGAGGCGAGCAGCATGTTGCGCAGACGGATGTTGCCGAAGGTGCCGCGCACCATGACCTCATGATTGCCGCGGCGCGAACCGTAGGAGTTGAAGTTCTTCGGCTCGACGCCATGCTCGATCAGGTACTCGCCCGCCGGGCTCGTCGCCTTGAACGCGCCCGCCGGCGAGATGTGGTCGGTTGTGACCGAATCACCGAGGAAGGCGAGGACGCGCGCGTCGCGGATGTCCTCGACCGGCGCCGGCGTCGCGCTCATGCCATCGAAGAAGGTCTGCTTGCGCACATAGGTCGAATCTGGGTTCCAGACGAACAGTTCGCCTTCGGGCACGTCGAGGCCCTTCCAGCGCGCGTCGCCCTCGAAGACGGAGGCGTAGTCGTTGAGGAACATCTCACGGCTGACGTTGCCGGAGACGACCTGCTCGACCTCCTCGTTCGTCGGCCAGATGTCCTTGAGGAAGACCGCATTACCCTCCGGGTCGGTGCCGAGCGGCTCGGTCTCGAAGTCGAAGTCCATCGTGCCGGCGAGCGCGTAGGCGATGACGAGCGGCGGCGAGGCGAGGTAGTTCATCTTGACGTCCGGGCTGATGCGGCCCTCGAAGTTGCGGTTGCCGGACAGCACGGCCGTCACCGTCAGGTCGTTCTCGTTGATCGCCGCGGAGATTTCGGGCAGCAGCGGACCGGAGTTGCCGATGCAGGTCGCGCAGCCGAAGCCGACGAGCTGGTAGCCAAGGCGGTCGAGATCGTCCTGCAGACCGGCCTGCTTGAGGTAGTCGGCGACGACCTGCGAGCCGGGCGCGAGCGAGGTCTTCACCCACGGCTTGGGGTGCAGGCCCTTGGCGACGGCGTTGCGCGCGATGAGGCCAGCGGCGACCATGACCGACGGGTTCGACGTGTTCGTGCACGACGTGATCGACGCGATGGCGACGTCGCCGTTGCGCAGATCGAAATCGCCGCGGAAATCGGTGGACACGTGCACCGGGTTGCCGTTCGTCTTCTCGGTAACATAGCCGGGCAGCGTCTGTTCGAAGGTCGTCTTGGCCTTCGCGAGCTCGATGCGGTCCTGCGGACGCTTCGGGCCGGCGATCGACGGGACGACGGTCGACAGGTCGAGCTCGAGATACTCGGAGTACTGCGGCTCCGCATAGTCGGGGTCGTTGACGTCGTGCCACAGCTTGTTCGCCTTCGCATACGCCTTGACAAGCGCGACCTGCTCATCGGAGCGGCCGGTCAGGCGCAGATAGTCGAGCGTGACCTCGTCGATCGGGAAAATGCCGCACGTCGAACCGAACTCCGGACTCATGTTGCCGATCGTCGCGCGGTTGGCAAGCGGCACCGAGGCGATGCCCTCGCCGTAGAACTCGACGAACTTACCGACGACGCCGTGGCGGCGCAGCATGTCGGTGATCGTCAGCACGACGTCGGTCGCCGTGACGCCCTCGGGGATCGAGCCCTTGAGCTTGAAACCGACGACGCGCGGCACGAGCATCGAGATCGGCTGTCCGAGCATCGCCGCCTCGGCCTCGATGCCGCCGACGCCCCAGCCGAGCACGCCGAGGCCGTTGACGGTCGTCGTGTGCGAGTCGGTGCCGACGCACGAGTCAAGATACGCGAGCGCGCGGCCGTCGGATGCGGCCTTCGTCATGACGACCTGCGCGAGGTATTCGATATTGACCTGATGGATGATGCCGGTTCCCGGCGGCACGACGCGGAAGTTCTCGAAGGCCTGCTGCCCCCAGCGCAGGAACTGGTAGCGTTCGCCGTTGCGCTCGTATTCGATGTCCATGTTGATCTGGACGGCGTCGTCTACGCCGTAGGCGTCGATCTGCACCGAATGATCGATGATCATGTCCGACTGGACCTGCGGGTTGATGACCTCCGGATCGCCGCCGAGCGCCTTGACGGCGTCGCGCATCGTCGCGAGGTCGACGACGCACGGCACGCCGGTGAAGTCCTGCATGACGACGCGCGACGGCGTGAACTGGATCTCATGGCTCGGGTCCGCGGCCGGATCCCACGCGAGCAGCTCGCGCACCTGCGCGTCGGTGATGTTGGCGCCGTCGATGTTGCGCACGAGGTTCTCCACGAGCACCTTGAGCGAATAGGGAAGGTGATCGATGCCCTCAAGATCGCCGATGCGGTAGTAGTCGTACGACTCTCCCCCGACGTTGAGGACGTCCAACTGATCGTCGCGCATGGACATAGGTTCCTCCGAACTTCAGTGTCGGACCGCCGCAAGACGGTCCGGTTGCGTGTATCGGGCACGCCGCGCGCGATCGTGCCGCGGCGGCCATCACATGACGATACCGCGACGATGTTTCACCGCTTGGAAACGCGTTTGTATTGTGAGATGACGCCGCGCATCGCCTTCGGCAGGAACTTCGGGAACAGCCACACGCTCAATGCGAACAGCAGCGTCGCGATGACGATCTGCAGGCCGAGCGCGAGCAGCGCCGTGCCGCCGGGGAGTTCGAACGCGAAGAAATGCGCGACGAAGGGGATGCACATGCCGACGACGCCGGCGGCCGCGAAGGCCGCGACGAGCCAGCCGCGCCACGAGTTGAGCGGCGTCGCGACGCGCGCGAGCACGTAGATGCCCATGACGAACAGCACCGTCGCGCACATCGAACGCCACAATGTCAGTTCGGCCGCCGACGTGGCGACGTCCCAATCCATCATCTTCGGGATGAACCATGCGGACAGCAGCACAGCGAGCGCCGTCGCGACGCCGCAGGGCAGCGAGAACGCGAAGACGCGGCGCAGGAAGCCGGGGATGTAGCGGCGCGTGTTCGGCGCGAGCGCGAGCAGGAAGGCGGGCGCGCCGATCGTCAGCGCGCCGATGTAGCTGATGTGGCGCGGCAGGTACGGGAACGGGATCATGCTGAGCACGATGCCGAAGGAGATGAGCGCCGAGTAGACGGTTTTCGTCAGGAACAGGCTCGCGACGCGTTCCATGTTCGCCATGACCTGACGGCCGCGCGCGACGACATCGGGCAGATGCGAGAACTTCGAGTCGACGAGGACGACCTCGGCGACGGCCTTCGTCGCCGGCGCCGCGTTGCCCATCGCGATGCCGAGGTCGGCCTCCTTGATCGCGAGCGCGTCATTGACGCCGTCGCCGGTCATCGCGACGATGTGGCGCTGCGTGTGCAGCGCCTGCACGATCGCCTTCTTCTGTTCGGGCAGCACGCGGCCGAGCACGTCGACGTCCTCAAGGACGCGCGCGAGTTCGTCGACGTCCTTCGGCAGCTTGCGCGCGTCCATCGCCACCGGCTTGCGCTCGCCGGTCAGGCGCACCTTGCCGGCGATCGCGCCGACGGTCACCGGGTTGTCGCCGGAGATGATGCGACAGCGCACGCCCTGTTCGCGGAACCAGCCGAGCGTCGCCTCGGCGTCGTCGCGGATGTGTTCGGAACACAGCACGATCGCGACCGGTCTGGCGTTCTCCTCGAGCTTCGGGTCGGTTTCGAAATCGGGCGGCACGGCGCCGGCGGCGTGCGCGACGAGCAGCACGCGCATGCCGTCGTTCGCATAGCCGTCGACCTGCTTGAGCACGTCCGGATACGATGTGTCGAGCGCCGAGAGCAGCACTTCGGGCGCACCCATGTACCACACGCCGTCGGGGCCGGCCTCGGGGGCGTCGTGGAACGCGACGGCGCTCCATTTGCGCGCGCTCGAGAACGGCACGCGTTGAAGATCCGCGGTGCCGTTGAATCCTTGTTTGCTCAGGCCTGCGAGCACGGCGCGACCGGTGCCGTTCGGGCTCGCCTCATTCGCCAGGTCGTAGAGCGCCTGCAGCGCGTGGTTTTTGTTTGCGCAGCCGGGCAGCGTGACGCAATCGTCGTAGACGATGCCGCCGTCGGTGATCGTGCCG
Source organism: Bifidobacterium sp. AGR2158 (assembly GCF_000424225.1). NCBI lineage: Bacteria > Bacillati > Actinomycetota > Actinomycetes > Bifidobacteriales > Bifidobacteriaceae > Bifidobacterium > Bifidobacterium sp. AGR2158. The sequence goes on from NZ_AUJM01000013.1 coordinate 207,315, forward strand.
GTCTTGTCGAGATTGAGGCAGTCGACTCGTGCGAGCGTCTCGACCGAGTCGAGGTCCTGGACGAGCGTGTTCTTGCGCGCGAGCCTGATTGCCGCAAGCGCGAAGTTGAGCGACGTGAGCAGCACGAGGCCTTCAGGCACCATACCGACGACGCCGGCGACCGACGAGACGACGGCCTGCCGCCATTCTCCGGTCGCGATTGCCGCCGACCATCCGCCGACGGTGCGCATCTGCGTGATGATGAGCAGCACGCACAGCGGCACGACGAGGAAGGTCATGAATTTGAGGATCGTGTTGATGCCCTTGTTGAGATCGGAGACGTTCTTCTTGTACACCTTCGCCTGCGCCGTGAGCGTCGCCGCGTAGCTGTGCGCGCCGACGGCGGTCACGTGCACGAGCGCCATGCCGGAGACGGCCGTCGATCCCGAATAGACGGTGTCGCCGTCCTTCTTGCGCACGGTGCGCGATTCGCCGGTGATCATCGATTCGTCGAGTTCGAGTCCCCATGTCTCGACGATCGTCGCGTCGGCCGGCACCTGCTCGCCCGAACGCAGCCACAGATAGTCGCCGAGGACGATGTCGTTGTGCGAGACGTCGACGTCGGTGCCGTCGCGGCGCACAAGGTAGTCGGAGGCGACGAGGATCGACAGTTTGTCGAGCGTGTGCTTGGCGCGCAGCTCGGTGACAATGCCGATGCCGGTGTTGATGATGATGACGAAGCCGAAGACGGCGTCCTTCCACGAGCCGGCGATGAGCACCATGACCATCGCCGTCAGGATGATGCCGTTGAACAATGTGAACACGTTCGCACGCACGATGTCGGCGAGCGAACGCGACGTCGACGATTTGACGGCGTTCGCCTGCCCGCGTTCGACGCGTTCGGCGACCTCGGCGCCCGTCAGTCCCCGTTCGGACACCTCCGGCATCCTCGACGCGTCCGTCTTCGGAACGTCGTCGTGCGTTGCCGCGGCCGTGGCCGCCTTCGTCGTTTCGCTCATGCGCGCCAGTCTACCCGACCGTGTGCATCGGGCCGCGCGCCCGCTCCCCCGCGGCTACGCATATTGATTACGTTGTCGCCGCGTGCGTCACCTGTCGATCGTCGTAAACTCCGGCATGGGGATGCATGCGCCAAAGCCGGTGGGAAGGCCGTCCGTGGCATCCGCCGCCACGCTGTCCACTACGCTGCCGTGCTCCACTGCGCTGGCCGCCGCACCCTCCACCGCGCGCACCGGATGGCGGATGACCGTCTTCAGTTTGTCCGGGGCGACGCGGCGCGGATCGCTCAGATAGATCTCATGATGGCGGCGGGCGTCAGCGAAGTCGGGTGTGCAGCCGTGGGCGCGCGCGTACATGTCCATCGCCGCGATCGTCGCCGGCTCGCCGTCGTAGGAGCCGACGTGGAGGCATTGCACGCACGGCCCTTCGTCGACGCGCAGGAACTCCACGGCCGAGCAGTCGAGCTTCTTCTTGATGGCGGCCTGCGCCTTCGCCCACGCCACGTCCTGTGCGGCGACGAAATCGGGCATGCGGATCGCGCTGATCCACGCGAAGCCCTCCTTGTGGGCGAAGTCGACTGCGCCGCCGTCGCGCTGCCACCAGAAGCCTTCCAACGGCGGCACGACGAAATCGAAGTAGCCGGCGATGGTATGATCGCCTTTCTTGCTCATCTTGATCGTGTAGGCGACGGCGTACAGCATCGCGAGCGCCTGGTGATAGGCGCCGTCCGGCTCGTTGGGGTCACCGTCGCCGCGCACGGCGATGCAGCGCATCGGCGGTACGTTGACGAACTGCGGCCGCCGCGCAGGCAGATAGTATGCCTTGTATTCCTTCTTGAAGTCGAAGACCATCGTCGTTCCCTCACTTCGTGAAGACGGCGACCGTCTCCACATGATGCGTCATCGGGTAGATGTCGAAGGCGGCGATCGAACGCAGCGCATAGCCGCGCTGCGTCAGCGTCGCCGTGTCGCGCGCGAGCGACGCCGGGTCGCAGGCGATGTAGACGACGACCGGCGCGCCCGAATCGGCGATCTTCGCGCACACCTTCGCTTTCGCGCCGGCGCGCGGCGGGTCGAGGACGACGATGTCCGGATGCGCGCGCTGCGGGTCGATATCCTTGCCAAGCGTGCGCAGCACGTCCCCGCACAGCGCCTGCACGGTGTGCACGCCGGCGGCCTTGAGATTGCGACGGGCGTTCGCGACGGCAGTCTTCGCGCCTTCGATGCTGACGAGCTTTGCGTGTTCGTCGATCAGCGTCGCGAGCGGCAGCGTGAACAGGCCCGAGCCGGAGTACAGATCCCAGATGACGAGGTTGCGCCCATTGCGCGGCGCGCGGCCGTCCATCGCCTCGCGGATCTGGTCGACGACGTACTGCGGCAGCACCTGCGGCGCCTCGCGGTGCATCTGCCAGAAGCCGGCCGCGTCGACCGTGTACGTGAATTCGCGGCCGTCGACGACGATGCGTTCGGTGAGATTGCGGCTGCCGTGGCGCACCTTGCCGTCGACGATGACGGCGTAGTTGTCGCCGATTGCGCGGCGCAGTGCCTCGGGCGTCGCGATGTCGGCGGCGTCGACGCGCGGTTCGGGCACGGCGATGCGCAGCTGCGCGTTCGCCGGCAGGTCGCCGTCCCAGATGTTGTTCATCGCGGCCGCCTCAAGCACGGCGCGCGTCGCGAGCGGCATCGTGTCGATCGGCACACGCACATGGCTGCCGCGCCGGTGCATCGACGGCCTACCTTCGTCGTCGGTGATCATCTCGATGCGCGTGCGCCAGTTGAGGCCGCCCGTCTCCTCGTCGCCGGGCATCGCGTAGACGGGCACTTCGTCGAGTTCGACGTGGCCAAGGCGTGCCATGACGTCCTTGACGGCGGCTTCCTTCCAGCGTTCCTGACCTTCGAGCGAGACGTGGATGAGGTCGGCGCCGCCGACGCCGCCGCCGGTCGAGAGCGGCCCGGCGAGCGGCCATGCCGGCTCGACGCGGTCGGGACTCGCCTCGAGCACCTCGACGACCTCGCCGGTCCAGAAGCGGTCCTTGCGGTCGGCCGGTTCGTCGAGCGCGATCCTCACGCGTTCGCCGGGCAGTGCGAAGCGCACGAAGACGACGCGCCCGTCGATGTGTGCGACGCATCGTCCCTGATCCGCGTACCGTTCGATGTCCACCGTGGCTTCCATGCCTGCTCCTGTCCCCGCGGCCGTGCGTACGGCGCGCGTTGCTTGCGTTCGTATCTGCGTTCGTGTGGTGATGCCGACGCGCTCAGTGCAGCGTCGTGACGATGATGTCGCGCTCGTGCGGCTCGTCCTCGATGACCTGACGTATGGCCTCGCCGACCGGAGTCGCGTCCATCATGCGGTCGTTGACCTTGAGCGACGCGGCGAACAATGTGTCGTCGTCCGGCGTCGAGACCGGGTCGAGCAATACGACCGGAATGCCGGCGTCGCGCGCCGATTGCAGCGCGTCGCGCCACTGGTCGGCCTGATGCGCCATGTCCGCCTCGCCGATGACGATCAGGCTCATGTTGCGTCCGACGGCGTCGCGCACCGCCTGGATGCGCGCGGCCGTTGCAGCATCGGTATCAGTCGTGCCATCCGCGTCCGTCACCGGCGTGAGGACGACCTTGTAGCCGTCGGCGTCCAGTGCCTCCTCGACGAGGCCGTCCGCGCCGTTCGCGGAGCCGACGATTGCGACCGTCTGCGTCTCGCCCGGCGAATCGACATGCGCCGGGGCGTCGGTGCTCGACGATCCGGTGTCGCCGACGGCGGCGTTCTTCGGCGCGCATGAGGCGAGCGCGAAGACGGCAAGCGCACAGCACACGCCCACCGCCACCTTGAGGATGATGCCATTGGCCATGTCAGGCTCCCGTCCCTGGATCGCCGTCGTCGTGCTGCTCAGTGTTTGACTGACTATCGTCGTTCGATTCGTGTTGTGCACTTCGCTGCGCGCTCTTCTCCGCCTCGCGCGCGCCTTCCTCCTCGGCGCGCTGGCGTTCGAGCTGCTTGTGGCGGTGCATCGGATTGGCCACGATCAGATAAGACACCCAGATCGCGAGCGCCCAGAACGGGATACCCATCAGCAGGCGCGCCGTGCCGAGCCAGCCGACGTGGTTCGTCAGATACAGCGGCACCTGCACGACCAGACGCAGCGCGAACACGCCGATCCACAGCCATGTGATCGTCGTGTAGGCGCGCATCAGCGCGGCGTCGGAACGCCAGCCGTCGAGCCATGCGCGGAATCGTTCGGTCGGCAGCGAGCGGATGAACTCGATGAGGAAGCCGAGTCCAGGCACCTTGACGAGCAGCGAGACGAGCAGGACGACGATGTAGACGGCGTTCGTGATGAAGCCGTACATGTAGTAGTTGCGCGCCTCGCCGCTCTTCCACGCCCATATCAGGCAGATCGCGACAGCCACGAGTCCCGAAAGCGCGCCCATGACCGACTGCCGTTGGCACAGGCGCACAACGACCTGCGCCACCGCGAGCGCCGCGGAGACGATGACGGTGAGTTTCAGGTCGCTCGTGACGATGAATATGACGACGAAGACGACGCCCGGCAGCATCGATTCGACGACGCCTCGCGGGCCGCCGATCGCCTCGATGACCGAGAAGTCGTTCCCGTCGCTGGATGCGAGCGCACCGAGTCCGGTGCGTTTGCGTGTCTGAGCCATGCCGTCAGCGCAGTTCGGAGAACATCGGGCCGCGCGAGAGCGTCGTCTTCTGCTCGACCTCGTGGTCGGAGTTCATCGGGCCGGTCGGCTTGCCGTCGATCGTCGCCGGCGTCTCGTCACCGGCGTCGTCGGAGGCTTCGGCCATCGCGCGACGCTCGCCCGGCGTCAGCGGCTGCGCCATCGGGATGAGGTCGCGCGGCGCGAGCGGCTCCTCGCCGCGGTCGACGACGATGTACGAGAAGAAGCGGTCGAGCACCTTCGCCTCCGGGCTGTCCGGATTGTCGGCGGCGGGGCCGGAGAAGATGCCACGCAGCATCCAGCGCGGACCGTCGACGCCGACGATGCGCGTGATGTGCTTCTTGCCGTTCGGCAGCTGGATCGGCAGGCGCACCTCGGCGCCGAAGATGCCGGGTTCGACGGTCGCGGTAGGGTTCGCGGCGACGAGGTCGTCGCGCACGTCGTCCCACAGGCCCATCGTCTTGGGCGCCGCGAAGGCCTCGAGTTCGAGGCTCGAACGTCCGATGGTCACCGTCGCGCCGAGCAGCGTGTTGTCCGCCTTGCTCGCCTTGAGGCGCAGCTGGATGCCCTGCACGAAGGGGATGTAGAACGAGCCGAGCGACAGATACTCGTCATAGTCGGGGCCGTTCTCCTCGTCGATGTCCCACGGGCCGAACTGTTCGCCGCGGCCCTGGTAGTCCATGACGGCCTCGGTCGGCACGGCGAGCGCTTCATCGTCGTCGCCGTCGTTGTCCTCGACGTCGGCGGCTTCGGGCAGTCCTTCGGATTCATCGGTGCGTACAGCGCGCCGCTCAGCATCGCGCTCCTCGTCGGCGATCTTCGCGTCCCTGTCCGGCTGTTCGGCGGCGGTGACGTCGATGTCGTCGGCGTCTTCCCGCGCGATGTCCTCGGTTTGCGAGGCGACGGCCTTGGCGAGACTCTCTTCGCGTTCCTTCGCCGCCGCTTCCTTCTCTTTCTTCTTCTTGCCGAATCCGAACAGTCCCATCTGTGCCTCGTCTCCTGTCTGCTGATGTCTGCTGGTGCGCGTGCCTGCGCCGTCGGCCGGGCACCCACGGCGCGGCCGACGATCATCGCCACCAGCCTAGCACGGGCGCACGGCCCGCGTCCGCTCGATCCCGTGTCCCGTCACGACTTTTCCACGGTTGATGCCGTGCGACCAATGCCGTGCGATTGCGTCGTTTCCGTCGCTCACACGTCGTAGGTGATGCTCAGCGGCGCGTGGTCCGACCAGCGCTTGTACCATTCCTCGGCGCGGTCGACGACGAATCCGCGCGCCGTCTGCGCGAGCTCGGGCGTCGCGAACTGGTAGTCGAGACGCCAGCCGGCGTCGTTGTCGAAGGCGCGGCCGCGCTGGCTCCACCACGTGTACGGCCCCTGGATGTCGCCGGCGAGATCGCGCATGACGTCGACGTATTCCATCTCGTCGATCCATTTGTCGATGTAGGCGCGTTCGGCCGGCAGGAAACCGTGCGTCGTCAGATTCGCCTTCGCGTTCTTCAGATCGATCGGCCGGTGCGCGATGTTGAAGTCGCCGCAGATGACGGCCTGCCTGCCACCGCCCGCCGCCTCCTGACGCATCTGCTCCATGCGTTCGGTCATCGCGTCGAGGAAGCGGTACTTCTGCGTCTCCTTGATGTCGTTGCCGTCGCCGCCCGCATGCACGTACACGCATGCGACGGTCACCGTGTACCCCTGTTCGGTCGTCACGTCCGTCTCGATCCATCGTCCAGTGTCGACGTCCTCGTCGAGCCCGGGCAGGCCGATGCGCGTGTCGACGATCGGCAGCACGCTGACGAGGCCGACGCCGGCGCGTCCCTTGATCGCGCACACGTCGTCGAGCGTATGGACATCGTCGGGACTGTCGACCTTCCCCGCCTCGACGTAGTCGGCGCCGATCTGCTGGAAGATCTCGTCGAGTATCTCCTGCGGGGCGCGCGTCTCCTGCATGCACCACACGTCCGGCGTGTGCTTGAGGAGCCATTTCTCCATGCCTTTGCGTTTCGCGGCGCGGATGCCGTTGAGGTTCGAGGTCGTGATCGTCATCGTCATAGCTCACGAGCCTACCCGCGCGCATGTCCGAACGTCCTCCGATTCACGACACGCGCATGGCCGCCGCGTTCGGCCACGGCATAGTTGAACGCCGCCCATGGGCGCGCACTACCGTGGGAGGCGTCATCGGATGAACGAATCCCGTCAACGAATCGAGCAATGAATGTCCACTTCTTCCCCCGTGTCCCCGCATGCCGGCGCCCGTCGCTGTATCCCAAAAATGTTCCTCGCGTGCATGGCGCTCGTCGCCGTCGCACTCGTGTGTGCGATCGTCTCGCTGCGGGACGACAGCGAGTTCTACAGCGACATCTTCGTCGAGATCTCGGTGTTCGTCGTGTTCATCGCCGGCTTCTTCACGAATTCCCGGCGTCTGCAGCTGTGGTATCTCATCGGCGCGAACGTCTACGTCATCATCTTCCTGTCGATCTTCGGCAAGGTCTTCTACGACAATTTCAACCGCGGCGTCGGCGTGCTCGTCCTCATCCAGCTCATCTTCTCAGCGATCAACCTCGTGCCGATCTGCGTCTACCATCTGAGCGACCGCACGTTCTTCTACAGCTACCAACGCCAGCTCATCTATCCGACGATGTTCTTCGCGTTCGTGCTGCTCGGCCATCTTCCCGGCGGCGACCTGCTCACAAAGGAAGTGACGCACGAGATCTTCTCGCTGATCATCTTCGCGCAGGCCTTCGATTTGCTCGATTCGATCCACAGAATCGGCAAGGCGCACCATATGGCCGCCTACAGCTTCGCCCAGGAGGACGGCTCCGTCGTCAACAATGACGACAACGCCGACAAAGACACTAACGGCAACGATGATGATGACGCAAACGACGACGAGGAGCGCAATCCGGTCGAGAAATGACCGGATTGCGCTCCTCCGTCTGAGTGTTGCCGTCTGTGTAATGTGATCGGTAATGTGATCGCCGCCTGAGCAATCAGGCAGCGATCACATTACAGGTCGAGGCCGAGCTCGAGCTTGCCGCCCGGGATCGCATCGAGCAGATCCTTCGTGTACTGCTGCTTGGGATGCAGGAAGACCTCGTCGGTCGTGCCGTGCTCGACGAGCCTGCCGTGCTGCATGACGACGACGTCGTCGGCGATCTGGCGCACGACGGCCAGATCATGCGTGATGAACAGGTAGCTCAGCCCGTTCTTCGCCTGCAGATCGTTGAGCAGATGGAGCACCTGGTCCTGCACGAGCACATCGAGCGCCGAGACGGCCTCGTCGCATACGATGACGTCCGGGTTGAGCGCCATCGCGCGCGCGATCGCGATGCGCTGGCGCTGACCGCCGGACAGCTCGTTCGGATAGCGGCGCATGACCGATTCGGGCAGTTCGACCATGTCGAGCAGCTCGCGCACGCGCGCCGCACGACTTTTCTTGTCGCCGATGCCGTGGATGCGCAGCGGCTCCTCGATCGAGCGGAAGATCGAATACATCGGGTCGAGCGAACCGTAGGGGTTCTGGAACACCGGCTGCACGTGCCTGCGGAAGTCGAGCAGCGACTTGCCCGTGAACTGGGCGATGTCCTGCCCATTGTAGGTGACGGTGCCGCTCGTCGGCTCGAGCAGCTTGAGCACCATGTTCGCCACCGTCGACTTGCCGGAGCCGGATTCGCCGACGATCGCAAGCGTCGTGCCGCGCTTGACCTTGAAGCTCACGTCGTCGACGGCCTTGAACATCTCCTTGCGGCGCGGGAGCTTGAACTCCTTCGTCAGATGCTCGACGTCGATGATCGTGTCGGCGTGCTCAAGCGAATCCTCGTTGACCTTGTGCTCCATGAGCGCGCTCGCGTCCGCGCCGCGCTCCTCAACGGAGACGATGCGCTGCGAGGCGAGCGACGGCGCGGCGGCGACGAGACGCTTCGTGTACGGATGCTGCGGATGCTGGAGCACCTCGAGCGACGGACCGGATTCGACGACCTGGCCCTTGTACATGACGACGATGTGCTGCGCGCGTTCGGCGGCAAGGCCCAAGTCGTGCGTGATGAACAGCACCGCCGTGCCGAGCGAGTCGGTGAGCCCCTGCAGATGGTCGAGGATCCTCTTCTGCACGGTCACGTCGAGCGCCGAGGTCGGTTCGTCGGCGATGAGCAGCTCGGGGCGGCATGCCAGACCGATCGCGATGAGCGCGCGCTGGCGCATACCGCCGGAGAACTCATGCGGGTACTGACGTGCGCGCACGGCCGCGTCCGGCAGGCCGGCCTCGTCGAGCAGACCGGCGATGCGGTCCTCCATCGAGGAGCCGGTGACGTACTTCTTCGCGATATACCATGCATCGTCGTCGTTGACGCCCGCCTTGATCAGGTCGTCGGCGACACGCCAGCGCGTCTCGGAGCCCGGGACCCATTCGGAGCGGAAGTACTCCATCTTCTTGGTCAGCGCCTCGCCGCTCTTGCCGATCTTGACGAGCGCCTGCTCGGCCGCCTCGATGAGCTCAGGCAGCTCCTTCGAGCCGAGGAAGGTCTCGTCACCTTCGCTCTTGATCTCGATGTCCGCGTCGGCGAGCGCCTTCGCGAGGTCGGAGCGCTTCTCGTGCGAGACGTCCATGTTGTTCGCGACGAGCGCCTCCTTGACCTGCGTGCCGATGCGCCACACCGGGTTGAGGTTGCTCATCGGATCCTGAGGCACAAGGCCCATCTTCGAGCCGCGCACGGCGGCGAACTGCTTCTGCGTGTAGTGCGAGATCTCGGTGCCGTTGAGCCTGATCGAACCGCCGACGACCTTGCCGGTGCCCGGCAGCAGGCCGAGGCAAGCCATCGCCGACGTCGACTTGCCGGAGCCGGATTCGCCGACGATCGCGACCCACTGCCCCGGGTAGACGCTGAACGACGAATCGCGCACCGCGTGCACGGCGCGGCCGTCGTCGGTCGTGAAGTCGACCTGCAGGTCCTTGACTTCGAGGAGCGGACCCTCCTGCCGTTGCAGATCCTCGAGTTTCTCCTCGATCTTCGTGTCTTCTGTCATTGCTTACTCCTACGGGAAATCTCAGGCCGTGCGGCTCTTGGGGTCGAGCGCGTCCTTGACGGCGTCGCCCATCATGATGAACGCCAGCACGGTGATCGCGAGCGCGACGGACGGGTAGAACAGCACCATCGGGTCGGTGCGCAGGATCGACTGCGCCTTCGAGATGTCGCCGCCCCAGCTGACTGTCGTCGTCGGCAGGCCGATGCCGAGGAAGCTCAGCGTCGCCTCGGAGACGATGTACGAGCCGAGCGAGGTCGTCGCAATGACGATGATCGGCGAAACCGAGTTCGGCAGAATATGGCGGAACAGGTTGCGCGTCGGCGTCGATCCGAGCGCCGTGGACGCCGTGTTGAACTCGAGGTTCTTCGACGAGAGCACGGCGCCGCGCGCGATGCGCGCCGTCGAGACCCAGCCGAAGAGCGCGAGCACGAGGACGACCTTCCAGATCGACGTGACCGTGCGGAACATCTGCAGGACGACGATCGCGCCGAGCAGCATCGGGATCGCCATGAAGATGTCGACGATACGGCTGAGGACGGCGTCGACCCAACCGCCGAAGAAGCCGGCGATCGCACCGATGAGCGTGCCGACGGCGACGACGATGATCGTCGTCAGGATGCCGACGCTCAGCGACGTGCGCGTGCCGTAGATGACGCGCGAGTAGACGTCGCAGCCCTGCAGGTCGTATCCGAACGGGTGTCCGGGGCGCGCCGGCTCCAACGAATTGGTGAGGTCGCAGTAGTTCGGGTCGTTCTTCGTGAAGACGCCCGGGAAGAGCGCGACGAAGATGATGAAGATGATGAGGACGCCCGAGATGATGAACAACGGGTTCTTGCGCAGCGTGCGCCAGGCGTCGGCCCACATGCTCGTCGCGGGCGCCGATTCGTCGACCGTGTCCACGGTCTCAAGCGGCGTCTCGTCGAGCGGCGCGACGTAGCGTTCCTGTCCCGGCAGCGGTTTCGTGATGTCTGTCGGTTTCGTGATGTCTGTCATTGTGCCCTCCCTCACGCGTAACGGATGCGCGGATCAAGCGCCGCGTACAGCATGTCGACCAACAGGTTGCAGATGACGAACACGAGCGTGAGCAGCGTGACGACCGAGACGACCATGTTCGCCTCACCCTTGAGGATGCTCTGGTAGGTGAGGAAGCCGATGCCATGGATGTTGAAGATCTGTTCGGTGATCATCGCACCGCCCATCAGCGCACCGAGGTCCTGTCCCAGATAGGTGACGACCGGGATCATCGAGTTGCGCAGGATGTGACGGAAGGTGACCGAGGTGTTGCTCATGCCCTTCGCACGCGCGGTGCGCACGTAGTCCAGCGCGATGTTCGATGAGACCTCGGAACGCGCAAGGCGGATGATGTAGGCCATCGAGACCGAGCCGAGCACCATCGCCGGCATCAGCAGATCGAGGAAGCCTGGGTTCGAGCCGGCAGTCACCGGCAGGATGCGCCATTTGACGCCGAGGAAATACTGGCCGAGGAAGCCGGTGACGAAGGTCGGCACCGAGATGAGCAGCAGCGAGACGATCAGGATGACCGAGTCGTACCACTTGCCCTTCTTCAGGCCGGAGATGACGCCGAATACGCAGCCGAAGATCGCCTCGAAGCAGAACGCCATGAGCGCGAGCTTGATCGTGACCGGGAACGCGCGCCCGATCTCCGCGATGACGGGCTGTCCGGCGAAGGTCTCACCGAAGTTGAGGCTCAACGCGTTCTTCAGGAACAGGAAATACTGTACGAAGAACGGCTTGTCCAGATTGTATTCGGCGCGGATCTGGGCAGCGACGGCTTCATTGACGGGCTTGTCTCCGAACATCGCCTTGACCGGGTCTCCCGGGAGTGCGAAGACGAGCGCATACACCAACAGTGTCGTACCGAGAACCACGGGGATCATCTGCAGGATGCGGCGCAGAAGATATTTGCCCATTGGTTGCTCCTTGTTGTCGTACAGACCGCATTCGGGCATGACGCATCATGCCGCTCGCGGTCGCGGTATCCAGCAAGTCTACCGCATGACTTGACTTCCGGGGCGATTTGTTCATGCCATTGTCCGAAGCGGACACGTTCTGTCCACGTTCCGGGCGAACAGCGCGCCTTCGCGCAATGTGACGGCGATGCGTGGCGCCGCACCACGTCCCACACTGTGAGCGCGACGAAAAACGATGGATTTATATTGCTAAACTATACATTTACATCAAAAATGACCGGAAAGGGGGACGTATGCATGATCAGCCAACCGTGACCGTCCGCATCGAGTTCTTCGATGACGAGTCCGAGACCGCCGAGGAGACGCGGCAGGACTGAGGGGCGCAGAGCATGACGCCGCCGATCTGAGCGACGTCATCGACGACGAAGGGCTCCGGAACCACGGTGGTTCCGGAGCCCTTCGTCGTCGATGACGGAGATGACGTCAATGACATCGATGTCGTCTGTGCTGGTGACCGCCCCACGGATCAGGCGGCCACCGCCAGCCGTCTTACTTCGTCATGTTCGCGTAGATCGGCTGGTTCTGCCAATCCATCTCGAAGCCCTTGACGCCCTTGGCGGCGACGCCGTTGGCGTTCGAGTAGTACAGCGGAATGGCCGGCAGCTGTTCGAGCAGGATCTCCTCGGTCTGATGGTAGAGGTCGATCTGCTCGTCGCTGTCCGTCGCGGCGGCTGCCTTGCTCAGCAGCTCGTCGACATCGGCGTTCTTGTAGTCGCCGTCGTTCGAGCCGTGGCCGTCGGCCGCGTCCGAATCATAGAGCTGGTACAGGTAGTTCTCGGCCGACGGGTAGTCGGGCTGCCAACCGGTGCGGAACGCACCGTCGATCTTGCGTTCGGAGACCGCGTTACGGAACTCCTGGAAGGTCGGCATCGGGTTCGTCGCGGCCTTGATGCCGAGGTTGTTCTTCACCTGGTTGACGATCGCGTCGTAGATCGGCTGCGCGCCGCCATCGGCGTTGAACGAGAAGGTGAGCGTGCCGTCCCACTTGGAGATGGCCTCGGCCTGTGCCCACAGCTTCTTGGCCTCGGTCGGATCGGCCTTGAGGTACTTGCCGTTCTTGAGGTCCTTCGAATAGCCCGGGATGACCGGCGCCGTGAAATCGGTGGCCGGCGTGCCGACGCCGTTGAGCACCTTGCTGACGATCTGCTCGCGGTCGATGGCCATCGACAGCGCCTGGCGACGCAGCTGGCCTTCCTTCGTGTTGGTCTCCCAATGCTTCATGCCCGCCGGGATCGTGAAGGTCTGGATGACCGATCCGGCCTTGTTGTAGGCTTCGACCGAAGGATCCTTCTCGAAGGTCTTCGTGTCGGAGGCCGGAACGGTGTCCATCACGTCGAGGTTGCCGGCCTGCACGTCGGCGTAGGCGGAGTCGGAGGACGTGTAGATCTTGAAGGTGACGCCGTCGTTCTTCGGCTTCTCGTCGCCCTTGTAGTCGGCGTTCTTCGTCAGCACGATCTGCGAGTTGTGGTCCCACTTGTCGAGCTTGTACATACCGTTGCCGACCGGCTTCTCACCGAAGGCCTTCGGATCCTTGTAGAAGGACTCCGGCAGCGGCGCGAAGGCCAGATAGCCGACCTTCGTCGGGAAGACCGAATCCGGCTGGGTCAGGTCCACGGTGAAGGTCTTGTCGTCAACGACCTTGAGGCCAGAGAGCTGTTCGTCACCCTTGAGGCCGTCCTTCTGCAGGTCGTCATAGCCCTTGATCATGCTGAAGAACGACGAGCACTTCTGCGCGTTCTTCGCGTTGGCCGTGTAGCTCCACGACTTCGTGAAGGATTCGGCCGTCACCGGCGTGCCGTCGGTGAACTTCCAGCCGTCCTTGAGCTTGACGGTGTACTGGGTCGCGTCCTTGTTCGGCTCGATCGAATCGGCCACCTCCATCTTCGTGTCGCCCTTCGAGTCGTAGCGCACGAGGTTTGCGAAGAGCAGCTGGCCGACCTTGCCGCCGCCGGTCTCGTTCGTGTCGCCCGGGATCAGCGCGTTCTGCGGTTCCGAGTTGAACGCGGTGATGACGTTGCCGCTGGCGTTCGAATCACCTGATCCACCGCAGCCGGCGAGCAGCATGCCGAGCGCGCAGGCACCTGCGACGACGGCGATTGCCTTCTTCTTCATGAGATCACTCCTTTTTCTTGCAGTCGTTCGGCGGTTCCCGCCGCCGAAAATGATGGGGTCGAAACCGTTTCAAGTTCCGACCCCATCGCCGATTAACTTCCCATTGTGCCACAGCCATGCAACCACCGAAACCGATAACGCTGTCATCACCGACGGCCGCATTCGCCGTTCCGCCGGCGCACATGGCGGCATGCACGGCTGGCGGTTCCGTCAGGAAACACCGTCACCTCAACGCATATGGCGAATCGGTTCCTTACGTATATCGATTGCCATGCCGATGCGAGCGTTTGCAACGCAGGGTGTCACATTGCCAACGATGTCCGGCAATCGTTCTCACTACGTGAAATCCTTGCTCATGCGCGCGGGAAAGCCTGCGCATATCGCGCCTTGAGCTGCTCGATCGAGACGTGCGTGTACCGCTGCGTCGTCTGCAGCGACGCGTGGCCGAGCATCTCCTGCACCTCGCGCAGGTCGGCGCCGCCGTCGAGCATATGCGTCGCCGCGCTGTGGCGCAGCGCGTGCGGCGAGATGTCGGGCACGCCGGCGCACGCCGCCTCGCGGTGCACGACGGCGCGCACGACGCGCTGGTCGACGCGGCCTCCGCGCGCGCCGAGGAACAGCGCACTCCCCGAACGCTCGTTCGCCAGCACGGGTCTGCCCTGCGACGTCCACCGTTCGAGCGCATGCTGCGCCGGCGCTCCGAAGGGCACGACGCGCTGCTTGTTCCCTTTGCCGGTGACGGTGATCGTGCGGTTGCCGTAGCGCACGTCGTCCAGATCCATCGACACGAGTTCAGCGACGCGGATGCCGGTCGCGTAGAGCATTTCGAGCATCGCACAGTCGCGCAGCGCGAGCGCCCGACGATGCGGATCGTCCGTGTCGGCCGGCTCCGCGTCCGCCTTGTCCATCAGCGCTTCGGCCTGCGTCTCGTTGAGCACGGCCGGCAGCGTCTTCGGCAGTTTCGGCGTGCGCAACGAGGCCGCCGGGTCATGGGCGATCCGTCCGCGCCGATGCGCCCAGGCGAAGAATCCGCGCACGGCGATCGTCTTGCGCGCGAGACTGCTTTTGGCGACCTGCTTCGACTCCTGCGCCATCCACATGCGCAGGTCATCGAGCGTCACGTTATCGAGCTCGGTCGTGCCTCCCGATTCGAGGATGGCGATGCAGCCGAGCAGATCACCGCGGTATGCGGCCACCGTGTGCTCGCTCAGTCCCCTCGCGCCG
The DNA here is from genome assembly GCF_000424225.1 of Bifidobacterium sp. AGR2158. Classification (NCBI taxonomy): domain Bacteria; kingdom Bacillati; phylum Actinomycetota; class Actinomycetes; order Bifidobacteriales; family Bifidobacteriaceae; genus Bifidobacterium; species Bifidobacterium sp. AGR2158. Next base: position 222,337 of record NZ_AUJM01000013.1, read on the forward strand.
CGCAAGTAGTCGACGTATTCCTCGATCATGCGTCGCGCATCCGCCATCGTCCGCTCCCCTGTTTCATGCCGCCTGTGCCGCCAACGATGTGCGACCACTGTACATGTGAGTCCACTGTAAATGTGAGTCCACTGTATCGTTCAGACTCTATCGCCGTTGCTAACTAGTTTGTTTTAGTTAGCATTCCGCCGTTGCCAGCGGAAACTCCAAGTCCTACGCAACGGTCGCTGCTGCTTGGTTCACGTTTCACAGGGTTTCGCACGGCAACCCGTGGGCTGTCGCGTCTTACATTCCCTCCGCGTGCGTTTACCGTCTCCTCGGCACTCGGGGCGACGTGATTCTTGATGTTGATTGCCGCGTTAAGGTCGCGGTCAATCGTGTATCCGCAATGTTCGCAATGATATGTTCGTTCGTTGAGGGACAGTGTGGCTTTTACCGCCCCGCAGTTCGAGCACGTCTTGGAACTTGGATACCAATGGTCGATGATATGCAGCCGTGAACCCGTCTGCGCGGTCTTGTAGGTGAGCATGGTGCGAATGGTGCCGAATGCGGCGTCCGCGATGTCTTTGGCGAGCTTGTGGTTGCCCATCATGCCCTGCACGTTCAAGTCCTCGATGTGGATGTCCGCATACGTGTTGGCGAGACGTGTGGTGAGCTTGTCGAGCCTGTCCCGACGCTGGTTCGCCACATGGTTCTCGACCCTGCCCAGCCGTGACTGCTGCTTCCGGTAACGGTTCGAGCCGTACTGTTTGCGAGACAGTGCGCGATGTTCGTGGCGCAGCATGTCCTGCGCCTTGCGCAGGAAACGCTCATTGCATTCCACGGTGCCGTCCGACATCGTGGCAAGCGTCTTGATGCCCAAATCGACGCCGACGGAACCTTCCGGCTTCCGCCGTGGAGCAACGGTTTCAGACACGTCAACGGTGAGTGCGGCGTGCCAGCGGTTGCCGTGGTAGGAGATGGTCATGCGAGTGACCTTCCCGCCTTTCGTGCGCAGGAGCATGTTCTCCATGCAATGCACACGGCCGATGCGCGGCAGCTTCAACCCGTATGGGTCGCCTTCGATGATGCCGAAAACTCCGGTCGTGTACGTGAACCGACGCTTGGCCTTGGTGCGTTTCTTGAACTTCGGGAACCCCACGCGACGGCCTTTGCGCTGTCCGGTCTTGGACTTCCACCAGTTCGTCAGCCCATTGGACAGCGCTTCCAGTCCGGTGTTGTACGCTTCCTTGCTGTTTTCCTTCCACCACGGGGCAAGAACGTCCTTGTTGCCGTTCCACCAGCGGCGCAGACCGTAGTACGACCATCCCGTTTTCTCATGGCGGTCAAGACAAGCCTTGATGTGAGCCAACGCCGCATTGTAGGCGAACCGTGCAGCGCCCGCATGCTGACGCATGAGACGTTCCTGCGTCGGCGTCGGATCGAGCGCCACGTCGATTCCCTTAAGCATCGTTCTCACCCGCCGCTTCCAACGCTTTCATGGCGCGATGCTTCGCCGCGCGCTTGCCGTACAGACGGGCGCAGAACGAGGTGAGCGCTTCGGTCATGTCACACACCAAGTCATCATCCATCTCCGTATCGTCCACAACGACGATACGCCTGTCCTGCGCTTCGAGAGCGGACTGGATTAGCTGGAAGTCCATGCGTACCAGACGGTCACGATGCTCAACGACTATCGTGCCAATAGTCGGGTCGGCCAGAACCTTGTTGAGCTTGCGACGTGAACCGTTCATGCCGGAACCCGTCTCCGTCACCACTTCGGCGTCCGTGACACCCATTGCGACGGCGAACGCTTTCAGACGGTCTGCCTGACGTTGCAAATCTGTTTTCTGGTCGGCGGAACTCACGCGCGCATAGCAGACCGTGCGTCCCTCCGCGATGGGTTCGCGGGTGTTGTCAGATTCGTATTTCGGGTCGTGGATAAGCACCGCACCCGACTTCGTGCGCGTGAAAGGGACAGGCATGTTCCCGCTACGGCACCAACGCCATACCGTCTGAACATTCAAGCCTTCCAGCTTAGCCCATTCCTTTACTCGCATAACTACAGTATAGTACTCAGAAATACGTTAAAGCAAACCAATCAGTCAGCAGCTAACAACCCCCGCCATCATTCGCATGTCGGCTGTGCGCAAAAGGTACGGCCGCTGCACAGCGGTGACACAACGGTTGCATGGCGCCCGGCGGCGCCCTCCGGTCTCGCATCGTGAGACAAGCAACGGCGACGCATTGGCCGCGCAATGACAACGCAGGCATCGCGAAATCGTTGGAACGACGCCGATGCAACCAATGGTTGCCGTCGTTCGAGCGGGTTGCAACCATAAGCTGGCGGACGGCGGCGACGATATCACCGATAGTAGGGAGTGCGACCGCGACGTGGCCACGGCGGCGGCGAATCGGGAACGTGGGAATCCCAGGGAAAATAGACATTCCCGCACCCGACGCCCGCCGACACGCTACGCTTCGGTTGTGCAGATCCGCACATCGGCGCGATTGTGACCGCTGTCACATGCGACGCCGATCCGGCAACGCCGAAGGTGACGGCGGTCATGGCTTCGCGCAGGCGAAGCGGCGGATGATTGGGTATCGGGTAACGACATCAGGCGCATGTCCCGCGCACTGCGCGTCCATGCGCAATCGACATACATACGCGAAAGGTTCACATGAACAGGAAATCCACAGGCGACACCATGGAGAAGACCGACCCGATCGTCGCGAAGGCGGTCGATCTGGTCAAGACCTACGGCGACACCGACAGCCAGGTGACGGCGCTCGACCACGTCAGCGTCGACTTCCGCCGTGGCGAGCTCACGGCGATCATGGGCCCGTCAGGTTCCGGCAAATCGACGCTGATGCACTGCATGGCCGGTCTCGACGTGCCGACGAGCGGCGAGGTCTTCGTCGAGGAGCTCGAGGTCTCGTCAATGAACCAGAAGCAGCTCACGCAGTTGCGCCGCAAGGAGATCGGCTTCATCTTCCAGTCCTTCAACCTCGTGCCGACGCTGACGGCCGAGGAGAACATCCTGCTGCCGCTACAGATCGCGCACCGCCCGATCGACCGCAACTGGTTCAACAAGGTCGTCTCCGTCGTCGGCCTGAAAAACCGCCTCGATCATCGTCCGAGCCAGCTCTCCGGCGGCCAGCAACAGCGCGTCGCCTGCGCCCGCGCGATGATGGAACGCCCGTCAGTCATCTTCGCCGATGAGCCGACCGGCAACCTCGATTCGCGTTCGAGCCGCGAGGTGCTCGAGTTCCTGCGCCAGTGCGTGCGCGACTACGGCCAGTCGATCGTCATGGTGACGCACGACCCGCGCGCCGCGAGCTTCGCCGACCGCGTGCTCGTGCTCTCCGACGGTTCGATCACGCAGGACATGGACCACCCGACCTACGACGAGATCCTCGCCGTCTTCGCCGAACACGACGATCCGGACAACGGCCCGGTCAACGTCGAATCCGCAGCCGTCAAGGAGGGCTGAGCCAACGATGTTCAAGATCGGACTCAGAGACACGAAGGCGCATTTCCGCCGTTTCATCATGTCGATCATCGCGATCGCGCTCGGCGTCGCGTTCGTCGTCGGCTCGTTCTGCTTCCGCGAGATGCTCAACGACCAGGTCGCGCAGATGATGGGCTCGAACTCGGACGCCGACGTCTATGTGCGCGGCGCGACCGAGCAGAAGAAGGAAAACGGAGGCAGCGTCACCAGCTACAACAGCACCTACAACGAGATCAGCACCGACGTCATCGCCGACATCGAGAAGGTCGACGGCGTCGTCAGCGCCGACGCGACGCACCAGCTGAGCAACGTCGTGCTGCTCGACCGCAACGGCGACGCGATGACGACGGTCGGCGCGCCGACGCTCGTCATCGGCGTCGACACCGACGACCCGTGGCGCTCGGTGCATTTCGTCTCCGGCGGTTACGCGAAGAGCGATGACCAGATCGCGCTGCTCGAGGACACCGCGAACAAGGCCGGACTCAGGACCGGCGACACGGCGACGGTCGTCATCGACGGCGAGGCGCACAAGATGAAAGTCTCGGGCGTCTTCACATCGCCGTCGACGCAGCTCGGCGCGATCCTGATCCTCGCGCGCCCGAGCTTCGTCGAGCATACGCTGCAGCAGGAGGGCGAGGACACATCGAGCGTCCAGTTCATCGGCGTCTACGGCGACAAGACGACGCCGCTCGACGAGGCGGCGCAGCAGCAGCTCGCTGACCGCATCAACAAGGAGCTGCCGAAGAGCGCCGACGCGCATGCCGTGACCGGCGATTCGGTGCGCGACGACGCGACGAAGAGCATTCAGGACCAGCTCGGCTTCATCCAGCCGCTGATTCTCATCTTCGCGGCGATCGCACTGTTCGTCGGCGCGTTCATCATCGCGAACACCTTCACGATGATCGTGCGCGAATCGATGCGCGGCTACGCGCTGCTGCGATCGGTCGGCGCCTCACCGACGCAGGTCTTCGCGAGCGTCCTCATCCAGGCCGTCATCCTCGGCCTCGTCGGCTCCGGCATCGGCGTGCTGCTCGGCTGGGGTCTGCTTGAACTGATCGCCAAGGGCATGACGAGCAGCGGCATGCCGCTGTCCGGATCGCCCGCCCCGTCGGCGACCGACGTCGTCATCGGCCTGATCGTCGGCGTCGTCGTGACGATCGCCGGCGCGACACTGCCGGCGAAGACGGCCGCGACCGCTCCTCCGATCCAGGCGATGAACGAGACCGTCAATCCGGAAAAGCCGGTCAAGGCCCGCGGCTGGATCGGCATTGCGATGGTCGTCATCGGTGCCGCATGGTGGACGCTGTGCTATCTCGACGCCGACAAGCGCGTCGACTGGGCGTGGCTCAAGGACATGGGCTCCGGCTGGACGCTCGGCCTCGGCGCGGCGTTCATCATCATCGGCGCGATCGTGTGCGCGCCGGCCTTCGTCACACCGTCGGCGCACGTGCTCGGCTGGATCCCAACGAAGCTGTTCCCGGTCACCGGCAAGCTCGCAACACGCAACATCGGACGCGCGAAGCGACGCACGGCGAACACGGCGGCCGCGCTCTTCGTCGGCGTCGCAATCGTCAGCTGCCTCGGCGTCGTCGCCTCTTCGATGAAGACGTCGGTGAGCGACCTCGTCGACAACAACGTGAACGCCGACTATGTGGCGATGACGGCGAGCATGACGCAGCCGATCTCCGCGAAGGCCGTCGACGCGATCGAAGACACCAAGGGCGTCGGCGCTTCGTCGGCCGTGTACATGCTGCCGACGGTGACGGCGACGAACGCCAAGAAGGACGTCATGACGGCAGCGATCAAGACCGATCTGCTCACGAAGATCGCGCCGATCGAATCCCAGGAAGGCGACGCCGCGCAGGCGATCGAGCGAGGCGAGGCCGCGATCGGTCGGACGGTCGCCGATGACGGACACTGGACGATCGGCGACACGGTCGACCTCGAATCGAAGAACACATCGGTCGATGAGGAAGCCACGAAGCAGGCGTCCGAGGCGTACCAGCAGCAGATCGAGAAGCAGGCGACGGCGTTGCAGACCGAAGCGCAGCGTCTTGCGGCCGCCGGAGACGTCGCAGGTGCCCAGGCCAAGGCGAAGGAAGCCGAGAACGTCGTCAAGCAAGCGCAGAACGTCGATCCGAAGCAGTTCGTCAAGATGAAGACCGAGACGAAGAAGGCGCAGATCACGATCGGCGCGATCATCGACGACTCGCTGTATTCGGACAGCATCTTCATCTCGCTGCCGACAGCCGAAACGCTCACCGACAAGGACATGATGATGGTCACGCAGATGTATCTGCAGGCCAAGCCCGGCGCGGACGTCAAGCAGCTCGGCGAGGATCTGAAGAAGACCGTGAAGCCGTTCTACACGGTCTCGGTGCTCACGCGCGACGAGTTCAAGTCGTCGATGAGCTCGATGATCAACTCGATGCTTGCGATCATCTACGCGCTGCTCGCGCTGTCGATCGTCATCGCGATCTTCGGCATTGTCAACACGCTCGCGCTCAACGTGTCCGAACGCACGAAGGAGATCGGCCTGCTGCGCGCGATCGGCACGTCGAACGGACAGGTGCGCGGCATGCTTGCGATCGAGGCGGTCATCCTGTCGGTCTTCGGCACGATCGTCGGCATCATCGTCGGCGTCGCGGCGGGCGTCGTCATCCGTGCCGCCTACGAATCGCAGGGTCTGACGACGTTGGCGATCCCGTGGGATCAGCTTGTGCTGTTCCTCGTCGTCGCGATCCTCGTCGGTCTCGTCGCGAGCATCTCGCCGGCGCGGCGCGCGCTCAAGCAGCCGGTGCTCAACGCCGTCGCGAGCGAGTGAGCGCACGACTCCGCGATCCGAACAACGCAGGGCCCAGTTTCCGTATCGATACGGAAACCGGGCCCTGCCCGTTGCCGACGACGGCGTCTACAATCCACGTGATAGTCGGGCCTTCAGCCCTCCACTCCCCTGTTCTGCAGGGTTCTGCACGAAAGGCGCATGATGATGAGACTTCCCGAGCATATCCCCGCAGGCGCGCGCGTCGTCGTGCGACTGTACGCGGGGATCGACGAACGCACCGGACGCATGCAGTACCGCGACGTCGTCGGCCATGTCCGCTCATGGGACGGTACGACGCTCGAGCTGACGCGCGACGCGGCCGCGAACGGATCGCGGCCGGCGCAGGACGTCAGCATTCGCCCCGAGCAGATCGCGATCCTCAAACCGGTGCCGGAACGTCCAGTCAGACAATCAATCGGATGATGAACTGGCGTTCGCAATCAGATGATGAACTGGCGTTCGGCGAGCGCGTGGTGGCCGGAGGTGAACCGCACGATGTGCTCGCCGCGCTTCGCCGACGCGAGCAAGTCGGCGCGCCAGTCGTCGGCGCTGACCTTCAGTGTCGTGAACACCGTCTGCGTCTCGCCGGTGACGGCCGCCTCACGCTGCTTCGCCTTGTAGTCGCGGTACGGCTGGCCTTCGGTGAAGAAACGGTGCAGCGCGGCCTTGTCGTCGTCATGCAGCGCGTCGGCGAAGGATTCGAGACGACGCGCCATGCTGCGCAGCAGCGTCTCGACGTTGCCGGCGTTCTCGACGATCATCGCCGCCGTGCGCTGCGGATCGGTCAATGCGACGCGCGTCATGTCGCGCCATGAGCCCGCGGACAGCGCCGCCGCGATATTGCGGTCGGGGTTGTCGGTCAGCTCGTTGATGAGCGCCGTCGAGACGACGTGCGGCATGTGCGAGATCAGTGAGGCGGCGCGGTCGTGCGTCTCGTCGTCGACGACGATCATCGTGTTGCGCAGGCCGCGCGTGATCATGCCGGCGACCTGCACGATGCGCGCGTAATCGGTGTGATGGTCGTAGGTGAGCGCCCACAGCGCGTTGTCGAAGATCGACGGATCGGCCGCCGCCCAGCCGGAACGTTCGTTGCCAGTCATCGGATGGGCGCCAACGTAGCAATCGGTGATGCCAGCGGCATGCACCTGCTCGCGCACGAGTCCCTTGACGGAGCCGACATCGGTGAGCGTCGTGCGCGTCGGGTCGATGATCGGCTTGATCGTCTCGAGGATCTTCGGCATCGCGACGAGCGGATTGCACAGCACGACGACGTCCGGATGCTCAGCGACGAGCTCTTCGAGACTGTCCTTGCAGTCGATTCCGGCGGCGCGCGCAGCCGCGTACGGGTGCGGACGGTGGTTCCACGCGCTCACCCACACGCCCGCCGAACGCAGGCGCAGCGCGAGCGAACCGCCGATCAGTCCAAGTCCGACAATCGCGATGTGCCGCGGGCATTCGATGCCCTCCGGGCCGATCGCCGGCATCGTCGCGGTCTCCTCGATCGTCGCGTCCGTCACCTCGACGGCTACCTCTTCTACCACAGCAGTTCCTTTCGCATCGTCGCATCATCGCTTGCAAGAGCGGACGATGCCCCGTTGGTCTCGATGGCGTTGGTCTCCATAGTGCATCGTACCCCGCCTTGCGGAAGCATCCACTCGTCCACTGGCGGATGCGGCCGCTCGCGGCGCGGATAGACGGCGAGCGTCTTGATCCAATCGCCGTGTTCGATGATTTCGACGAGCAGCGCGTGGAAGCGCGGCTCCCACGGCGCTGCGTCGAGCGTCGCGATGAAGCTGTAGGTGCCGTCGTGGCCTTTGATCGGCCGCGAGATGAAGCTTGTCATGTTAAGTCCGGCGTCGCGGATCGCGTCGAGCGCGTCGGCGAGGACGCCCGGACCGGTCGCCAACGGAATGAACGTGAGAATCGATTCGAATTCGGCGACGCCGCGCGCGCATGCGGCGTCGAGTTCGGCGCGCGCGTCGTCGCGGCGCGCGATGACGAGGAATTCGGTGCGCGCACCGTGGAAGTCCTCAACATGGCGCGCGACGCGGCGCAGTCCGTACAGCCGTCCGCAGATCTCGGGACCGAAGGCGATGCGGCCGTCGATGAGGTCGCGACAGGCGGCCGCGTTCGACGCCGCCGGCACTTCGCGCAACCGATGCGACTGCGTAAAACGGCGGCATTGCGCCAATCCGTGCGGATGCGCCGACGCGCTCGTGCACATGCGGCACACGGCGTCGAGTTCGGATTCGCCATCGGCGCGCGAGCGCATCGCCTCGTCGTAGGTGGCTTGCGTGACGAATGCGCAGAAAGTCACGTCGACGCCGACGCGCGCAAAACCGGCGACGTCGGCGGCGTCGATGAGCATGTCGAGATTCGGCACGACGTAGCCTTCGACGTTGTTCTCCCAAGCGATGACGCCCCAGCCGCTCCCCTCACCGACGGCGCGCACGATCGAGGCGACGTCGGCAAGCGGTTCGGGCGTGACGTCGCCGCCGAGCAGTCGTGCCGCCTCAAGCGCCGCCTGATGCGTGAAGGTGCCTTCCGGACCGAGATAGTACAGCCGCCGCGTGCCCATCACTCATCCTTTCCGCCGATGCGGAACCAGCGCGCCGGGCAGACGAGCAGCAGCACCTGAACAATGAGCGAACCGTAGAGCCAGATGTAGCCCACATGCTGCGACCACCATGGCATCGTCGTCGAATGGAAGCCGATCGGCAGCATCAGGTCGCCGCCGGGGCCGGGCATCGCAAGCCACCAGACGGTCAGATAGGAGACGCTCAGATGCAGCGCCAAGCCGAGGACGCCGCCGCGCGAGCGCGCGCACCATGCGGAGGCGCCGATGAGGATGAACGCGAGCACGAGACCGTAGGGGATGTTCGACGACGCGCCCATGCGGTGCGCGAGCGTGCCGAGCGCACCGGCAGCAATGGCGCTCAGCAGCGTGATGAGGCAGCGCACGAAGACGTTGCACCGGTGGCTCCACGGCACATCGGAACGGTGGGGCGCGGGGCGGCGCACGGCGGCATTCGGGATTGTGGAATCCGGCACCATGGCATGCATGGCCGTCGGATTGGAGTCGGAGCTGCTCATAGCCACCCAGTGTAGGCGGACCGCGCGAAGACGAGGGGCAGGCGGCGGCCGATGCACTGCAGCCAATGAAAACGCAGCCGAGCCCGCGCTCGATGTGCGGACCCGGCTGCGTTGAGTCGACTGTGTCGTCAGCGACGAATCACTTCGCGTTCTGCGCGTTGTTGTTCGCGCGACGCTGCTTGGCGCGCCACTTGTACCAATCCTCGCGGTTGAGGATGATCTTGCGGATGCGGATCGACTCCGGCGTGACCTCGACGCACTCGTCCTCGTTCGCGAAGTCGAGCGACTCCTCGAGGCTCATCTTGATCGGCGGCGTCAGCGTCTCGAGGACGTCGGCGGTCGCCGAACGCATGTTCGTCATGTGCTTGGCGAGCGTGATGTTGACGTCGAGCTCGTCGGGCTTGTTGTTGACGCCGACGACCTGGCCTTCGTAGACCGGCGACTGCGGCTCGACAAAGAAGTTGCCGCGCGCCTGAAGGCGCTGCATCGCGTACGGCGTGGCGACGCCCTGACGGTCGGAGACCATCGAGCCGTTCTGGCGGGTGACGATCTGGCCGGCCCACGGCGCATAGCCTGCCGAAAGCGACGACGAGATACCGGTGCCGCGCGTCGCGCTCAGCAGCGCCGTGCGGAAGCCGATCAGGCCACGCGACGGCACCGTGAACTGCAGGCGGATCCAGCCGGAGCCGTGGTTGGACATCGATTCCATGCGGCCCTTGCGGTCGGCCATCAACTGCGTGACGGTGCCCATGTACTCCTCCGGAACGTCGATCGTCGTCGACTCCATCGGCTCGCACAGCTGTCCGTCGATCGTCTTCGTGACGACCTGCGGACGGCCAACGGTCAGCTCGTAGCCTTCGCGGCGCATCTGCTCGGCGAGGACGGCGAGCGCGAGTTCGCCGCGGCCCTGCACCTCCCACGCGTCCGGGCGATCGGTCGGCAGCACCTTGATCGAGACGTTGCCGATGAGCTCGCGGTCGAGGCGGTCCTTGATCATGCGGGCCGTCAGCTTGTGGTCCTTGCCTTCGGTGCCGGCAAGTGGCGAATCGTTCGTGCCGAAGGTCATCGAGATCGCCGGGTCGTCGACGTGGATGAGCGGCAGCGGGCGCGGATCGTTCGGGTCGACGATCGTCTCGCCGATCATGATGTCGTTGACGCCAGCGACGGCGACGATGTCGCCGGGGCCCGCCGACTCGACTGGCAGACGGTCGAGGCCCTGCGTGCGCAGCAGCTCGGAGACGCGGAAGTTCTCGATCGAGCCGTCGACGCGCGACAAGCCGTAGGTCTTGCCCTTCTCGAGGTTGCCGTTGTAGATGCGCACGAGACCGAGACGGCCGAGGAAGTCGGAGGAATCGATGTTCGCGACGTGGGCCTGCAGCGGTGCGTCCGGATCGTATTCCGGAGCCGGGATGTTCTTGATGATCGATTCGAAGAGCGGCTCGAGGTTGTCGTTGTTCGGCAGCTGGCCGTTCGCCGGCTCGTCGGTCGACGCATAGCCAGCCTTCGCGGCGCAGTAGATGACCGGCAGGTCGAGCAGCGAGTCGAGGTCGAGGTCGACGCCTTCCTCGATGACGTCCTGCGCGAGGCCGAGCAGCAGATCGGAGGCTTCGCCGACGACCTCGTCGATGCGCGCGTCGGGACGGTCGACCTTGTTGACGCACAGGATGACCGGCAGCTTCGCCTCGAGCGCCTTGCGCAGCACGAAACGGGTCTGAGGCAGCGGGCCTTCGGAGGCGTCGACGAGCAGTACGACACCGTCGACCATCGAGATGCCGCGTTCGACCTCGCCGCCGAAGTCGGCGTGGCCCGGGGTGTCGATGACGTTGATCGTGATGCCTTCGGGATGGCCGTACTTCTCGGCGAGCGGGCCGGTGTACTGCACGGCCGTGTTCTTCGCGAGGATCGTGATGCCCTTCTCACGCTCGAGGTCGTTGGAATCCATCACACGATCGGGAACTTCCTCGCGTTCGTTGAATACATGGGACTGCTGAAGCATTGCGTTGACGAGCGTGGTCTTGCCGTGGTCGACGTGAGCCACAATTGCCACATTACGAATATCGCCGCGAACCGCCATGAATGTTTTCTCCTAAAAACCATTGATTTCCTGCGTAACCGTGCCGAACCCTGATCAAGTTCACCATTCGTACACAAACCATCAACATGGTACGCGACGATGCTGACACGGCGCCGTCATGGACGCATATGGCGCACTCGGCACCCACCGCGGACGCACAAGGGTCCCCGACATCCCATCGGCCGCCCAAAGATGTGGATGGCTCGGGACGTCGGGGACCCCGGCATATGCGCTGATCAGTCGTCGAGTGTCGCGCCGGTCTTCTCCGGCAGGAAGAGCGCGGCGACGCAGGCCAGCACGAAGGCGACGGCGAAGACGACGAAGGCGACCGACTTGTCACCGCCGGCCATCGACAGGAACCACGGCACAAGCAGCGGCGCGATGATCGCCGCCACACGGCCGCAGGCGGCCGCGGCGCCCGAGGCCGCGCCGCGCAGACGCGTCGGGTAGATCTCCGGCGTGACCGCGTAGAGCACGCCCCACGCGCCGAGATTCGACGCCGACAGCAGCATACCGAAGGCGAGCACCTGCGTCACGTTCGCCGAACGCGAGAACAGGAACGCGGCAAGCGCGGAGACGGCGAGGAACACGCTCAGCGTGCGACGCCTGCCCCAGCGTTCGACGAGCCACGCGGCGAGGAAGTAGCCCGGCAGCTGCGCGAGCGAAATCGCCAACGTGTAGCCGAAGGACTTCGTCAGCGAGCCGAACTGGTCGGCGAGCAGGCTCGGCATCCATGTGAACGCGCCGTAATACGAGAAGTTGACGAAGAACCACGTGGCCCAGATCGCCACCGTCACGCCGAGGTACTTGCGGCCGAACAGCTCGCGCGTGCGGATCTTCGGCAGTTTGACGGCCTTGCGGCTCGCAACCGGCTCGACGCCACTCGCCGATTCGAAGTAGCGCACCGAACGCTCGGCGTCCTCGTCGCGGCCCTGCGCCTCAAGGAAACGGACCGACTCGGGCAACTGGCGGCGTGCGACGATCGCGTAGAGCAGCGGCAGCGCGCCGATGAGCAGCGCCCAACGCCAGCCCCAATCGCCGGTGTTCGGGATGACGAAGTAGCCGATTGCGGCCGCGATGATCCAGCCGACGGCCCAGAACGATTCGAGCAGCACGGTGATGCGGCCGCGCTGTTTTGCCGGCGAGAACTCGGAGACGAGCGTCGAGGCGACCGGCAGTTCTGCGCCGAGGCCGAGGCCGATGACGAAGCGCGCGGCGAGCAGCATCGCGAGCGTCCACGAGAACGCCATCGCGCCGTTGGCGACGCCGAAGACGATCATCGTCGCCGTGAACACGGTCTTGCGTCCCCAACGGTCGGCGAACCAGCCGCCGAGCGCGGCGCCGATCGCCATGCCGATGAAGCCGATCGACAGCACCCACGACTTCTGCACAGCGTCGAGGTTGAAGTGGGGGTCGGCGGCGATTGCGGCGACGACGAAGGAGACGAGGCCGACATCCATCGCGTCGAACGCCCAGCCGATGCCGGAGGCGACGAGCAGCTTGCGGTGTGCGCGGTTGAACGGAAGCCTGTCGAGACGTTCGTTGCGCGTGAGCGGTTCGCTTTCGTTCGCGACGCGTTCACGCGGCGGCTGCGTGTTCGCGCCGCGCGAGGACACGCCGATTGGTCGTTCTGCAGCGGTCATTGGTACCTCCCATGGGCTGCGTTGATTGTGATTGTGATTGTGATTGTGGTGGTTCGAATGGTTCATTCGATGATTGATGTGACGGCTGCGGTGGTTCGGCGGCTGTCGTCTGGCACACGCCCGCGCTCACGGCCGCGCGGCGGTCGTCAGCGCCGCGAGCGCGCCCAGATGGTCGCGCGCGCCGGCATCGTCTGCCGTCGGCGATGCATCGACGATCCTCGACAGTTCGCCGGCATCGAAGCCCTGCGGCAGCGCGTCATCCGCCGGCGCATCGGCGTCGGCACGGAAACGGTAGAGCGCGGCCGGACGCTGACGGCCGACGCGGCGACGTTCGCCGGTTTCCTCGAGCATCCCCGATGCGAGCGTGCGTCGGCGGAAGTTGGCCAGATCGACCGGATGTCCTTCAATTGCCTCGCTCACGGCGTGCAGTTCGCGCAGCGTGAAGGTCTCGCCGACGAGCTCGCGCACGACCTTGGGCATGTCGAGACGATGCCGCAGCCGCCAGATCGCATAGTCGACGATGCGGCGATGGTCGAAGGCGAGTTCGGGAAGCGCGTCCTCGGCGAACCACGCCACGTTGTGCCGCGGCTCGAGCGAAGCGACATCCACCTGCCCAACGAGCGCCCAGTAGCAGATCGAGACCATCGGCACTCCCCCGCGCGAACGCTCGGGGTCGCCGAAGGTGTACAGCTGCTCGAGGTAGCCCGGATGCAGGTCGGTTGTCGAGGCGAGCGTCTCGTAGGCGGAACGTTCGAGCGAACGACCCGCCTTGAGCGGGCCGCCCGGCAGCGCCCACGCGCCGCGAAACGGCTCGCGCACGCGGCGCACGAGCGGCAGCCACAGCCGGCGGCGTTCGCCGTCGTCGGCCGGGCCGAGGGCGAGGATGACCGAGGTGACGCCCACCTGGGGCGCCTCGTCGCGGCGTTCGCTGACATTGCCGATGCCCATCGTCCACGCTCCTCCACCGTCGTTGCCGCACGCGGTCTGCCATATGCGATTCGCATGTGCGGTTTCCATCTACGCGGCGAACGAATCGCCATCCGCGTTGTGTCATCGTCAGCATAGCACTTATAGTCAACATGACTATAAGTGCTGACCATATAGTGGTCCACGATGATCGGTGCTCCCCTGCACTCCCCATACACGAACGCAGGCCCCGCGCCCACGATCGTCTCGTGGGCACGGGGCCTGCATGTCGCCGAGGTAACAGCCGCCGAGGCCGCCGCGACCGCAGCCGCTTACGCGATGATCCCCTTCGCGATGAGCTCGCGCGCGACCTCCCGGTATTCGCGCGCCGTCTTGTGGTTGTGCGCGTAATAGGTGATCGGCGCTGCCGCGACGTTCGCGTCGGGCAGCTTGATCGAGCGTGAGATGACCGAATGGAACACCTTGTCGCCGAAGGCCTCGTAGATGCGCTGCACGACCTCGTCGCAGTGCAGCGTATGCGTGTACATCGTCACGAGCACGCCGAAGACCTCGAGCCCGGGGTTGATGCGCGCCTGCACCTTCTCGATCGACTGCATGAGCAGCGCCACGCCGCGCAACGCGAAAAACTCGGCAGCCACCGGGATGATGACGCCGTCCGCCGCCGTCAGCGCGTTGACGGTGAGCAGACCGAGCGACGGCTGGCAGTCGATGATGATCGCGTCGTACTCCTTGATGACCGGACGCAGCACGCTCGCGAGGATCTGCTCGCGTCCCACTTCGGTCACGAGCTGCACTTCTGCGGCCGACAGGTCGATGTTCGCCGGGATGATGTCGAGTCCGGCGAACTTCGTCGGCTGGATGATGTCGTGCACGTCGACCTTCGGGTCGAACAACGCCGTGTAGATCGTGTTGTCGAGCACGTTCGCGTTGATGCCGAGCCCCACCGTCGCCGCGCCTTGCGGGTCGAAGTCGACGATGAGCACGCGCCTGCCGTACTGTGCGAGCGCGCCGGCGATGTTGATCGAGCTCGTCGTCTTGCCTACGCCGCCCTTCTGGTTGCACATGGCGATGACCCGCGCCGGACCGTGCTGCTGCAACGGCTCGGGTACCGGGAAGGTCTCGTATTCTCGTCCAAGCAAATCCGTAGGCATACCGCTCACTTTATCAGGTCATGCATGTGCCGACGCCGCCGGCGCATCGGTGACGTCCTGTCTTTACTAAATGTTCAGTGTACCGCTTCGTACGCACCGCAATCGGCTATTTGGCGCGTGGATGAGCGGTGATATACGTTTCGATGAGCGCTTCGGGGCTGATATGCGTGTAGATCTGCGTCGTCTTGACCGACGCGTGCCCGAGCAGCTCCTGCACGGTACGCACATCCGCGCCGCCCTGGATGAGGTGTGTCGCGAACGAATGCCGCAGCGTGTGCGGGTGCAACGGACGCGTGATATGTGCACGTTCGCCTGCGCGGCGGATGATCTCCCACACCGACTGCCGCGACAGGCGACGCCCGCGCAGATTGAGGAAGGTCGCGCGCAGTTCCGGCGCACTCTTCGCGCGTTCCTGCAACGGCGTGCGGCCGTACTTCAAGTAGTCGGTCAGCGCGTCGCGCGCATAGTCGCCGAAGGGCACGAGCCGCTGCTTGTCGCCTTTGCCGGTCAGGCGCACGACCTGCTCGTCGAAGTCGAAATCGTCGAGATTCGTGCCGACGGCTTCGCTGACGCGGCAGCCGGTCGCGTACATGAACTCGAGCAGCGCGTCGTCGCGCAGTCCGGCCGCGTCGTCCGTGCTTGCAGGGCGCGCCGCCTTGAGCAGTGCGGTGACCTCGTCGACGTCGAGGACGTCCGGCAGCGCCGACCCGGCCTTCGGCGCCTTCACCTGCTGCGAGATGTCGTCGTCGACGAGATGCTCGCCGAGCATGAACCGGTGGAACATGTGCACGCTCGCCAAATGCCGCGCGCGGGTCGCCGAGCTTTGCCCGTCGATAGCGAGCGACTGCATGAACGCCTCGACGTGCAGCGACGTGATCGCGCGCGCGTCGTCGACGCCGTGCCTGTCAAGCCACAGCAGATAGCGGTCGAGATCGCGTTCATAGGCTTCGACGGTGGCTTTCGCGAGTCCGCGTTCGACGTCGATCGTCGCAAGGAACTTCGATTCCGCCATCCGCAGCCCATTCGCCATCCCCATCCTCCTTCGCCCTCCGATCCGCGTACGCCCGGTCGTCATCTATCCGCCGATACCATATATATCTACATATATCTACTACTACATCTGCCACCGCCGCGTCTACCACGGCAGTCCGTAGCAGACGCGGCGGTCCATGATTGACTTCAACCACCGACCACCATCTACAGCGCCCGCAACGGCAGTCCATGATTGACCTCAACCACCGACTGCCATCTACAGCATCCAACACGGCAGTATGTGATTGGCTTCAACCACTTGACTACCATCGACTACCACTGACTACCACCGATACGAAGAGCCGACCCCGGCACAGGGCTGGGTTCGGCTCTTCACCACCGATATATCGGTGTGTCATCTCTGTGGGCGATGCCCCGATCCGCCATCGGGCGGACGGAACGTCACTCGTCCGTCGGCTCAGGCGGCGACCGGAGCGTTGACGTCCTCGGGCAGCGCGGCCTTCGCCTGCTCGACGATCGTCTTAAACGTATCCGGATCGTTCACGGCGAGGTCGGCGAGCGCACGGCGGTCGAGCTCGATGCCGGCGAGGCGCAGGCCCTGGATGAAGCGGTTGTAGGTGATGCCCTCGTTACGCACGGCGATGTTGATGCGCTGGATCCACAGCTTGCGGAAGTCGCCCTTGCGCGCCTTGCGGTCACGGTAGTTGTAGTTGAAGGAGTGCAGCAGCTGTTCCTTCGCCTTGCGGTACAGGCGGGAACGCTGGCCACGGTAGCCCGAGGCCCTTTCGAGAACTGTACGACGCTTCTTGTGGGCGTTCACTGCGCGCTTGACACGTGCCATTGTTGTTCCTCAGCTTTCTTTCTTGAAACGATCTCGACTTGCCGGTCTCAGCCCAGCAGGCCCTTCATCTTCTTGGCCTGCGACGTCGGCAGAACGGAGTCGCGCTTCAGTTCGCGGCGCTTGTGAGCGGACTTGTGCTCGAGGTTGTGGCGCATGCCGCAGCCAGCGTGCATGAGCTTACCGGAACCCGTCACACGAACGCGCTTGGCGGCCGCGGTCTTTGTCTTCATCTTCGGCATTGCTGCCCTCCTTGTTGTTACTTCGTTGCTGAAGTCTCGGTTGCTTCGGCGACGACGGCTTGTGCTTCCTTCGCCTCCTGGGCCTTGGCCTCCTGCTTGGCGGCGAGGCGTGCGGCCTGACGCGCCTGACGTTCGGCGCGGGATTCCGCACCGCGACGGCGCTGCTCGGACTGCGTGTGCACCTTCTTGCCCTTCGGGGCGAGGGTCATGATGATGTTGCGGCCCTCCTGCTTCGGCGCGGATTCGATCGTTCCCGATTCCGCGACCTCGTCGGCAAGGCGCTGCAGCAGCTCGACGCCGCCGATGGGGCGCGATTGTTCGCGTCCGCGCAGCATGATCGTGACCTTGACCTTGTCGCCGCCGTTGAGGAAGCGCTCGACATGGCCCTTCTTGACCTCAAAGTCGTGCTCGTCGATCTTGAGGCGGAAACGGATCTCCTTGATTTCCGCGGTGCTCTGGTTGCGACGCGCTTCGCGCTGCTTGATCTTCTCGTTGTACTTGAACTTGCCGTAGTCGATCAGCTTGGCAACCGGAGGCTTCGCGTTGGGTGCCACCTCGACGAGATCGAGGTTCGCTTCCTTGGCCAGGTTCAGTGCGACGGAAGTCGCGATGACTCCCACCTGCTCGCCGTTCGGTCCGATAAGGCGCACCTGTGAGACGCGAATCTCGTCGTTAATGCGTGGTTCGTCGCTAATGATGACTCCAATCCTATGGTTTCCTGCAGTGGTCGCGCCATCCGCTCCGTCATCATCCTGATTCATGGGCACCATGGAACACATCGTCGAGCAATCGACGAGCCGTTCCCTGCTGCGCAGCACCGCGCGGACATGCCGTCCGCCGTGCGCGTGCAACGCCCACGCCGCGAATCGCCGCGCGCAGGCCGTGCCTATGACCCGAAGTCATGACGGACTTCCAGGTGGGTTTCCCACTTTCTTGATTTCTCAAGCCTTGTTGAGTATAGCACAGCCCCCGACAACAGCCATCCGCGTGTCAGCGCACTTCGCGCAGCAGTCCCCCGATACCCTCGTCGCGCAGGATCTGCCGGTATGGGCCTGCCTGTTCGGCGATGATGCCGTCGATCGCGCGCATGCCGAGCACTTCCACGGGCGCTTTGTCGTCGGTGAGCACCACTGGCCGCCGCCCCACATGCACCGGTTCGAACACCGGATCGACCTGATCGACCGCGCGGTCGAGGGCCGTGTTCCCCGCGCGCATCGCCGCGATCCGCTGGCGGATGGACGGCGACGACGCCGAGCCGCGCTTGAGCGCGAACAGCTCGCGGTTCGTGGTATGCGGCACATCCGCCGTCACGAGGTTCGACTCGCCGAACACGCTCGCGATCGTGTCGGTGAGCGCCTCGTTGATCGACCCTTCGCCGTCGCTGATCATGTTCATGTTGACGACCATGACGCCGCCATCGTTGAGATGCTCATGCACGAGCGCGAAGAACTCCTTCGAGCTCATCTGGAACGGGATTGTGATGTCCTGATACGCGTCGACCATGATCACGTCGAACCGCTCGTGGCTCGCCGCAAGCCATGCGCGCCCGTCGTAGGTGGCCACGCCGATGTCAGCCGGCTCGTCGAAATACGTGTTCGCCAGCTGGGTGATCTTGCTGTCGATCTCGACGCCCGTCACCGTCGTCCCCGGCGAATACTTGCGCAAGGCGCGCGCATATGTGCCAGTGCCCATGCCCAGGATCAGCGCGGAGTCGGCATGCTCGGCGATCGCGGGCGCGGCGAGCGCGACGTCGTAATACATGCCGGTGGGTTCGTCGCTCTTCATCGTCACCGACTGCACACCGAAGAGCACGTTCGTGGAGAGGATCGTACGGTCGGGCATATCCTGCACCTGCAGGTAGTTGTACATCGATTCACCCTCATACGCGAGCGTGCGCTTGTCCATCCAGAACGCGAAGCCGGTGAGCGGCGAGCACACCGCGGACGCCGCGAACACGACCACACTGACCGCGCACGCCACGCGGTGCACCTGTGCGGACAGGAAGTAGGTGACGGGCAGCGCCAGCAGCAGCCCGGAGAACACGAGGAATGTGGCGAACGTGCCGACGGCCGGGATGGTGACGAAGGTGGGTAGGAATGTGCCGAGGATCGAACCGACCGTGTTGCAGGCGGATAGCCGCCCCACGACCGACGCGTTGTCTTCGAGCGAATCGGTCGCGAATTTGTTGAGCGCCGGCGTCACCGTACCCAGCAGGAACAGCGGCGGCACGAAGATGACCATGCAGCAGACGAACGCGGCGATCGTCAGGAAGTTCGTGGACACGGTCACGATGAGCGCGCCGGAGACGAGCATCACAATATATTTGCCCACAAGCGGGATCAGCGCGATCCACACGGCCGCCACGAGCACGCGCATGTACATGCGGTCCGGGTCGGGGTCGCGGTCCGCCCACCTGCCGCCGAACACCGCGCCCAACGCGAGCGCTATCATGATCGTGCCGATGATGATCGTCCACACGATCTGCGAACTCGAGAAATACGGCGCGAGCAGGCGCTGGGCGCCGAGTTCGGCCGCCATGACGGCCATGCCCGAGACGAACTCGGTGACATACAGAAACACCTTCGACGCGAGGATCGGCCGCTTCACGCCCTCGGCACCGCTCACTTCCCTGCGACTCCTCCCACTGCGCGCCCGGCGCGCGTTCATTGCGCGGCGCGGCAAGTACATATACATACGGTACGGTGGCTTATACAGTACACAACATGCACTGCGCAAGCCAACACACAACCCAAGGAGCGGCCATGGCACCGGTACGGACGGCGCGCACACCCCTGCCCACCTGCGTGGTATTCGCGGCCGGCGAGTACTACCACGAGCCGATTGACGTGCCACCCGGCACATTCGTCGTCGCCGCGGACGGCGGCTACGACCACGCGCGCGAGCTCGGCGTGCAGGTGGACGCCGTGGTCGGCGACCTCGACTCGGTCCACAGCGCGCGCAGCGCGATCGGCGCCGAGACCGTGGCGCTGCCGCCGCAGAAGGACGACCCCGACCTGCTGAGCGCGCTGAAGATCGGATGGGCGCACGGCGGCCGCGCGTTCCACATCTACGGCGGATTGGGCGGGCGCGTCGACCACACGATCTCCAACATTCAACAGCTCGCGTTCATCGCCGCGCACGGCGGCATCGCGTTCCTGCACGGTGCCGGGCAGATCGTGACCGCCATATGCGACGCGGCGCTCACGTTCCCCGCGCACCCCGTGCACGGCACGCAGTACATCTCCGTGTTCGCGCACAGCGACGAGGCGCGCGGCGTCGACGAGCGCGGGCTCGCGTACGAACTGCATGACGCGACGATGACGAACCTGCAGGTCAACGGCCTGAGCAACGAATTCGTGGACGGGCTCGTCGCCGAGGTGCGTGTGCGCAAGGGACTGCTGACCGTCGTGTTCGACGCCGCCGCACCGTTGCCCACGCTCGTAGGTGCGCCTGCGGCGGCCGAGACGCTTGGCGCGCCTTCCACCCATGTGAGCGCGGCGCTCGCGGATCGCGGATAGTTGCGCTCACAGCGCATGATTGCCGACGGCGTGGGCTGAGGACCGTTCAATGCAACCGTTCGCAACCAATTCCAACGGTTTTCGACGCGCAGGGCGGCCGCCTTGGTCAAGCAACGCCACTAGAATGGGGCACGTTGGTTAACCACGCCGGCGGGCGTTCATTGGCCGCCGGCTGTTCCCCAAGGGAGAAACTACATGACAGTTAAGATTGGTATCAACGGCTTCGGCCGCATCGGCCGCCTCGCGTTCCGCCGCATCTTCGAGCTGCAGGAGAAGGGCGGCGAAGCCGCCGACATCGAGGTCACCGCGATCAACGATCTGACCTCGCCGGCTGCTCTCGCCTACCTGCTCAAGTACGACAGCACCCACGGCGTCTTCAAGCACGTCGACGGCACCCCGGTCGACGTCAAGGCCACCGACACCGCCATCGTCGTCGATGGCAAGGAATACCCGGTCTACGCTGAGCGCGACGCGCGCGACCTCAAGTGGGTCGCCAACGACGGCGTCGAGTTCGTGCTCGAGTGCACCGGCTTCTACACCTCCGCCGAGAAGTCCCAGGCCCACCTGGACGCCGGCGCCAAGAAGGTCCTCATCTCCGCCCCGGCGAAGGACGAGACCACCCCGACCGTCGTCTTCGGCGTCAACCACGACATCCTCAAGAAGGACGACAACATCGTCTCCGCAGGCTCCTGCACGACCAACTCGATGGCCGCGATGGTCAAGCTGCTCAACGACAAGTGGGGCATCAAGGCCGGCTTCATGACGACGATCCACGCCTACACCGGCACCCAGATGATCCTCGACGGCCCGCGCGGCAACAAGAGCGGCCGTGCACTGCGCGCCGCCGCGATCAACACGATCCCGCATTCGACCGGCGCCGCGAAGGCGATCGGCAAGGTCGTCCCGGAGGTCAACGGCAAGCTGCAGGGCCACGCCCAGCGCGTGCAGGTCCCGGATGGCTCGATCACCGAGCTGTTCACCGTCCTCGGCAAGGACGCGACCGTCGACGAGATCAACGCCGCGTTCAAGGACGCGTTCGAGGATTGCGCCTACTACGGCTACAACGATGACGAGATCGTCTCCGGCGACATCGTCGGCGACACCCACGGTGGCGTCTTCGATCCGACGCAGACCGACGTCAACACCGTCGACGGCGTGACGATGGCCCGCACCGTTGCCTTCTACGACAACGAGTACGGCTTCACGTCGAACATGGTGCGCACGCTCGAGTACTTCGCCGAGATCTCCGAGTGAGCGACGGGCGGCGTCGCCGCGGCGGCCCGCTCATCCGCGACCCATCAACTGATGAATGATTCTGTTGAATGACGTCGCATGACTCATCGAGGTGGCCCCAACCGAAAGGATGGGGCCACCTCTGTTTGTATGGACGTCGAGAGTTTCGCTGGCGACGACAGCGCAGTCAACCCGCGCATTTCGCCACGCGCATCGGCATCGACGCCGCTCCTATACTGGTGCGCATGGGCAAAAAGAAGCAGAAGGCGGCCGCGACGCCGGCGATCGCGCAACTGGAACAGGCGGGAATCGCGTTCACGGTACACGAATATGAACACAGCAACAACGACACCGACGGCTACGGGTTGGAGGCCGCCAGGAAGCTCGGCTACGACGAACGGCAGGTGTTCAAGACGCTGATGGCGGACACCGGCGACGAACGCGTCATCGGCGTCGTGCCGGTCAACGGGCATATGAGCCTCAAGGAGCTCGCGCACGCCGTCGACGCGAAGAAGGCGGAGATGGCCGACCCCAAGGTCGCGATGCGCGAAAGCGGCTACGTCGTCGGCGGCATCTCCCCACTCGGGCAGAAGACGCGGCACAAGACCGTGCTCGACGCCTCGGCGATGGACTTCGACGTCATCCTCGTCTCCGGCGGCAAACGCGGCCTGAGCCTCGGCGTCGACCCGCACGACCTCGTCGCCGTGCTCGGCGCGACCGTCGCACCGATCGGCACGACGAACAAATCGTACTGAGCTGATCATTCGACCGAGCTGACCGTCCGACTGAGCTGACCGTGCCACCGCAAGCTACAACGTGCGCACGCGGCGCAGACGTCCGCTCACCGCTGCGCGCGCAGCTCCTTCGGCAGCACGAAGTGCATGTTCTCGCGGATCGTTTCGACGGTGTCGACTTCGCTGAAGCCAAGCCCGCGCAGCCGTTCGACGACACCGGCGACGAGTTCGTCGGGGACGGACGCGCCCGAGGAGACGCCGACCGTGTCGACGCCATCGAACCATGCCGGATCCATTTCGGCGGCGTCGTCGACGCGATGCGCTTCACCGCGCGCGCCGAGCGCCTCGTTCGCGACCTCCATCAGCCGCACCGAGTTCGACGAGTTCGCCGAACCGACGACGACCATGCAGTCCGCCTGCTGCGCAACGAGCTTGACGGCCTCCTGCCGATTCGACGTCGCATAGCAGATGTCCGAGCTCGGCGGCAGTTCGATCCACGGGAAGCGCCGCTGCAGCGCGGCTATGACGTCCGCCGTCTCGTCGACGCTGAGCGTTGTCTGCGTGAGCAGCACGAGCTTCGTGTCCGGCGTGAACTCAAGCTTGTCGACGTCGGCGGCGTGCTCGATCAGATGGACATGCTCCGGTGACTCGCCGACGACGCCGACGGCCTCGTCGTGGCCGTCGTGCCCGATATAGACGATCTCGTATCCTTCACGCACGAAGCGCAGCACCTCGCGGTGCACCTTGCCCACGAGCGGGCACGTCGCATCGACGACGGCGAGCGCGCGCCGGTCCGCCTCACGCTGCACGGCCGGCGATACGCCGTGCGCCGAAAAGACGACCGGGATGCCGGCGGCCGCGGCCTCGTCTGGGATCTCGTCGAGCTCCTCGACGAACACGGCGCCGCGCGCGGCGAGCTGTTCGACGACATGCCGGTTGTGCACGATCTGCCGACGCACGTAGACTGGCGGCAGCCCGTCGGGACGCGGCCCGTGCGAGGCCTTGAGGATTGTGTCGACCGTCTGAATCGCGCGGTCCACCCCCGCGCAGAATCCGCGCGGATTCGCCAGAATGATACGTCGTGCCATGTTCGCCCTCCCTGTTGCGACCGGCTTTCCACGATAGCAAACGATATGCACGCCGACCATGGGCGCCCCGACCACAGATATGCACACTCATAGGCGGCGGCGACTATGATAACTCGATGAACTAACCACCTCCGGAGTGCAGGCGGACACGGATCCGCCGCGCACCTGGCAACCAATGGAGCATGCCATGTCCCTGACGACGTCTTTGTCCCCAACCTCCGATCTGCCGCCGCGCACCGGCGACCAGTACACGATCGAGCACGGCCGCTACCGCGCCGTCATCGCCGAACTCGGCGCGACGCTGCGCGTCCTGACCTGCGATGGCGTGCACGTGACCGTCCCGCTCGGCGCGGACGACATCGCCGCGTGCTGCCAGGGGCAGCTGCTCATCCCCTTCCCCAACCGCATCGCCTCCGGCCGCTACACCTTCGACGGCGTCGACTATCAGCTGCCGATCAACGAACCCGACCGTGACAACGCGATCCACGGCTTCGCGAAGGACCAGTACTGGCGTCTCGAACGGCTCACCGAATGCGAGGCGACGCTGTCATGGCGCATGCCGCCGGTCGCCTACTACCCCTTCGACCTGTTCGTCACCGCGACCTACACGCTCGACGACGACGGTCTGCACATCCTCGTGCGCGCGCACAACCGCTCGAGGCACGCGGCGCCGTGGGCGTTGGCGATCCACCCGTGGATCGCCAACGGCTTCGACGGCTACGGCGACGAGATCGACGCGCACAACGCGCAATGCACGCTCGAAGTGGACGCCGACACCCATGTGCAGGTCAACGAACGACTCATCCCCGTGGGCACTGAATCGGTCGACGGCACGAAATTCGACTTCCGCGTGCCGCGCGCGCTCGATGAACAGCCGTACGACGACGCGCTCACCGACGTCCACCACGACGCGGCCGGCATCGCGACGGCGACGCTGACGAGGCCGGACGGCAGCCGCGTCGCAATCAGCGGCGACGAGACAATCACATCGTTCCAGATCTGCACCGGCACCGGCTTCCCCGCCGAGATCCGCCCCGCCGGCGTCGCCGTCGAGCCGCAGACGGCGTACGCGAACGCGTTCAACACCGGCATCGACCTGATCCGCATCGAGCCGGCGCAAGTGAGCGCGACGCGCATGTCCATCGGCATGCGCGACTGAACAGTGCGCCACGTCGGCACGCCATGCGATAATCCTGTAGGCTAATCAAGGCTAGCATTGATTGTTCTATCCAAAGGAGTCCATCATGGGAATGCGCGGACGTAAGCGTAAGGCTCGTCGTAAAAAGGCTGCGAACCACGGCAAAAGGCCAAATGCCTGATTCACCGACTTCGGCCTGAACAACGCGAAAGCCCCTTGGGAATCTTGGTTCCCAAGGGGCTTTTTCCGTATTCGAGCGCCGTCTCACTGCCCGTCGGCGCCCGGATGGTGCACGACGGCGTGCGTGACGACCGTATGCGTCACATGCGCGTGACCGCAGCACGCGTCCAGCGTCATCCTGAGCTTCTCGTAGAGGCATTCGGGAGCCTCCTCGGGACGCAGCACCGCACGCATCGCGCGAATCATCATCTGCTCATAGCGATCGCAGCAGGTGTCCGGATCGAAGCAATCGCCGCCGACCGCTTCCTTGTTCGCTTCGTTCATCTCGTCGTTTCCCAGTCGTTCCTGTCCGGGCCGTTCATCCGCGTTCATCGCGCACCGCCCTTCGTCGTCATATCGTCCACGAGTTCGTGGTCGCTATCAGATTCAACGGCCTTCGACGCCCTTTTATTTCCGCTGACGACGGCGACGACGTCCGCGGCCGGTTTGCGGCCGCGCCGACGCGTCGGCTTCGCGCCATCCGAGACCTTGCCGTAGCCGCGCGCCGCCGCGTATTCGGCGAGCTCCTTGCGCAGCTGCGTGCGCGCACGGTTGAGGCGGCTCATGACGGTGCCGATCTTGATGCCCTGCTCGTCGGCGACCTGCTGATACGACTTGCCGTCGATCGCCGCATCGATGAACACTTGCCGACGTTCCTCGGGCAGCTTGTTGAGCGCCGCCATGATCTCCTCGGGCGCGAAGGCCTCGAGATACTCCTGCTCCGCCGAGCGCAGACCCTGCGAGGCATGTTCGGAGGCGGCGTAGATGTCCCAGTCGTCGTATTCGCCGGTCGAATCGTTCGCCCGCTGCGGACGGCGCTTCGCCTTCGCGTACTGGTTGAAGAAGGCGTTGCGCTCGATCGTCGTCATCCACGCCTCGAAGTTCGATCCCGGCTTGAACGAGTCGAAGGCCTTGAAGCCGCGTTCGAAGGTGTCCTGGACGAGATCCTGCGCATCCTCCGGATTGTTGGTGAATTTCATCGCCTGACGGTAGAGCGCGTTGACGGCGGGCATCGCGAGCTTCTCGAAGCGCGCGCGCTTGGCCTCCATCGTCTCGGCTTTCGTCTCTTGTTCGCTCACGCCTCCCATTGTACGCAAGTCCCTCCGCTCAAGCCCACGGCGTTACGTGCCCGGCCACGTGCGCCGACGAGTCGATGCAACCCGCGCGGTAGAATGCATGGACGACATCACCAGGTACCTCAAGGAGCGCACGAGCCATGACGTTGACATTGCAATCCGCAGCCGCACTGCTGAGCGAGCACGATCTGCTGCGGGAGATCATCACACCGGACCGCTGGACCGATTTCGCGTCCACGATCCCCGACTCCGACGTCCCCTTCGCGCACATCACCTACGACTCCAAGCAGATCAAGCCGCGCACACTCATGTGCTGCAAAGGCAACTTCAAAGCCGAATACCTCGCCGGCGGCGACGAGGCCGGCATGGCCGCATACGTCGCCGAACACGACTACAGCGACGTCACCCACGCGCCCGGCCTCATCGTCGACGACGCGACGAAGGCGCTCAGCCTGCTCTCCCAGGCCTTCTACGACTATCCGGAACGCGAGCTCAAGCTCATCGGCGTCACCGGCACGAAAGGCAAGACGACGACCTCGTACTTCACGCACGCGATCATCAACGCGATGAGCGGCAACAAGTGCGCGCTGTTCTCGTCGGTCGACAACTGCGTAGACGGCGTGCACTACGTCGAATCCGACCTGACGACGCCCGAATCGCTCGACGCGGCGCGCATGATGCGCGAAGCGGTCGACAACGGCATGCGCTACCTCGTCATGGAGGTCTCCTCGCAGGCGTACAAAGTCAACCGCGTCTACGGCCTGACCTTCGACGCCGCCGCGTTCCTCAACATCTCCCCCGACCACATCAGCCCGATCGAACACCCCTCCTTCGAGGACTACCTGTACTGCAAACGCCAGATCGTACGCAACACGCGCGCGCTCGTGCTCGGCGTGCCCGGCGACTACACCGACCTCGTCGCCGAGGACGCGACGATCGCGCACGTGCCCGTCACGACCTTCTCAATCGACGAGGCCGTCGCCGACGTCACCGCGCAGCCGGTCGACGACACGCACACGACCTTCGCGTTCACCGAAGGCCAGCCACTCGGCGAACTGAGCCTCGCCATCGAAGGCGACTTCAATTACGCGAACGCCTGCGCGGCGCTCGCGCTCGCGCAGATCGTCGGCATCGACATCCACGATCCGCGTGCGCTCGCGTCGATGGCGCACGTGCGCATCTCGGGAAGGATGGAGGAATCGACCGATCCGCATTCGGACACGGTCGCCATCGTCGACTACGCGCACAACTACGCATCCGTCAACGCGCTGCTCGACTTCGTGACACGCAAATACGGCGCGCGCCATCCGCGCATCACGCTGCTGACCGGGTCGGCGGGAGACAAGGCGCTCGACCGCCGCCGCGAGATCGTCGAAGCCGCGCAGGACCGCGTGCAGCGTTTCGTCTTCACGACCGAGGACACGAACGAGGAGGATCCGATGGCGATCGCCGAGGAGATGCTCGGCGATGTGACGAATCCAGACGTCGACGCGTCGATCATCATCGACCGTCCCACCGCCGTCGAGGACATCGTCGCCGAAGCGCGCGACCACGACGGCTTCGACGTGCTGCTGCTCATCGGCAAGGGCGACGAACGCTGGATCAAGATGCACAACAAGCATGTGCCGTACGAGGGCGACTCGGCGATTATCAGGCGTCTGTTCAGCTGAACGCGCCGGACGCACAGCATCGCGCGGGGCGCGTCGCAATCACGGACGCAGTGCAATCACGAACGCATGGAATCGCACAAACGCATGGAATCGCGCGAACGCATAGAATAGGGACGCCAAGGAACGAAAGGACATCATGATCACGATCGAACGCGTCAGCCCTCAGACGATGGAACGCGAGGCCGACGCCAACGGCATCGAACTGCCGATCGAGCAGACGTCGGTATGGGCGGATTTCCAAGCCGGCGTCGAGGGACGCACGCCGTGGGGATGCCTGATCATCCGCGACGGCAACGACGTCGTCGCCGTCGTCTCACTGATCGACATGCAAACGCACGGCTACCACTATCTGCGCTCGATGCACGGGCCGGTCTGGAAAAGCAAGCCCGACGAGCGGCTCGAACAGCAGGTCATCGCCGAACTCGTCGACTTCGTCAGGACGCATGACAAGCACGTCGCGTTCCTGCGCATCGACACATGGACGGACAAGGGCACCTACCCGGTGCTTTCGACGGTCCCGTACAACGAGACGGTCGTGCTCGACATCACCGGCGGCGACGAGGAGCTCCTCGCGCGCATGAAGAAGCGCGGCAGGCGCGACGTGCGCAAGGCGCTGCGCGAATCGCCAGCGGTGTGCGCCGACGAAACCGAGATCGCGACGAAGGACTTCACCGACTACTACGCGGTCATGGTGGAGACGGCACGGCGCGACGGCTTCACGCCGGCGCCGATGAGCGACTATACGGACATGATCAAGGCGCTCGGCCCCGAGCATTGCCGCGTGTTCGGCGCACGCATCGACGGCAAGGTCGTCGCCTGGACAATCGTCACATTGCAGGGCAAGACCGGCGTGTATTACTATGCGTCGATGCTCACGTCCGTCAAGCGCGATCATGTGCCGGACAAGCTGCTGTACACGGTCGCCTGCGAACTCGGGCGCATGGGTTACGAGAGACTCGACCTGATGGGTATCGGCAACGATTTCGCGCCGTCGCTCAAGTCCCTCAACGCGTTCAAGACGAAGTTCGCCGAGGAGACGACGACGATCGCCGCCGGCCGCGACGTGCCGATCAAGAAGACCTTCTACAAGTCGCTGCGCCTCCTCCAGGATGTACGCCGCGCGCTGAAGCCGAAGGTGCACGGCAACGCGGAAAAAGAGCAGCAGCGCGAATCCGCGCAGAAGGCGGCGCAGACGTCGAAGGCGGCGGAGCAGAAGCAGCCGCAGCAGCCGCGGCAGACGGCGGAGACGCAGACGCCGCAGAAGGCGGCCACTGACGCCGCCGCAAAGCCGGCGACTACGGCCGAAAAGCTCAATCCGCAATCCGCCAAGTAGGCTCTCCCTTACTTGGCGACTCATCTGCCATGCAACAGAGGGCGGTGACTCCCCGGTCGCCGCCCTCTGTTGCATCTCCTCTCCGCCGGCAGTCGGTGCTTGGACTCAGCCACATACTGCTGCAGCGGGCGCTCAGTCGGCGGTAGCAGACCCGTCGTCGGCGCTGCCGTCGGCCTCCTCGCCGCCCTCATCAGCCTCATCGTCAACGCCGAGGATGCTGTTCATGTCGAAGACGTCGAAGTCGGTGTCCGCATCGGATTCGTACTCGCGCTCAGCGGCGTCCATCTCAACACCCGCACCCGCAACACCGGCAGCCTCATCCCGGCCCTGCGGCGTCACCGCGACCTGATGGACGCGTTCCTCCTTCGGCTTGCGCAAATCCGGGTGGATCGATTCCTTGAGCAGCATGCGCGCGTCGCCCGCAGTGACGAAGCTGCCGCAGATGAGCACGCCGTGCCCGTAGCCGACGCCGAGCTCATCGTCGGCGTCCACACGGTTGACCGCTTCCTGAATCGCATCGGGCAGCGACGGGATGCAGGTGACGCGTTCCGGTCCGAACACGCCGCGCGCGATCTCGGCGAGCTTGTCAGCCGGCATCACGCGGTCCTTCCACGAGTTCTCGGTGACGATGATCTCGCTGACAATCGGCTCGAGCACACCGAGATACTCCTCGACCTGCTTATCCTCCATCATCGCGACGACGGCGACGAGCTGCGTGAAGTCGTAGTTTTCCTCGATCGCCGCGCGTAGCGCTTCGGCGGCGTTGACGTTGTGGCCGCCGTCGATGATGATCGTCGGCGAGTTCCTCACTTGTTCGATGCGTCCCGGAATCTTCACCGAGCTGAGCGCCTCGGCGACGAGATCGCCGTCGAGCGCGCCGGTGACCGGGATGACGACCTCGGCCGCGCACAGTGCCGCGAGCGCGTTGTGCGCCTGATGTTCGCCGAATTTGTCGAGCGGCACGTCGGCATAGGTGCCGTTCGGCGTGCGCAGCGTGACGACCTGTCCGCCGACGGCCGGCATGCGCGCGACGACTTCCGCCTCGTAGCCATCGCGGATGAGCGTCGCATGGTTCTCCATGACCGCTTCCCTGATGATCGGCATGACCTGGTCCGCATGCGGCTGTTCGCCGATGATCGCCGTGCAGCCCGGCTTGATGATGCCGACCTTTTCATCGGCGATTTCTTCGACGGTGCTGCCGAGCCATGCCATGTGGTCCATGTCGATCGGCCCGATGACTGCGGCGTCCGCGTCGAGCACGTTCGTCGCGTCCCACCGTCCGCCCATGCCGACTTCGACGATCGCGACGTCGACCGGCGCGTCCGCGAACTTCCAGATCGCCATCGTCGTGAGCACCTCGAAGAAGCTCATGCGTGGCGAGCCTTCCTCGTCCATTTTCTTGTCGACGAGCGCGACGAAGTCCCTGACTTCGTCCCAGAGTTCGACGAAGTCGTCGTCGGACAGGCGCTGCCCGTCGATCGCGATGCGTTCGTTGACGTGTTCGAGGTGCGGCGACGTGTACAGGCCTGTGCGCATGCCGTACGCGCGGCAGATCGCCTCCGCCATGCGCGCCGTCGACCCTTTACCGTTCGTGCCGGTGATGTGGATAACGCGGAATGAGTCCTGCGGATTGCCGAGCAGGTCGAGGATCATCTTCATTCGCTTGAGGTCGAGGTTCGTCGTGTTCCTCTCGCTCGGACGACTCATGATGTCACGTTCGACGTCCCGGATACTGCTCTTGTCTGCCATGCGTTCCGACCTTCCCGCTGCTTGCGTCAGCTGTGCTCCATCAGCTGTGATACAACCGTCCATTCTATGCCCGCGCCCGACCGTCCTGCGCGAGCGCACGCCGCGCGCCGTCCGCTCAGCCGTTGCCGCGGTCCTGCAGTTCCCATGCCTGTGTGCCGTCGGCCTGCGGCAGCAGCATGAACTCCTCCATATGGTCTTCGTCGTCCACGTGTTCGCGGCAGGTCATGTCGACGAACACGACCGCCGCGCCGTCGCGACCGTGTTGGCGCGCGGCGCGGCCCAACGCCGAGCCGTGTCCTTCGTCGTAGTCTGCGATTTCCATGTCGATGATCTCTTCGCTTTGTTTCTCGTCGTACTTGACTTTGTCGACGCTGCAGCTCTTCATGCTCACGTTCTCGCGGTACACGGCCTGCACAAGATCGTCGAGCTGCGCGCGTGTGAATTTCGATGATGCGGAGATCTCGAGCTGCGTGTGCGACGTGTCGAGCGGCTTCGGCCACAGCCAGTACGCGGCCACCGTGAGCGCGCTGATGACCGTCATCACCGTGATGATCTTCCACGGCGGCGTCGGTTCCACCGTTTCGTCCGCCGCCGTCGTATCCATTGATGTCTTATTCGTTGATGTCTTATCCCTCACCGTGCCGTGCCTTCCCTCACTGTGCCGTGTTCTCCCCGTGCTGTCGCTTCCGTCGTTTTCCCTCACTGCGGCGTCGCGTCCTACGCCGTGGCGTCGTCGTCGACGATCGGCACCGGCGCATCCGATTCGTCGATGCGGTAGGCGAACTCCGCTTTCGTCCCCTCGTCCGGCGTGATCGTGACGGTGCTCGAGTCGGCGCCGATGCCGGTCACGCCCATGTCCGCCACGCCGGCGTTCATGTACTGCGTGCCGCTGTACGGCCTGCATTCGAGATGCTGTCTGTTGAACTGCACGCCGAGCTGCCATTCCACGTTCGCGCCACCTTCGCCCGTGCACATGGCGACGAGCGTGTATGACTTGTTTGCGCTGAACTCCAGCTCGGTCCTGTTCTGCATCGTCTGAGGCGCGCGTGCGCCGTTCGTTTCCGTGTAGCTCGGCACGGGTCCGGCGAACTCAATCGTCTTGCCCGCCATCGGGAAGTCCCGCAGTTCGTCCTTGAGTCGATTGGCCTGATACTCGGGCAGCACATGGTATTCCTCATCCGCGCCCTGCGTCGCTGTGGCGGAGGCAGCCGGCGGTGTGGCGTCGTTCCGCTGCGCTTCGCTTGTCCCGCATCCTCCGGCCGTCATGACGGCCGCCGTCAGCAACGCCGCCGCCACGCTTACTCGCATCGATCTCCCCATCGCAATCCCCCCGTTTTTCCGTATCGTTCGATTTTTGTCGTGCCTTGATTGTCCCTCTCGCTGGCGATATCGACGGCATCGACACGCCGATGCAGCCGGTTTTCGCATCATCGATGATTACATGCGTCCTACGCGCGTTCCATCACCCAGTAGTCGTAGTAGTGCGTGCCGTCGTGGCCGATCAGCGGCTGGCGGCGCGCGGTGTAGCCGGCGCCGGCAAGCGCGGCGCGGCGTTCGACCGCGTACAGCGGCGCCTTCGTCGCAATCCTCGCGCAGCCGAACAATGTCATGAACGGCGCGGAGACGAGGTCGAGGAGGTCGCGGATGACGTCCTCGCGTTCGTAATCGACGGCCAGATCGACGCGCAGGATGCCGCAGCCGTCGTAATAGTCGTCGGCTTCGCGACGGAACATCTCCAGCGTGCCGATCACGGTTCCCGTCGCCAACGATTCGACGGCGAAGCGCACGAAGCCGCGCCGCGCGTATTCGTCGAGCCATGCGGCGATGCTCGCGCGCACGTCGTGCACGTCGCGGCAGTAGAAGTTCGCGCCATGGCAATTGTCGGAGTTGAAGAACGGCAGCGCGAGCCTGTCGCCGTACACGGCGAGCAGATCGTCGGCGTCGTCGGGTTCGATCAGCCGGATGCGGTAGGCGTCGTCACACAGTTGCGGACAGCTGTCATAGATACTCATAGGTTCATTGTAGGCGCGTAGGCTGCCGTTCCCAGGCATGGACCGGCCGGTGTTTCTCCGCAAGGCGCGCGCCGGCGTCCTCGCAGCAGCGTGCGCGCCCGCATAACCGTATTCGGCGCCGCTTCTTTCGATATATGCGTGACGCCCCCTATGCCTCCCCGCACAAGCGAACAGATACGCGCATGAAGGCGATGCCATGCGCACATCATCGCACATCATCATTCAATGCCGACCGTCGACTCGCCGGCGACGCACGATCGAACGAAGCGCGCATCGCATAACCCGTCCGCACGGACGAACTATCGACCTATGCGGCGGCGCGCCTCGACGCCATACGCGACGCGCGCAGGCGGCGCCGGGTGCCGTTCATCCGCCCGGCGAAACAGGTTTCCTGCGGCGACTACGATGTTGGGCGACGACGACAACATCCGCGAACTTCGCAGAAAGGATCGATATGAGCGAAGTGATCACCGAGCAGGACAAGGAATACGAGGCGCGCGAACAGGCGGCCGCGCCGGGCGACGACCAGCCGATGGGCGACCGCGTCAACAACCGTTCGCTGCGTCCGCGTTCCGACGCCTTCGTCGAGTTCATGAGCAGCGGCTGGGACGACAACGAGCCGACGATCGAACGACTTGAGTCCGCCTCCTACATCCCGGCGCGACTGCAGGCGCTGAGCGAGGCCTTCCCCGGCGAACGGCTCGTCATCCCCGCCGGCCAGCCGAAGGTACGCAACAACGACTGCGACTACGCGTTCCGCCCTGATTCGGCGTTCTCCTACTACACCGGCCTCGGCCAGGACTACGAGGCGGGCGCCGTGCTCGTGCTCGACCCGAACGCCGACGGCACGCACACGCCGATGCTGTTCGTCGCGCCGCGCGCCGACCATTACACGCAGGACTTCTTCAAGGATCCGCACTACGGCGAATACTGGGTCGGCCCGCGCGCGGGACTGAACGAGCTCGAGGCGATGACCGGCATCGAGACGCATGACATCGCCCAGCTGGCCGACATGCTCGGCAAGGACGTCGGCGACGAGGCCGGCGCCGTGCAGCTACGCGTGATTCGCGAAACCGATCCGCAGGTCACGGCGACAGTGAACGAGCTGCGCGAGGGGCATGGCTTCCCGAACGAGGCCGACAACACGGTGCGCGACGATAAGCTGCACGAGTTCGCCTCCGAGGCGCGCATGGAGAAGGACGACTTCGAGGTGCGCGAGATCCGCCGCGCCGTCGACGCGACGAAGCACGGCTTCGATAACATCCTGCGCAAGCTCCCGGATGCGCTCGGCAAGCCGCGTTCCGAACGCATCCTCGAAGGCGCGTTCAACTCGATCTCGCGCGAGGAAGGCAACGAGGTCGGCTACGACACGATCATCGCTTCGGGCGCACATGCGCCGATCCTGCACTGGATCCGCAACACCGGCACCGTCAACGCCGGCGAGCTGCTGCTCATCGACGCCGGCGTCGAAGTCGACTCGCTGTACACGGCCGACATCACGCGCACGTTCCCGACGAACGGCAAGTTCACCGACTTCCAGAAGAAGCTGTACCAAGCGGTGCTCGACTCGCAGCAGGCCGGCTTCGAGGCCGCCAAGCCGGGCGCGACCTATTCGGACATCCACCACGCCTGCATGCGCGTCATCGCCGAACGGCTGCACGACTGGGGCATCCTGCCGGTGGACGTCGAGGAGAGCCTGTCTCCCGAAGGCCAGCAGCATCGCCGTTGGCTCGCCTGCGGCGTCGCCCACCATCTCGGCCTCGACGTGCACGACTGCGCGCAGGCCCGCTACGAGTCGTATCAGGGCGCGAAGATCACGCCGGGCATGGTGTTCACGATCGAGCCGGGACTCTACTTCCGCGAGGACGATCTGATGATCCCGCCGGAGTACCGCGGCATCGGCATCCGCATCGAAGACGACGTGCTGATGACCGAGGACGGCCCCGAATGGATCTCCGCCGGCATCCCCAAGCAGATCGACGACGTCGAGGCGTGGATGGCGCAAATGGCCGCCGAAGGCGCGAAGGACGCGCGATGACGACGCCGACGTTCATCCTCGAGCTGCGTGAGCATATCGGACACGCACCGCTGTGGCTCATGGGCGCCTGCGCGTACATCGTCGATGACAACGGCCTCGTGCTGCTCGAACAGCGCGCGGACACCGGCAAGTGGGCACTCGTCTCCGGCATCATCGAACCGGGCGAGCAGCCTGCGGACACGATCGCGCGCGAAGCGAAGGAGGAGACCGGCGTCGACGTCATCGTCACCGATCTCGCCTGTGTCGAAGCCGACGACCATGTCATCACCTATCCCAACGGCGACCGCACGCAGTACCTCGATCATCTGTTCGTCGCCGAGGTCGATCCCGACGGCTGCAGCGAGCCGTGCATCGGCGACGACGAGTCGACGTCGGTCGGCTGGTTCGACCCCGACGAACTGCCCGAGCCGATGACGCCGAGCTCGCGCAAGCGCATCGAGGCCGCGCGCGACTTCCTGCGCCGCCGCGACGACGGCGACGCCTGCGCGAGCTTCACGTTCCGCGGCACGACGGTGCATCGCTGAACCGCCGCACCGAACGGATGGATCGGCGAGACGCATGCCGCATTCCCGATTCATCCGTTCGCGCACAACATCGCGTCGCAGCTCGACACGGCACGCGGACCGACCCAGTTTCCGCAAAAATGAGCTGAGAGCAAGCACGGCGCATCCTCGCCCGAACCGTCCTAAGATGAACGGCAGCAATGCGGACGAGGACCGCGACACGCTCCGTCCGCCACCGTGGACGTCCCTACGGGCGCCCTAACCATACGAGGTGATACCCATGAAGATTACGATTCTTGGAGCGAACGGACGTATCGCACGTCTCGCCGAGCAGATGCTGCTCGAACATGGCGACGTCGACCTGACGCTGTTCATCCACCGCGACAACGAACTCGGCGCCGACGTGCTCGACAACGAGCATGTGACGATCGTCACCGGCGACGCGAAGTCCGAAGCCGACCTGCTTCCGGCGATCGAAGGCGCCGACGCTGTCTACGCGAACCTGGCCGGCGGCCGTGACAGCAGCGCCGACATCATCCCGATGGCGAAGGCGACCGTCGCGGCGATGGACAAGGCCGGCGTCAAGCGTCTGATCTGGATTTCGTCGCTCGGCATCCACGGCGAGGTCCCCGGCGAGTTCGGCGCGTGGAACGCGCGCATCCTCGGCGACTACCTGACCAACTACCGCAAGGCCGCCGACGTTATCGAGGCAAGCGACCTCGACTACACGATCATCCGTCCGGCTTGGCTGACCGACAAGGACGAGGTCGACTTCGAGATCACCGAAAAGGGCGAACTGTTCAAGGGCACCGAGGTGTCGCGCAAGTCCGTCGCGAGCGAAGTCGTCACGCTGCTGTTCAACCCGGAAGAGGAGATTCGCTCCTCGATCGGTCTGGACAAGCCGGGCACCGAAGGCGACCGTCCGTCGTGGATGCTGTCGAACTCGACCGAGCATCTGTCCGAGTAAAGCAAGCACGATGACGAGCTGACGATCGGAGGGCCGCTCCCCTGACCGTCGCAACAGCTACCACCTGAGGCCGGCGCTGCGGCTGCATATATGACTTATGCAGCCGCAGCGCCGGCCTTTCGTCGTCCATCACGTCCTCCTCTCTCTTCTCGCTTCTTCGGCGTGTCGACTTGCCATCATGAATTAACGAAGTTAACATTTAACGTAGTTAATCAAAAGAAGCCCGCGACTACGGCAGCCACGGACACGGCGGACGGACACAGGGAGGTGTGATGGCGGCCGAACAACTCAACCAGTCGGAATACAACCGTTCGCGCGTCATGCGTTTCCTGTACAACAACGGCGTCTCCTCGCGCGCGCAGATCGCGAAATCGCTCGGCCTGACGCCGGCCGCGATCACGAAGATCACGGCGAAGCTCATCGACGAAGGCCTCATAAGCGAGACCGGCGAGATCGAAGGCGCGCGCAACCGCCGCTCGATCGGCCTGCGGCTCGATCCGGAACGCTTCCACTTCATCGGCGTCAAGTTCGCGCGCAGCCTCATCCAGGTCGGCCTGTTCGACCTCGCCGGCAACGCGCAGCGGATCTGGGTGGACATGACGGCCGACCATCCGTCGATTGGCGACGCGATCACGTCGCTCAAGACGCTCATCGGACAGATCATGGCGCGCTTCAGCACCGTCGTCGCGATCGGCATGGCCGTGCCCGGCCCCTATCTGCGCGACTGCGGCCATACGGCCGTCGTCTCGTCGATGCAGCAGTGGCGCGATGTCAACTTCCCCGCCGAATTCGCCGATGCCTTCGCCGTGCCGGTGTTCATCGAGCAGGACGCGCGCGCCGGCGCACTCGCGCAGCAGCTGTTCGGCGACGACGGCGCGCGCGACGACCTCGCCTACTATCTGATCGGTGAAGGCGTCGGACTCGGCGTCGTCGAACGCGGACGCACGATCGACGGCGCGCGCGGCACCGCAACCGAGATCGGCCATGTGAGCATCGACGTCAACGGCAGGCGTTGCGACTGCGGCAACTACGGATGCCTCGAACGCTACTGCTCGGCCGTCGCGATCCACAAGGCGCTCGACGAGGACGGCGGCATCGTCGCCGACTCCGACACGATGACGCATATCGAGGCATGTGAGGCGCTGTTCGCGCTCGCCGCGGACGGCGACGCACGCGCACTCGAACTCGTG
This sequence comes from Bifidobacterium sp. AGR2158, assembly GCF_000424225.1. NCBI lineage: Bacteria > Bacillati > Actinomycetota > Actinomycetes > Bifidobacteriales > Bifidobacteriaceae > Bifidobacterium > Bifidobacterium sp. AGR2158. Next base: position 260,081 of record NZ_AUJM01000013.1, read on the forward strand.
CGCCATATCGGCACCTACGTCGGCTATGGCCTCGTCACGATCATCAACGCCTTCAATCCGCGGCGCATCATCATCGGCGACATCGTCTCGCATGCCGGCGAGCCGCTGCTCGCGTCGGCGATGCGCGTCGTCGACGACCGCGTGCTGCCCGAGCTGGCCGCCACGACGTCGGTCACGCTCTCCGACCTGCCGACCGACGCGGCCGTCACCGGCGCGGCGGCCGTCGCGATCACCGCGTTCCTCGAACAGCCGTCGCGCTTCGCCGACATCGCACGCCGAAGACGCGGCGACTGACGCCTCGCGTGGGCGGCGAACAGCACTTCCACCAATCAAATCGAACAACCACAACAACCAACAGAAGAAAGAAGGGTCATCATGGCCAAGCCAATCGTCGTCTCCCTCGGTGAGCTCCTGTGGGACATGCTCCCCACCGGCAAGCGCGCGGGCGGCGCGCCGGTCAACTTCGCCTACCATGCGATGATGAACGGCGCCGAAGCGTACTCGATCAGCGCGGTCGGCGAGGACGACCTCGGCGACGAGCTCGCAATCGCCGCCGAGAAGTCCGGCATCCACGCCGTCCTGCAGCGCAACGCATGGCCGACCGGCACCGTCGAGGTCGCGCTCAAGAACGGCATCCCCGAGTACACGATCGTCGAGAACGTCGCCTGGGACCACATCTCCTACACGCGTCAGCTCATCGACATCGTCGAGCAGGCCGACGCCGTGTGCTTCGGCACGCTCGCGCTGCGTTCCCCCGAATCGCACGACACGATCATCGAACTGCTCAAGCACACGAAGGACGGCGCGCTCAAGTTCTTCGACATCAACCTGCGCGGCGACATGTATTCGAAGGAACTCATCGAGGAGATGCTCGGCTACGCGAACGTCTTCAAGATCAACGACGAGGAACTGCTGCTGCTGCGCGGCATGTTCGGCATCGAGGACACCTCCGACGAAGAGGCCTGCAAGTGGTTCATCGATCAGTACGACCTGCGCTACCTGATCCTCACCGGCGGCGCGACGTTCTCGACGATCATGTCGAACGACGGCGAGATCTCGACGCTGAGCACGCCGCGCGTGACCGTCGTCGACACCGTCGGCGCCGGCGACTCGTTCTCCGGCACCTTCACCGGCCGCATCCTCTCCGGCGATTCACTCGGACTGGCGCACCGCGCAGCCGTCAACACGGCCGCGTTCGTCTGCACGCAGGAAGGCGCATGGCCGACCTACCCGAAGACGATGCCCGACTACCTCAAGGACATCCTCGGCCAGTGAGCCGCAACGACGCGCTCGCACATATGATGGCGCCCCGTGGCGATTTTGCCGCGGGGCGCCATCGTCGTTCCGCCATGCGCGCTACAGTGCAGGCATGCGCGTTGTACTCCAGAAAGTGAGTCGGGCGGCCGTGACCGTGACCGACGAATCCAGCGGCGAACTTGATCCGACCTTCCCCGAGCGCGGCATCGGCGTCGGCTACATGCTGCTCGTCGGCGTCGCCGACTCCGACGGCGCACGGCAGGTCGACTGGCTCGCCCATAAGATCGCGAATCTGCGCGTCTTCGAGGACGAGGACGGCAGAATGAACCGTTCGATCCACGACGTCGACGGCGCGATCCTGTCGATCTCGCAGTTCACGCTCTACGGCAACGTGCGCAAAGGCAACCGTCCGAGTTTCGTCGCCGCCGGCGCGCCCGCGCATGCCGAGGAGGTCTGGCTCGCCTTCAACGACGCGCTGCGCGCGCAGGGACTCGATGTGAAGACCGGCCGCTTCGGCGCGCATATGAACGTTTCGCTGACGAACGACGGCCCCGTCACAATCCTCTTCGACACCGACGAACTCGGCATCTGACGCAATTCGGGCGGCGACCGTCACCGGTCGCCGCCCGAATTCCCGTACTTCTTCCCGCGGTCGCCCGCGGGAACGCGGATGATGCCACTATACATCACAGCGCATATCTCACGCCGCGCGGCGCATCACGACAGCATGGTCACCATGTGCTGCAGCATGCCGGTGCTCAGCATCAGGAAGGACATGAGGAACGACAGCACGCTGATGATGAGGCCGGCGATCGCGAATCCGCGTCCGCGTTTGCCGTTGCGTTGCACGTTGACGAGTCCGATGATCGAGAAGATGAGGCCGAACAGCGGAATGATCAGCGACATCACGAAACCGGCGATGCACATGCCGTCGTAGCCGTTGCCCTCCGGCGTGCCGGTGCGGCGCTCATAATCCTGATACCGTTGGCGATTCGTGCCGTAAGGATCCGGCTGCCCGTAGTAGCCGCCTTGCTGCGCGTAGGGATTGCCCTGCTGCTGGGCGTAAGGGTTGTTCTGCTGCCCATAAGGGTCGCTCGGATACTGCACGCCCGGATACGGCGCCTGCGGGTACTGCCCCGGCTGTGCGGACTGTGCGGACTGTGTTGCCGCGTCCGCCGCCGGCCGCTCCGGCTTGCCGAAGGGGTAGCGTTCGTCGTCGCTCATGCCGGGATCGGCATAGGCGCCATACTCCGGCTGGCTGGGCGCGCCTGCCGCATTGGTGGCGCCGCCCGATCCCAGCTGTCCATTCGCTGTGTCGCCGTACGGCAACTGGGCGTTACCGCCCGTCATGTCCATCGGCGTGGGTTCGTTCTCGTTTGCCATGTTCTCCATCCTAAAGGAGCGTTGCGAATCCCACACGCGCCGTCTTGATTCCGCGCACGACTCGCACATTCCCGGATGCCATATATGTCCGATGTTGCGCCGCCCTCACCAGCCGATCGACCGCAGCGCCTCCACGGCGCACGCAATCGGGATGCGTTCCTGCTCGATGCGCGGCACTTCCATCTCCCCGGGCGTGCACAGCGCGCAGTAGAGCGCATATTCGTCGTCGTCGAGCCGCATCGCCGAAGCCGCCAATGGCTCACACGCGCCGATTGCGCGGCTGTGCGCGTCGAGCCGCGTGCCGAAGCGCATGTAGCGCGTATAAGTCGCCCGATCCATCAGGATGCTCATGCAGTCGACGCCGGAGGCGCGCACGGCGGCAAGGATCTCGAAACCGACCGCGTCGAGGTCTCCCCAATACACGACGTCGCAGTCGGCGAGGAACGGCAGCAGCCGCGCGGCGCGCACGGCGGCGAAGCCCGACCCGAACACGCACAGCGCGTCGGCGAAGGCCGGCATCGCCTGATACGTGTCCTTGTTCTCCACGATGATCGCGCGGCGCACCGAATGTTCCGGTTCACGTTGCGGCGTCACGGCGATGCGGTCGGGAGCGCCGGCCGCCGCAGGATCGAGGTAGCGGTAGCGCAGCTCCTCGGGACGTTCGCGCAACAGCAGCGCGTCAACGCCGAGCACCGTGCAGATCGCCGCCCGCCGCCGCGAGCGCGCGCCCCCGAGCCATTTCGCCGAGAATCCCTCAAGCGGCACCTCGCGCGCCGTCATCGCCGCGACTACGTTGTCATGCGCACCGAACCATGCGGCCGCCGCCGTGAACAGCGCGAAGTCGACGTCCGTCTCGTCGCCGAGGCGTTGCACCGCGCGCATCGCGACCTCAGGCGCCACGCCGCACGTCTGCTCGATCTGCGCGGCGCGTGCGAGCACCCGTTCGCGTGCGTGGCGCAGCCGACCGCCGGCGATCGCGAGCGCCGCCTGCTCATCGGGCACGGTGACGTGGTCGATGAGCATGACGCGCGCGCCGAGTCGGCGTGCCGTGAACGTCACGTCGCAGCCGTAGCGCGCTGCGAAGTCCTTGAGCGCGTTGTTCGCGTCGTGCACGGCGTTGACGTCGGAGACGAGCATCGCCTCCTTCGGCCACTGCACGGCCTTCGTGCGCGGCCACGGGTCATCGACGGCGAACATCTCGCGTTCGACGGTCCGCGCGACCCATCGGCGCAGGTCGTCGGGTGTCGCCGTGCCCTGCGGATGCGCGGTACCCCCGCCCATCAGCGCTCCCCGTCGCGCGGCGCGGCGGCGTCAGCAGCAGCGGCATCGTCAGCAGCGTCCTCATCGTCGTCGATCCACGTGTTTTCGAGCACCGTGCGGCCGCTGTCCGGGTCCTTCCTCGCGATGACGGTTTTCGACGCCGATCCCATGATCTCGTTCGTCTTCGATTCGGGCGCCGAGACGATCACCTGGAATCCCAGACCCGGCAGCACACTCAGCGCGCGGCGCGTGTACTGGCCGTCGGCCTTGATGAGCGCCTCGTCGAGGAAGACGGTCGCGTACGACGGCCGCGTCGCATTGTCGTTGGCGAGCAGATACATGAGCGCCGCGCCATACGCGAAAGACGTGAGCTCCTGCAGATAGCCGCCGGAACCGCCGCCGGTCGAGTTGATATGTTCGATCTGGCCGTCCGAGTGCGCCACCGATCCGAAGAAGCGCGAACGTCGTCGCGGGTCGAGGTTCGCGTTGCCGTGTCCGGTGCCGGCGAACTCGTCGAAGCTCTCCTTGAGCTGTGCGATGAACGGCGCGCATCCGTTGAACAGCCGCTTGCAGCGTTCGACGTCGTTGCCGCCGTTTTCGCGGAACGCGCTCATCTGCTCGATCTGCCTGCCGAGCGCGGCGAGGAACGCGGCGTCCGGGTTGCGCACCTGCACGACGATCGACAGTCGGCCGCGCCGCGCGCCGAAGGGGTAGCGTTCGAGCAGCCGGTTGATCTTGTCGATCTGTTCGCGGATGCGCTGTGTGTCGGCCTTGAGCATCTGCTGCAGCTCGGCGAGGTCCTGGTAGATCTTGTTGAGCGAGTTGAAGTATTCGACGTGCACCGCCTCGTCGCCGATCATGTTCGGCTTGAGCTCCTCGAGATCGTGCATGAAGTACCGCGCGTTCTCAACGTCGGCGTCGATGCGTGCATCGCTGGACGCGTACTGGTCGAGGTAGGCGCGCATGCTCGCCTCGCATGAGCGGCGTCGCGCGTCGCGCTGCGCGACGAGTTCGCCGATTCTGGTACGCACGCCGTCGGTGACCGACGTCTTGAGTTCCATGAAGCGGCGCGCCGACGTCGCGTTCGCGCGCGCGTGTCCGCCGTGCGAGCCGCTCGCCTGATCGTCGAGGGCGAGCAGGCGGCGGACGCGTTCGCCCGCCTCCTTCGTGCCGTCGCCGAAATAGGCGAGGTAGCAGCGTTCGAGCAATGTCGCGCACGCCTCGTCGACGGCCGGCAGACCGCCCGTGCCCAGCTGTGCGCGTTCGGCGATCCATTGGCGTGCCGTCGCGAGCGCCGCCTGCGCGCGCCGATGGTCGTCCTCGGCGCTGTATGCGGCGGCGCGCGCCTTCGCGAGCTCCTGCTTGGCACCGTCGAGCGCGGCGCTGATCTGCGCAATCTGCGGGTCGTCGCGCAGTTCATCGATCCTCGTCAGCAGCGCCTCGATCCGCAGCTGCACACCGTTCGCGTCGACGTCCTGCCAGCTGTAGTCGCGCAGTCGTTCGGCGAGCGCGTGGGCCGTCTCGATCCCGCGCGCCTCGGCGTCGAGTTCCTTGACGTGGGCGTCGGCGTGCGCGAGCGCGTCGCCGGCCTGCGCGATCTCACGACGCAGCTCGTCGAGGTAGCGTTCAGTGACGAAGCCGATGACGGCCGCGATGCCCTTCGTGCCGTGGCTGCCGCGGCGGCCATCCTTGATCTGGCCGTCGCGCTGCACCTGACGTCCGTGCTCGTCGAGGTCGTCGATCGCCTCAACGCAGCGCGCGTCGGTGCGCGGGTCAGCGACGCGGCGGCGCACCCATGCGGCGAACGGCGACTCGTCGTTGAACGTGAGCTTGCCAGAAAGCCATCCTTCGCGCGGCGCGGCGTCGTCAGCGTCAATATCAACGTCGATGTCGGTGTCGACGAACTGCCAGTTGCGCCGCGGCATCGCCTCGCGCGGAATCGTCGAGACCTTCGCTGCGAAGCCGTCCTCGTAACGGCGGTCGACGAGCAGGATCGGCGCGATCGACGCGTAGACGACGTTCATCGCCGCGCGCCAGTCCTCGGCATCGTCGGCGACGTCCATCAGTTCGGCGACGTACGGCAGTTCGGCGGCCGTCAGTCCGGTGGCGCGCGCGATCATCGCACGCGTCTCGTCCATCTCCTTCGTGATGCGCGTGCGCGAACGTTCCTTGCGCGCGTAGTCGCGGTTGAGCTCGTCGAGCCGTTCCTGCGCCTGCTTGTGTGCGTCGAAGGCCTCGTACTGCCGCTGCCTGAGCGTGGCGCGGCGGCTCTCGTAGGAGTCTTCGCGCGCCGCGTAGTCATCGGCGAGCCGCTGCCATTGCTCGCGTGTGGCGGGCAGCTGTTCGCCGGCCTTCGTGAAATACGGCGCGAGCTTCTCGGCGCGTTCGGTGACGCGGCCCATGTCCTGCTTCGCCTGCGCGAGCTTGCGTTCGAGCCCTTCGATCTCGTCGCCGCCGGAGCCGCTGAGCTGACGGATGAGCGAGGCGACCTCGTCGTCGAGCCGCGCGACGCGCGCACGCGTCTCGTCGACGTCGGCGGCGCTGCGTTCGGCGAGGATCTCGTACTGCGGCAGCACATCGGCGACGTCCTGCGTCAGACGCATGTCGAGCCACTGCGCGCGCAGTTCGCCTGTCGTGTCATGTTCGGGGTCGATCGCGCGCAGCTCGCGCACGCCACAGTCGGCGGCCTCGTACTGGTCGTATTCGTCGATGATCGTCTCAAGGCTGCGCACGCGCGTGCGGTTGCGTTCCATGCTCGAAAAGTTCTGCGCGTACTGTTCATAGTCCTCGACGGCGTCGCGGCCGGAGCGGATCGCGCGCGGCTCGTCAAGCACGCCCTTGCGGAAAATGTCGTCGAGCTGCGACGGCGCGTCCGACGCCTGCATGCGGTGCAACAACCTGCACGCGGCCTCGGTCAGCCCGAAGCGTTTCCACACGTCCTCGTGGAACTGCCGGGCGGAGTTGTAGGCGACGACGCCCGGATAGAGCTGCCTGAGCATCGGAATCGTGAATTTCTCGTCGCGCCGCGCGTCGAGCAGGACGGGGTCGAGCGGCCGTTCACAGACGGCGTACAGTTTCGTCATCGACTCCGACGTGCCGTCCGCCGGCAGCCACATGAACTTCGCAATCCACAGCGAGCCGCTGTTCGCCGTGTCCTCGTATTCGTCGACGATCGCGCCCCAGACGGCGTAGGGGTCGCCGGCGTTGTCACGGCCGCGCAGATACAGCGGCTCGTCGTGGCCGTTGTTGTTGCGGATGCCGCGCAGGCCGAGCAGATACGAGTAGTCGGAACGATCGGAACGGCCGGCGTTCGATGCCTTGTTGAACGCGGCGTTCGCCGGGTACAGCAACGAGACCTGCGCGTCGACAAGCGTCGACTTGCCCGATTCACTCTGCCCGGTCAGCAGCGTCACCGTGCCGTCCTCGGCCATCGACGGACGGAAGACGTGGCGGCCGTCATACGACCCCCAGTTGACGAGCTGGCGTTCCTTGAGCATCCAATGCCGCGGCAGCAGCTCGATCGGCGTGTACAGATCATCGGTCGTCGCGCTCAAAACAGCACCTCCTCCGTCATCGGGTCGTCGTGCGCGGATGCGGCGGCTGCCGATTCATCGTCGGCATCGTTGGACGCTGCATCGTCGTCGGCGGCATCGATCACGTCGCCGGCATCGTCATCGTCATCGTCGCTGGCATCATCGGTCACATCGTCGATATCGTCGGTCGCATCGTCGGATGCGCCGATGATGCCGAGGATGTCACCGAAATTGCCGTCGTCATCCACTTCGGGCGCCTCGTCCGCGTTGTCGGCACCGTTCGCTTGCCCGTCGTTCGGCGTCGTGACATCGTCGTGGACGTCGGCAGCGCGACCGGCAGCGCGATCATCGGCGCGAACGTCGTCGCTGTCCTCGTCGTCCAATCCGAGCCAGCGGTTGATGCGGTCGGCGTTGAGCACGACGGGCACGAGCTTCGTGATCACGTACATCGCGTCGTCGGCACCGTCCTCAAGGAATCCGTAGGTGCGCATCGCGCCGATGAGCCGGTCGGCGCGCGCGATGACCGCCTCCTCGCTGTTGCGGCCGGCAAAGGGACCGCCGCCGACGCTCAGCGACTGGACGATCTCCTCGCGCGAGACAATCCACGAGTCCGCGTCGACGCCCACGTTCTCATATTCGAGCACCTTGCGGCGCAGCATCGCGACAACGACCGCCTCCTCGGCACTGAGCGTCACGCGCGTCTTGAGCGATCGAAGCGCATACTCGTCTGCGCGGATCGGCTCGGCGTACATGACCTCGTAGTATTCGTCGACGACCGGCACGAGCATATCGTTGTTGAGCGAGCGGCGCACATCGTCCATGTAGTCGCGCGCCTGCCGGTACAGGTCGCCGCTGATCGCACGGTTGCGCTTGAGTGCGATCGCCGCCTCGCGCGCCGGCGCCGGCATGTCGCCGACGTCGCCGTCGAACAACGCATGCACGTTCGCAAGATCGGCGACGCCCGCGCCGTCCTCGACGCCCTCACGCCAATCGCCGCCGCTCGTCGCACAGACGACGCCGGCGTCCATGCCGGCGTCGTTGTTCGGATTCGTCATCGCCTCTGCCACCGTTCCTCGCTTTCCCCGGCCGGATCTCCGGCCGCTCGTCGTATCGTCATTCGTCGTATCGTCATTCGTCATATCGTCATCGTTGTGTCGTGCGCATCGTCGTCGCGCAAATCATCATCGCGCAAATCATCATCGCGCATCGCGGCCGCCATCGGTGTGACGTCCGTCTGTCTGAGGAAGTCGTCGAGCGCCTCGTGTGGCACGAGCAGCGCGCGCGTGCGCCACCGACGTTCGCGCCCGTCGCTGCCGACGCAACGCCAGACGCGTTCACCCTCGCCGTGCATGTCCGTCTCAGCATCACTGCCGAAATGACTGCCGCCGAAATAACTGAGGAAGCCAACGACTTCGCTTTCCCTACGTTCGTCGGCGTCCAGCGCATTGAAACTCGCCGCCATGTCCACGTCGTCGCCGCGGCGCACCGGATTCGCGGCGATCAGATCGACCATGTGCCGCACGCGCGGACCGCCGGCTGCGACGATCGCGGCCAGATCGGCGATTGCCGCGGCCGGTGCCTGCACGAGCGCGGGCGCAACGGCGCGCGCCGGCGTCCGCCTCGGGCGTCGACGCAGCGTCGGCAGCGACGCCTCGGCGATGCCGGCGTCGAATCGTTGTTTCGGCTTCGTGCGCGCCGCATCGCTGAGCCGGGTGAAGAGTTTTGCGAGGCCGCGTGACATCGTGCGGAACTGCATGTCGGTCTGCTGTCGCACGATCAGGCGGATGCTTTCGTCGGTGACGCGGATCTGGCGGCGCACGTCGTCGATGCCGCGGTAGATGTCGTCGAATTCGCGGTTGACGACGCTCATCAAATCGTCGGCTTCACCGTGCAGCCATTCGCTGTTCGAGATGTCCTGCAGCGCCTCGTTGAGTTCGGCGCGGCTCTCCGGCGCGTACATCACCTGGAACGCGTCGTTGAAACGGCGGCCTTCGTCGCTGAGATTGTAGACGCGGTCGAACTGCTCATGGTAGAACGTGAGCATCTCGTCGCCACTCATCGTGCCGTCGTCGATGCGCCGGCGCAGAGCGTCGCCGTTGTCGCGCTCGGCGATGACGAGTTCGCGCAGATCCACCGGCACGCCGCGCAGCGTGTTGTAGACGACGTTGATGATGTCGGAGACCTGTTCGCGTGTCGGACGATCCTCAATGCCGTGCGCCTTGAGCTCGTCAATCTGCCGTTGGCGTTGCGCGATCTCGGCCTCCAGCAGTTCGATGCGTTCACCGACGTTCACGGTGAGCTGTTTGCGCGCGTTCTCGATCTCCATGATGATCGAATTGACCTGCGCGCCCGACAACGAGACGGTGCGCCGTTGCAGCGTCGCGAGCGCCTCAATCGCGCGGTGCGCGCGCTGCGTGAGGCGGCACATGACGCGGTGCTGGCGGCGGTCCATCGAATCGGCGATCCATGCGTAGTCGCCGGCGTCCTCGGATTTGAGTTCCTTGAGGATGCGGCGGGCGGCCATCATGTCGTCCTCACCTTCGCGCGGCGTGTATTCGCCGGCGGCGGCCAGTTCGCCGATTGCCTCGCGCATGCGCGACAGCAGCCGTTCCTGCGGCACTTCGGCGGTCAGCGGATCGAAGCATGAGCGCAGCATCGCGATGTAGACGTCCGCGTACTTGTGCAGCAGCATGCGCAGCACGCCGGTCTCGTACACCGGCCGCAGCTGCGCGAGCTCGGTCCTCACATCCGCCATCGGCCGCCTTTCTCGCATCGTTCCGCGCACCCGCTCGTCCGCGGGCATGCCGCCTCCCATTGTAGCGAAAGGGCGGTGCGCAGGCCGAGGAGGCGGCGACGGTACGGACACACGGACGGAACCGTTGCGTGGCGGGCGAACATCGGTTGCGCTGCCGGATGCGGATCCTAGACTGGCGGATATGACGAAGTTGATGATCAAGCGCGCGTATGCGCCGGCGGACGAAGACGACGGCTACCGGATCCTTGTGGACCGGCTGTGGCCGCGCGGCGTGTCCAAGGAACGCGAGCATCTCGACCTGTGGATGAAGCAGATCGCGCCGAGCACCGAGCTGCGCAAGGCGTGGAGCCACGATCCGAACCGAATCTTTGAGTTCGCCGCAAGCTACCGGCGCGAGCTCGACGCGAACCCGGCGGTCGAGGAGCTCGAACAGATCATCCGCGACCATCCGAAGGTCACGCTCGTCTACGGCGCGCGCGACCCCGACGTCAACCACGCCCGCCTGCTGCGTGACTACCTCGAGGAGCGCATGGGCAGCGAAGCCTGAGAAGCGCGGCGCGCGCCAGCGCTAGCGCCGTAAGCAATCGGATGGCGTCATTTGCGCAATCACCGCACACGCATGCAGCCCTGCGGCGCCAAGGGCGGCGGCGCGGAAGGGATCGGTCGTGACGAATGCGGTGGAAACGGGGTCGAGATCGAAGGTCGCGGCGGCTTCGGAGGCCGTCAGACGACTGTCGATCGTGCCGTCAAGCAGACTCAGCCACGGGTATTTCGCATGCATGAGGTCGACGGCGCGACGCGAGCAGTTCGCGAATCCGTACAGGCGGACGCCGGCGGCGTGCAGCTCACGCAGCGCCGTCGGAACGCCTTCGGGCATATCATAGAAGCCCAGCGTGCGGTTCTCGAGCAGCAGCCGCATGATCCAGCCAACGGCGGGACCATGCTCACGGGAATAGTCATCGATGATCCGCTCGTCATCCCAACCTTCGATTGCGCGGCGGCGATAGTAGTCGTAGCCGTGCGGGTCGGCGACGTCGAAGAACATCGCGGTCACGCCGGACGGATAGAACAAGGAGACGATGCGTTCGGGGCGCCAATCGACGAGCGTACCGAAATAGTCGAGGACGACGGCGGTGGCCGAAGGCCCACTGCGCTGGAGTTCGAGGGATTCATTGGGCACAACCGCCATCGTAGCAGCGGCACGGCGCGCCGGCTGATCACAGATCAGAACAGCGGATCCATCGTCGCGGTCGACGTCGGCTTCGGCCGCGGAGACTCGACGGGCGTCGCAGCGGACGCCGCGGTCTCGATCGGCAGCTGCGGCTGCATCGGATGGTCGCACAGATCACGGTCGATCCACGCCATGACGAGCGCGGCGAGACGGTCGATCTGCGCATCGGTGAGCGGGCGCCCCTTGGGAATGTGATGCCAACGCATGATGCAGCCGCGGCAGCAGGTGGCCGTCGCATGCTGCGCCGTGAACACCGGATGACCTTTCCACGGCGTCTGTTTGCCGTCCTTGATCGGCCGGGCGTCGCCGACGCGCGCACGCAGCATCTCATGGGCGTGACGGTCAATCGTCACACGACCCTTCGCGCGCGCATAGGCGAGGTCAGCATCCGACAGCCGGAACTTCGCGCGGAACGGCGAGCCGGACAGCCGCTGCAACGTCCACATGACCCATTGCGGCTCATCGGTCGGTTCCGGCGTCGTCCCCTCGATCGGCATGTCATGTCCCATAGACTCCAGCGTAGTCGTTTCGCCGCTCCGGCAAGCAATCGCGGCGAATCTTCACGGGAATCGGACGGGACGGCCGTCAGTCGACGAGGTAATAGACGTTTTCGTCGGCGGGGGGAGGCGGCCGCAATGCTTCCGGACGATGCAGGAACGGCGTGTCCGGATCCGGCGGCGTCACCCCGTAGAAGGCGTACTGATCGTATTCGTCATGCTGCGAAAGATCAAGGCCCTTCGCGTAATAGGTCAAAGTAAGCGGCTGCCGGATGTCGGAACCGTAGGCGTAGTCGCCGGACAGACAGGCCTCGCCTTGGTTCTCCCCGGCTCGATCGTTCATGCAGTAGGTGTCCGATTCCGGCGCCTTCAATTCCAGCGCATGATCCTTCACCGTGCCTTCCGGGAACCACGTTGCCCTCACCGACGACTGGATGGTGAGCGTCGTCGACATCGCGTCATGCTTCACATAGCCGCTGCGCGGACCGGTCACTGTGCCATCATCGTCCAACGTCAGGCAGTCACCGGTTTTCTTCTGACAGTATCTGCCGGCGATCGGAGTGAAATCGCCGCGCTTGACCGCGGATCGGATCTGCGCGATCGTCATGTCGGCGGCCTTCTGCTTTACCGGCGCCTTCGTCGCCACATCGCAGCCCTGCTCATCGCAGACCGCTTCACCCTCACCCATCGCCGTCCAATCGAAAGGTGACGGCTGCACGAGGTAATACGCGGATTCGGCGCTCGGAGCCGGAGCGAACTTCATCTTCGGAGAGCCGGATTCAGTCGGGATGAACGGATTGACCACCGCCATCCCACCATCCATGGAGAGGGCGCTCACTTCGCGGTCATCGGCATCATAGAGCCGGGGGTCGCGAATCAGCAGATACGGCCGGTCGGCATCCGCCTGCCCCGTCTTCTCGTCGGATTGCACGAAATACCCGCTTCGACTCACACTCGCGATGTCGGCGTCCACCGGCACAACAATCAGATAATCGCTCATGCGATACACCAGTCCGCTGTCCTTGTGCTGCCGGCCGTCGTCGTCCGACTCCTCCCAGCTCTTCGGGGTGCCGTGGTCGCAATACCAGCCGACCCCGTTCCTTGGCTGCGTGCCGCACAGCGCAAGCTGGTTCGTGTCGTAGATGTCCAGGACGCCGGTGCTTCCGGTGCCGAGCTGGTATCTGAACGCCCCTTCCGGCTTGTCCACATCATAGTCGGGCATATAGTGCACCCCGGGGAGGTTGTCCAGCCGTTCTGCGCCGACGTGTTCGCCGTCCCGTTTCATCTGCAGGTAGCGCACCGGCTGCGTTCCCTCATTGGTGGAATCCGTCGGCGCCAGTTCGACGCAATCACCGGCGTCGGTGCACCATTGCCCTATCAGCGTGGACAAATCGGACGGTGTCTTGCCGTGATACAGCTCGCTCTCCTCGACGCCGTCGGCGGTGATCATCATCGATGCACGCAGATCCTTCGCGTTCGCCCCGATGTACATCGTCGCCCGGGAGGCCGCCGACTCCTTGCCGATCTGCGGTTCGGTGCGCACCACCTTACCGATCATGTCGCGGTCGGCGGGCACTAGTTTCACCCCGACCTCGAATCCACGCGATCTGAGCAGACGCTCGGCTTCGGCCTGCGCCACGCCATAGACCTCCACCGGCACGCCATCGCCTTTGACCCCGACGGCGAACTTGATGCCATCGGGCGAATCGGGGGCGGCCTCACCCACGTTTGTTCCCGTATCCGTTCCATCCGCTTCGCCGGTATCCGTCTTCGTCGCAGACGTCTTCGCGGTGCCGTCCCGCTCTTCCAATGCATGTCCGTCCTGCGGGAACGTGGCGACGACTTTGCCCGGATCGTCCGATACCATCGTGTACTTCGTGACCGGCACGCCCATATCGGACAGGATCTCTGTCGCCGTCCCCTCATCTTCGCCGATGGTCCCTTCCGGCACGCCGGGTCCGAGCGATTCGACGACGGTGATTTCCTGAGTGCGTTCGATCCGCTCGCCTTCTTGTACGCCGTCAAGCCTCAGATACGCGCCCCGCTTCTCCTTGCTGAATTCCTGACGTTTCTTCGCGTTGAAACGATCACCTTGTAATCGAGCGAGCACATCGTCTGCCGACGGGCTCTCGTCATCCGCGCTGAAATACGGCACCGCATGGCTTCCCCACAGATGCAGGTTATAGGTGACGACGAATCCGGTGATCACGAGCAGCACAACGGCAACCATCGCGATGATCGTCAGCGGCAGTTTGCGTGGATTGCGGGCCGAAGCCTTCATATGGTCGCCGGAAGGCGAGCAAGGTGACGACGCCGCCCCCATTCCGGCCGGTGGTGGCACCGACGGCAACGGAACTGCGGGAATTGGCGGCATCGCTCCCTTCGCAACGGTCGTTACGCTAACGGAATCCATAGCCGTCCGCAATTTGCCACCGCAGTTACGGCAGAATTCAGCGTCCGGAGCACAACACGCCCCGCAACGCGAACATGTCTCCGGCGTTTTCTCTTCCCTCATCGGCACCTCCTCTTCTGCCTGAGCGTTCTGATCTTACCGGCGACTTCGTCTTGCCGTCCTCTTTGCTACCCAGATTGCGTATGAGTACAAAGCATTCTGGAACCGTATCTGAGATTTTGGGGTGGGCGTCTTCGCGCACTCCCTCGCTGAAAGCCCCAATCTGTGCGATTTACACACAAAAACGATAAGAACCGCACAGATCAGTGGGTACCCTTCGCGGACCCCCACCCCAAAATCGCAGATACGACCCAAACCTCTTCTCAACGGGCCGGCGACGACAGGCACGAGCACGACGGCGGGGCCGGTGTCCGGGATGATGTTCCCGAAAACCGACCCCGCCGTCATGCGCATCCGTATGTCCGCGCCCTACGTCATAGGAACGCCTTCAGCATCGGTTCGCACGACGCCGGATCACCAGCAGCGTCACACCGGCGCCGGAGACGGCGAGCGCGAGCGCCATGACTGCCACGACCGACGAACCGGTGGCGGACAGCGGCGCCTGCGTCGCGCCGTCGTCCCCTGCCGCGACGACCGTATCAGTTCCGGCCGCGCCGGGGGCACCCGGCTTGTCGGAGGACCGAGGTGCGTCCGGCGTCGCCGCACCGTCCGTATCCTTGCCGGGCGCGTCACCCGTGCCGTCCGTCGGCTTGTCGCTCGGCTCCGGCTCCGTGGTCACCGGCGTCAGCGCATCGTAGGCCGCATTGAGCGCGTCCTTCGCTGCGGTCACAAGCGGCTGCTGTTCGGCGCTGAACGTTGTGTTGTCCGCGAGCGCCTGCGCCGTGAGCAGCGCGTCGGCGAGCGAGGCCACCGACTCATCGGTGTAGGAAGGCTTCGTTCCCTCGGCCGCGTCGACGACCTGGCGGGCCTTCGCGATCGGGTCGGCGAGCGCGCTCGTATCGAGTGCGCCGCCGGTCGCGTACATCGGCGTGTATCCGTCGATCGTGCGCGCCGCGAGCGCGTCGTACATCTTCGAATACAGCCTCGCCTGGAAGTTCGTGATGCGGAAGCCTGCGCTCCTGAGGTTCATCGTGCGCGTTTCGAGGTTGTCGAGATCGTAGAGGCCCTCGCCGAACGCCCAGTCCTTCGTGATTTCGGGCGTCGCGCCGCCGCCGGTGCCGGAGGTGTCGAGCGCCGAGCCGGTCGCGTAGTCGAACGGCGTGCCGTCCTTGCCGTTCCATGCGGTGATGATCAGGCTCGTCGAGCGGAACGCGTCCCGTCCGACGCCCATGTAGTTGTAGCCCTTGACCTCCTTGCCGGAGCTGACCGTCTCGCCGTTCTCGTCGACCGAGTAGATCGGCTTGCCGTCCGCGTCGAGCGGATATCCGTCCTGTCCCCACAGGTTCGCGGTGACTGCCGCGAGGCCGTCACGGTCGGTGTAGCTGCCGATGCGCGATTCGCGGTACCATGCGTTGCCGGTCGTCGCGGTCGGGTGGATGAGCAGTTCGGCACCGCTGGCCGCGTAGTAGCGTCCGAGTTCGGGATAGAAGTGGCCGTCGCGGCAGATGTTGACGCCGGCCTTGAGCGCGGTGCCATCGGAGCCGGTGAATTCGGGCATCTCGAAGATGAGCGGCGTGTTCCCTGGCACCGACCAGACCTTCTCCTCCTGACCTGCGCGGTGCATCTTCTGGAACGATTCGGTGTGCCCGTCCGGGAAGGCGACGGCGGCCGAATTGTAGACCTTCTTCACGCCGTCGGCATCGACGATCGGGCCGCCGTCGGGCATTTCCGGCAGGCCGAACACGATGTACATGCCGAGCCGCTTCGCCGTGTCCGCCATCGTCCTGACCGATTCGCCGCGCGTATCGTCGCCGTCGGTGCCCTTGACCTTTTCGGCGAGCAACACCTGCATGTAGTCATCACTCGCCGCGAGCACGCGGTTGACGTCCGCGTTCGAGCTGTGCGCGTCGGCGTCGCCCTTCGGGTCGGTGCTGTCATAGCCGGTGAGCACGGTCTCGGGGAACACGATCAGGTCGACGTCGTCGGCGGCGGCCTGTTCGGCGTATTTGACCATCATGTCGACGTTCGCCTGCTTGTCCGCCCACACGCCGGCGACGTTGGCGACGGCAACGCGCGGACCGTCCGCGGAACCGTAGTAGTTGCTGAGCGACGTTCCCGATTCCTGCTTGTCGGCGAGTTCGGCGTACCACTTGGCGTAGTAGTCGGGATGGAAGTCGTTGGCGACGCGCGTCGTCGATGGGTAACTCACCCGCAGGTCCTTCGCGTTCGTCAGCGCACCTTCAACACCGACGATGAGCGTGCCGTCGGCGTTCTGTCCGGCGGAGTAGTCGGCGGAGCCGCGCACGATGACGCTGCCGCCGGGGAAATCATAGGGCTGCTTGCCGTCGGCGTCTGGGCAGCCGTCGGCGCCGACTAGATCGGCGGAGGCGATGACGAGGCCGTCGCGTGACGCAATCGATTCGAGACGGTTACGGTAGTACCACTCCCAGCCCTTGCCGTCCTTGACGCCGTCGCCGTCGATGTCTCGGTAGCTGCGGGAAGTCGCGGTCGGATTGATGAGGATGCCCGCGCCCTGCGCGGCGTAGTAGCGTTCGATCTCCGGATTCGCGTAGGTGTCGTAGCAGATGCTCAGTCCGGCGAGTCCCCACTCGGTGGGCAGCAGCACCGGCGTCGTGCCGGGCGTCGCCCACGATCCCTCCACCGGCGCGATCTTCTGGTAGCTGACGACCTTGCCGTCTGGTGAGGCGGCGAATGCCGAATTGTAGGCGTGCTCGCTGTCCCCCGGGATGCGTTCGGACGTGCCGAAGATGACCCACATGCCGTATGCGGCGGCCTTGTCGGCGAGTTCGCGCGTGATCGGGCTGGAGATCGTCTCGGCCTGGGAGACGGCCATCCTGTAGGCGGCGGATTCGGGATCGCTCGACGAAACGTAGCCGGTGAGCGCCATCTCCGGGAACACGATCATTTTGACGCCGGCGGCGTGCGCCTCGTCGATGTACTTGATCATGCTCGCCTTGTTCGCCTCCTTGTCTCCCCACACCGGGTGGAAGTTGACGACGCTCAGCGCGCCGGCGGGGATGACGCCGTTCGTCACGACGTCGGCCGCCGTGGCCACGGCCGTGCTGGAGGTGGTGTCGGCGAACGCGGTGTGGACGCCGGCCACGCCGAGCGACGCGCACATCACCATCGCGCCGACACCCGCCGTCACACGTCGCCATATCGGCGCGCGACGGGCGTCATCGTTGGAATGCATTGGGATTGGGGACCTGCCCTGCGCAAGCATATGGTTGCCTCTCTCTTCGTGCCCGCATCGAAACGACTTCACTCAACGAACCCCATCTACGACATGCCGAAAACGGCCATGGGTGAGCTGCGGACAGCAACCACGCTAGGAACGCCGGGTTTCGCGCAACTGAACGTCGGGTTTCCGGCGCGCTCCCCCGCGATTACGAAACGATTTCGACACGCGCCGACCATTTGCCGGCTCACATCGTTTGGAAACATCGGTGATGATATCGTGCGCAGTCGCGCGACAGGACATGGTGCGACGCGCAAACGGTGTATCGTTGAGCGCAGACGTGCGCCCGGCGCGCGCAACGGCGGCAAGGAAGGACTGACTATGACGCGACTGACGGACATGCTCGATGAATTCAAGAAGAACGATTGCCTGACGTCGTTGGCGTATGCGGGCGCACGCGCATGGGATCTCGTCAAGCTCAACATCGCGCTCAAGGCGCATGACGGCGGCGGCACGATCGTCTTCACACAGAAAGGCGACGACGTGCCTGACGAGGACGTGCAGGCGCTGCTCGAAAGCGAGGTCCCCTATCTCGTCATGTTCGTCTCGAAGCCGTGGCTCAAGGCGTACATGCGGCCGCGCTACGCGAACGCCGTGAGCGTCTTCCGCTGGGACGTCGTCGGTCCCGAAGGCGGCGACGTCAAGGACGAGGCGGTGCAGCGCGCGGCCGCCGTCACACTGCCCGGTCTGCTCTACGCGACCTTCGGTTATTCGCCGCAGTACTACGAGACGAACGGCTACCAGATCTGACGACGACGCGCCTTCCCCACCAACAGACGCGGTCGACGTTCCGCGGCGCCGGTAGTGTTGCGGAACGTCGACCGCCCAATCGACCATCATCTAAGGTGACCCATGGGATTATTCAACGCATTCGCAGGCAACCTGCAGCAGGTCAGCAACGACCAGCTCATGCAGCAGTACGGGCCGTTCCTGTTCAACGGCGAGCAGATCACGAACGGATATCAGCTGATTCGTGACGCCGTCGTGTTCACGAACATGCGCATCATCTTCATCGACAAGCAGGGCGCGACCGGCGCGAAGGCGCGGTACAAGACAATCCATCTCGACGCGATCGTCGACGTCGAGGTGGAGACGGCCGGCGCGATCGCCGACGACAGCGAGATCAACATCACCTATCTCAAGGACGTCTATCAGCGCAAGACTGGCGCGGAGACGCTCGACGAGATCACGCTCGAGTTCCCGCGCAAGTTCGACATCGCGCCGATCTACCGCTATCTGGGCGAACTGGCGATGGCGAACCGGCAGCGTATCAACGCGAAGTGAATGCGTGAATCGTGTCGCATGGCGCGGACGGATCCGACGGATCCGTCCGCGCCATGCGACACGATTCACGCCTCCTTGGCGAGCAGCTCGCGCAACTCCTCGCGGTGCACGGCCTGTTCACGCGGATCGGGCACCGGCAGCGACGCCAGCAGCTTCTTCGTGTACGGGTCGGAGGGGTGCCGCATGATCTGCGACGCGTCGCCGTGTTCGACGATGCGTCCCTTGTGCATGACCATGATGCGGTCGGCGAGCATGTCGACGACGGCGAGGTCATGGGTGATGAACAGGCATGCGAAGCCGATCTCCGCCTGCAGTGTCTTGAACAGCTCAAGCACCTTCGCCTGCACCGACACGTCGAGCGCGGAGGTGGGCTCGTCGGCGATGAGCAGGCTCGGCTTCAGCGCGATCGCGCGCGCGAGCGACGCGCGTTGGCGCTGGCCGCCGGAGAGCTCATGAGGGAAGCGGTTCATGTAGGTGCGCGGCAGCTGCACCATCTCAAGCAGTTCGCCGACGTACTGCTTCGCCTGGGCCGCGGTCCGGTAGCGTCCATGTACGATAAGCGGTTCGGCCACGTTCTCGAGGATCGTCATCAACGGGTCGAAGGAGCTGCCCGGATCTTGGAAGACGAAGCCGATCTGCTCACGCAGCGGCTTGAATCTGCGCTCCTTGAACCCTTTCATCTGCATGCCGAGCACATCGAGCGAGCCTCCGGAGATACGCTGTAGGCCGGCGATGGCGCGGCCGGTCGTCGATTTGCCGGAACCGGATTCGCCCACGAGGCCGAGCACCTCGCTGCGGTGGATCTCGAAGCTCACGTCGTCGACGGCCTTGAAATCGGGCTGCATGAAACGCCCCGGATAGGTGATATCCATGTGCTCGGCCTTCACGACGACCGGCTCGGCGCGCCAATCGACCTTGCGCTCGATGACGTCGCCGGCCGCGTCGCGCACGACGAGCCGCTGCCCGATGCGCGGCACCGCCGCGAGCAGGCGTTTCGTGTAGTCGGCTTGCGGGTCGTAGAAAATCTGGTCGACGCTGCCCTGTTCGACGACATGGCCGCGGTACATGACGACGACCTGATCGGCGATGTCGGCGACGACGCCCATGTTGTGCGTGATGATGAGCACCGACGCGCCGAACTCGTCGCGCGCCAAGCGCAGCAGGTCGAGGATCTCGGCCTGCACCGTCACGTCGAGCGCCGTCGTCGGCTCGTCGGCGAGGATGAGGCCGGGGTTGAGCACGAGCGCCATGGCGATGACGATGCGCTGCTTCTGGCCGCCGGAGAACTGGTGCGGGTAGTAGTCGACACGTGTCGCGGCGTCCGGGATGCCGACCTTGTCGAGGATCTCGATCGACTTCGCGCGCAGCTGCTTCTTGTCGGTCAGACCGTGGGCGCGCAGACCCTCCTCGATCTGCCATCCGATCGTGTAGACCGGGTTGAGCACCGAGTTGGGTTCCTGGAATACCATCGCCGCGGCGTCGCCGCGCATCCGCTGCAGGTCGCGGCCGCTCATCGTGAGCACGTCGACGCCTTCGCCATCGGCGCCCGCGCGCAGATAGATCGCGCCTCCAGTCGTCGCCGTCTCGGGCAGCAGTCGGATGATCGAGCGTGCCGTCACCGACTTTCCCGATCCCGATTCGCCGACGACGCCGACGACGGTCCTGCGTGGGATGACGAAATCAACGCCGTCGATCGCCTTGATGGGACCTGCATCGGTCATGAACGACACACTCAGGCCCTTGATGTCGACGAGCGCGTCATCTGACCGTACTGATTGCGTGGGCTGCGCTGATTGCACGGGCTGCGCTGATTGCATGGGCTGCGCGTTCCGTCCGTCATGTTCACTCATCGTTTGATCACTCCCTCGGATTCATCGGGCACGTCTCGCACGACCACGGCGATCTGCGGATCCTGCGTCACCATGTACTCGTCGGAGACGGTTTGTGTGTCGCCGCCGCGTTCGGTCGGATCGGTCTCGGCGGCCTCCAACGCCTGTTCCTCGGCCACGGCGGCGAGCGATTCGCTCGGGTTCGGGGAATCCACCGACGTGTCCTCGATCGAGCCGATCACCTCGCCTGCGGACTTGCGTGCACGTAGGCGCGGATCGGCCAGATCGTTGAGCGATTCGCCGATGAGCGTGATGCCGAGCACGATGAGCACGATCGCCAGACCCGGGAACACGGCCGTCCACCAGATGCCGGACGTGACGTCGGCCACCGAACGGTTGAGGTCGTACCCCCATTCGGCTGCGGCGGTCGGCTCGATGCCGAATCCGAGGAAGCCCAGACCGGCGAGCGTGAGGATCGCCTCGGACGAGTTCAATGTGAGGATGACCGGCAGCGTGCGCGTCGAGTTCCTGAGCAGATGCCTGCCCATGATGCGCCAGGTGGAGGCGCCGACGACCTTCGCCGATTCGACGTAGGCGCAATCCTTGATGCGGATGACCTCGGCGCGGATCGTGCGGAAGTACTGCGGGATGTAGACGACCGTGATCGATATGCCGGATGCGAGGATGCCTCCCCACAGGCTCGACTGTCCGCCGGAGATCATGATCGCCATCAGGATCGCCAGCAGCAGCGACGGGAACGAGTAGACGGCGTCGGCGATGACGACGAAGACACGATCGATCCAGCCGCCGAAATAGCCCGAGACGAGGCCTAGGAACACGCCGGCGAAAATCGACAGCAGCACCGCCACGACGATGGCGATGACCGCGGTTCGCGCACCCCAGACGGTACGGCTGAACACGTCGAAGCCACCGACCGTCGTGCCCCAGATATGCGCCTTCGACGGGGGCGCCTGCGTCGGGAACGCGACGCCGTCGGCGCCTTTAATCTGCGCGTATCCGTACGGCGCGATCCACGGCGCGAACACGGCCACGATCAGGAAGAAGGCCGTCAGGACGAGGCCGGTGACGAGCATGCCCTTCTGCCAGCCGACGGCGATCTTCAGGTCGCGCACGACCGGCAGCCGCGAGAACCAGGATTTCGGGGGTTCGACGTTGAGCTTCTCCAGACGCGTGTCCCCCGGCACGCCGACTTTCAGTTCCGTGCTTTCGCTCATGGTCAGTACCTCACTCTCGGATCGATCAATGCGCTGATCACGTCGACGATGAAATTGACGACGGAGACGATGATCGCAATCAGGATGACGATGCCCTGCACCGCGACGAAATCACGCGCCTTGAGATAGTTGGAGAGCATGAAGCCCAATCCCTTCCATTCGAAGGTCGTCTCGGTGAGCACGGCGCCGGCGAGCAGCAGCGCGATCTGCATGCCCATGACCGTGATGATCGGAATGAGCGCTGGACGCCACGCGTGCTTGGACATCAGCCGCTTCTCGCTGACGCCGCGTGAGCGCGCCGCGTCGATGTAGCCGGCGTTGAAGGTGGAGATGACGTTCGTGCGCACGAGGCGGATGAAAACGCCCGCCGTCAGCAGTCCGAGCGCGAGCGCCGGCAGCACCGCATGCCGCAGGACGTCGACGAGCACCTTCATGTCGCCGAGCTGCAGCGCGTCGACGATGTACAATCCGGTGGGCGAGACGAGCCGGGAGAACTGCATCTCCGATTGCAGCGACGAACGGCCCGAGCTCGGCAGGATGCCCAGGCCTACGGAGAACACAAGCTTGAGCACGAGGCCGAGGAAGAACACCGGCGTCGCATAACACAGGATCGCGAACAGGCGAATGCCGGCGTCCTGCGCGCGGTCGCGGTGTCTGGCGGCGATGCGGCCGAAACCGATGCCGACGAGCAGCGCGACGATGAGCGAGAGCAACGCGAGTTCGAGTGTGGCGGCGCCATAGCGCGTCAGTACCGAGATGACCGGCTGGTTGTCGGTGAGCGTGCGGCCGAGGTCGCCGTGCAGCAGACCTCCGAGGTAATCGAAATACTGCACGAGGAGGGGACGGTCGTAGCCGGCCTCGTGGATGCGGCGTTGCAGCTCTTCGGGTGTGAGACGTCCGCCCATGGCGGCCGAGATCGGGTCCCCGGTCGCGCGCATGACGAAGAACACGATCGTGACGAGAATGAATACGGTGGGGATGATAAGCAGGAAGCGTCCGAGGATGAAACGGAAGAATCCTGCGGAAAGTCTGTTCTTGTGCGCGTCGGCGGTCGGCTTCGATGGTGCGTGATCGGCTGGCGATGCTGTTGCCTGTGACACCGGATCTCCTTGGGATGTATACGGCGGATGAGCTGTTGGACCGTGATGGGCGAATGCGAAGGCCGATCTGGTGCATCCCCGCGGGGATGCACCAGATCGACGATGCCGCGATGGCTCAGTTCTTCACGACCGAGGCGTAGCGGAAACGGAACGACGGGTCGAGCACGACGCCGGAGATGTTGTCGCCGGTGACGGCCACCTGATTGCCTTGCAGCATCGGCAGCGTCGAAAGGTCATCCGTCTCGGTCTTCTGGATGTCCTTGAGCATCTGCTCGCGCTTGGCTTCGTCCTTTTCACCGGCCTGCGCCACGATGGCGTCGTTGACCTCCTTGTTGGCGTAGCCGTTGTTCACGAAGTTGCCGTCGCGGAAGAACGGGGACAGGTAGTTATCCGGATCCGAGTAGTCCGGGAACCAACCGAGCTGGTAGACCGGGTAGCTGCCGTCGGAATCATCGGTGACGACGCGTTCCTTGTTGTACTGCGTCCATTCGGTCTGCTGCAGGTCCACCTTGAACAGGCCGTCGGATTCGAGCTGGCTCTTGATCGCCGCGTATTCGTCGGCGGAGCTCGAACCGTAATGGTCGCCGTTGTACTGGAGCTTGAGGTCGACCGGAGTGCTCACGCCTGCGGCCTCGAGCGTCTTCTTGGCCTTGGCAGCGTCCGGCTTGCCGTCCTTCGTATACGACTTGAGCGTGTCCTCATGGCCTGTGAGTCCGTCCGGGATGAACGAGTACAGCGGCGTGTACGTGCCCTTGTACACCTTCTCGGAGAGCTCGTCGCGGTCGATGAGGCTTGCCACCGCCTGGCGCACGGCCTTCGCCTTGGCAGCGTCGGCATCCTTCTGCGATTCGCCGTAGGGCTGCAGCTTGAAGTTGAAGGCGAGCATACGCACTTCGCCGCCGGGGCCCTTGACGACCTTCACCTTGCTGTTCTTGCCGAGATCCTCGATGTCGGTCGGCGAAAGGGAACGGTACGCGACGTCGACCTGTCCCTGCTCGACGGCCATCTTGAGGTTCGAGGCGTCGGCGAAGTACTTCACCTGCACGCCGGAGTTCTTCACCGGCGTCAGACCCTGGTAGTTCGCGTTCTTCGCATAGCTAACGGCCTCGTTGAGCTTGAACGAGTCAATCTGGTACGGGCCAGCGAAGGCCTTGCCGTTGACGATCGTGTCCGCGTCGGTGATCTTGTCGGCGGAGAACACCTCGTCGTCGACGATCGGGCCTGCCGGCGAGCTCATGACCTGCTTGAGCGTGACGTCGAACGGCACCTTCGAGTTGAAGACGACGGTCGTCTCGTCGGGCGTCTCGATGGAGTCGATGTTGGCGAGCAGCGAGCTCGGGCCGTTCGGATCGTTGATCGTGTTGATGCGGTCGTAGGAGAACTTCACGTCCTTCGCGTCAAGCGTGTGGCCGTTCGCGAACTTGAGACCCTCCTTGATCTTGACGGTGAACTGCTTGCCGTCGTCACTCCAGGTGCCGTCGTCCGCGGCGATGTCCGGGGACAGCTCAGACGTGTTGTAGTCCTGCGCGTACAGGAATGGGAACACCTGAATCTGCACCGCGTACGAGCCGTTGTCGTACGAGCCGGCGGGATCGAGCGAGGTCACCTTGTCGGTGGTGCCCACCAGTACAGTGTTCTCGTCGGCGGCGTCGGCCGTTCCTTCCTTCACGCCTCCGCATGCGCTGACCGATGCGAGCGCCGTAACCGCGGCCGCGGCGGCGATGATCTTCTTTGCGTTCACTGTGAACCTTCTCTCTGTGCGTCGTCCCCTTATTCTCTTCGGGGGCTTCGTTCACAGCACATTGTCAGTTCCATGCATTACCTACACGTTTCGTCTTGGCATCCGACCGGGGCGAATGCATGCCATCAATCCTCAAAACCGTTGCAATCCCAACGATTGACGGTTCATGCACCTATATGGTCACATGCTGAGACCATTCGAGCGCGACGCGCGCACGGTGCCTACCGCACACCCATGCGCGGCGGTGATCCGCGCGGAACAGGGGTTCAACACCCGCGCGTCGGCGTCCTATGAATCGTCCTATGAAAACGCCGAAAAACGCCCGTGAAACGCTCGAATACGCATTTGAGGTAACTGGCGCGCCAGTGCGCCCGACAGGATGGAATCGTTGGAATCGCAACGAAAAAACGCCGCCCATGACTGGACGGCGTTTGAAGCTGGTGGAGCCGCGGGGAATTGAACCCCGGTCCGGTGACCGTACCCTCGTACTTCTACGTGCGTAGTCTGCTGACCACTGGGGTGGTTTTTCGGCCCCCATCAATGTCGCAGACGACTGATGGCGAGCCTAGCCACAGTCAAAGTCCCTACGTCACCCTGCGGTTCAGTGACGTAGGCAAGTCCTCTAACGACGCCCGACCTCTCCCCGAAGACCCGGGAGAGCGGACGGAGCCACGCTCGCTGGATTAAATCTGATTACGTTGAAAATCAGGCAGCGAGAGCGAACTCAGTGCGATTAGATTTAGCACTTAATTTAAATCGCAGAGCACATCACGAGCGGACTCTGCATTCTCGGCACGCTTCTCCGAAGCGAACAGATCACCGTCGAAACCAAATCGGCCCCTTTTGAATTATCAAACCCCGGCGATGGACCTCGCAGCCCCGTCAAACCGGACTTCTTAATATAACACGGCGAGACCTTTTCCGCAAGTCCATCGTTGCGAGAGGCATCGCACGCCCCGCGCCGCCCGCCTACTTGATGATCGGGCGGTTCGGCGCGGAGACGTTGATCTGCTTCTTGTCGCCGATTACCTTCGGATCGTTCATGATCTTGTCGGCGATCGCCATCTTGAGCTTGAGGTCGGTGGCGTCGCCCCAGACGACGGTGATGCCGTTCGCGAAGGTCGTCGTGATCGAATCCTGCGTCGGCGCGCTCACGGCGGTGACGTCCTTGCGCCACCCTTCGGGGAACGCGTCGAGGATGACGACGGCCGACTGCAGCGCGCGGCTCTTGACGGCGTCGTCCACCGACGTCACGTCGATGACGGGGATGCCTTTCGCTGATTTGGCGTCGACGGCGTTGAGCACGCGCGCCTTGTTGTCGACGGCCGTGAGCGTGTCGCCTCCCTTGACGCGCAGCATCGCCGCCGGCCGCTGCGCCTCGACGCTCACGTCGAGCCCGTTCGGGAAGCGTTTCGCCGCCCGCGCCGAGGAGACGCCGGGGATGCTCGAGAGCTGTTCCTCGACGGCCGCGTCGGAGACGAGCAGCAGCGACTTGCCCGCCTGTCCGCGCGCGATCGTCATGATCTGCCGCTCGCTCACCCATTGATTCGCGCCGGACACGGTGATCCGCTCCGGGCTGAGCCGCAGCACCGGCGAGAAGAACAGCAGCCAGACGATGGCGGCGACGACGGCGATTGCGCCGACGGCCGCCGCGACGTGCGTCACCGTCTGCCGCAGGTTCGCGCGACGGCGTTCCTTCTGCCGTTTCGTGAAATCGACGACCTTCGGACGTGTCGCCACGCCGACGGTGCCGGCCGTCTGTCTGAGCGTCTTCGCGACGATGTCCTCGCTGTGCATGTTGTTCGCGTCGACGAAGGACCCCGGTTCGCTTCTGCTGATCGGCTCGTCGACGATGCGCGCGCGACGCACCTGCGCCGTCTGCCTGCCGCGTTGCGGCAGCAGCGCGCGCATGCGTGCGACGAGCGACGTGCCGCCGCGCTTCGAGGATGACGTCGCCGAATCCTTCGCTGAATTTGTCGTCGATCCAGCCGATTTCACAGTCGACTTTTCCTTCGACTGCGCGACCGTTTTCGCAGCCGACGGCGTCCCCGACGTCACGGTGCGCGCACCGCCGGCACGCGCGCCGGCGTTCGATGCGACGCGCTGCCGCGTGCGCTGCGGCTCGAGCGGGAATCGGTGCTCCCCCGTCATCGCCGACGGCGACGACTTCGGTTTCACCGAACGTTTCACATTGCCGGTGCGCGCAGACGATGCCGACGATGATGCCGCGGTCGCCGAACCGGACACCTGCCGTCCGACATGCGGCGTGGCTGCCGTGCCGTCCCGATGCGACGAGACGGTCCGCCCACGCCGGCGGCCCTGCGACGCATTATGCGCGCTGCCCGCGCCCGACGACACGCTCCGCCCGCGCGTACCGTGAGCGTCGTGCATACCGTCCGACGTCCGATGCGCATCGTCGCGCGCATCATCACGAGACGAGCCGCCCGACGATGATCTGACGCTGCGCCCGGCCATCAGTCGTCCTTGCCGGCGTGCGCCTCGAGCACATGCGCGATGACGGGCGCCATCTTCGTGATGTCGCCGGCACCCACTGTGAAGACGACATCGCCGGGCTTCGCGCGCATCGCGATCATCTGCGCCGCCGTCTCCATGCGCTCCTCGACGTCGATCGACGCGTCGTCGCCGGCCGCGTCGGCGATCGTCGCCGCGCTCACGTCCGGGAAGTCCTGCTGCCGTTCGCGCGCCGGGAACACGCCGGTGACGATGACGTCGTCCGCCTTTGCGAGCGCGTCGGCGAACTCCTTCGCGAAGAACTTCGTGCGCGAGAACAGATGCGGCTGGAAGAGCACGTGGATCGTCGCCTGCGGGTAGCGGCGGCGCGCCGCGTCGAGCAGCGCGGCGATCTCGGTCGGATGGTGCGCGTAGTCGTCGACGACGGTCACGCCGCCGATCTGCGCGCGGATCTGGAATCGGCGTGCGGCGCCGAGGAAGGTCGACACGGCGTCGGCGGCGGCGTGCGGGTCCATGCCGAGCAGCGTCGCGGCGATGATCGCGGCCGTCGCGTTCCTCGCGTTGTGCAGTCCCGGCACGGCGAGCGTCACCGGCATGCGCACGATCGAACCGTCGTCGTCGCCGGCGTCCACCCGTCCCGCGGCGATGCTCGCGGGCATTTCGAGTGTGAAGCTTTCGGCGCCGTCGCCGGCGTGTTCGCGTTCGGCGGCGATGTGCACGTAGCGTGCGCCACCCAGTTCGCCGAGGTCGACGCGCGGCGTCGTGCCGTAGGCGACGGCGTGCGCGGCCGTGGCCTCGTCGAGCTGGCGCAGCACGGCGAGCGCGCTCGCGTCGTCGGCGCATACGACGATTGCGCCGCGCGCATGGCTCAGATGGTCGACGAAGGCGGCGTGGTAGGCGTCGGCGTCGCCGTAGTGGTCGAGGTGGTCGGGTTCGGCGTTCGTGACGATCGCGATCTGCGGCGCGTATTTCGCGAAGCTGCCGTCGGATTCGTCGGCTTCGGCGACGAGCACGTCGCCCGTGCCGGCGTGGCCGCCGTCGAGCGTGGTGCCGTCGGGGCCCTGAATCGATCCGCCGATCGCGTAGCTGGGGTCGGCGAGCGCGCCGGGGCCGCCGTGCGTCAGGATGTGGGCGAGCATCGAGCTCGTCGTTGTCTTGCCGTGCGCGCCGGCGACGGTGACGGCGCGCCGACCGTGCATGAGCAGCGCGAGGATGTCGCTGCGGTGCACAATGCGCGCGTCGTTCGCGGCGGCGGCGACGATCTCCGGATTGTCCGCCTTGATCGCGCTCGAATAGACGACGACCTGCGCGTCACGCACGTTGTCCTCCTGCTGGCCGATGCTCACCGGGATGCCGAGCGCGGCGAGGCGTTCCGTCTTCGCGCCCGCCTGCGCGTCCGATCCGTCGACGTCGACGCCCTGCTGGTGCAGCATCTCGGCGAGGACGGACATGCCGGCGCCGCCGATGCCGATGAAATGCGTCCTTCCGAGGTCGTCCACCCGCTCGCTCGGCGCGAAACGCGCGATCGTCGGATCGAGTTCGATGGGCTGTCGTGTCTGTTCGTTCACTGGGGAACACGCTCCTGTCACTGTGCTGATTGCTGTGCTTGCTGTGCTGTGTCGCGTTGTTTGATTGCTTGCCGCGTGTGATTGTCTGCTGATGCCGCGCGGGGCGCTATGCGGCGCCCTGCGCGTCGGCGATGTCGAGGATCTGGCGCGCCATGCGGTCGGCGGCGTCGCGGATGCCGTAGTGCCACGCGCGCTCGCCGTAGTCGCGCAGCGTCGCCGGGTCGGCGAGCAGCGCCGGGATGTGCTCCTCGACCCAGGTCGTCGTGAAGTCGTGGTCGTCGACGAGCAGGCCTCCGCCGGCTTCGACGACCGGCTGCGCGTTGAAACGCTGCTCGCCGTTGCCGATCGGCAGCGGCACGTAGACGGCGGCCAGGCCGAGCGCCGTCAGTTCGCTCACGGTGCCCGCGCCCGAGCGGCAGATGACGAGGTCGGCGCAGGCGAAGGCCTTATCGATCCGTTCGAGGTACTGCGCGACGTGGTAGTCGCGTCCCGGCTGCGAGTCCTCCCCCAGTCCGGTGAGCACCTGCGCGCCTGCCGACTGCACGACGCGGTCGCGCACCTCGTCGATCTTGCCTTTGCCGGTCAGATGGACGATCTGCGCGTGGCGCACGAGCGTGCCGGCGGTGCCGGAGACGGCGCGGTTGAGGCTCGCCGCGCCGAGCGAGCCACCGGTGACGACGATGACCGGGCGTTCGGGGTCGAGGCCGAGTTCGCGCGCGTTGCGGGCGCGGGCGCCGGCGCGGTCGTCGCGCAGCTGTTCGGCGAGCGCGGCGATTGCCGGACGCAGCGGCAGGCCGACGCGTTCGACGTCGCCGCCCTGCTCGGGCTTGAGGCCGGTGCCGTCGTAGGCGGTGCCGATGAAGCGCGCCCAGTGCGCGCCGAGCTTGTTCGCCATGCCGGCGCGCGCGTTCTGCTCGTGGATGACGACGGGGACGCCGAGCTTATGCGCGGCCGCGTAGGCCGGCGCCGACGCGTAACCGCCGAAACCGACGACGACCTGCGTGCCTTGCGTATCAATGAGCTGCTTGACCTTCGCCGTCTCGCGACGCCATTTCGCCGGGAACTTGAACATGTACACGCCGGGACGGCGCGGGAACGGTACCTTCTCGATCGTTTCGAGACGGTAGCCGGCGGCCGGCACGAGGTCGGCCTCAAGACCTACGGCCGTGCCGAGTGCGATGATGTCCGCGTCCGGTTCCCTGCGCCGGATCGCGTCGGCGACCGCCAGCAGCGGATTGACGTGGCCGGCGGTGCCACCGCCGGCGAGGATGATGCGATGCGGTGTTCCTGTGCCCATCTTGCCTTCGTTCATGCCTTCGTTCATGCCTTCACTGTAGCCGACGCGCCCGAGCTCAGGCCTTTGCGCGTTCGGCGCGGATCTGCGGTTGGCTGCGCATCGCGCTCATGCACACGCCGGCCGCTATCAGGCATGTGATCAGCGACGTGCCTCCCGCCGAGACGAAGGGCATCGGCAGACCCATGACCGGCAGCAGGCCGAGCACGACGGCGATGTTGATGAGCGCCTGACCGACGATCCACACGGTCATGCACATGATGATCGCCGACGCGAAGCGATTCGGCGTCTTCACGGCCACGACGAGCATGCACCATCCGATGACGACGAACAGCAGCAGCACGAGCAGGGCGCCGACGAAGCCGAGCTCCTCGCAGATGATTGCGTAGATGAAATCGTTGTGCGCGGCCGGCAGATAGTTCCATTTCTCGCGCGAATTGCCGATACCGACGCCGAACAGGCCGCCGGAGGCGATCGCGTAGTGCGCGTGCGTGGACTGGTAGCACACGGTCTGCGCGCCGTCCTCGCAGCCGCGGTAGGTCGCGAGGATGCGGCTCATGCGGTTGCCGCTCGTCACGACGAACATCGTGACGAACGCGAGGGCGACGAGGCCGCCGGCGCCGAGCCATTTCTTCGGGAAGTCGCTCGTCGCGAACGCGATGATGCCGATGAACACGAGGATCATGCAGGTGCCGAGGTCCTTGCCGCCGATGACGAAGGCGACAGCGACGACGAACAACGTCAGCGGCACCCAATAGTCCTTCAGCGTCGGTTTCGCGCCGCTTTTGCGGTGGGCGACGTAGACGCGCCGCAGCGCCAACGGCAGCACGACGCACAGTATGAGTTTGAGCAGTTCGGCCGGTTGCAGCTGGACCGGACCGATCTTGATCCAGCCGCGGTTGCCGTACACCTCGATGCCGAGCGGCGTCAGCGTCATCAGCTGCAGGACCGCGCACAACGCGTACAACGGGTACATGATCTTCGGCAACGCGTAGAAGCCCAGCGGCAGTATCCTGGCGACGACCATGAGGAGCAGGCCGATGGCCGCGAAAGACGCCTGGGTGACGAGCTGCGACCACGGCGAGGCGCCGGCGGCGACCATCGAGACCGACGAGCTCGAGAACACCATGACGAGGCCGAACAGCGTCAGCGCGAGCACGCTCGCAAAGAAGCCGTGGTAGCACCACAGCGGGTTGAGGAACATGCGCCATCCGCGGTACTGCGCGAAATCGAGCGACTCGTCCTTCGACGTATTCGACGAGGCGCGTCGCGGCGCGTCGTCGGATGTCGCGGGCTGCGCGCGCCGGCGCACCGTGTACTGCTGGCGCGGCGCCTCGATCGCGCCGCTCGACGAGCGCGTGCGCGGCTCGCGCCGCTTCTTGCGTTCAGTCTCGGCCATACTCGCTCACCCACCGCCGTGCCTCGTCAGCGAACTCGTCGCCGCGCTTCGCGTAGGATCGGAACTGGTCCATCGACGCACAGGCCGGCGCGAGCAGCACGACGTCGCCGCCGTGCGCCATCGACGCGGCCGCGGTGACGGCGCGCGCCATGACGCTGCCGGCGTCGGCCGGGTCGATGATCGTGACCGGCAGATCGGGCGCGCTCGTGCGCAGCGCGTCGAGCATCGGCTCCTGGTCGACGCCGATGACGACGGCGGCCTTGAGCCGGTCGCGCACGTCGGCGACGAGCTGTTCGAAGCGGCCGCCCTTGGCCAAGCCTCCGGCGATCCACACGACGCTGCTGGGCGCGAAGCTGCTCAGCGAGGCGCGCGCCGCATGCGCGTTCGTCGCCTTCGAATCGTCGACGAAGCGGACCGTCGCGCCGTCGTCGAGCGTCAGACGGGCGACCTCCTCGATGCGGTGGCCGCCGGGCTTGAAACGCTTGAGCGCGTCGAGCGCGACGTCGATATCGACGTCCATCGCCGTCACGAGGATGAGCGCGGTGAGCGCGTCGGCGACCAGATGCGGGTAGAGCGTGCCGTCCGGCTCCATCAGATGCGGGAAGTCTGCGAGCGCGGCGAGGCGGTGCTCGGCGCCGATCGGCATGCCGGTGACGCCGGCCATGTCGACGATCCAGCCGTCCTTGACGCCGATCTGGCCGGCGACGGGCTCGGAGAGCGTGAAGCCGACGGCGACGCAGCCTTCGGCAGTCTTCGCCTCGCGCGCCAGTTCGCTGACGCGTTCGTCCTGCGCGTTGTAGGCGATGACGCGGCGCGCGCCGTCGAAGACCTTCGACTTGTCCTGCGCGTACGCCTCGATGCCGCCGTGCCAGTCGAGATGGTCGGCGGCGATGTTCGTGATCGCGGCGCCGGCGAGCGCAAGCGAATACGTGAAGTGCAGCTGGAACGAGCTCAGTTCGACGCACAGCACGTCGTTGGCCGGGTCGAGCGCGGCGTGCGAGACGGCCTTGCCGATGTTACCGACGGCGGGCGCCGTCAGACCGCACGCGGTGAGCATCGCCGAGGTCATCTCGGTCGTGCTCGTCTTGCCGTTCGTGCCGGTGATGCCGATCCACGCAGCGGGACGTCCGGTGCGGGCGCTGTCCACGCGCATGAGCCACGCGAGTTCGACCTCGCTGATGACCGGGATGCCGCGGCGGCGCGCCTCCACGATGAACGGTGTGCGCGGATTGAACACCGGCGACGTGCACACGAGGTCGACGCGCTCCCAAGGGATGTCGTCGAAGGAACGCAGGTCTGCATCCTCCTTATGCTCGTCGACGCCGATGACCTCCTTGGCGCGCGGACGCAGGATGTCCACGATGCTGCGGCCCGAAATGCCGAGTCCCGCCACCACCACCGTCATATGTTCAAGGTCGAGTTCCATTGTTGCTGTCCTTCCGTCCGTGGCTCGGATCGTGCCGGGTCCGCGTATGCGCATGCCGTCGTGTCTGTGTCGCGTGTCCGCCGGCGGCGTGCGGACGCGCGGGGCCGCTCAGGCGTGCCACAGGCCCGAGCGTGCGACCCAATCGCCGTAGAAGATGACGAGGCCGACCATGACGAACATGAGCTCGATCATCCAGAAACGCACGACGACCTTGCTCTCGGTCCACCCTTCGAGTTCGAAGTGGTGGTGGATCGGCGCCATCTTGAACACGCGCTTGCCGGTCGCCTTGAAATAGCCGACCTGGATGACGTCGCTCATCGCCTCGATGACGAACAGGCCGCCGATGATGATCGCGAGGAACTCGGTGTGCGTCTCGATCGACAGCGCGGCGAACAGGCCGCCGAGCGCGAGCGATCCGGTATCGCCCATGAAGATCGACGCCGGATTGCAGTTGTACCACAGGAAGCCCAGGCACGCCATCGCCGCGCAGCAGGCGATGATCGCCAGATCGAGCGGGTCGGAGACGGCGTAGGTGAAGCCGGAGTGGCCGGTGCCGGCCAGATGGTAGCTCTCCCAGATCGCGATGATCGCGTAGCCGACGAACGCGACCATCGACGAGCCCGCGCACAGGCCGTCGAGGCCGTCGGACAGGTTGACGGCGTTCGTCCACGCGGCCATCAGGAAGTTGACCCAGATGACGAAGAGGATGATCGCGAGCGCACGGCCGGCGAAGTCGAAGCTGACGAAGGGCTTCTCGATGAAGCTCATGCCGGCCTGCGCGCTCGGGAAACCGGATTTCGTCGGCAGCACGAGCGCGAGCACGGCGAACAGCGTCGCGAAGACGATCTGCCCGAGGAACTTGCCGCCGACGGTCAGGCCCTCGTTCTGCTTCTTGCGCACCTTCGCGAAATCGTCGATGAAGCCGAGCAGGCCCATCGACGCCATCGCGAACAGCGCGAGGACGGCCGACCATGACGGCACGACGCCGTGGCAGCAGTAGCGGTACAGCGCGCTCGCGCCCCAGCCGAGCAACACGGCGAGCACGATGACGACGCCGCCGAGCGTCGGCGTGCCGCGCTTGACGAGATGCGACTGCGGGCCGTCCTGGCGGATGTACTGCCCGTAGTTGAGCTTGTGCACGATGCGGATGAGCAGCGGAGTGCCGACCATCGTCACGATCAGCGAGACCAAGATGCCAATGATGAGTGCGATCACCTGAGGTTCTCCATTCGGTTGCGTGATTGCCGTGGGTTGCGTGGCCTCATCGCGCGCCGCCGGTCCAGCGCGTCGCGAGCGCGCTCAGGCCGGAGGCGTGGGAGCCTTTGAGCAGTACGACCATGTCGGCGTGCGCGGCGTTGAGGCGGCGCACGGCCTCGTCGGCGTCCGCCGTGTTCGTGACGGCGGCGACGGGGCGCGCGTCGGTCGCGTCGAGCGCCTCGCGTGCGCCGTCGGCGATGGCCTGCGCCAACGTGTTGAGATGACCGTCGCCGTCGGCGCCGACCGCGACGACGGCGTCGGCGCCCGCCTCGACGGCGTAGCGGCCGATGTCGTGGTGCGCGCGCGTCTCGTCGGCGCCGAGCTCGAGCATCGCGCCGAGCACGGCGACGCGGAACGGCTGCGCGTCCTCCTGGGCGCGCCATGCGATCAGGCCGTCGATGCCGGCGCGCATCGAATCGGGGTTCGCGTTGAACGAGTCGTCGATGAGCGTGAAGCGCTCGCCGTCGCGTGTGACCTCGCAGACGGCCATGCGGTGCGGGCTGACGGCCGTGACGTGCGAGAGCACGTCGGCGATCCGTTCGAGCGGCATCCCCTCAAGGCGTGCGACGGATGCCGCGGCGAGCGCGTTCATGACGTTATGCGCGCCGCCGATGCCGAGCGTGACGCGCTGTTCGACACCGCCGTCGTCGACGATTGTGAACACCGGGCGTCCCAGATCGTCGAGCGTGATGTCGTCGGCGGCCACGTAGCCGTCCTCGTCGTGCGCCTGCGCGTGTTCGATGCCGAACCAGACGACCTTGCCGGGCGCGATCGCGCTCATCGCGGCGACGCGCGCGTCGTCGGCGTTGAGTACGCTCACGCCGTCGTTGAGCAGTCCGCGCACGATTTCGCTCTTCGCCTGCGCGATATGCTCGACGGAGCCGAATTCGCCGAGGTGCGCGACGCCGACCTTGAGCACGACGGCGACGTCGGGCGGCGCGATCGTCGTCAGATGCGCAATCTCGCCCAGATGGTTCGCGCCCATCTCGGCGATGAGGTAGCGCGTGTCCTCGTTCACGTCGAGCGCCGTCAGCGGCAGTCCGATCTCGTTGTTGAACGAGCCGACCGGCGCAATCGTGTCTCCGAGCGTGGACAGCAGCGCCTTGAGCAGGTCCTTCGTCGTCGTCTTGCCGACCGATCCGGTGATGCCGACGATAGTGAACGGCGCGCGTTCGTCGCGGCG
Source organism: Bifidobacterium sp. AGR2158 (assembly GCF_000424225.1). Classification (NCBI taxonomy): domain Bacteria; kingdom Bacillati; phylum Actinomycetota; class Actinomycetes; order Bifidobacteriales; family Bifidobacteriaceae; genus Bifidobacterium; species Bifidobacterium sp. AGR2158. The sequence continues at coordinate 295,556 of NZ_AUJM01000013.1, forward strand.
CAGCTCGAGATTGGCCTTGGCGAGCAGCCCGAGCGCCTCGACGGTGTCCTTGACGATGATCTGCGGGCACGGCGCGTCCATGATCTCATGGTCGACGATCGCGCCGAGCGCACCCTGTTCGCCGATGCGCGCGACGAAATCGTGGCCGTCGACGTGTTCGCCGGCGATCGCGACGAACAGCGAGCCGTCGTGCGCCTTCCTCGAATCGGTGACGACGTTGGTCACGATCCGTTCGGCCGTCGCGTTGTCCGCGTTGATCAGGCGGCCGTCGACCGCCCGGGCCGCTTGGCCCAGCATCATCCTCATCATCGTTGTCTCCTTCGTGAAAGTCTTGTCGATCCCTCGTTCGCCGCGCTCAGCGCAGCTCCTTGGACACGCGCAGCGCGTTGCGGATGTTCGTCTTGCGCACGCCCGCGGCAAGCGTCATCGCGATCGCGAGCGACAGCGCGCGCGTCGGGACGCCGTCGCCGAAGTCGGACTGCTCGGCCATCGCGTCAGTCTCCGCATCGCGCTGCGCCAGATGCGTGTTCGCGTCGAGCGTGCAGCCGTACTGTTCAGCCACATGCGCGATCATCTCGTCGACGTGGTCGCCGGCGTCGTCGTAGCCGAGCACATCGATGCCGACCGATTCGAGCGCGCCGGCGGCGATCGTGCGGCTGTTGAGCGCGAGGATGATCGCGGCGGCACCGTCCTCGACGCACACCGAGAAGACGCGCTGCATCGCGAAGACGTCGACCGGGTAGCTCAGGTCGAGGAAACGTTCGAGCGACTGCGAATCGCCGTCGCACACGGTGCCGACCGGGTTGCCGAGCATGTGCAGGAACTGCGCGAGCACGTCGACGTCCTCGCGCACGCGGTCGACGTCGCTACCGGCGATTGCGAAGACGGCGATTGACTCGGACGGCCTGCCGGCGATCGAGGCGGCGAGTTCGCCGACTCGGCGCGGCGACGGGTCGGCGAACAGCACCGGCACCTGCGGGTCGTCGATCGCGTTGCGCATCGACGTCGGCAGCATGACGGCGTAGGCGCCGCGGCGCACGGCGAGCGCGAGGCGGCCCTTGTCGATGCGCATGCCGGGCATGTACAGCGCGCCCGGCGTGACGGATTCCACGTCGTTGGCGAGCGACGTGACGGTCACGTCGCGCGCGAAGTCGGGCACGAGCTCCCAGCCGTAGCGGTCCACGAGCATGCCGAGCGTCAGCCGCTGGGACGTCGTTTCGTTGATTGCGCTCATCGTTTCCTCTCCTTGTGCTTTCTCGGTTCCGCGCTCACCACTCCACCGGGATGGCATCCTTGCGCGGCTGCGAGTTCGGCACCTCGTACTTCTGCATCAGGAACTTGCCGATCTCGGCGAAGACCGGGCCCGCGGTCAGGCCGCCGTACGCGCCCTCCGGATCCTTGAGGATGACGGTGATGACGAAGCGCGGGTCGTCGGCCGGGATAATGCCCGAATAGTCGCTGATGAGCGACGAGAGCTTGCCGTCGGCGCCGGCTACCTCGGCGGTGCCGGACTTCGAGGCGACGCGGTAGCCGTCGACGCCGGCGAAGCCCTGCGACGCGTAGTGTTCAGAGACCGATTCCATCGCGTTGAGCACCTGCTTGGAGACCGCCTCGTCGATGACGCGCGTCGAATCGCCGGTCGTGGTCTCACGCGTCCTGCCGTCGGGACCGACGACGGCCTTGATGATCGACTGCGGCTTGCGCACGCCGTTGTTCGCGATGACGCTCACCGCGTTCGTCAGCTGCAGCGCGTTGACGGTGTAGCCCTGGCCGAACAGCACGGTGTTGCGCGTGCGGCCGTCCCACTGCGAGGCCTGCGCAAGCAACCCCTGCGATTCGCCCGGCAGCCCCAGCCCGGTCGGCTGTCCGATGCCGAAGCGGCGCAGATAGTCGTAGCGCTTGTCGTCGCTGAGGTTCTCGGAGGCGAGGATCGTGCCGATGTTCGACGACTGTTCGAGAATGCCCGCCATCGTCCAATGCTCGTCGCCGTGTTCGAAGGAGTCCTTGTACTTCTGTCCGTCGAGCGTGAGCGTCGAGGGCACGGTGAACTTGTCGCCCATCGTGTGCAGACCCTCTTGGATGACGCCGGACATCGTGAACACCTTACCGATCGAGCCGGGTTCGAAGGTCTCGTTGACGGCGCGTGCCACGTTGAGCTTCGCCTCGTCGCTGCCCGCCTTGATCTCGTCGGTGTCGGCGAGCGCGACGATCTGCCCGTTGCGCACGTTCTGCACGACGGCGATGCCCCAGCCGGCCTTGTACTTCTCCTTGCTCTGCTTGAGGATCTGTTCGACGCGCCACTGCACGTCGCGGTCGATCGTCAGCTGCACGTCGGCGCCATTGACGGCCGGCTTCGAATCGGTCATCGTGCCGGGGATCTCCTCGCCGCCGTTGCCTTGTTGGTAGACCTCGTAGCCGTCGGTGCCGGTGAGCGCCTTGTTCTCGAGCTGTTCGACGCCGGCGACGCCCTTGCCCTCGTCGTCGACGCCGCCGAGGAAGACGCCGAGCAGCGACCCGTTCGAGTAGACGCGCTCGTCGCTGAGCTCGCCGTAGACGATGCCGCCCAGATGCAGCGCGCTGATCTTGCGCTTGACCTCGGGGGTCACGTCCTTCTTGAGCACCGCGTACTGGCCGGTGCCGGCGAGCTTGCCACCGATCTCGGCGGCGCTCATGTCCAGCAGCGGCGCGAGCAGCTGCGCGACGGCGGCCACGCCGGTCGTCTTGAGCGGCTTGCCGTCGAGCTGCTGGCAGTAGTCCTGCGTGCGCGGCGTGCAGTCGAGCGGCGTGAAATCCTGCGCGGCCTCGGGGTTGCCGACGATCGTGTATCGTTCGACGCTCTGGGCGAGCACGACGCCGTTGGCGTCCATGATCCTGCCACGTTTGGCGCCGAGCGTGACCTGCACGGTGCGGGCGCGCGTGGCCGCCTGCGCGGTGCGCGCGCCTTCGACGAGCTGGAGCACGCCGAGCTGCACGAGGCACGCCGAGGCGAGCGTCGCGAGCACGACGCCGAGCACGAGGGCGCTGCGCATCGGCTTGGCGAGCGCCTTGTACCAACGGATGGGATGCATCATGGCTTAGTGGGTGCCTTCCTGTGACGGGGTGTAGCCGTTGAGGTCGATCGACAGCGAGCCCTGCGCGGGCACCATCTTCATCTTCTGCGCGCGCTCGGGCAATGTGGCCTCGAGCTGCGAGAGCTTCGTCTGGTCCTCCTCGACGTCCTGCTGGAGCATCGTGATGTGCTGCTGCACGGTGGAGGCCTCGAAGGAGTTCGAGCTCATCTGCGTGCGCAGCAGCAGCGCGCCGAGCAGGCATGTGCCGAGGAACAGCACGGCGACGACGATGTGCACGGCCGGCGAGCGGCGCGTGCGAGTCCAGTCGAGCAGCCGCTGCATGCCGCGGCCGACCTTCGACGAGGAGGCGCGGCGGTTCTCGACGACGTGCAGCTGCGGGCGCTTCTGGACATGGCCGACGGCCGGCTCCTGGCCCTGGCGTCCGGCCGGCGCCGCCGACGAACGCGATGAACGCATTGACGATCCCATGGTCAGCTCCTTGCCTTTGGCCGGCGACGCTGCCCATGACGTCCACCGGCACCATGGACACCATGGGCGCCGTGTCCCGCGCGCGCATCGGTCTCGCCGCGCGCCTGTTCGGCGAAGCGGCGCCGCCAGCGTTCGGGAATCGGACGGATCAGCTCGACGCCGCGCAGGCGCACCGAGGCGGCGCGCGGGTTGCGCTCGCGCTCCTCGGCGTCGGCCATGACGGCGCCCTTCGTGACGGCCTTGAAGAACGGCTGCATGTCGTCGGGGACGACCGGCATGCCGGCGGGGACGTCGGCGTGCAGGCCCTGGTTCATGAAGGTCTTGACGGTGCGGTCCTCGAGCGAATGGTACGACTCGACGACGAGACGGCCGCCGACCTCGAGGCGGCTTGCGATCTGCGGCAGCGTGCGCGCGAGCTTGTCGAGCTCGCCGTTGACCTCGATGCGCAGCGCTTGGAAGACGCGCTTGGCCGGGTTGCCGCTCGCGCGGTGCGCCTGCGGGATCGTCTCGTCGACGAGCGCATTGAGCTCGGCCGAGGTCTCGAGCGGCTTCCTGTCGCGCACAGCGACGACGCGGCGCGCGATCTGGCGGGCGAAGCGCTCTTCGCCGTACTCCTTGAAGATGCGGGCGAGCTCGCGCTCGTCGTAGGTGGCGAGCACGTCGCGCGCCGTCAGCGTCTGCGACACGTCCATGCGCATGTCGAGCGGCGCGTCATGGGAATAGGAGAAGCCGCGGTCGCGTTCGTCGATCTGCAGGCTTGACAGTCCCAGATCCATGAACACGGCGTTCACGGAGCCGATGCCGGCCTCGTCGAGGACGTCGCCGAAGGCGTCGAAGGCGGCGTGCACCGGCATGAACCGGTCGGCGAGGCCTTCGGCGGCGATGCGCGCGCCCGCCATCTCGAGCGCCTCGGCGTCGCGGTCGATGCCGACGAGCCGGGCCTCGGGGTTCGCCTTGAGGAACGCGATCGCATGCCCGGCCAGACCGAGCGTGCAGTCGACGACGAGCGAGCCGGGGGCGGCGAGCGCCGGCGAGACGAGCTCGACGCAGTCGCGCAGCAGCACCGGCTTGTGGATATGTGCGTAATCGGTCAAATCGGTCATCAGAACTCCATGTCCGGGAGCACGTCGTCGCTGATGTCGGCGTATCCCTGTTCGTTCCGCGCGAGATAGTCGTCCCACGCGTCGGCGTTCCAGATCTCGGCGCGCGTGCCGACGCCGATGACGACGATGCGCTCGCCCAGGCCAGCGTAGTCGCGCAGCATCGGCGGCACGCTGATGCGTCCCTGACGGTCGATCTGCGTATCGACGGCGCCGGACAGGAAGATGCGCAGGTACTGGCGCGCGGCGCGGTCGCCCATCGACGTGTGCTGGATGCGGGCGGCGATGCGGCGGAACTCCCGGCGAGGCAGAATCGTCACGCAGCGTTCCTGGCCTCTCGCGAGCACCATGCCCTCCCCCAGCTGCGTACGCATTTTCGCAGGCAACGCGACCCTTCCTTTGGCATCGATCTTCGGCGTGTAGGTTCCAAGCAGCAGCGGCGCGTCGTCGAACGGCCCGCAGGCCGCGTCGTCGGGCGCGTCGGTCGTCGCGTGCGTGGGGTGCGCGTCGGTGTGATCCGTCATCGCTCACCTCCGCACACTCTCGACCTGACTCCGACCACTTGCTTTGCTCAGACCACCACTTTACCCCACTGTTCCCCTAAACTCCCCACCGCGCGGCTAAACACGCCGTGAGCGTGACCCTTGCGCCCGTTTCGTGCACGAAATCCGCACATCACGGCCGTCGGCGCGGCGCTGTTGAACACGTTTGCTACACTTGTACGGCTTAACTTTCCATCGAGGGGACGCACAAGAGCATGTCACAGTATTCATCGCAGCTGGAAGAGGAACAAGGAGCCGTCGACCGCGCCTACGGACGTCTCGACGATCTGCGCACGCAGGTGCGCAAGCGGCTCGACGACGTGCGCGCGGCCGGATCGCACGGCTCGCCGACGCAGCGCACCGAGCGCGACTCCTTCGCGACGATGTACGAGGACCGCCTCGTGCAGCTGCGCGCCGTCGAGGACCGCCTCGTCTTCGGCCGCCTCGACGACACGGCCGGACGCCGCCGCTACATCGGACGCATCGGATTGTCGGACGCCGAGCACGAGCCGATCCTCACCGATTGGCGCGCCGAGGCGGCGCGTCCGTTCTACGAGGCGACGCCGTCGCATCACGGCGACATCGTCATGCGCCGCCACATCACGCTGCACTTCCGCGACGTCGTTGGCATCGAGGACGAGGTGCTCGACGTGCACTCCGAGCACGTCAACGCCGCCTCCGAACGCGGCACGCTCACCGGCGAGGGCGCGCTGCTCGCCTCGCTCGGCTCGCGCCGCACCGGCAAGATGACCGACATCGTCGCGACGATCCAGGCCGAGCAGGACCGCATCATCCGCGCCGATATGCGCGGCGCGCTCGTCGTGCAGGGCGGCCCAGGCACCGGCAAGACGGCGGTCGCGCTGCACCGCGCCGCCTATCTGCTCTATACGCACCGGCGCAGGCTCGAACGCTCCGGCGTGCTCGTCGTCGGCCCGAGCGAGGACTTCCTGCACTACATCGACCAGGTGCTGCCGTCGCTCGGCGAGACCGGCGTCGTCAGCCGCACGATCGGCGAACTCATCCCCGGCGTCATCGCCGAACGCGAGGACGAGCCGCACGTCGCCAAGCTCAAAGGGCAGCGCCGCATGGCGCAGATGATCGCCAACGCCGTCGCCGCACGCGAACGCGTGCCCTCGAAGCTGCCGACGATCACCGTCAACGGCATCAGCGTGCCGATGCGCGCCGCCGACATCGAGCAGGCGATCGCCGACGCGCGCCGCACGCGCCAGCCGCATAACAAGGCGCGCGAGACCTTCGTCACGTCGATGCTCGAGACGATGCGCACGCGCGTCGTCGAACAGCTCGACTACACGCCCGACGCCGCCGAGATGAGCGACATCCTCGCGCAGCTGCGCATGAACGACCGCCTGCGCGTCACGCTCAACCTCGCGTGGCTGCCGATGAACGGCGCTTGGATGATCGACCAGATGTTCTCGAAACCGGCGCAGATCCGGCGGTTCGCGCCGTGGCTGACCGACGAGCAGGTGCGCATGCTCACGCGCGAGCCGGGCGCGCCGCTGACGCGTTCGGACATCCCGCTGCTCGACGAGGCGCTCGAACTGCTCGGCCCCGACCCGCACGAGGCCGCCCGGCGCGCCGCACGCGACGCCCGGCGCGCCGAGGAGGAGCAGTACGCGCGCGACACACTCGCGCAGGCCGGCATCGGCTCGGGCATCGTTTCTTCAAAAATGCTCGCCGACGAGATGAGCGCCGACGACGTCGAGCTCGTCGCGACGCGCGCCGCCGCCGACCGCGAATGGACCTACGGACACATCGTCGTCGACGAGGCGCAGGAGCTCACGGCGATGGATTGGCGGATGCTGATGCGCCGCTGCCCGTCGCGTTCGTTCACGATCGTCGGCGACGTCGCCCAGACCTCGGCGCTCGGCGGCACGCGCGACTGGGCGAAGTCGATGAACGCGCTCTTCGGCCCGAAGAACTGGGATCTCAACGAACTGACGATCAACTACCGCAATCCGCGCGAGGTCTCCGACCTCGCCGCCGGTTTCGCCGAAGGCGAAGGCCTGTACATCTCGACGGTCAAGGCGATCCGTTCGGTGCCCGACGCCGTCGAACGCGCTGTCCTGCCCGACCGCGAGGCGCTCTACGCCGAGGTCGGCAGGCGGGTGCGCGCGCTCGCCGACGAGTTCGTCGACGAATCCGGCAGCGGACGCGTCGCCGTCATCGTCCCCGAGCGCGTCGCCGACGCCGTGCACGCCGCCGTCGCCGACGCGCTGTCCGCACGCCCCGATCTCGTCGACGACGAGGTCATCGTCTGTGGCACGCAGGCGGTCAAGGGCCTCGAATACGACGCGGTCGTCGTCGTCGAGCCCGGCGCGATCGACCAGGAGGCTCCGACGAGGCTGAGCGCGGCCGCCGACCTGTACGTCGCGCTGACGCGTCCGACGCAGCGTCTGCTTATACTACGGACAAACGATGATGAAACGCTGCTCAACCTCTAAGGTGGATTCCATGCCGAAAGCACTGTTACTGGAAAACATCCATCCGCTCGCCGCGCAGACGCTGCGCGACCATGGCTTCGAAGTCGAGACGATGAAGGGCGCCCTGTCCGAGGACGAGCTCATCGACGCGCTCGACGGCGTCGACCTGCTCGGCATCCGGTCCAAGACGACGGTCACGAAGCGCGTGCTCGACGCGCGTCCGGCGCTCACGGCCATCGGATGCTTCTGCATCGGCACGAACCAGGTCGATCTGGTGGCCGCGGCGAAGGCCGGCGTCGCCGTGTTCAACGCGCCGTATTCGAACACGCGTTCCGTCGTCGAGCTCGTCATCTGCGACATCATCTGCCTGATGCGCCGCATCCCCGCGCACACGCACCATATGAAGCACGGCCTGTGGGACAAGTCCGCCGCCGGCTCGCACGAGGTGCGCGGCAAGACGCTCGGCATCATCGGCTACGGCAACATCGGCTCGCAGCTGTCGGTGCTCGCCGAGGCGCTCGGCATGCACGTGCTGTTCTATGACATCGAGGAGAAGCTCGCGCTGGGCAACGCCGAACGCTGCGAGACGCTCGACGAGCTACTCGAACGTTCGGACGCCGTCACGATCCATGTGGACGGCAGGAAGTCGAACGTCGGCTTCTTCGGCGAGGACGAGTTCGCGCACATGAAGCAGGACGCGATCTTCATCAACTGCTCGCGCGGATTCGTCGTCGACCTCGACGCGCTCAAGCGCCATCTCGACTGCGGTCACCTGTCTGGTGCCGCCATCGACGTATTCCAGGTCGAGCCGAAGAAGAGCGGCGACGAGTTCCACACGGTGCTCGCCGACGAGGACAATATGATTCTCACGCCGCACATCGGCGGCTCGACGCTCGAGGCGCAGGAATCGATCGGCCAGTTCGTCTCGCAGCGTCTCGAGGACTATTGGACGAAGGCGTCGACGATGCTGTCGGTCAACCTGCCGCAGATCACGACCGGTCCGTGCAAGGGCGCAGCGCGCATCGCACATCTGCACGACAATCTTCCGGGCATCCTCGCCGCCGTCAACCGCGTGCTCGGCGAACAGGACATCAACATCTCGGCGCAGGCGCTCGGCACCGAAGGCGAGATTGGTTACGTCGTCACCGACGTCGCGACGGCCCCCGACGAGCAGGCGCTCGACGCGCTCGCCGCGATCCCCGGTACGATCCGCATGCGCGTCATCGAGCACTGATACATCGCGCGCACGGCGCACACAACGCACACAACATAAACACGGAAGGCCGCATCCCCCGGGATGCGGCCTTCCGTCGTCGTGGCGCGGAATCAGTCAGCTTCGCGCAGGTCGTCGATCGCGTGCTGGAAGTCGTTGAGGTCCTCGAAGTTCTGGTAGACGCTCGCGAAGCGCAGATAGGCGACCTCATCGAGTTCGCGCAGCGGCTTGAGGATTGCCTTGCCGACCTGCTCGGACGGCACTTCGGCGATGCCCTGCGCGCGCAGGCTCTCCTCCACCTTCTGGCCCAGCTGCTTGAGGTCGTCCTCGTTGATCGGCCGGCCCTGGCATGCCTTGCGCACGCCGGCGATGACCTTGTTGCGGTCGAACTGCTCGACGTTGCCCGAGCGTTTGCGCACGAGCAGCGTCGCCGTCTCGACGGTGCTGAAGCGGCGCCCGCATTTGGGGCATTCGCGCCGGCGCCGGATCGAATGGCCGTCGTCGCTGATGCGCGTGTCGATCACCTTGGTATCGGGGTTCTGGCAGAAAGGACAATACATATCTGCAACAATAGCGGCAAGCGCGCCCTTTGCGGCAACCGCGTGCCGCCGCGCGTCACTCCCGCCCGCCGGACACCGATCTGGATTCTGCCCGCCATGCATGCACCACCTCCATCGACTCTGGCCCGCCATGCACACTGAGACGGCCCGCATCGAGCAGCAACGGCGTGTCATAGCATAGGTCACCGGAATTCCGTATGAGTAGTTGCCGCAGATTCCATTGCACAACACGCGTAATCCACACTCATATGTTGATATATAATTAGGAAAAGCAAAGAAGCAGAAGGAAGGGGAACAATTGCATTCTGACATTTCACATGAGCAACTCTATGCGGAGTATGGCTCACTGCTCACCATCACGCAAGTCATCGCCGCGCTCGGCGTTCTTGCCTTCGGCACCGTGGAAACCTATATGGCCTATCGCTTCTTCAGCACCCACAGCGAACAGAGTTCCGGTCTGGCCATGGTATGGATCCGCGTCGCCCTCTACCCATTATTCGCCCTGATCATCGCCATCATCCTCCAACTCCTGAAAGGACTATGGAAATGAAAAAGAGAGTATCGGCCATATTAAGCATTATCCTGACGCTTTCTGTGAGCCTATTCGCCCCAGCTACCGCCAACGCATCTGACACAAACACCGCCCCGCCGACAAACACTCTGGATGCCCCACGAGTTTCCCTGAAGACATCACAAGCATCCCGGAAAGTTCCGACCCAGCTCCCTTACCGATGATTGAGTTGCCGAAAGGCCAAAAGAAGACCATCGAAGAGCTCTCAACTTCACGTGCCGCCATGAGCGTGGCAGTGATGCGGATTTATGCATTAGGCGACGGTGGATTCTCATCGCTAAGCAACGCCGGTCACGCATGGATATCTATCACAAACTACAATGGTTCCCCTTTGAAGGTTGGAGGATTAACCATCGCCGATGGTAAATCCATCACGGTTGGCATATGGGGTAATACAGATCCCACAGGACTTTGGTACAACACAGAAGGATACGCGCAAAGCAACGGCGTATACTGGGGAGATTCCGTTTCCATCCAAAGACCTCTAAGGCAACAAGATCTTGATATCGTGAATCAAAATATCACCACGCATACCACATGGGGGACTAATTAACAACAATTGCTCCACCTTCGCATCGATTGTCTGGAATTCAGTTGCCACCGAAGATGAAAAAGTCGATGCCGGAACAATCAACATGCCCGGCAACCTTGTCTCCAGCATCAAGCGTGTTGGATCAAACGTCAGTTGGTCTCTCTACGCGGAAGGCTACCGCGTATCTTTCGACTATCCGACATACTACGGTAATCCTCCGGTACGCAAGAATCCGACATTCAACAACTCCTCTTCAAGCTCCTGACCCATAGAAAGGGCCGCCACGGAGGCGATACGACGCCTATCGTCACGCCTCTATTGGCAGCAGGAGGTGCTGGCCGGGGCTGAGTTCGGCGGTGCTCAGGTCGTTCATCGCCATCAGCTTCGCCACGCCCTCCTGCTCGTTCGCATAGCCGCACCAGCGCGCGATCGACCACAACGTGTCACCGGAACGCACCGTGTAGTGGACGACATCAGCGGATGTAGCCGACGCGCCAGTGGCCGCAGGGGTCGGATCACCGGACCATGCCCCGCTTCCCCACAAAGCGAGAAACGTCGTGCAGGCAAGCAGCACGATGACGAGCAGGCGCATATGACGGACGAACCAGCCGCGCATCGGCGCCACGACGGCGCGTTCCCCGCTGCGCAGCCGTGTGCGCGACTCGGCGACAGACATCGGCACGTCAATGACCACGCGACCGGCATGCGCCTTCGAACCGGCCGCCATCCGCGGCATTCCCCGAGTCTCCATACAAGCCACCTTTCGAACATCTGTTCTATTCCGTCACCCAGATATTCGCACAGATGTTCGATTTCGTCAAGCCTGATTCGAACATCTGTTTGATTTCCTCGGCGTTTCGCGGTATCGTGGCTAGCAACGAAAGGACATGCCATGCACAGCACCGAACCACAGCGCGAGCAGCCGGGCGTCGCCGGCCCTCAGGAGCCACTCACCGAGCGCCAACGGCGCGTGTACGACGCGATCCGCGATCTGATCTCGCGACAGGGATTCGCGCCGTCGCTGCGCGAGATCGGCCAGGCCGCCGGTCTCAGAAGCACATCGTCGGTCCAGCATCAGCTGCAGGTGCTCGAACTCAAGGGCTACATCCGCCGCGATGCGAACAAGGGGCGCGCGATCGAGATCATCGGGACGCAGGACGTGCCGGTCGCCTTCGGCGAAGGCATGCAGGCGCCGGAAGACGCCTACGCCGCCTTGCAGGATGTGCCGCTCGTCGGCGCGATCGCCGCCGGCGTGCCGATCACGGCCGAACAGCATGTCGAGGACGTCATGAGGTTGCCCGTGCGGCTCACCGGCACCGGCAACTTGTTCATGCTCGAGGTGCACGGCGATTCGATGATCGACGCCGCGATCTGCGACGGAGACTTCGTTGTCGTCCGCGAGCAGCAGACGGCTGAGAACGGCGACATCGTCGCCGCGCTGCTCGGCGACGAGGCGACTGTCAAGACCTTCCGCCAGGAACATGGCCACATCTGGCTCATCCCCCACAATCCGAACTATTCGCCGATCGACGGCACGCATGCCCAAATCATGGGCAAGGTCGTCACCGTGCTGCGCAGGCTCTAGCCGAGCCAAGCCCGTTCACGAATGGATGCGCGACGCGCTTTCGCTCGTATAGCCCTCCGGTTCGAGCTGGAAGGTCGTGTGCGGGATCGAGACCGGGAAATGCTCGCGCAGGCAGTCCTGCATCCGGCGCAGCACCTGACCGGCCTGCTCCATCGTCATATCGCGGTCGACGACGGCATGCGCAGTGAGGATCGGCATGCCGGTCGCGACGACGCTCGCATGCAGATCATGCACGGCGATCACATGCGGCACCTGCTGCAGATGCTCGCGCACCTTGTCCAGATCAAGGCCCTCAGGCGTCTCCTCGAGCAGCACGCGCATCGCGTCGCGTACGAGGATGAAGGCGCGCGGAATCATCAGCAGCGCGATGAACGCGCCGGCGATCGCGTCGAAGCCGTCCCATCCCGTCGTCATCATGACGACGGCTGAGACGATGACGGCGACCGAACCGAGCGCATCGTTGCACACCTCGAGGAACGCGGCGCGCATGTTCATGTTGTCGCCCGACTGCGCGCGCAGCACAAGGATCGAGCCGACGTTCGCGGCCAGACCGAGGACACCGAAGAACAGCAGCAGCCGCACGTCGTGGATCGTATCCGACTCGGCGCCGAACAGACGCATCCCGGCCTCGATGAGCGCGTACAGGCCGACGAACAGCAGCAGCAGGCCGCCGCCGGCGGCAGTGATGACCTCGAGACGCGCCCAACCCCACGTGCGCGCGTTGTTCGGCCGGCGCCGCATCAGATAAGCGGTGAGCGTCGAGGCGGCGAGCACCGAGACGTCGGTCATCATATGGCCGGCGTCGACGAGCAATGCGAGCGAGCCGGTGATGACGGCGCCGACGACCTCGGCCACGAAGATCGTGCCGGTCAGGATGAGCGTCGTCGTCAGTCTGCCGGCGTGGTCCATCCCATTGCCTGCCGTATGCGAGTGCGTGTGCGCCATGATGCCTCCCTGTCGTGCTCCCTGTCCTCAAACGCGTTGGTTCCCCGCCGCTGCTGCACATCCTAGGACGAGCGCCCCGGCGCGGCAATCGCCCAGAGCGCAAGAAGCATGTCGGCGCGGCGATTCCCCGCTGCACGCCACCTCTACCCTACCTTGCATCCCGCCTGCATGCCGCCTGGACAAAACGGCGAGGGCCGGGCTTTCGATCAACCAATCAATCGAAAGCCCGGCCCATAATGCCGTTGTTCGCGGATCAGAAGCCGAACTGCGCGGCCGTTTCCTTGAGCGTCTCGGCGGAGCGCTTGAGCTCGGCAAGCTCGTGCTCGGAGACCGGCGTGTTGATGCGCGAGTTCACACCGTTGCGGTTGAGCAGCGTCGGCACCGACATGCACACGTCGGAGATGCCATGGAAGTCGGACAACAGCGACGAGACCGGCAGGATGCGGTTCGAATCCTTGAGGATCGCGTCGATGATGTCGACGCCGGACATCGCGATCGCGTAGTTCGTCGCGCCCTTGCCGTTGATGATCTTGTAGGCGGCGTTCTTGACCTCCTGATGGATCTGCTCGCGCATCGCGGCGTCGAGCGGGGCGTGGCCCGGCAGCGGCTGCCAGTCGCACATCGGGACGCCGCCGATCGTCGCGGACGCCCACAGCGGGACTTCGGAGTCGCCGTGCTCGCCGGCGATGTAGGCGTGGACGTTCTTGACGTTGACGCCGGTCTGCTGCGCGATCAGGAAGCGCAGACGGGCGGAGTCGAGGTTCGTGCCCGAGCCGAAGATCTGGTTCGACGGCAGGCCCGAGAGCTTCATCGACACGTGGGTGACGACGTCGACCGGGTTCGTGATGAGCATGTAGATCGCGTTCGGGGCGACCTTGACCATGTTCGGGATGATCGACTCCATGATGTTGATCGTCGCGCCGGCCAGGTCGAGGCGCGACTGGCCCGGCTTCTGGCGTGCGCCGGCGGTGATGACGACCATGTCGGCGTCGCGGCAGACCTCCGGGTCATCGGATCCGTCGATCGAGACGGTCGGGAAGAAGCTCGAACCGTGCTGCATGTCGAGCACCTCGGCCTCGACGCGTTCCTTCGCGATGTCCTGAAGGACGATCTCACGGGCGACGCCGCGCTCGGCGGCCGCGAAGGCGAGTGTGGAGCCGACGGCGCCGGCGCCGACAATCGCGAGCTTTGTGGGCTTAATGGGTGAATCCACCATGATAACCTCTCAATAATCACCGAAGATCCGCTTGTGGCGGATGCGTACTTCATTCGCTGCTCACTGTAGCAGACGGCCCCCTTGTTCACGCTTCGAAAAATGGCGCCATCGGCGCCCCCGCCGCCTTTCCCCCCCGTGCCGACAACGCTGTCAGCGACTTGCGCGCCGGACGGCATGCGCGTTGGGGCGCCCCGCCCGCGCGAACGTGCGCAGCCGGGGCATATTGCGTGTCGTCAGCCCTCGTCGACGGCCTGTTCCATCACCTGCGCGGCGAGGTGCTCGTCGACGTCCGCCTGCAGCATGACGCCGTCGTCGCGGTATTCGACCGATCCGACGTCGCCGTATTCGCGGATCCTCGACAGCAGCGAGCCGGCCGTGTACGGCAGCAGCGCCTCGACGTGCACGTTCGGCTTGGGCAGCATCCCCTCGACGTGCGCGCGCAGCGCGTCGACGCCGTCGCCGCTCGCCGACGAGACGAGGAACGCGTCCGGCGCGAGCCGGTGCAGCCGTTCGCGCGTCACGTCATCGATGAGGTCGGTCTTGTTGAACACGGTGACGACCGGAAGCCGCTCGACGCCGTCGATCGTGCGCAGCACCTCGTTGACGGCGTCGATCTGCCCGAAGGGGTCGGGATGCGACGCATCGACGACATGGACGACGAGGTCGGCGTCGGCAATCTCCTCGAGCGTCGACTTGAAGGCCTCGACGAGCTGCGTCGGCAGCCTGCGCACGAAGCCGACCGTGTCGACGTACGCGTACAGGCGCCCGTCCTTCGCGCGCGCACGGCGCACGGCCGTGTCGAGCGTCGCGAACAGCGCGTTCTCGACGAGCTCGTCGGAGCCGGTGAGCCTGTTCGTCAGCGACGATTTGCCGGCGTTCGTGTAGCCGACGACGGCGATCGTCGGCAGCCCGTACTTGCGCCGCGAGCCGCGCTTGACCTCGCGCGACGGCGCCATCTGCGCAATCTGGCGGCGCAGATGCGCGATGCGGGTGCGGATGACTCGGCGGTCGAGTTCGATCTTCGTCTCGCCCGGGCCGCGCGAACCGATGCCGCCGTCGGCGCCGGCGGCGCGTCCGCCCGCCTGACGCGACAGCGCCGCGCCCCAGCCGCGCAGACGCGGCAGCATGTACTGCAGCTGCGCGAGCTCGACCTGCGCCTTGCCTTCGCGCGATGTCGCATGCTGCGCGAAGATGTCGAGGATGACGGCCGTCCTGTCGACGACCTTGACCTTCGTCGCGTCTTCGAGCGCACGCCGCTGGCTCGGCGGCAGATCATCGTCGACGATGATCGTATCGGCCTCGTTGATTGCAACGATGTCGGCGATCTGCTTGGCCTTGCCGGCACCCACATACGTCGCCGGATCCGGCCGCGAGCGCTGCTGCAGCACGGCGTCGCACACGACGGCGCCCGCCGTCTGCGCGAGCGCGGCGAGTTCGCGCATTGATTCCTCAGCCTCGCGCTGCGAACCGGTGCGCGCCGACCAGACGCCGACGAGCACGACGCGTTCGAGGCGCACCTTGCGGTACTCGACTTCGGTGACGTCCTCGAGTTCGCCGAGGCCGATGACGTGCTTGAGTTCGTTGCGCGATTCCCTTTCGCGCCAGATTTCGCTTTCGGCGCCGTCCGCATGCCCTTCCTCGAGCAGCACGTCGGACTGGTCGGCGAGCACGTCGCGGTGTCCCGGCTCCGCGAAGGCTGCCTGTGCTTCGTCGTCGAAGGTGTTCAATGTGGTCAAATACTACCTCGTCCTTGCTTGGAAACTTACTGAGTCCTGATTATCATCGGATAAGCAGACATGCCAGTATACAGCAGAGCGAGGCGGAGCACCATGGCGCACATCGAATCCCCACAGGCGAACGAACAGTATTTCTCGGCCTCCCCTTCCTCTAAGGACGTGCGCCATGAGATGCACGTGACGCTGCGCGGCCACGAGGCACGGGTCGAGACGTCGAACGGCGTCTTCTCGGCGCATCGCGTCGATCTGGGCACGTCGGTGCTGCTGCGTCACGCGCCGCAGCCCCCGGAGCGCGGCGACTTCCTCGACATCGGCTGCGGATGGGGCGCGATCAGCCTCGCGCTTGCGCTCGAGTCGCCGCAGGCCGAGGTCTACGCGATCGACGTCAACGAACGCGCAATCGAACTGACCGAACGCAACGCCGAACTCAACGGCTGCACGAACATCCACGTCGGCGACGCCGACGACGTCCCGGAAGGGCTCGAGTTCGAGCTCATCTGGTCGAATCCGCCGATCCGTATCGGCAAGGAGGAGCTGCACACGCTGCTGATGACGTGGCTGCCGCGCCTGGCGCCGGACGGCTACGCGTATCTCGTCGTGCAGAAGAACCTCGGCTCCGATTCACTGATGCGCTGGCTCGCCGACGCGCTGTCCGACGCCTACGAGGTCGACAAGTACGCGAGCTCGAAAGGCTACCGCGTCATCGAAGTCCATCGCCTGCACTGATCGTTTCATTTTCGGGCAGCTGGCCGTTGCGGCCACGCCGATCACACCAAACTTAAAAATTACGGAAAGCACAACGCACAGCATCATATGAAATTCTCGTATCCAGAAGAACTGCCGGTCAGCGGCGCGCGCGACGCGATCGCCGAGGCCGTCACCCACGCGCAGGTCGTCATCGTCTCCGGCCAGACCGGCTCGGGCAAGACGACGCAGCTGCCGAAGATCCTGCTCGAACTCGGCCGCGGCTCGCACGGCCGTCAGATCGTGCACACGCAGCCGAGACGCCTCGCCGCGCGCACCGTCGCCGAACGCATCGCGAGCGAACTGGGCGTGCGTCTGGGCGACGAGGTCGGCTATCAGGTGCGCTTCACCGACGAGTCGTCGCCGAAGACGCGGCTGCGCGTCGTCACCGACGGCATCCTGCTCGCTCAGATCCAGCGCGACCCAAAACTCACGCGCTACGACACGATCATCATCGACGAGGCGCACGAGCGCACGCTCAACATCGACTTCCTGCTCGGCTATCTGACGGCGCTGCTGCCCGAGCGGCCCGACCTCAAGCTCATCATCACGTCGGCGACGATCGATTCGGTCAAGTTCCAGAAGCATTTCGAGGACGCGTTGAAGCGCCCGGTGCCGGTCATCGAGGTCTCCGGACGCACCTATCCGGTCACGATCTGCTACGAGCCGCTCGGCGGCGCGCCGTCGCTGATGGCGCATGTGCCCGGATTCCCCGACGTGCGCACGGACACGGCGGGCGGCGAACGCGACGCGGACACCGACATGCCGACCGCCGTCGCGCGCGCCTGCGCCGAACTCGTGACGGTGTCGGCGCACGACCGCGGCCCGCGCGACATCCTCGTCTTCGCCGCTGGCGAGCGCGACATCCGCGACTACGAGCAGGCGATCCGCCACGCCTTCGGCCCGCGCTGCGCCGACATGCGCCGCCCCGACGCGATCGAGATCATGCCGCTGTTCGCCCGTCTGAGCGCGAAGGACCAGCATCGCGTCTTCGAATCGCACACCCATCAGCGCATCGTCATCGCGACGAATGTCGCCGAGACGTCGCTGACGGTGCCGGGCATCCGCTACGTCGTCGACCCCGGCCTGGCGCGCATCTCGCGCTATTCGAAGAGCGCGAAGGTGCAGAGGCTCCCAATCGAGCCGATCTCGCAGGCGAGCGCCGACCAGCGTTCGGGCCGCTGCGGACGCATCGCCGACGGCATTGCGATCCGCCTGTATTCCGCCGAAGATTACGAAAGCCGTCCGCGGTTCACCGAACCGGAGATCCTGCGCACGTCGCTCGGCGCCGTCGTGCTGCACATGCTGTCGGTCGGCGTCGCGCACACGGCGCGCGACATCACCGATTTCGGCTTCATCGACCCGCCGGACATGAAGTCGGTCTCCGACGGCATCAACGAGCTGACCGAGCTGCAGGCGATTTCACGCACACGCGGCGACATCCGTCTGACGCACACCGGACGCCAGCTGGCGCGCATCCCGATCGACGTGCGTCTGGGACGCATGCTCATCGAGGCGGCCCGTTCGACGACGCCGAACACGCTCGCCGCGCTCATCGTCGTCGTCGCGTTCCTCAGCCTGCAGGATCCGCGCGAACGTCCCGAGGAGGCGCGCAACGAGGCCGACCGCATCCACAACCGCTACGTCGACCCGACAAGCGACTTCCTGACGGCGCTCAACATCTGGGACCGCGCGTTCGGCGCCGACGGCGAACGCAGCGGCAACGCGCTGCGCCGCCTGTGCAAAACCGAGTTCCTCCACTATCTGCGTATGCGCCAGTGGCGCGACCTCGTCACGCAGCTGCGCGAACTGTGCCGCGAACTCAAGTTCAAGGTCGGCGAGCCGATCCCGGTCTCGCGTCCCGACGAGGCGGTGCGCGCGCTGCCGATCAACCAGCAGGCCGCGCACTCGCTGTGCTGTTCGTGGGACGCGCAAGGCATCCACCGTTCGATGCTCGCCGGTTTGCTGTCGATGATCGGCATGCAGGTCGTGCGTGAGCCGAAGGCCTCCGATTATGCGAATCTCAAGGGCGCCGCGCGCGCACGTGCGCTCAAGCGCGCCCAGAAGATGGCGAAGAACGATTACCAGGGCGCACGCGGCACGCATTTCGCACTGTTCCCCGCCTCGGCCGTCGCCAAGTCGACGCCGCCGTGGGTCATGAGCACCGAACTCGTCGAGACGAGCCGCCTGTGGGCGCGCTACAGCGCGCAAATCGACCCGGCGTGGGCGGAGCCGCTCGCCAAGGGGCTGACGCGCACGACCTACGCACAACCGCACTGGTCGGCGTCGCGCGGCAGCGCCGTCGCCGAGGCGAAGGTGCTGCTCTACGGCCTGCCGATCGTGCAGGGACGGCAGGTGCAGTGGGGGCGCATCAACCCGCTCGAGGCGCGCGACTTCCTGATCCGCCAGGGTCTCGTCGAAGGTGAGATCCAGCAGCGCTTCGCCTATGACGGCTTCGTCGAACGCAACCGCCAAATCGTCGCCGACGCGCAGGACGACGCCAGCCGCACACGTCAGCTCGCGCAGAGCATCAACGACGAGGATCTCTTCGACTTCTACAACGCGCTGATCCCGCAGGACGTGACGAGCGTCGCCGATCTGGGCGCATGGTGGAAAAAGGAGCACGAGACGCATCCGCATCTGCTCGACTTCGATCCATCGAAGGTCGAGCGTCTGCTCGACGCCGAATCCTACGATCCGGGCGATTTCCCCGACCATTGGGTCACCGTCGGCTCCGACGGCCGCGCGATCGAACTGCGGCTGAGCTACGTCTATGACACGAACGACGAGGCCGACGGCGTCAGCGTCCATATCCCGATGACGGCGCTGTCGCGCATCTCGCCGCAGGAGTTCAGCTGGAACGTGCCCGGATTGCGCCACGAGCTCATTATCGCGCTGATCAAGGCGCTGCCGAAGACGCTGCGCGTGCAGTTCGTGCCCGCGCCGGACACGGCGGCGAAGATCGACGACTGGATCGGCGCGCATTATCCTCAACAGCCCGGTTCCGGCACGCGCGAGCACCCGGCTGAGGCACCCGACGACGGTCAGTGGCCCGATTTCCTGCATGTGTTCACGAAGAGCGCGATCAGCGTCGTCGGCGCACAGATCCACCCCGAGGTCCTCGACGACCTCGCCGTGAAACTGCCGCCGTATCTGCGCATGACCTTCGTCATCGAACAGCCGATGCCGCGTCCAAAGCACGGACGGCGGCGCGAACGCGTCATGCCGAAGGTCGTCGCGAGCGGCAAGTCGCTCGCCGAGCTGCAGCGCCGTTTCGCCGCCGAAGCACAGGTCTCGGCGCGTCAGGTCGTCAAACGTCAGGCGCAGCAGGCCGCCGACGCCGGAGCGATCGTCAAGCAGGCGGACCTGCTGCGCAACGCCGGCGCGACGACCAGGTCGCGCGAGCAGATGCTGTGGGACGGCGCGCTCGACCGTCTGCGGCTGCCCGCCGAACGCATCTCGTCGCGTTGGCTCGGCGCCGAGGCGCTGCGTCTGGCCGCCGCGCCCTACGACGACACGAAGCAGCTCGTCGAGGATCTGCAGCGTGCCGCCGTCAAACGGCTGCTGCCGGACATCGGCGCGCTCAAGGACGACGCGGCGCTCGCACAGGCCGTCGCCGGCGTCGAACAAGTCTACGAGGACACCGTCTACGCCGTCGCCAAGGACGTCGTCGCGATCCTCGAACAGTACGCGAAGGTCGACAAGGCGGTGAGCGGGCCGGCGGATCTGCCGATGCTGTCGGTGCTCCAATCGATCCGCGAACACGTCGCGACACTCGTCAACCCCGGGTTCATCGGGCGCACGCCGCCGCTCTCGCTGCCGAGGATCGGCGTCTATCTGCGCGCCGACCTGATGCGCCTCGACAAGGCGAAAGCCGACAAGAACCGCGACGTGCGCTGGGCGTGGCAGGCCGACGAGGCGAAGCGTCTCGTCGACGACGCGATGGCGAAGGCGGACGCGATGCCCGCCGGCGCCGCGCGCGACGAGTCTCAGGCGAAGGCGATGCGCGCGCGGTGGCTGCTGGAGGAGTTCTACGTATCGCTGTGGGCGCAGGAACTCGGCACGAACCAGCCGGTGAGCGTGCAGCGCATCGCGAAGGCGTTGCGCTGAGCGACGAAAGAGGACGGCAACGGCGCGAGAGGACGGGAAAGGAAGAACGATGGCAGCATCGAAGGGCACACCGAGGCAGGGGCCGAGCAAGCCGCGCCGCACGAAGCCCGCGCAGCCGACGTCGGGTTCGACGCGGCCGGCAGGGTCACGCAAGCCGAAGCCGGCGGCGGCGAAAGGCGGCAGCGGCACGGCGGGGAAATCGGCGGGAGCAAAGTCGAGTTCGGCAAAGTCGAGCTCGGCGAAATCCTCGTCTGCCGGGCGGACGTCGGCGCAATCATCGGCGCGGCAGTCATCGGCGCGGAAATCATCGACGAAGACAACGTCGACGAAGAAATCATCAGCGAAACGCTCGTCTCACAGCGGCTTTGCGTCGCGTATCGCCGACCGACGCCAGCAGTCACATGCGCGGCGCTCCTTCGCGACGCTCATCGCACGTTGGAAGAGCGGGTCGACGGTTGAACGCGCGACGATGGCGACCTTCGGCGCGCTCGCCGCGATCGTCGTGATCGCGCTCGTCGTCGCCATCGGCAACCTCATCAGCGCCCGCGTCGAACTCTCCGAGGCGAAGGCACGGCAGGTCGAACTCACCGAAGCCTATGATTTCAATCCCGGCGATATCATCTCGGACAGCCAGTTCTTTGACGGCGACGCGATGGACGAGACGCAGGTGCAGACCTTCCTCGACGAGCAGGGGGCCGCATGCACGAAGGATTCGTGTCTGCGTGCGCGGCGGTTCAAGGTCGAACGGCGCGAGGCGAACGACTACTGCCGCGAATACCCGGGCTCGAAGCGGGCGCAGTCGGCGGCCGCGATCATCACGGCGGCGTCGCAGGCCTGCGACGTCTCGCCGAAGGT
The DNA here is from genome assembly GCF_000424225.1 of Bifidobacterium sp. AGR2158. Taxonomy (NCBI): domain Bacteria; kingdom Bacillati; phylum Actinomycetota; class Actinomycetes; order Bifidobacteriales; family Bifidobacteriaceae; genus Bifidobacterium; species Bifidobacterium sp. AGR2158. The sequence goes on from NZ_AUJM01000013.1 coordinate 317,245, forward strand.
GCTGCTCACGGTGCTGCAGAAGGAGCAGCAGCTCGTCACCGCGACGAATCCGAAGGAATTCCAGTTCAAATCGGCGATGGGCCTGAGCTGCCCCGACGACGACCACTGTGATCCCGAATACGCCGGGTTCTTCAAGCAGGTCTTCGGCTCGGCGGAACGCTACCAGTACTATGTACGCCATGAGGATCGCTACGACTTCCACGCCGGACGGCTCAACTTCGTCCGCTTCAATCCGGACGTCGCATGCGGTGGCGCGAACGTGTACATTGAGAACAAGGCGACGGCTCTGCTATACATCTACACGCCCTACCAGCCGAACGACGCGGCGCTCGCCGCCGGCGCCGGCGAGGGCGACTCCTGCTCGACCTACGGCAACCGCAATTTCTCAATCATCTACTCCAACTGGTTCGGCGATCCGCGCCAATGACATGGCGTGGGCGGCAGTCGGCGGTTGAGATCAACCACAGACTGCCACGGACGGCTACACAGACGGCAGTCCGTGATTAGCCTCAACCACTAACTGCCATCAACGGTCGCCGAAACGGCAGTCGGTGATTAAACTCAACCACTAACTGCCACGTACAGCCGTACAGATGGCAGTCGGTGATTGAACTCAACTACAGACGCATACAAAAACGGCAGTCGGCGATCAAACTCAATCACCGACTGCCGTTGTATACCGCCATAATCACACTGCCGCGCGCGAAACGCGCCGGCAGCGCGCAATCACAGCTTCGCGAGGTACTTGCGCAGCTCGAAGGGCGTCACCTGACTGCGGTACTCCTCCCACTCCTTGCGCTTGTTGCGGATGAAGTATTCGAAGACGTGCTCGCCGAGGACATCGGCCACGAAATCAGACTTCTCCATGATGCGCAGCGCCTCGTCGAGCGATTCGGGCAGCGGCTGGATGCCCATCGCCTGACGTTCGGCGTCGGTGAGCTCCCAGACGTCGTCGCTCGTCGGCTCGCCGAGCTGCATCTTCTTCTCGATGCCGTCGAGGCCGGCGGCGAGCAGCACCGAATACGCCAGATACGGGTTCGCCCCCGGATCGAGGGCACGGAACTCGATGCGCGCCGAATTGCCCTTGCCCGGCTTGTACTGCGGGATGCGCAGCAGCGCGGAACGGTTGTTGTGGCCCCAGCAGATGTAGCTCGGTGCCTCGTTGCCGCCCCATAGACGCTTGTACGAATTGACGAACTGGTCGGTGACTGCGCAGATCTCCGCCGCGTGATACAGGATGCCGGCGGCGAACTGGCGTGCCGTCAGCGACATGTTGAACTCCTGACCCGCCTCGTAGAACGCGTTCGTGTCGCCTTCGAACAAGCTCAGATGCGTATGCATGCCCGAACCCGGCGCATCGGCGAGCGGCTTGGGCATGAAGCTCGCATGGATGCCGCGTTCGAGCGAGATCTCCTTGACGACGGTGCGGAAGGTCATGATGTTGTCGGCGATCGTCAGCGCGTCCGCGTAGCGCAGATCGATCTCGTTCTGACCCGGGCCGGCCTCATGGTGCGAATACTCGACCGAGATGCCCATCTGCTCGAGCATGTTCACCGTCGCGCGACGGAAGTCCATGCCGGGGCTGCGCGGCACATGGTCGAAGTAGCCGCCCTGATCGATCGGCACCGGCGTGAGCGACCAGTCGTCCTGCTTTTCGAACAGGTAAAATTCAATCTCCGGGTGCACGTAGAACGTGAAGCCCTTCTCCTTCGCCTTCGACAGCGCGCGCTTGAGCACGTGGCGCGGATCGGCGAGCGAGGGTTCACCCTCCGGCGAGAGTATGTCGCAGAACATGCGCGCCGTGCCCTGCGGGCCGCCGCGCCATGGAAGGATCTGGAAGGTGCTCGGATCGGGCTTGACGATCATGTCGTCTTCGGAGACGCGCGTCATGCCTTCGATCGCTGAACCGTCGAAACCGATGCCCTCCTCGAACGCCGCCTCCAGCTCCGCAGGCGCGATTGCGACCGATTTGAGCGTTCCCAACACGTCCGTGAACCACAGGCGAATGAAACGTACGTCGCGCTCTTCCACGGTCCTGAGCGCGAACTCTTGCTGTTTGTCCATGCGGCTCATCGTTCCATGCCGATGTTACGGAAGATGTTAACAACCATATGACGGACGAAGGCCGCCGCGACCATCTCCGCGACCATCTGCCCATCCGCCGCCATCCGCGCCATCATCTGCGCTATCGTTACGGGTATGACGCACATGAACGGAAACATCGTCGTATCCACCCCCGACGACCCGGTCGTCGACATCACCACATGGCGGCAGTCGCCGACGCCGCGCTCGCGTGCGCGTGCCGGCATCGAGGCGCGTGCGAAGGCGCCGCTTGAATCGCACGCCGTATGGAAGGTCGTCAAGGATCGACGCGACGTCATCGGCCTGCTCGAGGAACAGTCGAAGACGCGTCTGCGCAGCCTCATCCCGCTGCGCTATTACCGGATGAGCGATTCGGCGTTCACGTTCTACCGCGGCACCGCGCTCATCATGGCGAACGACCTCGCGCGCACGCCGGTCACCGGCATCCCCGTGCAGGCGGTCGGCGACGCGCATATCGGCAACTTCGGCATCTTCTATTCGCCGACGATGCATCTCGTCTTCGACATCAACGATTTCGACGAGACGACGACAGGGCCGTGGGAATGGGACATCAAACGTCTCGCCGTCTCCGTCGAGATCTGCGGACGCGCGAACAACATCTATTCGAAGGACCGCCAGCAGGCGGTGCGCGACTGCGTGAAGACGTATCGCGACTACATCAACCAGTTCTCGCAGATGCGTTATCTGGACATGTGGTACGACCATCTCGACGTCGAGAACACGCTCGACCAGTTCGAATCATCGGCGCACGGCAAGCGCAACCGCACGCTGCGCGCGGCCGTCATGAAGGCGAAGTCGAAGGATTCGGCGAGCGCGACCGCGAAGCTCACCTATCTCGACGGCGACCGTCTGCGTTTCCGTTCGATGCCGCCCGAGCTTGTGCCGATCCACGAACTCGAAGGCTACGACGACATCCACGCGCTGCGGCAGCGTCTCGACCAGCTGTTCGCGTCCTACCATGATTCGCTGTACGAAGACCGCCGTCATGTGCTCAGCCAGTATCGTTATCAGGACACGGCGCGCAAGGTCGTCGGCGTCGGTTCGGTCGGCACGCGCGCGTGGGTGTCGGTGCTCACCGGCCGCGACATCGACGATCCGCTGATGCTGCAGATGAAGGAGGCCACCGATTCCGTGCTTGAACGCTTCGTCGGCCACAGCCCGTACCCGTCGCACGGCGAACGCGTCGTGCAGGGACAGAAACTGATCCAGACGACGGCCGACATCATGCTCGGCTGGACGAAGTTCGTCGCCAACGACGGCAATCCGCGCGACTATTATGTGCGGCAGCTGTGGAACGGCAAGGGATCGATCGACATCAACCATCTGACCGCCGTCTCCCTCAACGACCTCGGCCGCATGTGCGCGTGGTGCCTCGCGCACGCGCACGCGCGCAGCGGCGACAGCATCGCGATCGCGAACTATCTGGGCGGCACCGACTCCTTCGACGTCGCGATGGCGAGCTTCGCCGACGCCTACGCCGACCAGAACGAGGAGGACTACCGCGTCTTCAAACGAATGATCAAGGACGGCGAACTCCCCTGTTCCAAGGACTGACGCCGCTCCCCTGCGACGCCGATCTTGGATACTACGACGAAGGCGGCGGCCGGCTGCGGAATCGATTCCGCGATCGGCCGCCGCCTTCATTGATGATTGCGCGCGTGTGATCGCGCTCGTGGGATTGCGTGTCACTCGCCGTTGGCGACGGCGAGTGCCTCCTCGAGCGTGAACGCGCCCGCGTAGAGCGACTTGCCGAGGATCGCCGAGTCGACGCCGTAGTCGGCGAGCGCGGCAATCGCGCGCAGATCGTTGAGTTTGGCGATGCCGCCCGAGGCGGTCACCTTCGCGTCGGTGCATTCGCCGACTTCGCGCAGCAGATCGATGTTCGGGCCGCTCATCATGCCGTCGCGCGTCACGTCGGTGACGACGTAGCGCGAGCAGCCGGCGTCGTCGAGGAACTTCATCGTCTCGAAGAGGTCGCCGCCCTCCTTGACCCAGCCGCGCGCAGCGAGCGTATGGCCGCGCACGTCGAGGCCGACGGCGACGCGGTCGCCGTATTCGGCGATGACGCGTGCCGTCCAGTCGGGGTTCTCGAGCGCGGCCGTGCCGATGTTGACGCGCGCGGCGCCGGCGTCGAGCGCGGCGCGCAGCGAATCGTCGTCGCGCACGCCGCCGGACATCTCGATGTGGACGCGATCGCCGAGTTCGTGGACGATCTCGCGCAGCTGCGCGCGGTTGTCGCCGGTGCCGAATGCGGCGTCGAGATCGACGAGGTGGATCCACTGCGCGCCGGCGTCCACCCAGGTGCGGGCGGCCTCGAGCGGCGAACCGTAGTCGGTTTCGGATCCGGATTCGCCCTGGCGCAGGCGCACGGCTTTGCCGTCACGCACGTCGACGGCGGGAAGAAGGGTCAATGACATGGGTTCGTTTCCTTCAAATCAGTTGGTCGGATGGGTGGGATCGATCGAATGAGTGCATCGATGAGCTGGGTGGATCAACCGCCGTCGCTCACAGCACGGACGCCCAGTTGCGCAGCAGCTTGGCGCCGGCCTGCGCCGACTTCTCCGGGTGGAACTGCGTCGCGAACAGCGGGCCGTGCTCGTAGGCGGCGACGAAGCGGCTGCGCCCGTAGTCGCACCAGGCGACGCGTTCGGGGGCGTCGCCGAAGTCGATCATGTATTCGCTCGTGTCGGCCGGACGCACCTCGTGCGCCGCGTACGAGTGCACATAGTAGAAACGCTCATGCTCGATGCCGGCGAACAGGATCGAGTCGGCCGGAGCTTCGAGCGTGTCCCAGCCCATGTGCGGCACGACGTCGGCGTCGAGTTTCGTGACGGCGCCGCCGATCAGGCCGAGCCCCTCGCTTTCCTCTCTGTGCTCGTCGCCTTCGTCGAACATGATCTGTTCGCCGACGCACACGCCGAGCACCGGACGTTCGGCGCGCAGTCGGTCGTAGATGACACGGTCGCCGCTGACTTTGCGCAGACCTTCCATGCATGCGCCGAACGCGCCGACGCCGGGCACGACGAGGCCGTCCGCCTCAAGCGCCTGCCGGTAGTCCGAGGTCAGCGTCACGTCGAACCCCTGATCGGCGAGCGCGCGCACCATCGAGCGCACGTTGCCGAATCCGTAATCGAAAACGACGACCGTCTTCATGTTTGCCTTCCGCCTTTCGGATGTTCTGGTTTGTGGGTGCGGCCGCGCTCAGCGCGTTGCCTGATCGTCGGGCGGCGCCGGATGCGTGCGCATAAAGGCGCGCAGGCGCCTTTCGGCGTCCTGTTTCGTCGCGATGGACGCCGTGTCCACCGTCTCTTCCGCCTGCGCCTCGATGCCGGCGACGTCGACGAGGCCGATCATGTAGTCCTCGACGAAGGGTGCGAGCGTCGGGAACGCGAAGGGCGGCGGAATCTGCTCGACGGCTTCGCCGTCCGTGTAGATCGACGCCTCGATCTTGTCGGCACGGTTGACGACGAGCAGCGCGTCCATGCCGGAGATGACCGTCGTCAGATCGTGGGCGGCCGTCTCCGGGGCGTTGCCTTCGAGATCGCGCAGAATGGCGACGGCACCGTAGCGGTCACCGACGCACAGCGCGTCGATGTCGGCGAGGCGGCAGATTCCGGCGAGAAGCTCCGCGCTCGCCAGATGTGTGCATAGGACGGCGCCCTTCGCCTTGTTGCCGAGGATGCCCTGCAACTCGTCCTCGAAGTCGGCGCCGAGAACGTCGCCGTTTGCGGCGGCGCCGGCGTTCGTATCGCCATTCGCAGCGCCGTCCGCGCTCGCGTTCATGTCGGCGTTCGCGAACTCCTTTTCGAAGCCTTCGAGTGCGGCCTCGAGATCGGCGTCGTCGAAATGCGCGGCGTCGAAATCGGCGTCATCGAAGTCGTTGTTGCCGTCGAAATCGTCGTTGCCGTTCTTCTTGTCGTCGTCCGCGGCCATCACAGCGCGCCCTTCGTGCTCGGGACGCCGTCGACGCGCGGGTCTGGCTCGATTGCGAAACGCAGTGCGCGCGCGAAGGCCTTGAACTCGGCTTCGGCGATGTGATGCGGGTCGCGGCCGGCGATGAGCTGCAGATGCAGGCAGATATCGGCGTGGAACGCGATCGATTCCATGACGTGACGTACGAGCGAGCCGGTGAAGTGGCCGCCGATCATCGCGTACTGGAAGCCCTCGGGTTCGCCGGTGCACACGCAGTACGGGCGTCCGGAGACGTCGACGACGGCTTTCGCGAGCGCCTCGTCGAGCGGCACCGTCGCGTCGGCGAAACGGCGGATGCCGCGCTTGTCGCCGAGCGCCTGCTTGAGCGCCTCGCCGAAGACGATCGCCGTGTCCTCGACCGTGTGATGCGCGTCGATGTCGGTGTCGCCATGCGCGTCAATCTTCAGATCGATGAGCGAATGCTTGCCGAGCGCCGTCATCATGTGGTTGTAGAACGGCACCGTCGTGTTGATCTCGGTTTTGCCGGTGCCGTCGAGGTTGAGGCTCAGCTCGACCCTCGATTCGCTCGTTTCACGCACGATCGTCGCGGTACGTGCCATCGTCGCGTTCCTCCTGACTTGCTGTCTGCTTGATTGGTTGGGTTCAGCGTGTCGCCGCGCGCGCTTCGACGGCGCGCATCGATTCGACGAGCGTCTTGCGGAAGACCTTCATCTCCTCGTCGGTGCCCATGCACACGCGCAGCCATCCTTCGGGGCCAACGACGCGGATGAGCACGCCGCGTTCGAGCATTTCGTCGAAGATCGCGCCGCGGTCGTCGAAGTGGCCGCCGAACATCAGGAAGTTCGACTGCGATGGAGCGACTTCGAGCGGCTTGCCGGCGTAGGTCTGCTCGCGCAGCCAAGCGGCCGTCGCCTCGCGCGTCTCACGCAGATGACCGACCTGCGAGAGCTGCTCGTCGGTGTGGTCGAAGCCGGCGAGCGCGGCGGCCTGCGTGACGGCGGACAGATGGTACGGCATGCGCACGATGCGCAGGCAGTCGATGATGCCCTTGCTCGCGGCGATGTAACCGACACGCGCGCCGGCGAAGGCGAAGGCCTTGCTCATCGTGCGGCTCACGGCGAGGTTCGCGTAGGTGCCGACGAGCGTCGTCGCCGACGGCGTACCCGGGTCGCGGAACTCGATGTAGGCCTCGTCGACGACGACGATCGGGTGCACACCGTCGGCGGCGCCCGCGACGCGCGCGTTCTGGCAGTGGTCGAGGATGCGTTCGAGGTCGGGCATCGGCAGCGGCGTGCCGGTCGGGTTGTTCGGGCTCGTCAGCACGACCATCGACGGTTCGTTCGCGTCGATGGCGGCGATCGTCGCGTCGACGTCGAGTGTGAAGTCGGCGCGGCGCGGCGCCGTATTCCACGTCGTGAACGTGTCGCGCGCGTACTCCGGGTACATCGAATAGGTCGGGTCGCAGCCGATCGCGTTGCGTCCCGGGCCACCGAAGGCCTGGAACAGCTGCAGCATGATCTCGTTCGAACCGTTCGCGCCCCACACTTCGTCGGTCGTCAGATCGGCCTGCGATTCCTTCGCCAGATAGTCGACGAAGGCCTGGCGCAGCTCCATGTGCTCACGGTCGGGATAGCGGTTGAGGCCGGCGGCCGCCTCGCGCACGCGCTTTTCGATGCTGCGCACGACGGCGTGGCTCGGCGGATACGGGTTCTCGTTGACATTGAGGCACACCGGCACGTCGAGCTGCGGGGCGCCGTAGGGCTCCTCGCCGATCAGGTCGTTGCGCAGCGGCAGGCTCGCTGGGATCGTCCCCTCGCTCATCGAAGGCCCGCCTCCTCTTCCTGGTCCTTGAGCGTCGCCTTGTCGTAAGGGTCGGCGACGAAGCGGCTGAGCACGCTTTCGCCGTGCGCCGGCAGATCCTCGGAGACGGCGAAGGCGTTGACGCGCGAGGCGAGCTCCTTGAGGCCCTGCTCGTCGTATTCGATGACTTCGACGGGCTTCATGAACGTGTGCACGCCGAGGCCGGCGGCGAAGCGCGCCGTGCCGGAGGTCGGCAGCACGTGGTTCGAGCCGGACATGTAGTCGCCGAGCGGCACCGGCGAGTACGGGCCGCGGAAGATCGCGCCGGCGTTGCGGATCTTCGCGATGACGGCGTCCGGGTCGGCGGTCTGCACTTCGAGGTGTTCGGCGGCGTAGGCGTTCGCCGCGTCGATCGACTGCTCGAGCGAATCGGTCAGGATGATGCCGGACTGGCGTCCCGACAGCGACGTGGTGACGCGTTCGGCGTGCTCGGTGCGCGGCACGCGCTTGAGCAACGAGGCCTGCACGGCGTCGGCGAGCTCGGGGCTGTCGGTGATGAGCACGGAGCCGGCGAGTTCGTCGTGCTCGGCCTGGCCGATGAGGTCGGCGGCGACCCATTCGGGGTTCGCGTCCTTGTCGGCGATGATCGCGATCTCGGTCGGGCCGGCGACGGCGTCGATGCCGACGATGCCGGAGACGAGGCGCTTCGCCGTGGCGACGAAGATGTTGCCCGGGCCGGTGATCTTGTCGACCGGCTCGCACAGCACCGGGCTCGTCGGATTGTCGACGTCGGTCGCGCCGTACGCGAACATCGCGATCGCCTGTGCGCCGCCGACCGCGTAGACCTCGTCGACGCCGAGCATCGCGCAGGTCGCGAGGATCGTCTTGTTCGGCCAGCCGTCCGGATCGTTGCGGTTCGGCGGCGTGGCGATTGCGAGCGATTCGACGCCGGCGGCCTGCGCCGGCACGGCGTTCATGATGACCGAGCTCGGATAGACGGCTTTGCCGCCGGGCACGTACAGGCCGACGCGCTGCACCGGGATCCAGCGTTCGGACACGCGTGCACCTTCGGCCAGATCGGTGTGGAAGTCCTCGGGGACCTGGTTCTTCGCGACGGCGCGGGCGCGGCGGATCGATTCCTCGATCGCGGCGCGCACTTCGGGGTCGAGCTCGGCGACGGCGGCGTCCATGACGTCGTTCGGCACGCGCAGCGACTTCGGCACGACGTGGTCGAACTTCTCGGCGTATGCACGCAGCGCCTTCGCTCCGTGCGCCTTCACGTCGTCGAGGATCGGCTGGACGAGCTCGGTGGCTTCGTCGGTGCCCATCTCGGCACGCGGCATCGCCTCGAGCATCTGGGCACGGTTGAGTTCTTTTCCGCGCAGATCAATGATGCGCATGTAGTTTTCTTCGCTCATAAGCCACTATCGTAACAACGGCCTGTCACGAGCATGATTCGCGCGCCGTCACATCTCACGATGTGGCTGCCGCGCGCAGAGCACAACGGCCACGGGGTCGCGCGCAGACCGAAGCGGCCGCGCGCTGCCCCGCGCACTCACGCGGACATCAGCGCCGCGGGGCCGAAGATGATCTTGACGTCGGCGAACAGGCTCGTGTCGCGCGTGACGCGGAACCGGTCGCCCATCGTCAGCACCTGCGCGTCGCCGCGTTCGTCGAAGACGACAAGCTTAACCTCGCAGTAGCCCGGATGGTTCGACAGCACGGCCCCGAGCTGTTCGAGGCGGTCGCGCTGCAGCGCGCCTGCCGGCAGCGCGATGAGCACCGGGCGCGCGTCCTCCGCCTCGAGCGAGGGCACCTGCATCTCGGTGGCGCGCAGCGTGACGGTCTCGTCGCGCACCTCGACCATGCCGCGCATCTGCACGACGGTGTCGACGGCGAGTTCGGCGGCCGCCGATTCGTAGACCTTGCCGAAGAGCATGCACTGAATCGAGCTTTCCATGTCCTCGATCGTCACGATCGCCCACGGGTTGCCCTTCTTCGACATGCGTCGGTCGACGTTCGTGATCAGGCCGGCGACGGTGACCTGCGTGCGTTCGGGCATCGTCGGCGCGCGATCGATCAAATGTGCAATCGACATCTCGCGCAGCGCCGCGAGGATGCTCTGCATGCCCGAGAGCGGATGGTCGGAGACGTACAGGCCGAGCATGTCGCGCTCGTACTGCAGCTTCGTCTTCTTGTCCCACTCCTCGATGTCGGGGATCGTGACGGTCGCGTCGCCCAGCAGCGCCGGATCGTCGTCCTCACCGCCGTCGAGGTCGGCGAACAGGTCGAACTGCCCGTTGGCCTGACGGCGCTTGAGGTCGACGACCGAGTCGATCGCGGCCTCGTGGATCGTGCACAGCGCGCGGCGGTTGGGGTTGACCGAATCGAAGGCGCCCCCCTTGATCAATGATTCGACGAGGCGCTTGTTGAGCGCGGTGAGCGGGGCGCGCCGGATGTAGTCCATGAAGTCGACGTAGCGGCCGCGCGGACCGTTGCGTTCGGCGATGATCTCCTTGACGGCCGTCTCGCCGACGTTCCTGATCGCGCCGAGGCCGAAGCGCACGACGTCACCGACGGCCGAGTACTCGAACACCGATTCGTTGATGTCCGGCAGCAGCACCTTGATGCCCATGCGGCGCGCCTCGCCCAGATACAGCGCCGTCTTGTCCTTGTTGCTCACGGCGCCCTGCAGCAGCGCGGCCATGAACTCGACCGGGTAATGCGTCTTGAGGTAGGCGGTCCAGTACGAGATCAGGCCGTAGGCGGCCGAATGCGCCTTGTTGAACGCATAACCGGAGAACGGCACGAGCACGTCCCAGACGGCCTGCGCTGCCTCCTGCGAGTATCCGTGTTCCTTCATGCCCTCGAAGAACGGCACCTTCTCCTTGGCGAGCACCTCGGGCTTCTTCTTGCCCATCGCACGGCGCAGCACGTCCGCCTTGCCGAGTGAGTAGCCGGCGAGGATACGCGCCGCCGACTGCACCTGCTCCTGATAGACGATCAGGCCGTAGGTCTCGTCGAGCACCTCCTTGAGCGGCTCGGCGAGCTCGGGATGGATCGGCTCGATCTTCTGCAGCCCGTTCTTGCGCTTGGCGTAGTTCGTGTGCGAGTTCATATCCATCGGGCCCGGGCGGTACAGCGCAATCAGTGCCGAGATATCGTTGAAGTTGTCCGGCTTGAGCTGCTTGAGCAGCGCGCGCATGCCGTCCGAATCGAGCTGGAACACGCCGAGCGTGTCGCCGCGGGACAGCAGCTCGTAGGTCTCCTTGTCGTCGAGCGGGATCTTCGTGTAGTCGATTGCATCCTTGCCGTTGGCCGCGATGTTCTTGAGCGTGTCGCTGATCACCGTGAGGTTGGACAGGCCAAGGAAGTCCATCTTCACCAATCCGAGCGTTTCGCAGGTGTGGTACTCGAAGGTCGTCGTCACCGTGCCGTCGGTGCGTTCGAGCAGCGGCGACGTGTCGGTGATCGGCGCAGAACCCATGATCGTCGCGCATGCGTGCACGCCGGTCTGGCGGATCAGTCCCTCGAGACCCATCGCCTTGTCGGTGATCGCCTTCGCATCCGGGTCCTTCTCGTACATCTCGCGGTACTCGCGTGCCTCGGCGTAGCGCTTCGACTTCGGGTCGAAGATGTCGTGCACCGAGATGTCCTTGCCGCCGGTGGCGGCCGGCGGCAGCGCCTTCGTGACCTTCTCGCCCATCGCGAACTCGTAGCCCATGATGCGCGCCGAATCCTTGATCGCCTGCTTCGTCTTGATCGTGCCGTAGATCACGCACTGCGCGACCTTGTCGTGTCCGTACTTCTCGCCGCAGTATTCGATCACCTTGAGGCGCCCTTCCGGATCGAAGTCGACGTCGATATCCGGCAGGCTCACGCGCTCGGGGTTGAGGAAGCGTTCGAAGATCAGGCCGTGCTCGAGCGGGTCGAGTTCGGTGATGCCCATCGCGTACGCGACCATTGAGCCTGCGGCCGAGCCGCGACCCGGGCCGACCATGATGTCATGGTCCTTCGCCCACTGGATGTAGTCGGCGACGACGAGGAAGTAACCCGGGAACTGCATCTGGCAGATGACGCCGCACTCATAGTCGGCCTGCGCGAGCACATGCGCCGGCACGTCGCCGTCGTAGCGGCGTTCGAGACCCTCCTCGACCTTCTTGAGGAACAGCGAGGTCTCGTCCCAGCCTTCGGGGCACGGGAACTTCGGCATGAACGCGCCGTCCTCGTGGTCGTCGAACATGACGTTGCAGCGTTCGGCCACCTCGAGCGTGTTGTCGCAGGCCTGCGGCAGGTCGCGGAACAGTTCGCGCATCTGCTCGGCCGTGCGCAGGTAGTAGCCTTCGCCGTCGAACTTGAAGCGGTCCGGGTCGTCGAGCCTCGAACCGGAGTTGATGCACAGCATCGCGTCCTGCGTGGCCGCGTCCTGCTCGAGCACGTAATGCGAGTCGTTCGTCGCGAGCAGCGGCGCGTCGAGCCGGCGCGCGATCTCGAGCAGGTCCTCGGTGACCTTGCGTTCGATCTCGATGTTGTGGTCCATCAGCTCGATGAAGAAGTTGTCGCGCCCGTAGATGTCCTGCAGCTCGCCGGCGGCGCGCAGCGCCTCGTCGAACTGTCCGAGGCGCAGACGCGTCTGAATGATGCCCGACGGGCAGCCGGAGCCGCAGATCACGCCCTTGCTGTAGGTGGCCAGCACATCCTTGTCCATACGCGGGTAGCGCATGACGCGTCCTTCGAGGTTGGCGACCGACGACGCCTTCGTCAGGTTGACGAGCCCCTCGTCGTTCTCGGCCCACAACGTCAGATGGGTGATCAAACCGCCGCCGGAGACGTCGTCGCGACGCTGATCCTCAGTGCCCCAATGCACGCGGCTCTTGTCGCCGCGCGCCGTCTCCGGCGTCACATACGCCTCGATGCCGATGATCGGCTTGACGCCTTGGCTGACCGCCGTGCTCCACATCTCATAGGCGCCGTGCATGTTGCCATGGTCGGTGATGCCGACGGCCGGCATGCCGAGTTCCTTGGCGCGCGCGACGAGACCGGGGATCTTCGAGGCGCCGTCGAGCAGCGAGTAATGCGTGTGGTTGTGCAGATGGACGAAGTTCGCGGATTGAGCCATGCCCACCAATCTAGCGAACTTCGGTGACGCGATTCAAGGGTCTGTGAGCGGATTCACCGTCCGTTCGCCGCGACACTCCACGGCGTTCTGTGCGCCGCGCCGCGACACGCGCGTCGGCCATCGGGCTGTCGTCGATCAGGCTTCGGCCGGCTCGGCATGACGTGCACGCAGCACGTCGAGCGCGTGCTCGAGATCGGCCGGATAATGCGAGGTGACGACGGTGTTCAGATGCGTGCGCGGGTGGCGGAACTCGAGCTGCATCGCATGCAGCCACTGGCGTTCGAGGCCGAGTTCGGCCGACAGCTTCGGGTTTGCCCCATACATCGCGTCGCCGACGAGCGGATGGCCGATCGACGAGAAGTGCACGCGGATCTGATGGGTGCGGCCTGTTTCAAGATTGATCTTCGCGAGCGTCGCCTCGCCGAAGCGTTCGAGGACGTCCCAATGGGTGACCGCCTCCTTGCCGCCCGGCGTCACGCAGAAGCGGAAGTCGGAGACTTTCGCGCGCCCGATCGGCGCCTCGATCGTCGCCTTGTCCTCTTTGAGGTTGCCCTGGGCGAGCGCATGGTAGGTCTTGATGACCTCGTGTTCGGAGAACTGCCGTCGCATCTCCTTGTACGCGAGATCGGACTTGCAGACGAGCATGAGCCCCGACGTGCCGACGTCGAGCCTCGAGACGATGCCCTGACGTCCCGGCACACCGAGCGCCGTGATGCGCACGCCGCGCTTGAGCAGAGAGCCGAGCACGGTCGGCCCCGTCCAGCCGACCGACGCGTGCGCCGCGACGCCGACCGGCTTGTCTACGACGACGATGTCCTCGTCCTCGTAGACGATCGGCATGTCCTCGGCGATCGGCTCCGGCGCGCGCTGCTCGTCGACGAGATCAAACTCGACGAGGTCGCCGTCCTGCAGCGTCGCCGACTTGCCGTGCTCCCCCTGCCGTCCGGCGATGCGCGCCTGATCGGTCTCGATCAGATCGGCCGCCTTCGCGCGCGAGATGCCGAGCATCTTCGCGACGGCGATGTCGAAGCGCCGTCCGATGAGCGTGTCCGGCGCCGGCACGACCTTCAGCATGTCCCTTCGTCCTTTCCCTGCGAGTCGTCCTTTCCCTGGGAGTGCGTGTCCTCCGTGATCCGACGGCCACCGAACGGCACGTTGCACAGGATGAGCACGACGATGCCAACGCCGGCGACCATCAGAAAGACGTCCGCGACGTTGCCGACCGACCATCCGTAGTCGAGGAAGTCGACGACCTTGCCGTTGAGAAAGTCGTCCGCGTACGCAACGCGGTCGATGAGATTGCCGAAAGCGCCAGCGAAGGCGAGCGCGAGGAACACGGTCCACGCCATCGACCGCGTGCGCAGCCCGAGCACGAGCAGCACGACGCAGGCAACGATCGCTAACAGCGCGATGAGCCACGTCATGTTCGATCCCATGCCGAGCGAGGCGCCGGGGTTGTGCACGAGCGTGAAGCGCAGCAGTCCGGGTATGACGGCGACGGATTCGCCGTCGGCGAGCAGCTCCTGTGCGATGGCCTTCGTCAGCTGGTCGATGACGATGGCGATGATGGCGATACACGCGAAGACGGCCACGCGGATACGCGGCCGTCTTCGCTCGCTGTTCAACTGATGGGTCACTGCGTCCCTCAGTTGTTCTTGTCCATGCTGTTGTAGTTGTTCGTGTCGGAGACCTGCGCCTGCAGCTGGGTGAGGAACTCGGTCAGGCGTGCGCGATACTCGGTCTCGAACTGCTTGAGGCCCTGGATGTTGCCTTCGATGACCTTCGACTGCGTCTCGAGGTTCGTGCGCACCTGCGTCGCGTAGTCATCGGCCGCCGTGCGGGTCTTCTCGTCGTAGGCCTGGGCGCGCTGCTGCACTTCCTTCTCGTACTCGTCGAGCTCGCTATGGCGATCGACGACGTACTGGTCGGCTTCGCTCTTCTTCTGCTGGGCGTAGGTGTTCCCTTCGTCCTGCTTCTTCTGGGCGTATTCGTCGGCCTCGTGCGCCTTCGCGTCGGCGTAGGTGTTCGCCTCGTTCGTCTTCGTCTCCGCGTAGTCGTTCGCCTCCGCGGTCTTGTCGGCGACGTACTGGTCGGCCTCCGCATGCTTGTTCTGCATGTAGGTGTCGGCGTCCTGACGCGTCTTCGCGCTGTATTCGTCGGCCTCAGTACGCGTCTTCGTCGAGTAGGCCTCGGCCTGCTCGTGCACGCTCTTGCCGTAGGCGTCCGCGTCGTCGCGAGTGCGCTTGCTGTAAGCGTCCGCTTCCTCGTGGACGCGCTTGTTGTAGTCGTCGGCCTCGGTGCGCGTGCGGTTCGAGTAGTCGTTGGCCTTGCCGATGAGCTCCTCGTACTTGCGCTGGCTCTGCTCGGTGATCTCCTTCGCCGTGGCCTTACCCTTGTCGACGTACTGGTCGTGCAGCTGCATCGCGAGCGTGAGCATCGCCGTGGCGCGCTCCGGCTCACTGTTGGCGGCCGCCGCCGCGCTCTTGATCTTCTGCAGGCTGCCGGTCTCGGTGTTCGGCTCGACCTTGGCGACCTGGTCGCGCAGCTGCTCCTCGCGCTGCTTCGACTCCTCGAGCTGCTTGCTCAGCTCGGCGATCTGGGCGTCCTGCTGCTGCGCACGGACCGTCTGCTGGTGCGCGTTGGACAGTTCGCGACGCAGGTTCTCGCTGTCGGCGCGGAACTGGTCGCGCTGCTTGGTGATCTCGGCGAGCTGCGCGGCCAGATCCGGCTGCTCGGAGTTCTGCGCGGCCTGCGCGGTGAGCTGGTCGATCTGCGCGCTCAGACGCTCGACCTGCGCCTTGAGCTGCTCGTTCTGCGAAGAGAGCGTGCGGTTCGTGTCCTCGGCCTCGGCGAGTTTGCCCTGCGCCGCCTGCACGGCCTGATTGGCCTGAGCGATCTGTGCCTGCGCCTGCCCGTCGGCGCCCTGGGCGGCCGCGGCGCGCAGCGACTGGTTCTCGTTCTGCAGCTGCTGGACCTGATTTGTCAGATCGGAGATCTTCGTGTTGAGTTCGGAAACGTCCGGGCCGAGCGCTTGGGTCGACTGGCTGCCGGCGACGGCTTGCTTGCCCAAAGCTTCAACGGTCTCGGTGACCTGATCAAGGAAGTCGTCGACCTCGTCAACGTCGTACCCTTCTTTGAAGCGCACCGTCTGGAAGGTGTGCTCCCTAATATCCTTAGGCGTCAAAAGAGCCATATATCTTGCACCTCGCTTTGGGTTACCACCCGGCTTAGTTGGACTTATTTGTTGATGCTAGCACGGGTTGCGTGCAAACAATCACGTTTCTGCTTAATTTCCCCGCCCTGCGGCCGTCTCGCGGATCCTCGTCAGATGAGCACCCGCAGCACGATGAGCGCGAAATACAGCACGAGGAAGCTCGTGTCGAAGGACACTGGTCCCATCGGAATCGGCTTAATGTACCGACGCAGCCACCGCAACGGCGGCTCGGTGAGCGCGTAGACGATCGAGACAAGCGTCGCCGCGAATCCCCGCGGCCGCCATCCGCGCGCGAGCACAAAAATCCAGTCGAGGATCATGCGCGCGAACAGCACGAGCATGTAGGCGTCGATGAGCCAGTCGACAAGCCTGAACAGCGTCGCAATCAGCATCGAGAGCATGCCGTTCCCCTACCTTCCCGTCTCGCCTGCGCCATGCACGCGCCATGCGTCGTGCCGGTCACTGCGCGAAGAGGTCGTGCGCCGTGTTCTGCTCGGCGTCCTCGGCGACGATGTCGACGCGCGCGGGGCTGAGCAGGAACACGCGTGGCGTGACGCGCTCGATCGATCCGGACACGCCGAAGACGACGCCCGACGAGAAGTCGACGATGCGGTAGGCGACCGCCTCGGAAACGCCGGTGAGATTGAGCACGACCGGCACGCCATCGCGCAGCGCGCGGCCGACGAGCTGCGCATCCTCGTACGAATGCGGATGGATCGTCGTGATGCGGCTGACGCGTCCCTGGAATGGGGCGGCCGGCTTGCGCGCCGATGCCGGCTGCGCGGTCGCGGCCGGCATCGGCGTCACCGAGCGGTCGGAGTCGAAGGACGATGCGGCCTCGTCCTCCTCCTCATCGAATTCGGCGTCGTCGTCCTCGGCGACGTCGGTCATGCCGAGATACGACATCGTCTGCTTGAGAAACCCGGGCATCAGTGTTTCCTTTCTGGCTCTTCTGGCTCAATCAGCGCAGGAAATCCGGAATGACGATGCCATCATCCGGATCATTCGGCGCATAGCGATCCGGCTCGATGCTCGGATCGAAGATCGGCGTGACCGGCGTCGGCGGCACGGCCGGCGTGACCGGCTGCTCCGGCTCGACCGTCGTCTGGAAGATCGGCGTCGCGTTCGGCGCCGGCGACGTCACCATCCGCGGCAGCGTGCCCGTCTTGTCGGCCGGCTTGACCGGCTCCACATGGCGCGTGGGCTGGGACGCGGGCTGCACGGCGGACTGGGCGTTGGTGAAGTCCCGCGTGGTGGTACCGGTCGTCTCATGCTTCGCATCGAAGCCGGCGGCAATGACGGTGACGCGGATCTCGTCGCCGTAGGCATCGTCGAGCGCCAGACCCCAGATGATCTGCGCCTCCGGATGCGCGGAGCGGCGCACGAGCTCGGTCGCGGCGTAGGCCTCCTGCAGTTTGAGGTCGGTCGACGCGGCGATGTTGATGAGCACGCCGTTCGCGCCGTCGATGCTCTCCTCGAGCAGCGGCGAGCTGATCGCGATCTCGGCGGCCTGCGTCGCACGGTCGTCGCCCCGCGCGGAGCCGATGCCGAACATCGCGGTGCCCGAATCGCGCAGGATCGACGTCACGTCGGAGAAGTCGACGTGGATGTAGGAGTTCATCGTGATGAGGTCGGTGATGCCCTGCACGCCGGCGAGCAGCGCCGTGTCGGCGGTCTTGAACGCGTCGACGATGCCGATCGAACGGTCGGCGAGTTCGAGCAGGCGGTCGTTCGGGATGACGATGAGGGCGTCGACCTCCTTGCGCAGGTTGTCGATGCCGAGCGCGGCCGAGGCGGCGCGCTGCGGTCCCTCGAAGGAGAACGGACGGGTGACGACGGCGATCGTCAGTGCGCCCTGCTGGCGCGCGGCGCGCGCGACGAGCGGGCTCGCGCCGGTGCCGGTGCCGCCGCCCTCGCCGGCGGTGACGAAGACCATGTCGGCGCCCTTGACGGCCTCCTCGATGTCGGACTGGTGGTCCTGCGCCGCCTTCGCGCCCTTCTCAGGATCGGCGCCGGCGCCCAGACCGCGGCTCGAGGCGTCGGACAGCGAGATCTTGACGTCGGCGTCCGAACGCAGCAGATCCTTTGCGTCGGTGTTGATCGCGACGAACTCGACGTTCTGCAGCCCTTCGGCGATCATGCGGTTGACCGCGTTGCCGCCGGCTCCGCCCACGCCGACGACTTTGATGTTGGTTTTGTCGTTGAAATTGTCATTCTGGGCAATCTCGCTCACGATGTTCTCCTGTCACTCACGATGCTGGTCTCTACTGTATCGCAGACCGCACGATATTCCACGCCCCACAAGTCGCCATGTGAAACGCTTCATGGAACGTCGCACGATTGCGCCACGATGATTTCTTTGCATTCTTTTCACATTGCCGCCTTCGGTTTTCCCGTACCGGACACTCGACTAATATCCGGCATCCATCGGGTCGTCGCCGAACAGACGCTCACGCTCCTCGCGCGTCGTATGCCGGGAATCCAACCATCCGTAGGGAAGATGCACCTTTTTCGCAAAGCGAACACGGCCGCGTGGCTTGTCGACGACGCGCGCCGGGATGCGCGCGTCGGGGTCGAGCGTCGCGACGAGACGGCGGACGTCGTCGAGCCCCTCGCATTCCATGAACGCACGGCGCATCTGGCCGCCGACCGGGAATCCCTTGAGATACCAGGCCACGTGCTTGCGCAGGTCGTGCACGGCCATGCGCTCGTCGCCGTTGTAGAACTCGGTGAGCAGTTCGGCGTGTCGCACGATGATCGCGCCGACTTCGCCGAGCGTCGGGTCGGCGCGCTCGTCGCTGCCGGCGAAGGCGTGGCGGATGTCGGCGAAGATCCACGGCCGTCCTTGGCAGCCGCGGCCGATCGCGACGCCCGCGCAGCCGGTCTCGTTGACCATGCGCACGGCGTCGTCGGCACCCCAGATGTCGCCGTTGCCGAAGACCGGGATGTCGAGTTCGGCGACGAGTTCGCCGATCCTCGACCAGTCGGAGTGGCCGCCGTAGTATTCGGCCGTCGTGCGCGCATGCAGCGTAACGGCCGCGCAGCCCTCCTCCTGCGCGATGTGGCCCGCCTCATGGAAGGTCACGTGCTCGTCGTCGATGCCGACGCGGAACTTCGCAGTGACAGGGATGCCGGCCGGCTCGCACACGCGCACGACGCGGCGGACGATGTCGGCGAACAGATCGGTCTTCCATGGCAGCGCGGAGCCGCCGCCGCGACGCGTGACCTTCGGCACCGGGCAGCCGAAGTTGAGGTCGACATGGTCGGCCATATGCTCGTCGACGACGATGCGCGCCGCCTGCTCGACGATCGATGGGTTGACGCCGTACAGCTGCAGCGAGCGCGGCCGTTCCTGCGGCGCGAAGCGGCACAGCCGCAGTGCCTTCGGATTGCGCGCCACGAGCGCGCGCGCCGTGATCATCTCGGCGACGTACAGTCCGTCGGGGCCGTATTCCTCGCACAGCACGCGGAACGGCCAGTTCGTCACGCCGGCCATCGGCGAGAGCATGACGGGCGTCGGCACCGTGATCGACCCCAACTGCAACGGTTCGAGGGCATCGTCGAGCCGTTCGGGCGTCGGATCGATGCTCGGGTCGAGCGTCGGCGCGTCGGCCGCGAAGGCCGTCATGGATGGTTGCTGCGAAGCGGTCATGGTTCCCTGTTCGGACATCGGCGGATAAATGGGTGGATAACTCGAATGGCAGCGGACACTGTAGGGCGTCGCGCTGAAAGATTCCTGACAAAATGCCTGCCGGACCGGGGTCCGACAGGCATCGGGAGGAGGGACGGCCGCAACCGCGACCGTGCGCGTTGTAGTACAAGCCTCCGGGCTGAGTACTCAGTACAAGCCTCCGGCTTGGGCGATGTGGACGCTGTCGGGCCATGCCTCGCCGCCCATCTCGACCGGCTTCATCGGCACGCGCGTGCGCTTGTCGTTGATGCGCGCGGCCACGTAGTCGGCGACCTGCGTGAGCGCGACGCGCTCCTGCTGCATCGTGTCGCGTTCACGGATCGTCACGGCCTGATCGTCGAGCGTGTCGAAGTCGACGGTGATGCACAGCGGCGTGCCGATCTCGTCCTGACGGCGGTAGCGGCGGCCGATCGCACCAGACTCGTCGTAGTCGATCATCCAGTCGTTGAGACGCAGATCGGATGCGAGGTCCTGCGCAATCTTCTGCAGCTCGGGCTTCTTGCTCAGCGGCAGCACGGCGGCCTTCATCGGGGCCAGGCGCGGGTCGAGGCGCAGCACGGTGCGCTTGTCGACGCCGCCCTTCGTGTTCGGCGCCTCATCGACGTCGTAGGCGTCGACGAGGAAGGCCATGAGCGAGCGCGACAGGCCGGCCGCCGGCTCGATGACGTACGGGATGTACTTCTCGCCGGTCGCCTGGTTGAAGTAGCTCAGGTCCTCGCCGGAGTGCTCGGAGTGTGCGCCGAGATCGAAGTCGGTGCGGTTCGCGATGCCCTCGAGCTCGCCCCAGTCGGAACCCTGGAAGCCGAAGCGGTATTCGATGTCGACGGTGCGCTTCGAATAGTGCGCGAGCTTCTCCTTCGGATGCTCGTAGTGGCGCAGGTTCTCCGGCTTGACGCCCAGGTCGAGGTACCACTGCGTGCGCGCGTCGATCCAGTACTGCTGCCAAGCCTCGTCGGTGCCCGGCTCGACGAAGAACTCCATCTCCATCTGCTCGAACTCGCGCGTGCGGAAGATGAAGTTGCCCGGCGTGATCTCGTTGCGGAAGCTCTTGCCGGTGTTCGCGATGCCGAACGGCGGCTTCGAACGCGAGCTCGTCATGACGTTCTTGAAGTCGACGAAGATGCCCTGCGCGGTCTCCGGACGCAGATAGTGCAGCGAATTGTCGTCCTCGACCGGGCCCAGATGGGTGCGCAGCATCATGTTGAAGTCGCGCGGCTCGGTCCAATTGCCGCGGGTGCCGCAGTCGGGGCACACGATGTCCTTGAGGCCGTTCGGCGGCATCTGGTCGTTGTGCTTCTCGGCGTAGGACTCCTCGAGCTTGTCTGCGCGGTGGCGCTTGTGGCAGGTGAGGCATTCGATGAGCGGGTCGTTGAAGACCGAGACGTGGCCGGAGGCGACCCAGACGGCGGACGGCAGGATGATCGACGTGTCGACGCCGACGACGTCCGGACGGGTGACAACCATCGAGCGCCACCATTCGCGCTTGATGTTGTCCTTGAGCGCCACGCCGAGCGGGCCGTAGTCCCACGCCGAACGCGTGCCGCCGTAGATTTCGCCTGCCGGGAATACGAAGCCGCGACGCTTGGCGAGGGAAACGACTTCATCAAGTTTGGAATTAGCCACAATGCACCTTCTGGTTTGAACGGTTTGGGGTCTTACATCAACGTCCGCATCCTACCGTCATATCGTGACACGCCGTCGCCGCCGACGGCCTGTCCCAAGCCGCCGATACGTTCGTAAGGTGCAGGGGAACTTCCATCGGGGAAGTTGAGAGAGGCGCAACGCCTGACCCTTTGAACCTGTTTGGGTAACGCCATCGTAGGGAGTCAACATATGTGCAAGGCAACGACAGCCGACCATCACGATCTCGCAGCCGACGACGCGCTGCGCGCATCGATCCGCCGATCCGTGCTCGACGTGCGCGCACGCACGCCGCTCGCGCAGTCCTTCACGAACTTCGTCACGATCAACCTCGTCGCGAACGCGCAGCTCGCCTCAGGGGGCACCGCCGCGATGAGCTATCTGCCCGACGACGTCATCGACATCGCGGCGATGTGCGGGGCCACCTACATCAACGTCGGCACGCTGCTGCCGTTCTACAAGGACGCGCTTGGCGAGATCACGGCCGCGCTGCACGACGCCGGCCACCGCTGGGTGCTCGACCCGGTCGCCGCCGGCCTCGGCGCGACGCGCACGGCGATCCTCAAGGCGATGCGCGACGTGCCGCCGTCGGTCGTGCGCGCGAACGCGTCCGAGGTCATCGCGCTCGACGCGCTGTGGGGCCTGTCCGACGGCTCCGACGTGACCGACGGCCCCGCCGGCGTCGAATCGACCGACGATGTCGACTCCGCGCTCGCCGCCGCCAAGCGCGTCGCGAGGCATCTGCGCGCACACGACAAGGACGGCCTCGGCGCCGTCGCCGTCTCGGGCGAGACCGACCTCGTCACCGACGGCGAGCGCGTCTTCCGTCTGCCCGGCGGCGACGCGATGATGACAAAGATCACCGGCGCCGGCTGCGCGCTCGGCGGAGTGGCCGCCACCTACCTGTGCGTCGCCGAGCCGCTCGTCGCGGCGCTCGCCGCGTCCCTGCTGTTCGACCGCGCCGGGGAACGCGCGGCGACCGAGTCCCACGGACCGGGCTCGTTCCAGTCCGAGTTCCTCGACGCCCTATGGGCAATCGACGCCGACACCGTGTCGACGTCCACGATTCTGGAGGCGAACCGATGACCGCTGTGTTCCCGTATCCGTCCATGCGCAGGTCCTTCGACCTGCGGTTCTACTTCGTCGTAGGCCCCGACGACTGCAAGGGGCGCACACTCCTCGACGTCGTCTCGAAGGCGCTCGACGGCGGCGCGAGCTTCGTCCAGCTGCGCGCGAAGCACGCCGATGTCGCCGACATCGTGTCGATGGCCGCCGACATCGCCGAGGAGATCCGCGGCCACCATCTCGAGCACCGCGTCGCCTTCGTCATCGACGACCGTGTCGACGCGGCGATCGAGGCGCGTCACCGCGGCATCAAGGTCGACGGCGTCCACATCGGCCAGGACGACCTCTCCCCCGAGGAGGCGCGCCGCCTGCTCGGCAACGACGCGATCGTCGGCCTGTCGGCGAACACGAAAGAGCAGGTCGAGGCCGCGAACGCGCTGCCGGCCGGCACGATCGACTACATCGGCGCAGGCCCGCTGCATGCGACGGCCACGAAGCCCGAGGCGGGCGTCAACGGGTCGGCGGCGACGCTCGACGCCGACCAGATCAACGCGCTGTGCGACGCGAGCCTCTACCCGCTCGTCGTCGGCGGCGGCGTGCACGTCGACGATGTGCCGATGCTCGCCGACACTTACGCCGACGGATGGTTTGTCGTCTCCGCGATCGCCGCGGCTGACGATCCGGAGGTCGCCACGCAGCGTCTCGTCGACGCGTGGACCGCTGTACGCGGCGACGCGCGCCACGACTACGAGGAGACGGTCGGCACTCCGACCGAGCTGCCAGCGGTGCTCACGATTGCGACGACCGATTCGTCGGGCGGCGCCGGCATCGCCGCCGATCTCAAGACGATGCTCGCCAACGACGTCTACGGCGAATGCGTCATCGCCGGCATCACCGCGCAGAACACGACCGGCGTGCAGGCGATCGCGTCCGTCGACGCCGCGCTCATCGGCCAACAGATCGATTCGGTCTTCGACGACATCCGTCCGGCGGCCGTCAAGATCGGCGTCGTCGTCGGCCGCGAGGCGATCGAGACGGTCGCCTCGAAACTGCGCGCGCACGGCGCACAGCACGTCGTCGTCGACCCGGTCATGGTCGCGACGAGCGGCTCTGAGCTCTCCGACGACGAATCGGTCGTCACGATGACGCGTGAGCTGTTCCCGCTCGCCGAAATCATCACGCCGAACATCCCGGAGGCGTCCACACTCATCGGCGACTCGATCGACGACCGCGACGCGATGGAGCGCGCTGCGCGCACGCTCGCCGAACGCTACGGCTGCGCGGCGCTCGTCAAGGGCGGCCACGGTACGAACGACGCGAGCGACGTGCTCGCATGGCCCGGCGGCGACGTGCGCTGGTTCGAGGGCGAGCGCATCGCGAACACGAACACGCACGGCACCGGCTGCACGTTGTCGTCGGCGATCGCCTCGAGGCTCGCGCTCGGCGACACGCTCGGCGACGCCGTCGCGCATGCGAAGGCGTACCTGGGCGGCGCGCTGCGTGCACAGCTCGATCTCGGCGCCGGCTCCGGCCCGATGGACCATGGCTGGGCGCGCCACTGAGCACCGGCCATCTTGATTGCAAGGACTTTGCAATCAATCAAATCGAATCGACTTCACAATCAACAGTTTGCAATCAACAGGAGGGACATCCATGGCACAGACGGCACAGCCTTCCACTTCGCCGACGCCGGACCGCAACGCCGAGCGCCAGCAGGTGCCGACCGACGAAAACGGCAAGCCGATCATCAACACCGTCGCCGCCGTCGCGATCGCGCCGAGCGGCGTCGGCGCCGAACTGAGCGAATACGTCGCGCAGGCCGTCGCCGTCATCCGTGATTCGGGACTGCCGAACGAGACGAACGCGATGTTCACGAACATCGAGGGCGACCTCGACGATGTGCTGCGCGTCGTGCGCGACGCGACGATGAAGCTCGCCGAGCAGGGCTACCGCACCGGCGTGAGCCTCAAGCTCGACATCCGCCCGGGCTTCAGCGGCCAGATGGCGCAGAAGCCGGCGCTCGTCGACGAGATCATCGCGACCGGTCAGTACGACTGAACGGAGCGAACGCGGGCATAGCGCAATGCGCGGGGCCGGGAACGACGATGTGTCGTTCCCGGCCCCGCGCATTCATGCATCCGGCGACGCTACAGTCGATTTTCGATTCAGTCAAGACCGATCGACGCGAGCGTGTGCATCGTCAGGTCGCGCAGATGCGTCGTGCCGGATTCGCTGACGAGTTCGGCGGCGCGCGCGCCTTCGGACGGCATCGAGTACGAACTCATCGCATGCTTGCCGCCGTTGACGTACACCTCGACGCAGCCGCGGTCGACGAAGACGCGCAGGTCGAGTGTGCCGGAGGCGAGTTCGGCGTCGGACAATTTCGCGACGCGGTAGCCGCGGTCACCGTTGGCGACGTTCTGGCGGTCGATGACGACGCCGCCGATCTGCGCGTCGAAGACGATCGCCGTGTAGTGTCCGTCGCCGGTCGCGTGCACGTGCAGCCCGGCGCGTTCTGCGTCGGTGCGCGCAAGGTCGATGCTCATCTCGATCTCGACGGCGCCGCCGTCGTCCTCGAGCACCGTCGCGCATTCGTTGACGCCCAGATCGAGCGCGCCAAGGCCGACGCTGCCGGCGCGCAGGCCGCGCATCTCCTCGACCGGAGCGGTGACGAGGTCGCCGTCGGCGTCCATCGTGATCTCGCGCGGCAGCGTGAGGTTGCCGCACCAGCCGTCCTCCTCCATCGCGATCGGCGCGACGAAGGGGCTCATCCAACCGAGCATGATCTGCCTGCCGTCGGCGTGGAAGGACTGCGGCGCGTAGAAGTTGTGCCCCTCGTCCCACAGGCGGAACTCGGTTTCGGGACGGAAGGCCTCCCCCGGACGCCACGTGCCGATGATGTAGCCGGCGTTGTTGACGTTGCGGTTCATGAAGCCGTCGGGCTTCGCGCCCATCGCCGAGAAACCGATGACCCACTTCTCGTTGCCGTCAGCGTCGCGGATCGGGAAGAAATCGGGGCATTCAAGCATGAAGACATTCGGGTCCGGATGCTCGAACAGCACGCGTTCGAAGCTCCAATGCACCATGTCGGGCGACGTGTAGAGCCACATCTGGCCACGGCCCTCCTTCGACGAGACGCCGAAGGTCATGTACCACACGTCCCCGGTCTTCCACACCTTCGGGTCGCGGAAGTGGTGGTCGACCTCGTCGGTCGGGCAGTCGATGATCATGCCCTGCTTCGTGAACGTCGTCATCGCGTCGTCGTCGGGGCGCGCGAGCATCTGCACCTGCCAGTCGCCGCCGGTGTTGTCCTTGCCGTTGGCCCAGCGGTGGCCGGTGTAGTAGATCCACGGGCGTCCGTCGTCGCCGATGACGGCCGAGCCGGAGAAGACGCCGTGGCGTTCCTGTTCGAGGCTCGGCGCGAAGGCGATCGGCTCGCGCCGCCAGTGCAGCATGTCCGGCGAGGAGACGTGGCCCCAGTGCATCGGACCCCACTGCGTGCCGTAGGGGTGCAGCTGGTAGAACACGTGCCAGCGGCCATCGTAGCGGCACAGGCCGTTCGGGTCGTTGATCCAGCCGCCGTTCGAGGCGATGTGGAACTTCGGGTACCAGCGGTCGTTGCGCGTCGCGGCGAGCGCGGCGACGCCGGCTTCGGCGAGCCTGAGCTGCTCGGCGTGGTCGGCGATCGGCGTCAGCAGCGGATCGGCGGGCGTCGTGGCGGGGGACGCGGCAGACGGGGTGAAGGTTGCGTTGGTCATGATGGGTCCTTTATCTGCGTATCGAAAATATCCGCGTATCGAAAATCAAGTTGTTGATATCAGGGGAAAGGGGCCTGCATCGCCATACGCGATGCAGGCGCGCGTCGTCACATGTCTTCGCTGTCGGCGCTGAGCACGGACTCGTCGGCGGCCAGCGACGGGGTCTTCGAGTCGCGGATGAACGGGTCGCCGTCGACCTGCTCGTCGTCGCGCTTGATGACGAAGAAACCGTAGATCGTCGCGGCGAGGACGATGCCGGAGATCGTCAGGAACGTCGCGCGGTCGCCTATGCGGTCGTGCAGCATGCCGAGCGGCGTCGAGAAGACGACCTGGCCGATCTGCGAAGCGATCTGGAAGCCAACCATGTACAGCGTCGCCGAGAGCTTCGGGTTGAAGTGGAGCGTGAAGTAGCGGAAGGCCGGCAGGCAGAACAGCGGCACTTCGATCGCGTGGAACATCTTGACGATCGAGATCGCGACCGGATCGTGGAAGATGCCGCACAGGCCGATGCGCAGGAACATGACGGTCGAGCCGAGCAGCAGCGCGTTGCGCACGCCGATCTTGCGCATGATGATCGGCACGACGCCCATCATCGCCGACTCGCAGAACACCTGCACCGAGTTGAGCGTGCCGTAGACGGCGTTGCCTGTCGCCTCGCTCGGGAACAGCGACGCGTAGTAGGTGGGGAACATCTGCTGGTCGAAGACCGTGTAGAACGTGTTCGTCAGCAGCATGAAGACGATGAGCACCCACAGTGCTGGCATTTTGAGGACCTTCGCCATCTCCTTGAGCGTCGGGTTCGACGGGGCGGCGTCCGGATCGGCGGCCTCCTTGAGCGCCTCGCGCTGCTCGGCCGGGTACCACGTCAGGTACACGATGAGCATGCCGAGGCCGAATGCGGAGCCGATCCAGAAGTTGATCATCGGGTTGATGTTGAACACGAAGCCGGCGACGAGCGCGACGATCGCGTAGCCGAAGGAGCCCCAGGCGCGCGACTGGCCATACTCGAAGCCGAAGCGGCGGCTGTAGCGTTCGGTGACGGCCTCGATGAGCGAGCAGCCGGCCATGAATCCGGCCGAAAGCACGATCGAGCCGACGAAAGCGGCCGCCATCATGTTCGTCTGCATCAGCGGCGCGTAGACGAACTGCACGAAGGGGCCGACGAGCGCGGCGATGACCGAGATGACGAGGACGAGCCTGCGCTTGAGGCCAAGATTGTCCTGGATGAGCCCGTAGCAGAACATGAGCACGAGTGTGGCAAGCGAGTTGATCGAGTAGATCGTGCCGACCTCGGCGCCGTTGAGCCCCATCGAGTTGAGCCAACGCTGGAAGAACGACCACCAGATGCCCCACGAGCAGAAGAACAGGAAGATGCCGGTCGAGCTTTGCAGATAGGAGGGGTTCCTCCACACCTTCGCGGTTGTTGATGTTGCCATGATGAACCTCGTTGTCAGGGCTTGGGAAAGCCGGATGCATGACGGATCTGACCCGCCCCGTACGGAGCGGGCGTGTGGAACATCCCTCCCGTCGACTACGTCGTTCGCGATGTCCCGATGCCCTTCAGCATAGTTCGTCAATCGTTTGACGTCAAACGATTGACGAATCCTTCACGAAGTACCCACAATTACTGAAGCGCATAAGGTCAATCGTTTGACGTGTTTTAACGACATCGACACTGCACCGACGTCGCCCTCCCCGGCGTGTCGCAGCCGCCGCCGCTCAGCGTGCCGCGACCGTCATCGCCCGCCGTGCCGCGACCGTCATCGAGCCGCGTGCACCGACGCCTTCTCGATGAGCGTGCAGT
This sequence comes from Bifidobacterium sp. AGR2158, assembly GCF_000424225.1. Classification (NCBI taxonomy): domain Bacteria; kingdom Bacillati; phylum Actinomycetota; class Actinomycetes; order Bifidobacteriales; family Bifidobacteriaceae; genus Bifidobacterium; species Bifidobacterium sp. AGR2158. Next base: position 345,373 of record NZ_AUJM01000013.1, read on the forward strand.
GCACCTTCGCCGGCGACGGCGTGTCAAGCAGCGGCATGACGGCCGTCGTGCGCGGCCACGCCGCCTCGTTGATCGCGCGCCCCTCGATGTCCGCGACGAGGCGGTTCGCGGCCCAGTATCCCATCTCGTAGTGCGGCAGCTCGATTGTCGTCAGCTGCGGCTCAAGTGTCTCGGCGAAGACGCGGTGGTTGTCAACGCCGACGACCGAAATATCGTCGCCGATGCGCAGCCCACGGCGTGCGGCGGCCTCGTAGACGTACCAGGCGCGCGCGTCGTTGAAGCAGAAGAAGCCGTCGGGCCGTTCGGAGTCGAACAGTTCCTCGACGGCGCGCAACGCGGGCCCGTTGTTGAGCACGTCGCGGCGCAGCCGTTCGTCGACGTCGATGCCGTGGTCGATGAGCGCCTGTCGGTAGCCTTCGAGCCGTCCGTCCTGCGCGACCATCGGCTCGGTGCAGCCGATGTAGGCAATACGCCGGCAGCCGGCCTCGATGAGCCGCGTCGTAGCGTCGTAGCCGATGCGCGTCTCGTCAGGCTCGATCGACGCGAGGCGCCCTTCGGCGTCAGTCGCGTCGACGAGCACGAGCGGGAATCGCCGCAGCGATTTCGGCACGTCGACGACGCGGTTCGACATCGCCGAATAGAGGAAGCCGTCGACGCCATAGCGCCTGAGCGCGCCGACCTCGTCGTCGATCGCCTGCGCGTCGTCGCCGTTGACGGTGAGCAGCACGTAGCCGAGCGCGCTGAGCGCGTCCTGCGCGCCCTGAATCATGCCACCCGCGTACGGCGTCGTCGCGACCTCGACGCTGATGAACCCGACGATGTGCGTGCGGCTCGTGCGTAGCGAGCGCGCGAGCGCGTTCGGCTGATAGCCCATCTCATTGGCCGCCTCGCGCACGCGCTGCGCGATCTGCGGCTTGACGCGCCCGTTGTCCCTGCCGTTGAGCACGAGCGAGACCGTGGAGACCGAGACCCCGACGCGCTGTGCGATCTGCTTCATCGTCGTCATATGCTCCACGATAATTGCGGCGCGGATAATTCCGATGCCGCCCACAGCGATGATCGTGCCGATGTCCACGCCGATGCCCACCCCGTGGACTACACTGGTTGGTCGGCCGCGCCGACGCGCGGCTTCGACATGACGTTTTTCTGGTCGTTCGGCGGCGGACTCCTCACCTTGCCGCGGCAAGCCGGCGACCTTCCAGCGCGCACGGCGCGCAGAAAGCAAGGTGCAGATGACTTCTTCGAGCCACCCGCGCGCATCCCGCTCCCCTCTTCAGCAAGCATCTCCTCAGCAAGCGTCTCCTCAACATGAGTCGTCGATCATGCGCGCACTGCGCAGGCACTGGCCTACGGCGGCCGTCGTGGTGGCGATCCTCGCGATCTGGCAGATCTGGGTCAACGTCACCCATCCCCCGGTCACGATGATCGCCTCACCGAGCCAGATCGTCGTCGCGACGGTGCGCGCATGGCCCACGCTGTGGCCGGCGAGCGTCGTCACCTTCGCCGAAGGCGTGTGCGGTTTCCTGATCGCCTGTCTCGTCGGCGTGCTGCTCGGCGTCGGCATCCACTGCTCGCGCACGGCGTACGCGGCGCTGTTCCCGCTCCTCGCCGCCGCGCAGACGCTGCCGCTCATCTCGATCGCCCCGCTGTTCCTCATCTGGTTCGGTTTCGAGCCGCTCGGCAAGGTCGTCATCGTCGCCGTCTTCGCGGTCTTCCCGATCGTCGTGCAGACGATGCGCGGCCTTGAGGCGGTGCCGTCGTTCTACGACGACGTCGCGACGACGTGCGGCGCGTCGCGCGCATGGGCGCTCTTCCACGTCGATCTGCGCGTCGCGGCGCGGCAGATCTTCGGCGGCGTGCGTGTCGCCGCCGCCTACGTCTTCGCGACGGCTGCGACCGCAGAATACCTCGGCGCGCGCCGCGGTCTCGGCATCTGGCTGCAGGCCGCCTACAACTCGTTCCAGACGCCGCTCATCTTCGCGGCGACCTTCGTCATCATCGTCATGACCGCGCTGCTGCTGCTCTCCGTGCACATCGTCGAACGACTCACGATCGGCGCGCCCGGCGACGACGAGGACCCCGACGCGCAGTAAGTCGCGCAGTAACGCGCGCTGATTTTCCGCGCATTCGACGACGACCCATCGCAAGCGAACATCATCGTTCATGCAATCATTCATTCTTTCGCCATCATTCATCAATTCATCAGGAGATCTCATGACTTTTCGCCGATTCCTTGCGCGCGTCGCCGCCGCCGCGGCCGCGCTATGCTCAATCCTCGCCGCCGCCGCATGCGGTGGCGCGCCGGCCGCCGATGGGCTGCGCCACGTCACGTTCATGCTGTCGTGGGCGCCCGACACGAACCACATCGGCGTCTACGTCGCCCGCAACAAAGGCTACTATCGCGACGCCGGCCTCGACGTCGACATCGTCGCCGTCGCCCAATCCGGCGCCGAACAGGCCGTCAACAACGGCGTCGCCGACTTCGCGCTGTCGAACCTGACGAACGTCGGCGTCTACGCGACGAAGGGCGCGCGCCTCAAGCAGGTCATGCAGGTGCAGCAGAAGACGAGCGCGATCTGGTGCGCGCTCGCATCGAACACGGCGATCCAACGGCCGCGCGACTTCGACGGCAGGACCTTCGCGACCTTCGGCTCAAGCGAATCGGACGCCGTCATCCGCCGCATGATCGAAACGGACGGCGGCAAAGGCGACTTCGACAAGGTCACGGTCGGCACATCGACGTTCCAGACGCTCGCGTCCGGACGCGCCGACTTCGGCGGCTTCTACGCCACATGGGAGGGCGTGCAGGCGAAGATGAACGGCCCCGAACTGCGCTGCTTCACCGAACCCGACTACGGCGTGCCCGGCAACGCCGACTCGATCGGCATCATCACGAGCGACCGACTCATCGACGACGACCCCGACCTCGTGCGCGCATTCGTGCAGGCGACGCAGCGCGGCTACCGCTACGCCTACGACCACAGCGAGGAAGCCGCCTCGATCCTCGTGCACGACGCGCCCGAGGCGAACCTCGACGAGGCCTTCGTCACCGAATCGATGAAGACGATCGTCGACGGGCAGTACTGGGGTGACCGCGAACGCATCGACGACGGCGACTTCGTCCTCGGCTCGATCGACTACGACGGCACACAACGCTACTTCGACTTCCTCGCCTCGTCCGACGCCTACGCCGACGCGAACGGGCAGGTCGTGCACGACGCGCCGCGCTCGCGCGAGCTCGCGACCGACGAATTCCTCGCGACCGCCGCAAAGACCGCGGCCTCGAAGAACACCCGATAGGCCGCCGCGATTACTCGCAGCGCATAGCACGCGCAGTGAAACCATTCGTGAAACAATGACCGTATGACTGATTCACCGCATCTCGTCCTGAGCATGGACACCGGCGTCGACGATGCGCTCGCGCTCGCCTATCTGATCGCATCCGGCGCGCATATCGTCGGCGTCAGCGCGACCTACGGCAACGTGCTGCAGCAGCAGGCGGCGCGCAACACGCGCACCGTGCTCGACATGCTCGGCCACGCCGACGTGCCGGTGGCCGACGGCGCACGCCACCCGTCGTGGGCGCCGCTGTTCGTCGCCGACGCCGGCTGCGCGCGCTTCCACGGCCGTAACGGGCTCGCCGACCTGCGCATCGGCACGTCGGCGACGCCCAAGCCGCGTCCGGGCCGCGTCATCGCCTCGGACAAGGACGGCATCGTCACGCTGTCGATGGCTGATGTGAAGAACAACATCCGGCAGGGTCATGCGATCTCGGTCGGCGGCTACCCGGTCGGCGATCCGCACGCCGAACTGCCGACGATCCCCGAGTTCTTCACACGTTCCGAACTCGCGATGCCGCAGAAACTCGGTTTTCCCGACGAGAACTGCTCGACGATGACCGACGGCGCGCGGCTCATCGTCGACGCCGCACGCCGTTACGGCCGCAACCTGACGATCGTCGCGACCGGTCCGCTCACCGACGTCGACGTCGCGCTGCGCGCCGACCCGGCCGCTGTGCGCCGCGCGCGGATCGTGTTCATGGGCGGCGCGCTCACGCAGGAGGGCAACTGCTACGACCTCGTATGCGAGACGAACGTGCTGCAGGATCCCGAGGCGGCCGACCGCGTGCTGCGTGCGCGCGCCGACACGACGATGGTCGGCCTCGACGTCACGCACCGCTGCCTGCTCGGCCCCGCCGACGTCGCACGATGGATTACCGATGTCAACGACAACGGCGTCAACAATGACCATGACAGCAACAATGGCGGCCGCAATGTCAGCACTGCGGGCACCGCGTGCAGCAGACGCCATGTCGCGTTCCTGCTCGCGAGCCTCGCGAATTTCTCGATCCGTGCGAACCGCGCGAGCGACCCGATCTTCGCCGCCGGCATGCCGCTGCACGATCCGCTCGCGGCGGCCGTCGCGCTCGACCCGACGATCGTGACGACCTTCGAACTGCCGATGATCGTCGAAACGCGCACCGGCGACGGCGTCGGCGTGCGCGGTCGCACAATCGGCGACCCGCGCGCGGCGCTCGACGACGCGAAGGCGACGCATGTCGCCCTCGGCGTCGACGGCGACGCTTTCGTGCGCCGTTTCACCGACGTGATCGCCGGCTTCATCGCCTCGCTCGGCTGAGCGTCAATCCGCCTTAGGCCTGCTTGACGCCGCCGAAGCGACGGTCGCGGTGAATGTACCGGTCGATCGACCCCCACAGCACCTCGCGGCCGCAGTCGGGGAACAGCTCGGGCACGAAGTCGAGTTCGGCGTAAGCGGCCTCCCACGGCAGGAAGTTGCTCGTGCGCTGCTCGCCGGAGGTGCGGATGACGAGGTCGCAGTCGGGGATGTCCGGGTTGTACAGATGCTCGGCGATCATCTTCTCGGTGACGCGGTCACCCTTGATGCGGCCCTCGCGCACCTCGCGCGCGATCGCGGCAGCGGCATCGGCGATTTCGGCGCGCCCGCCGTAGTTGATGCAGAAGACGACGTCAATGACGTTGTTGTGCTTTGTGCGTTCCATCGCCGATTCGAGTTCGTCGATGACCGACTTCCACAGCTTCGGGCGGCGTCCCGACCAGCGTACGCGCACGCCCCACTCATCCATCTGCGCGACACGGCGGCGGATGATGTCGCGCGAGAAGCCCATCAGGAAGCGCACCTCCTGCGGCGAGCGCTTCCAGTTCTCGGTGGAGAAGGTGTACAGGCTCAGATAGCGCACCCCCGCTTCGATCGCGCCGGCGATCGTGTCGAAGACGACCGGCTCGGCGGCCTGGTGGCCTTCGGTGCGGATGAGGCCGCGCTGCTGCGCCCACCGTCCGTTGCCGTCCATGATGACGCCGATGTGCCGCGGGACCTTGTTCTTGGGGAAGTCCGGAATGATCGTCGGATCGGAGAACGGTGCTGCCGGAATGTTCAGTGACTTGTAATCGACGCCTTCAAATGCCATGTCTTCAATCTAGCAAGCGCATCGAACGTATCGGCCGTTCGAGATAGTACTGCGCCCATTCCTCGACGGCGCGCGCCGTGCGCGGGTCGAGCTGCGAGCCGTCGAGCCTCGCCCAGTCGCCGTCGGCGAGCGCCCTGAGCCGCGTGAGCGTCAACGCATCCACCGGTTTCGCCTCGGGCGTATGGTCGGCCTCGCACATGACGCCGCCGGCGGCCGCCGACAGATGCGTGAGCTGGTCGGTGCGTCCGCACACGACGCACGAGTCGAGCCGCTGACGCCAGCCGGCGAGCGCGAGTGCGCGCAGCACATAGGATTCGGCGATCATCTGCGCGTCGTGCCGTTTGCCGGCGAGCGCGTTGAGCGCGCCGACGAGCAGCCGGTACTGCGCCGGCGCCGGCTCGTGTTCGCTCGTGATCAAATCGTTGAGCGTTTCGACGATGACGTTCGCGGCGCGGTACGCCTCGTAGTCGGCGCCAATCGCGCCGGCGTACGCAGCGATCGACTCGGCCTGGCTGATTGTGTCGAAAGTGCGTCCCTCCCCCAGCAGCAGGTCGACGCGCATGAACGGCTCGACGCGACCGCCGAAGCGCGATTTCGTGCGGCGCACGCCTTTGGCGACGGCGCGAACCTTGCCGTGGCCGCGCGTGAACAGCGTGATGATGCGGTCGGCCTCGCCGAGTTTCGTCGTTTTCAGCACGACGCCTTCGTCACGGTACAGCGCCACGCGCCGCTCCTTTCGTTGCTTTCATCGTTGTGCGCGCCGTCGTTTTCCTTCATCGTGCTTCGGCGGCCGCCGTCAGAACAGGAACAGGCCCCAGAACGAGAAGCTCAGCAGGATGAGCAGCATCGTGAAGGAGAGCGTCCAGAAGAGCATGCGTCCGAGACGTCGCTCGGCGACGACCGGCTGCGCGCCGCTCATGATCTGCCTGAGCGCACCGCGGCGCATCGGCCACTGCAGCACGCCGCGCATGGACAGCTCCTCGATGATGCCGGTGAACACGCGCGACCACGCCCACAGCAGCACGATGCACACGATCTGAATGAACGGCCAGCTCCAGTACATCATGCCGCTGTCGTCGGGCGGGGCGCTGCCCCACGCCATGTGCACGACGGCGATGACGACTTCGCCGAAGCCGCCGAGGAACACGAACAGCGCGACGAGCGTCACGATCGTGAGCATGAGCAGCGCACCGCCGAAGCGTGCGCGGAAGCCGAGCGCGGGGCCGAGCCCCTTGCTGCGGTTGCGGATGTGCATGACGAGCGCAATGCATGAGACGATGAGCGAGACGAGCATCATGATGGCCATCAGTGCCAGCACGATCGTGCCGTAGACGGTCATGACGCGGTGGGCGTGCAGGCCGCGCGGCACCGGGATCGACTGGTAGAGTGGCGTGCCGGCGATGCGTTCGCTTGTCTGTGTGAGTCCGCGCGACGTGCCGACGGCCCAGGCGACCATGTCGTCGACGTAATCGTCGGCGAAGGGGGTGCCGCTCATCGATTCGTCGCCGAGACGCAGCACATGGTTGGCGATCGGATAGCTGCGCAGCGAGACATCCCAGTTGCCGGCGCGGTGCGCGAGCGCAAGAATCTCCTTGAATCCCTGCACTTGCGCCGTCATGACGTCCTTCGAGCCGTAGGCGACCATCGTCGGTATCGAGAACGCCTTCGGCGTCGACGTGCGAATGTCGATGTTGTCGAGGCCGAACATCGCCAGATCGAAGGAGAACACGCGCCGCACGATCGACTGGTAGCCATCGTTCGCGCCGGCGAGCGCGAAGTTCTGCACGGCGAGGAAAGCGAGCGAATGCCGCGGTGAGAACACCATCGGCGATAGCAGGATCTGGAAGGCGATATCGTCGTCGATGTCGAGCAGATACGACGAGATCCATGTCGCCTCGCTCGTCGCGTAGATGCCGACCTTGTGTTCGTCGACGGCGTCCATGCCGCGCAGGATGTCGATGACCTGGTCGTAGATGACGGCGGAGCCCTGATAGTCGCGGTTGAGGTCGCTCGTCGACCATACCGGCTTGTCGAGGACGGCGGTGACGAAGCCGGCCGACGCCATGCTCGTGGCGATGTCGCCGAAGGAGTTGTCGCAGGTGCCGTAACCGGCGCCGTGCATGAACACCATGCCGGGCAGTCCCTTCGACGGCGCGCCTTCGGGTGTGCGCACGAGGACGCGGATCTTCTGGATCTCGCCGGTCGACGGCCGTTTCGCGTCAATCGTCAGATACTGTTTGCGCACCTTGTAGGTGTCGGCGCCGGGCAGCTTGTCCTTCGTGGCGAAAGTGACCGTCGTGTCCGGCGTGAGCGTCGCGAAGCTCATTGCGCGCGGCGTGTCCTCGACCGGGATCCTCGTGTTCGTCGAGACGGTCACGAGGATGCCGAGCAGGATGATGAAGATCGGCAACGTGATCATGAGCCGCTTCGTGCGGCTGAAGGCGGCCGTCGTGCCTTCGGTGCGCTGGGTGCTGTCCGTCACGTCACCGTCCTTTCCGTTCACGCGTGGTTTTCGTTCTGGCTTTCGCCGTGTCCTTCATGGACGACCGGGATGACGACAGGGCCGGTCCCGGCGGTCGTGTCGACGCCGTCGGCCTGCATCTGCTCGGCGATGGCGTTCGCGTGCTTGAGCAGTGTCTCAACAATCCGGTCCTCGGGAACCGTCTCGATGACCTTGCCCTTGATGAAGATCTGTCCCTTGCCGTTGCCGGAGGCGACGCCCAAATCGGCTTCGCGCGCCTCACCGGGGCCGTTGACGATGCAGCCCATGACGGCGACGCGGATCGGCGCCGTGATGTCCTTGAGTCCTTCGGTGACGGCGTTCGCGAGCTGGATGACGTCGACCTGCGCGCGTCCGCAGCTCGGGCAGCTGATGATGTCGAATTTGCGCGCCCGCAATCCCAGATACTCGAGGATCTTGCAGCCGACCTTGACCTCCTCGACCGGCGGCGCGGACAGCGAGACGCGGATTGTGTCGCCGATGCCTTCGGCGAGCAGCGCGCCGAAAGCGATGCACGATTTGATTGTGCCCTGCCACGCCGGTCCGGCCTCGGTGACGCCCAGATGCAGCGGCCAGTCGCCCTGCTGCGCGAGCAGCCGGTAGGTCTCGACCATCGTGACCGGGTCGTGGTGCTTGACCGAGATTTTGAAGTCATGGAAGCCGACGTCCTCGAACATGCGCGCCTCCTTGAGCGCGGAGGCGACGAGCGCCTCGGGGGTCGGGCCGCCGTAGCGTTCGTAGAGCGTCTTGTCGAGCGAGCCGGCGTTGACGCCGATGCGCAGCGAGATGCCCGCATCGGTCGCCGCCTTGCAGATCGCCGGTCCGACCTCGTCGAACTTGCGGATGTTGCCGGGGTTGACGCGCACGGCCGCGCAGCCGGCGTCAATCGCCTCGAACACGTAGTTGCTTTGGAAATGGATGTCGGCGATGACCGGGATCGGCGATTTCGCGACGATCTTCGGCAGCGCATCGGCGTCCTCCTGCGTCGGCACGGCGACGCGCACGATGTCGCATCCGGCGGCCGTCAGTTCGGCGATCTGCTGCAGCGTCGCGCCGACGTCGGCGGTCTTCGTGTTCGTCATCGACTGCACCGAAATCGGGGCGCCCCCGCCGACCGGCACGGGGCCGACCATGATGCGACGCGACTGGCGTCTCGGGTGCAGCGGGCTTTCGCTGATCGCCTGTTCTCCGGTCTTGCGGAACGGTTTGTCCATCGTCAATCCATCCATCCATTCGTTCGTCAGACAACCATCACGGTGGCTGCGCCGCCTTGCACGGGCGGCGGAATCCATCACAGGATACACCAGCGCGTCACCGCCCGGCGAGGGCGATGTTCAGCGCTTGGCGATGATCGCGTCGGCGCGTGCGCGCGCCTCGCGTTCGCAGGCGAGCATGTCGTCGACCGACGTGAAGCGCGGGGTGTCGCGCAGCTCGCCGTCCATCGCATCGATCACGCGCTCAACGGTGTCGACGATGCCCAGATACGGCAGCCGGCGGTCGAGGAACGCATGCACGGCCTGCTCGTTCGCCGCGTTGAGCACGGCCGTATGCTTCTGCGAAGCGTTCAGGCAACGCCGCGCGAGGTCGACGGCCGGGAACGCCTCGTCGTCGAGCGGCTCGAAGGTCCAGCTGGCCGCCGCCCAGTCGCATGCGGCGGCGACGCCGCCGAGGCGTTCGGGCGCGGACAGGCCGAGCGCGATCGGCAGGCGCATGTCGGGCGGCGAGGCCTGCGCGATCGTCGCGCCGTCGCGGAATTCGACCATCGAATGGACGATCGACTGCGGATGCACGGTGACGACGATGCGTTCGGGCGGCACATCAAACAGACGACTCGCCTCGATGACCTCAAGTCCCTTGTTCATCAGCGTCGACGAGTTGATCGTGACGACCGGCCCCATATGCCACGTCGGATGGTTGAGCGCCTGCTCGGGCGTGATGTCCTTCATCTGTTCGCGTGTCCAACCGCGGAACGGCCCGCCGGACGCTGTCACGACGAGGCGCGATACCTCGGCGTGCGTGCCGGAGCGCAGCGACTGCCAGATCGCCGAATGTTCGGAGTCGACCGGGTTGATCTGGTCGGGGCGCGTCTGCGCGTCGAAGAGCAGATGGCCGCCGGCGACGACCGATTCCTTGTTCGCGAGCGCGAGCTGCGAACCGGCCTTGAGCGCCGCAATCGACGGCGTCAGGCCGATCGATCCGGTGATGCCGTTGAGTACGACGTCGGCGCCACTGCCGGCGATGGCATCGACCTCGTCGAGTCCGGCGTGCACGTGCACGTCGTGCGCGCCGCGTTCGTCGAGCGCCTCGCGCAGCGGACGCGCGGCCTCGGGATCGGCGACGACGACGTCGGGCACGGCGAAGCGCACGGCCTGCTCGGCGAGCAGGTCGACGTGGGCGCCGCCCGCGGCCAGCGCGGTGACGGTGAAGTGTTCGGGGTGGCGTGCGATGACGTCGAGGCCCTGCGTGCCGATTGATCCGGTCGAGCCGAGGACGACGACGCTGCGCGGGGCAGCGTCCTCATACACGCCGCTGTCGTACGGCGTCGTGATGTGTTCCTCCGTCATCTCAGCGCCCGTCCCTGTCCGTGTCGCCGGTCACGAGCGGGCCGTCGGTCGAGAAGGTCGGGAATTCGAGATCCGGGATCTCGACGTTCATCGTGTCCGGCGGCACGAACTGCGTATCGTGGCCGGCGTTGGACGCGGCGGACGTCGATGCAGACGCCGAAATGGATGCAGTAGACGACGACGCGGCGGCCGCGTCCATCGGGCGGCGCACCGGCAGGTCCGGGATCGTCACGTTCGCGAGCGTCGGCACCGACAGTCCGCTCGACGTCGTCATCGCCGACGGCTGCTTCGGCTCCTCGGGCAGCGTCTCGGTGCTCTTCGCAAGCGATGCGAGCGCGGCGAGCGACGGCGAATCGAGCGCCGGCTGATGCGTGTCGCCGAAGGTGATCGTCGTCTCGTCGGACACAGCGGTCACCATCGGCACGGCGTTGAGGTCGTCGGGAACGGCCGGCGGCGTCGGCGTCACCCGTTCGTGTTCGGGGATCGTGCGCGGCGCCGGCGTGATCGGCTTGATGTCGGACAGTGTATGGGCGCGCGCGACCGACGAGGACCCGTGCGACGTGGCCGCCGTCTCATGCGGCGCGAGCGGCAGGCCGAAGGACTGCGTCTGCGTCAGGTCGCGCGCTTCATCGTTGTGCTGTGCTGCGGTCGCGGCGACGGTCGCGCCTGCGGCCGCTGCGGCCTCGGCGACGTCGTCGCTGACCGGGATCGTCGTGGCGGCCGTCGCCGAGGCCGGCGTCACCGGCGAGGCAGTCGGCGTCGTCGGCGTGAAGATCGCCTGTTCGGCCTTGTGCAGCTCGTCGAAGGACTGTTCGGGCGCGAGCGATTCCACCGGCTGCACGGCGTTCGGCTGGGAGAGCGCCGGCTGTACGACAGTCGGCTGCATGTGCGAGGCCGTCGTGCGCGGCGCGGCCGCATGGTCGGGGATGAGCGGCGCGACGGCCGGCGCGGACGACGTCGGCGCGGCGGCCGGACGGCGTTCGGCGTAGGTGGAGACGCGCGCATAGGACTCGAGACGGCCGAGCAGGTCGGCGCAAGCATTGAGATAGTAGTCGACCTGACGTTCGTCGTAGCCGCGCTTGCCTTTGCGCTGCGTGAACATGACGTCGGAGACCGACTGCGCCGTCAGCTTCGCGCCGTCGTCATAGGCGGCCTCGGCGTCCGAGCTGATGCGGTCGAGCTCATCTCCGGCCTGATCGATGATGCGGTCGATGAGCCTATCCACCTGCTTGCGGTCGTAGGACGGGCGCTTGGCCTCCCCCGACGCGAACCGTTCGCCCTCGGCGCGCTCCGCGTGTGCCTCGAGCTGATGGTAGAGCGCCTCGACCTGCGCCTTCCATGCGACGCGTCCGAGTTCGGCGATCTCATAGGAGGTGTCCTTGTCGCTGACGGCCTTCGCGAGCCGTTCGAGCGTCGCGTCGACCTGCGGGATCGCATAGCCGCCCTTGACGATGTCGAAGGACGCGTCCTGGATGTCGCTGCGTTTGAGTTCGACGCCGTCCTGCTCGTACAGGGCGTGCGCCTGCTCAAGGAAGGCGTCCACCTGACGCACATCGTAGCCCTTCTTGCGTTTGCCCACGCGCTCGATATTCGCCGTGCCGCCCGTCGCTTCGCGTTCTTGCGCCATCGTCTGTCCTCCTCGCGATTTCGTACCAGTGCCTAGATTACGTGATGTTTGAGACGCGCGCACGGCGGACGACGCCGTACATAGCGCGCGACACCCGCCCGCGTGCCGCTTTCTTCACCCGTCGTTGTACAGTGGTTCCCCGCGGGCGATTAGCTCAGTTGGTTAGAGCGCCACCTTTACACGGTGGATGTCGGGGGTTCGAGTCCCTCATCGCCCACCGCACAGCCCCGTTGCGAGATCGGCTCGCGGCGGGGCGTTTTCGTTACGGCAGCAGGCGTTTGAGCCGATGTGCATATGCGTTGCCGGCACAGCGTTCATATGCTTGTTGATTCGACGTTCCTGCAATTCGTGTCCAAACCGTGTCCAAACCGCGTATGCGCTGCCGTACTGCATACGGTGCCCGCGTCGCCGTCACCGTGGGCGCCGCACTCAGCTGTGCGAGGGAACGCCGTCCTGCCCCTGTCGCCCTCCCTATAATCATGAGCCATGAACACCCCATTGGATGTATGGACGAACCCGTTGAAGGCGTTGCAGACGTTGCTGCCCGGAACCTCACGGCGCGACGAGGAGCTCGCCGAGCGCGTCGACGCGCTCGACCTCGAAGTGCGCCGACTCGAGCAGGAAGTGCATTGGCGCGCGGTCGACGACGACCGTCGCATCACCGAACTGACGCACGCGCTCGAGGAGGAACGGGCGCGCTGCCCGCATCCCACGCCCGCGGCGAAACGCGCCGACATGATCGTCGCGCTCGTCATGCTCGTGCTGTCGGCCGGCATGCTCATCCCGGTCATGCTCACGCTGTTCGGCGTCATCGATCCGGCGCACGCCGTCATCCGCTGGGTGACGCTCGGCCTCATCGCGCTCGCCTTCGCGTTCGCCGTCGCCTTCGCTATCCTGCGCGAACGGTTCCCGCGCACCTTCGCGATGACAATCGTCTTCGTCTGCGCCGTCATGATGCAGCTGTGCGCGTGCCTGCTGTGACGGCGTGCCGATATGTGATCGCCGCCGGCGTCCCTTCTTGGGGATCGCCGGCGGCGATTGATGTCAGCGGTTCGAACTCTTGCCGAAGGCGCGCAGCCTGATGCCGTTCCAGTCGTCGCCGACGGTCAGCGGCGTCGACGCGTTCATGCCGGCCGTCTTCGACGCGTTCTGCACGGTGTTCGCCCCCGGCGCCCCATCGCGTCCCGGTTTCGGCGTGAGCACCCACAGCGGGCCGTCCTGGCCGAGCACGGCGTAGGCGTCCATGATCGTATCCGACAGGCCGTCCTCGTCGTCGCCGTCGCGCCACCAGATGATCGCGCCGTCGACGGCGGAATCGTATTCCTCGTCCACCAGCTCCTCACCGGTCAACGTCTCGATATTCTCGCGGATCGTGTCATCCACATCGTCGTCCCAGAGCCATTCCTGGACCAGGTCCCCTGTGCGGAAGCCGAACTCCTCAGCTTTCTCAGATGCCGTTTGATTCACGTTCGTCAATATAGCAACACCAGCGAACACGCCCGTTCGCGCGCTTAGGCGGCACGACGTGGGCGATCGGCGCGCCGTGACCGTCAGTCGACCGTGCAGCGCGGCAGCGAGTCGCCCTTGCCTTCGCCGATCGCGACGAGTGCGCGGTACGCGTCGTCGAGCGTCGAGACCTTGACGTCGCGCAGTCCTTCGGGCACATGCCCGATGACCTCGTCGCAGTTGGCGGACGGCGCGAGGAACCATGTGGCGCCGTCGCGCTTCGCGCCGAGCATCTTGAGATCGATGCCGCCGATCGCGCCAACCTTGCCCTTGTCGTCGATCGTGCCGGTGCCCGCGATCGTCGTCGACGCCGACTCCTCGACCGGCGTGAGCATGTCGACGAGGCCGAGCGCGTACATCATGCCGGCCGACGGGCCGCCGATGTCGTCGACGTGCATCGTCACCTTCGCGCCCTTGACGTCGACGCCGAGCTTCTTGGCGTAGTCGAGACCGGCGGTGGCGGCCGCATCCTGCGAGGAGGTCATCTCCTGCTGCGATTCATGCTCGTACTCCTCGCTCGTCTGTCCGGGCGGGAAGACCGCCTCCTGCGGCATGACGAGCATGTGGGGGTCGGCCCATCCCCACAGCGCCTCGGCGTTCGAGACCGGGTATCCGGGCACGCCGGCGGCGTTGACGGTGACGAGCAGCAGTTTGCCCGAATCCTTGTGGGTCTTCACGCCCGAGACATCGATGACCTTCCGGCCGCCGTTTTCGCCGAGCACGTCCTGCGTCGGCCCGGGCGTCTCGACGACGTAGGCGCTCGGCATCAGCAGAATCACGACGCCGAGCAGCACGGCGAGCGCGCCGACGAGGAAACCGAAGGGACGGCCCCGCCAATGCGCGGCGAGGCGGCGGAACGGTCCGGGGCGTGCGACGTCCTGCGCGGGGTTCGGCTGATTGGGCAACTGCATGTGCGACATGCCTTCCATACTATGGCCGCGGCGGAATTATTTCGGCGTGTCGCGTATTGAGACAGATAGAAAAACGAATCGACCAGACAAGTCATGAAGGGAATCCATGATGGATGAGAACACGCTGCACCAATGGTTCATCGACTGCTTCGGCCCCGTGCAGGGCGAGATGGCGTGGAAGCAGCTCGAGTCGCTGCCCGACCAGATCCGCGAGCAGCTGATGAGCCAGAGCCCCGAAGACCTGCCCGATCCGACGCAGATTCGTGGCATGATGCAGGCCTTCGCCGGCGGCGGCCTCAACTCCTTCGGCGAGATGCAGCAGACGATCGCCGAAGGGCCGATCAACGTCAAGCTGGCGAAGTCGATCGCGCTCCAGCAGGCGAACGACGCCGACAGCGAACGGATCGTCACCGCCGAGGAGGGCAACACGATGCGCCGCGCGATGAGCGAGGTCAATCTGTGGCTCGATACGACGACCAATTTCAATCCGCCGTCTTCACAGGCCGAGGCGCTGACGCGCGCCGGCTGGGTCGAGGGCACGATCGAGCAATGGGCCCAGTTCGCCGCGCCGGTCGCCGCCTCGATGAACGAGGCGCTTGGCGCCGTCATCTCCGACCGTCTCGGCGACGCCTTCGACGGCGAGATCACCGGCATGTTCGCCGGCCCGGTACCGATCCCGATCCCCGAGGGCATGAAGGATCCCAAGCAGCTGATGAAGCTGTTCGCCAACACCTCCTACGCGATGCAGCTCGGCCAGGCGGCCGGCGCGATGTCGAAGGAGGTGCGCGGCAGCTACGACCAGGGCATTGCGCTGCTCAAGAACCCGGCGGGCGGCCTCATCATGCAGAACGTTGACGAATACGCGCACTCGCTCGAGATCGACGCGGCCGAGGTCGCCGAGTTCATCGCGTTGCGCGAACAGGCCTATGCGCGCCTCTACGCGACGGTGCCGTGGCTGATGCCGCGCTTCGCCGCGCTCATCGGCAAGTACGCGCGCGGCATCACGATCGACCTCGACGCGATGGAGGAGCAGCTGCGCGGCGCCTCGTCGCTCGACCCGGAGTCGCTCTCCGGCGCCGTCAACCTGTCGAACGTCGGCCTGACGACAACCGACGAGCAGAAGGAGACGATGCATTCGATCGAGACACTGCTCGCGCTCGTCGAAGGCTGGGTCGACTGCGTCGTGTGGCGTTCCGGCATGGCGCATCTGCCGCATCTCGAGCAGCTGCGCGAGATGATGCGCCGCGAGCGCGCCGTCGGCGGCCCCGCCGAACTGACCTTCGAGAACCTGCTCGGCCTGCAGCTGCGTCCGAAGCGCACGCGCGAGGCCGCGCAGCTGTGGGAGCGCATCACCGCCGAGCAGGGCGTCGAGGCGCGCGACGCGATGTGGGGGCACCCGGACCTGCTGCCGAACCTGCCCGACGAGACCGACACGGCCGAGGCGAGCGCATCGAAGGGCGAGCGCATCGATTGGGACGCCGAACTGAGCCGTCTGCTTGACGACACCGATGACACCGCCGATGCCGACGACGCAAACGACACCGGCACCGACACCTCCGCCGGCGACACGAACGCCGACGACCATCCCGCCGATGGCGACGCGCAGTAGCACCGGCTGACAGCGGATCTTCAGCGAAGGAAGCGGCTTACGTCCCTGACGAAGCCGCTTTCCTCGTTCATGCGGCGCGCATAGGACAGATGGAGCGCGTCCTCGGCGCGCGTCACGCCCACATAGAGCACACGGCGCTCCTCCTCGAGCGTCGTCGGATCGTCGGAGGCATGGAACGGCATCAACCCGTCGGACAGCCCGACGAGGAATACGTGCTTGAATTCGAGACCCTTCGACGCGTGAATCGTGCTCACCGTCGCCCTGCCGCTGCGCGCGCCGGCCGCGTCGTCGATCGCGGACGCGTCGGCCGGCGGCGCCTCCGCGATCGCCGACTGCTGCCAGCCGGCGTCGCGGCGCACCTGATATGCCACGCCGACCTCGCGCAGCGCGCGCACGAAAGGCGCCTGCTGGCCGTTGATGCGCGTGAGCACTGCGCAGTCGGCGGCGCGTCCGCCTTGCGCGACGATGCCGCGGATTGCCGCGGCAACGGCGCGCGCCTCCTCGGCATCGGTGCCGTAGATCGCACTCGTCACGCGCGGGCCGCCGTCACGCACGGCGCGCAGCCGCAGATAGTCGTCGCGCTCCGGCGAACGCGAGAGCACACGGTTCGCGAGCGCGATGACCGGAGGCGTCGAACGGTAGTCGCGGCTCAGTTCGATGTTCGCGGCGAGTGGCGCGAACTCGCGTTCGAAATCGTCGAGATAGTAGCTCGTCGCGCCCGCGAACGAGTAGATCGTCTGCGCCGGGTCGCCGACGACGCAGATGTCGCGGTTGCCGCCGAGCCATCCGCGCAGCAGCCGGTGCTGCAGCGGCGACACGTCCTGGTATTCGTCGACGGTGAGCCATCCGATGCGTTCGCGGATGTGCGCGGCCGTCTCGGGGAAGGCGTCGAGCACATGCGCGCACATGAGCAGGATGTCGTTGAAGTCGATCTGCAGGCGCGCCGTCTTCTCGAGTTCGTACTGCCCGTAGACGTCGGCGAAGCGGCGCGCGTCGAGCTGCGCGGGCGGCTCGCGTCGCGTCGCCGCGCAGACACGTTCGTAGTCGTCGGGTGCGATCAGCGAGACCTTGCACCAGTCGATTTCACGTTCGACGTCGAGCGCGGCTCGTCGTTCCGGCTCGCGGTTGAGCGCGCGCACAAATGCCTGCGCGACGAGGTCGGTGCGGCGTTCGGCGAGCTGCGGGAACGGCCCCTCGCACAGTTCGTTCCACACTTCGCGCAGCTGCGCGAGCGCGGCCGAATGGAAGGTCGCGACGTGCACGCCGTCGACGCCGAGCGCCGCGATCCGTTCTCGCATCTCGTTCGCCGCCTTGACCGAGAACGTCACGGCGAGCGTCGCGCCGGCACGCCATGCACCCGTCGCGCACGCGTAGGCGATGCGCCGTGTGATCGTGCGCGTCTTGCCGGCGCCGGCGCATGCGATGATGCGGACCGGCCCCTCCACGCTCGTCGCGGCGCGCCGCTGCGCGTCGTCGAGTCCGTCGAGAATCTCCTGCGCTGATGCCTGCATGCCGACCATTGTGCCACGGGGCCGGTCGGTCCTCTGCCGCCGTGTGGCGACGGACGCCCGCGGAACGTTGCAATGCTTGTGTTTGTGCGTCGGCTTGTACGCTCCGCATGGAAAAATGGCCGCTGTGAGTGAACGAAGCAATCTGATGTTGGCGGCCTTGGCCTCGGCGGCGATGCCGGATGCGGCCGTCGTCGGCGTGCGCGCCAGCGAACAGGAGAACGACACGGATGCGCAGGCCGGCATCGACCAGGCCGTCGTGCAGGATCTGCGCGGCCATCTCTACAATGTCTATGCGACCGACGGCGCGGCGGGCAAGCGTCGTCTCGCCGGCCGCGTGCGCGCGGCGCAGGTCGTCGAACGCGCGCGCGAACTCGCCGGCCTTGGCTTCTCCACCGACCGCGTCGTCGCGTTCCAGCCGGGCGGTGACGACCCCGAGCGCGCGTCGGTGCTCGTCACCTCCCATCCGGAGGGCGTCGCCCGTTCGCTCGAACTGCTCACGCTCGACGACTGTGCGTCGGTGGGCACGGCGATCGGCGCCGTGCACCGGCTGCGCCCGACCTTCCTCACCGAATCCGGCTATCCCTCGTACACGACCGGCCAGATCCGCGCACAGCTGACATCGTGGATCAAGCGGCTGCGTCAGGCCGGCCATGTGCCCGGCGAGATCACCGACAGCTGGACGCGCATCCTCGAAACCGAAGGCCTGTGGTCGTTCATGACGTGCCCGGTGCACGGCGGCTACGCCGACGGCGATTTCATCTTCTCCGGTTCGACGATCACGACGATCACGAACTGGCAGGCGATGCAGATCAACGATCCGGCGCGCGACCTCGCCTGGATCTTCTCGAAGCTCGACGAAACGCATCGCAACGCCGTCATCTCCTCCTACGGCCGCATCCTCGGCAACCGTCTCGACGACCTCATCATGCTGCGTGCGAACCTGTGGGTGCAGATGGAGCAGGTCGGCGACTTCCTGCAGGCGCTCGCGCAGGGCGACAACGCGCGCATCATGCAATTCAAGGCGCAAGTCGATCATCTCGCCCAGCAGCTCGGCGCGACGATGCACCGCACGCGCGGCTACGACACAGCCTCCGGCGCGCATCCGAGCACCGTCACCGTGAACACGCTCCTGCGCGAGGACGAGGCCCGGCGACGCCAGGCGGCCGCCCCGTCGAGCACGCAGCCGGCGTCGGCGTCGTCGATCTTCGATGTGACCGACGAACGTGACATCACCGGCGGCGCGGCGCAGGCCGTGCGCCAGCCGGTCGGCGACGACCGCACCGACTCCCATCCGATCGACGCGATCGGCGTCGTCGACGCCGACGACACGGCGTCGCGCCAGATCGCGGCCTCGTCGAGCGAGACAATCGTCATCGGCATCGAGGAACGTGGGGACACGACCGGTCAGGCGCATGCGGTCGGCGCGCAGTCCGCACAGTCCGCCGCCGCGAAGTCGTCGAACGGTCCGGAGGCGCAGACGCTGCTCATCCCGCTGCTCGAACGCGAGGAGCAGGCGATGCGCGACGCGCAGGCCGGCCTCGATCAGGGCGGCAGCGCCCAGACAGGCTCCATGAGTGTCCCGGCGCAAGTCAACACAGCACAGACCAACACAGCGCAGACTCACACGACCCAGCCGACGCATCCGGCGACCGGCGACGGTTCCTCCCCCGCCCACACGCAGGGCTGAAACACGTATTCGCCGCCTATTCCCCGCGTATTCCATGCGCGTAGCGCGATGGCATGCCACGGACGATCTGCCGTAGAATGCTGTACACCGTAAGGACAGCGATCATCAGGACCTAAGGAGCATCATATGGAAATCGAACTCGGCGTCCAGAACGTCACGCGTCCGGTCACGTTCAACTCGGACGAGCCGGCGGAGCAGATCGAGCACACGATCGCGCAGGCGCTCGAACAGCACGCACCGATCGTGCTGAGGGACAACAAGAGCCGCCGCTTCATCGTGCCGGCCGACGCGCTCGGCTATGCGATCATCGGCTCCGAGACGCGTCACGCCGTCGGCTTCGGCGCGCTCAGCGACTGATTCCAACTCCAAAAAAGGGGCGGCGGATTCGCAGAACACTGCGGATCCGCCGCCCCTCAGCGTATTTTTACCTATTTCCGCAGCCGTCTGCTATTTCCACAACGAAATCGCGCCGCGGCGCACGATCTCGGCGACCGTCGCGTCGTCGGTCAGGCCTTCGCCGAGCTTGTTCGGTTTGCCTTCGCCGTGCCAGTCGGAGCCGCCAGTCACGAGCAGCCCGTAGCGTTCGGCGAGGCCGAGCAGTCGCACGCGCTGTTCGGGAGGGTTGCCGCGGTGCCACACCTCGAGACCGTCGAGTCCTTCCTCGACCAGTCGCGCGATCTGCTCGTCGGACAGCAACGTCCTGTTGCGGCTCGGGTCGGCGGCGTGCGCGACGACGCTGACGCCGCCGGCCTCGCCGACCGCGCGCACGACGTCGGCCGTGCTCGGCGACGGCGTCGGAATGTAGTACTTGCTGTGCGAGCTGATCGCGTCGGCGAACGCGGCGGAACGGTCCGGATAGACGCCGGCCGCGACGAGCGCGTCGGCGATGTGCGGACGTCCTATCGTCGTCTGTTCGCCCTCCTTGACCTGGGCGAGCACATCGTCCCAGTCGATCGGAAAATCCTTCGCGAGCAGCGCGACCATCTTCTTCGTCCGAGCGAGCCGCGCCGCGCGCGTCGAACGGAACAGGTCGCAGATGCGCCGGCTGCGCGGATCGTACTGGTAGGCGAGCATATGCACGGAGATGTCGCCGTCCTGCGCCGTGATCTCGGTGCCGCGCACGAGCGGCAGTCCGAGTTCGCTTGATGCCTGCTGCGCCTGCGACCAGCCGGCCGTCGTGTCATGGTCGGTGATCGCCACGCCGTGCAGTCCGATCTCCTTCGCGCGCCGCACGAGCTCATGTGGAGTCTCCGTGCCATCCGAGAACACCGTGTGACAGTGCATATCCCATCCGCTCGTCGGCGGTGTCATCGCAATCGCTACCTTCGCCATACCTCCATCGTAAACGCTTGACGGCCGCAGGACGCGTTGTTGCGTCGAAATCGCCGATTCACCCCATCCATTCCACATTCGGTACACTGTTCCACAGCGGCGCATGGTCATCGCACGCGCCGAGGAGCATGCCCGACGCAACGAGGAGGACATCATGCAAACGAACCGGCAGCAGCACACCCAATCATCCGACCACCCACATCAGAGGATGGCACAACCCGGTGTCACCGTCCCCAAGAGCATGGCGGCACCGGGCGTCACCGACATGCCCCACGGCTGGCGTCACGGTTCCACATGGCTGTATCTCGTCATGCTCGCCGCCTCCGGAATCGCCCTCGTCGTCTCCTTCGTGCTGTCCGCCGAAACGCTGCAGATGGCGCGCGAACCTGGCAAGCTGCTGTCGTGCGACGTCAACGCCGTGCTTTCGTGCTCGGCCGTCGCCGACTCATGGCAGTCGGAGATCGTCAAATTCGCCGGCCTGAGCTACCCGAACGCGTTCTTCGGCATCGCCGCCGAATCGGTGTTCTGCACGATCGCCGTCATCGGGCTTGCACGCATGCGCATGCCGCGCTGGTTCGCCGCCTGCACGTGGTTCGGCTCCCTCGCCGCGCTCGCCTACTCGTATTGGCTGACCTCGCAGTCGCTGTTCGTCATCAACGCGCTGTGCCCGTGGTGCCTCGTGCTGTGCTTTGCGACGACGATCCAGTTCATCGCCGTCAGCCATGCGACCGTCACCGTGCAGGGGCTGCCGGCTCGCGCCGCCGGCCTGCGCACCTACTACCGGCTCAATTTCGATCTGATGGCCGACGCCGTCTGGATCGTCGCGCTCGTCACGCTCATCCTCGTCAAGGACGGCACCTACCTCTTCGTCTGAGTGCGTCTGATTTCGTCTGAGCTCATCCGAGTCCGTCCGACTCGCCGATTTCTGACGATTTTGAGCCGATTGCCTCACTTGTCCCGCCGCTGATTGCCAAGGAGTCTGATGTCCACGCCGATTCCGCCGGGTCGCCCGGCCTCCCCCACTGTGCCGCCTCCCGCGCCGTTCGCCGTCCCGCCCCGCGCTCCTGAACGCTGGAGCGTCTTCGCGATCGTCGGCTTCATCTGCGCGTGGGTGCTGCCGCCGGCCGGCCTCGCCTGCTCGATCGTCGCGCTCTCGAGAATCGCCGATGACCGTACGCTGCGCGGCCGCGGCCTGGCGATCGCCGGCATCGTCGTCAGCGCCATCGCGTTGCTCGTCGCAATCGCCATCATCGCCTATTTCATCTGGTTCGGCCTGATGTTCATTCCCTACGGCATGCAGCTGCGTGCAAGCTGAACGAAGCGGCCGTTGCCTTCCGGATATGTCAGAGGCAACGGCCGCTCGTATTATTTCAGCATCTTCTTCAGAGCATCTCGACTTTCGCGACGATCGCCGCCGGCCCGGTCAGCATGACGTCATCGCCGGTCACGTCGACGTCCACCTTGCCGCCGCGCACGGTGATGCGCCAATGGTTGACGCCGGTCTTCGCATGCAGCACGACGGCCGTCGCGCACAGTCCGGTGCCGCAGGACAGCGTTTCGCCGCAGCCGCGTTCGAACACGCGCATCGTCGCCTCGCCGTGGTCCTCACCGGCGTCGATCTCGTCAATGCGCACGAATTCGACGTTCTGCCCCTCGTCGATTGCCGGCGTGACGACGGGAGCCGTCTCGAGATCGATGTCTTCGAGCACCGGCAGCGTACTGAACGCGTCCTCGACGACGGTCACGATGTGCGGATTGCCCATGTCGACGAAGGTGCCCTTGCCCTCGCCGTCCGAACCGTCCACTGTCACGACGTGCGCGTCGATGTCGCCGATCTTCCATGCGCCCATGTCGACGCGGAACAGATGCGTGCCCAGTTCATCGTCGTCCGCCACCGGCGTGAGCGTCTTGATGCCGGCGCGCGTGCCGAGCTTGAGCGGATCGTCGCCGTCGATGCCCTGCATCGTGCGGATGAACAGCGCCGTCGCGCGCGAACCGTTGCCGCACATCTGCGCAGTCGACCCGTCGGCGTTGCGGTAGTCCATGAACCACTCGACGCCGCCGTCGGCGCAGGCCTTGAGCTCCTCTTCGCTGATGTCCTTGACGTACTGCGGCCTCGTGACGCGAATCAGGCCGTCGGCGCCGATGCCGAAGTGCCTGTCGCAGATCGCCGCGATCTCCTTGGGCTGCGGATCGTAGGCGCCGTCCTTGTCCTCGAACATGACGAAGTCGTTGCCCGTGCCCTGCGCCTTGTATACCGTCGTTGCAATGCTCATACGCCTCACTGTACCCGCACAGCCACCCCGTTCGATTCCCCGATGCGCGTAGCGACACATATGGCAATGCGCGCCGCTTCGTATAATGACGCGTGTCAGGCGCGTCCCCCGGCGCGCACAACAGCTCTGTCAGGAGGCAGCATCATGGCTTCGTCGGCCCCGATCGGCGTGTTCGATTCCGGCTTGGGCGGCATCTCCGTCGTCCGCGAGATCCGGCGTGAGATGCCGCACGAGCGCATCGTGTTCTTCGGCGATTCCGCGCACGCGCCCTACGGCACGAAGACGCCGGAACAGGTGCGCGCACTGTCCGAACGCATCGTCGAGAATCTGCTCGCGCAGGACGCGAAAGCGATCGTCATCGCCTGCAACACAGCCACGTCGGCCGCCGCCGCCGCGTTGCGCGAACGCTACGACCTGCCGATCATCGGCATGGAGCCCGCGCTCAAAGTCGCCTGCGACCGTGGCCACGGCAAGCGCCAACGCGTCATCGTCGCCGCCACGCCGCTGACGTTGCGGGAACGCAAGTTCGCCGCGCTCATGCACCGTTTCGAATCCGACCACACGATCTTCCCGCAGCCGTGCCCCGACCTCGTCCGCATCGTCGAGGAGGGCCGTCTTGGCGACCACGACCTCGTCATGCGCACGCTCCACGGCTACTTCGACCGCTACGACCTCGATTCAATCGACGCCGTCGTGCTCGGCTGCACGCATTTCATCTTCTACCGCGACTACTTCCGCGAACTGCTGCCCGACGGCGTCGCGATCATCGACGGCAACGCCGGCACCGTCCACCATCTCGACGTCATCCTCGAATCCCTCGGCAAGCTCGCGCCCGAGACGGCCGAAGGTTGCGTCACATTGGAGAACTCCGATCCGTCGCCGCGCGTCGCCGCGCTCGCCGAGGAACTGCTGGAAACCGGCGGCGAAGGCGGTCAGCGGGCCTGACGTACAATGCTCAAATGACCAACAGCACAGCAATCATCGATGTCGGCGGCGGCTTCCGCGCGATCTTCGGCGCCGGAGTCCTCGACCGCTGCCTCGACGAAGGCATCAGCTTCGACCACGCCTACGGCATCTCCGCCGGCAGCGCAAACCTCGCGTCGTTCCTCGCGGGGCAGAACACGCGCGCGCACCGCTTCTACACCGAGTACGCGTTCCGCAAGGAATACGCGAGCATGGACGCCTATGTGCGCACCGGCAACTATTGCGACCTCGACTACGTCTACGGCACGTTGAGCAACCATGACGGCGAGAATCCGCTCGACTACGAGACCTTTGCCGCGAATCCGACCGACTTCACCGTCGTCGCCGCCGACGGTGTCACCGGCGAGCCGCACTATTTCACGAAGCACGACATGCGTTACGACGACTACACGATTCTCAAGGCGTCGTCGGCCGTGCCGGTCGCCTGCAAGCCGGTCGTCATCGACGGCGTGCCGTATTTCGACGGCGGCATCGCCGACCCGGTCCCGGTGCAGCGCGCCGTCGACGCCGGTTACGACCGCATCGTCGTTGTGCTCACGCGCCTCAAGGACGTGCTGCGCGAACAGCACAAGGACGTCGCGCCGGCGAAGCTGCTCTCACGCTCGTATCCGGCCGCCGCCGAAGCGCTGCTCAACCGCTACCGCACCTACAACGACGAGGTCGCGCTCGCCAAACGCTACGAGCAGGAGGGCCGCGTGCTCATCCTCGCCCCGGAGGATCTCTACGGGCTGTCGACGATGTCGAAGACCTACGAAGGCCTCGAGCGCATGTACCGCGCCGGCTATGCGGCGGCCGAGCCGATCGCCGCGTTCCTCGCCTCCTGAGCGCTGCATAGACGCGTCGACCGCAGATGACAGTGGGGTCCGCAAGCCGATGGCTTGCGGACCCCACTGTCATCTGCGTGTCACATGCGGCGGACGCTTATCAGATGCGCGGTGCCGGAGGCATCGTCGTCGGCGCGTCCTCCTGCGCGGTGAGCATCGCGTTCGTCATCTGCTCGTACAGGTCACGGTAGCCGCCCGGCGTCGACGCCGGCAGCACGACGGTCTTGCCGTTCGGCGAATCGGACAGCGAACGCAGCACGTCGAGGTACTGGTTGAACAGCACGACGTTGTTCACTTCGGTGATGTCCATGCCGACGGCCTGCAGGCTCTTGATCTGGTCGACGATGCCGGTCGCAATCTCGCGGCGGTAGTTCGCCTGACCTTCACCCTGCAGACGCACCTTCTCGGCCTCAGCGGCCGCCTGCGTCTCGATCTGGATGCGCTGCGCCTCGGCGCGCTGACGCGTTGCCTCCTTCTCGCGCTGCGCGGCGTTGATCGAATCCATCGCCGCCTTGACGGCCGGGCTCGGGTCGATCGACGTGATCAGCGTCTTGACGACGGTGAAGCCGAAACGCGCCATCTCGGCGCCGACGGTC
Organism: Bifidobacterium sp. AGR2158; assembly: GCF_000424225.1. NCBI lineage: Bacteria > Bacillati > Actinomycetota > Actinomycetes > Bifidobacteriales > Bifidobacteriaceae > Bifidobacterium > Bifidobacterium sp. AGR2158. Next base: position 370,746 of record NZ_AUJM01000013.1, read on the forward strand.
TGCTGCACGTCCGCGGCGACCGAATCCTTCTTCGCGAAGGCGTCGTCGAGCGTGAGCATCGGGATCGCGCTGCGCAGCGCGTCCTCCATGTAGGCGCGCAGCTGGCCCGCCGGGTCGCGCAACTCGTAGTACGCCTTCGCCACGTCGGTGGCGTTAACGCGGTACTGCGTGCTCGCGACGATCTCGACGAACACGTTGTCGAGCGTCTTCGTCTCAATCTTGACGTTGAGCTGGCTCACGCGCATGTTCGTCTTCATCGCGATCTGGTCGACGAAGGGGATCTTCACATGGATGCCAGCGAAGGTCACCTTCTTGAACTTGCCGAAGCGTTCGATGATGTAGGCCTGCTGCTGCGGCACGATGTAGCACGAGCAGCACAGCACGATGAGCAGCAGGACGGCGATGACGATCAGGGCGATGGTGCCTGGGGTCATGGTGGTTCCTCATTTCCTGTGCCCGCGCGGGCACAACGATTTCCACGGTAGCGTACGGCCACCGCCCGCCGCCGCGCGATTCCGGGAGCCGGACAGGGCGGCACGAACGGTATGTCGCCGCACATGAACGGCCCCGCGCATCCGACAATCGGATGCGCGGGGCCGTTCGGACCTGTTCATGCAGACCCATGCGGGACGTATGGCCACCCCGATGGCGGCTTGGGGGTCACTTGTCGAGTTCGCCGCTTTCGACGACGATGTCGTCGGGGTTGACTTCGTCGCCGTAGACCGGCTTGAGCGTCTTCTCGAAGTCCTTGTGGAAGAAGTTCTCCTTGCCGAGCTTGACGATCTCGTCGTTGATGTAGTCGAGCAGCTGCGTGTTGCCCTTCTGCACGGCGGCGGCGATGACGTCGACGTCGCCGAGGTCGGTGACGCCCACCTTGAAGCCCTTGTTGGCCTTCGCCCACGCGAGCACCTCGGTGTTGTCGGTGCTCATCGCGTCGCCGCGGCCGTCGAGCAGCGCGTTGTAGGCGTCCGCGTACTGGTCGTACTTGAGCAGCTTGATCTCCGGATGGTTCTTCTCGAAGTAGGTCTCCGCCGTCGTGCCCTTCGCGACGATGAGCGTCTTGCCCTTGAGCTGGCTGACGTCGGTGATCTCATGGTTCTCCGGCGAGACGATGCCGAGCGAGACCTTCATGTACGGCTTCGAGAAGTCGACCTTCTCGGCGCGCTCGGGCGTTTCGGTGAAGTTCGCGAGCGTCACGTCGACCTTGTTCGACGCGAGCACGTCGACGCGGGCCGCCGGGTCGACCGACGTGTACACCGGCTTGACGCCGAGTCCCTTGGCGAGCGCCTCGGCGAACTCGATGTCGTAGCCGGCGTACTTGCCGTCCTGGTCCACGTAGCCGAAGGGCGCCTTGTCCGAGAAGACGGCGACGCGCAGTTCGCCCGACTTCTTGATCTCGTCGAGCGTGCGCGCCTTCGCTGTCGAGGTGTTCGACGTATCGGAGGAGCCGGCTTCACTCGGCGTGGACGCGGACGGACCGCATGCCGCGACCGCCGTCATCATCATGACGGCGGCGCTGACCGCCGCGATCGCCTTGCCCAGCTTGTTGAAAATGGATGAGCTCATCTGCGTTCCTTTCCGTGCTCTTCCGTTGTTGGTGGTTGCCAAATCTTTGATGTCGTCTCGTTCGCGCGCACGCGTTCACGAGACGCCGTGCGCATCGGACGCCCCGCTCACGAGGCGTCGAAATCCTTGAGTTCGCGCTCGGCCTCCCGGTTGCGGTGGCGTTCGAAGTCGAAGGAGTGCAGGAACTCGCGGGCGCGTTCGGTCTTCGGATGCGTGAAGAACTCCGCGGCGTTCGACGAGCGCTCCTCAATGCGTCCGTCCGCGAGCAGGATCACGCGGTCGGCAATCGCGCGCGCGAAGCTCATCTCATGCGTGACGATGAGCATCGTCTGTCCGGCGTCGGCGAGTTCGACGACGACTTCGAGCACCTCGTGCACCATCTCCGGGTCGAGTGCCGCCGTGATTTCGTCGAGCAGCAGGATCTCCGGATGCAGGATCAGCGCGCGGCAGATCGCGACGCGCTGGCGCTGGCCGCCCGAGAGCTCGTGCGGCTTCGCGTGCGCCCGGTCGGCAAGATGCACGCGTTCGAGCAGTTCGAGCGCTTCGCGCTCCACTTCGTCCTTCTTGCGTTTCTGCACGAGCAACGGCGCCATCGTGATGTTGCCGAGCACGTCCTTGTTCGGGAACAGGTCGTAGCTTTGGAACACCATGCCGAACTTCGTGCGCAGCTCCTCGCTGCGCTTGACGCGTCCGCTTTTCTCGTTGCCGGGCTTGCCGGTCTCGATGACTTCGCCGTCAAGAGCAATCGTGCCGCCCTGGATCGGCTCGAGTCCGGCAATCGTGCGCAGCAGCGTCGATTTTCCCGATCCCGAGGGTCCGACGATGACGAGCACGTCGCCTTTGGGCACCTCGAAGGAGATGCCGTCGAATACGTTCGCGTCGGCGTCCGCGTAATGCTTGCGCAGGTCGGTCACCTTGAGCGCGACCGTCTCCTCATGCTTGTTGCGCTGCGTCGTTTCAGTCATTCGTCCACCTTTTCTCCAGTGCATGCGCCACGAGCGACAGCGGCCAGCACACGATGAAGTACATCAGGAAGATCACGCCGTAGACCCACAGCGTGCCCGTCGGATATTGGAAACGGTTCGCGTCGATGATCTGCTGGCCGACCTTGATCACCTCGACGACGCCGAGCAGCACGGCGAGGGACGTCGTTTTGACGATGCGCGTCGCGAGGTTGACCGAGCCCGGTAGCAGCCGGCGCACGGCCTGCGGCAGGATCACATGGACGAAGGCCTGCCAGTTGCTCAGTCCGAGCATGTACGCGGTCTCGTGCTGCACCTGCGGGATCGACTGCAGCGCGCCGCGCGTCAGGTCGCCGAGCTCGGCGCCGCCCCACAGGATGAAGACGAGCACGCAGGCACCGGTCGCGTCGAGGTTCCAGTTCCATGCGCGCGCGATGCCGTAGTATGCGATGAACAGCAGCGCGAGCTGCGGCATGATGCGGATGAAATCAAGGTAGACGCGCATGATGAACCGGATGATCGGATTGCGCAGCGTCATCAGCCATCCGCAGATGAGCCCGACCGGCACGCTCAGCGCGACCGAGACGGCGGCGATCCAGATCGTCACCCACAGGCCCTGCAGCAAGCGCGGAAAGACGCCCGGTTCGAGCAGGATGTTAGCGCCTTGCATAGTCGAACCTCCTCTCGAGCCAAGTGCCGAAGATCGAGATCGGCAGCAGGATGATCAGGTAGGTCACGATGAGCATGAACAGCGCCTCGTAGGTGTCATAGGTGATGCCCATCAGGTCCTTCGCCATGTACATGACGTCGGCGAGCGCAATCGCCGAGACGACCGACGATTCCTTGATCAGGAAGATGACGTTCGCGACGATGCCCGGCGTCGCCACGCCGATTGCCTGCGGGATGACGACGTGCACGAGCGTCTGCCGGCGGTTGAAGCCGAGCATGTACGCGTTCTCGCGCTGGATCTGCGGCACCGCCTGCAGTCCCGCGCGCATCGATTCGGCCATGTACGAGCCGCCGAGGAATCCCAGGCCGATGATTGCGCACATCTCCGCCGACCAGACGAAGCCGAGCTTCGGCAGGCCGAAGTACAGGAAGTACAACTGCACGAGCAGCGGCGTGTTGCGGCTGATCTCGATGTACACGGCGACGATCTGCCGCAGTACCGGTATGCGCGCCGTCTGTATCGCCGCGCATACGACGCCGGTGATGATGGCGAGCGCGATGCCGAACACGGAGATGAACAGCGTCATCCACGCGCCGTTCACGAAGAACGGAGCATATCGCTCGATGAACGACCAGTCGAGCATCCGCTGATTCCTCCTTCGCCGCCATCGGGTTCAGTCTGTGACGACTTCCCGAGAGTGTGACCGATGATTGTTGCCAAACCACATGATATTCCACTATGTGGCTATTGATTATGGACGTCATGCCGTGCGGTGTCCCTGTGCCACGCGACGGATGACTTGCGCCGATGATCCGACGTCAACAACACCGGCCGATGCGCGCGACGGCATCGACGAGACGTTCGCGGGGCTGCAGCAGGCTCAGGCGCACGTGATCGGCGCCGACTTGGCCGAAGCAGGAGCCGGGCAGCACGGCGACGCCGGCGTCTTCGAGCAGCTCGTCGGCGAAACGGTCGCCGTCGAGGCCTTCGGGTGCGCGCATCCACACATACAGTCCGCCTTGCGAATCGAAGAGATCATAGCCCAGTCCGCGCAGGCCGTCGGCGACGACGGCGCGGCGGGCGGCATACCGCGCCGCCTGCCGTGCCACGCTGCCCTGGTCGCTTTCCAGGGCGGACGCGCCGGCGTCCTGTACGAACGAAGTGATCATGGAACCCATTTGATAATGGAATTTCCTCGCCACGTCAACCACCTGTTCACTACCGGCGATAAATCCGGCCCTCCATCCCGCCATCGCGTACATCTTCGACAGCGAGCACACCTCGATTGCCCGTTCGTCGACGCCGACGGCCTCCAGCAGGCTCACCTGCTGCTCACGCACGCCGAGGCCGGCGTAGGCGAAGTCGTGCAGCACGATGAAGTCGTGGCGGTGCGCGAGTTCAATCGCCCGGCGGAAGAACGATGCCGGCGCCTGCGCGCCGGTCGGATTGTTCGGATAGTTGAGCACGAGCACGCGCACGTCGTCCCACACGCGTGCCGGCACGGCGTCGAGGTCGGGCAGCCATCCGAGTTCGGCGCGCGCCGGCAGCGGCAGCTCGCGAGCGCCGCGCAGCGCAGCCATGCAGTGATACGACGGATAGTAGGGATCAGCGAAGGCGACCGTGTCGCCGGCGTCAAGCAGCACACTGAACAGCGTCGCCAGACCGTCGACGGCGCCTTCGACGGCGAACAGCTCGCGCGCCGGGTCGAGCGTCACGCCGTGCTCGCGCGCGTACCATCCGGCAGCCGCCTCGAGGAATCGCCGCTTGCCGTCGAACGGCGTGTAGCGCGCGTTGAGCGGGTCGTCGACGCCCTCGCGCGCCGCGTCGCGGATGAAGGCTTCAGGAAAACCGTCCGGATTGCCTTTCGACAGATCAATGACGTCGACGCCAGCGGCGCGCGCGGCCGCCACCTTCCTGTCCATCCTTTCGAAGACGTTCGCCGGCATCTGCTCCGTCACCGCTGCGAATCGCAATTGCACCATCGATGTTCCTTTCCTGTTGCTGTCGTCCATTGAGCCGTCCGCTGCCGCCATCGTCCGCGGTGCAGCCGCCTGCGCGCGCCGCTCAATGCGTGACCTTGAGCGCAATGCGGTCGCCGACCCATTGGATGAGCTGCACGACGGCGACGAGCAGCAGCACGACGGCGACGAGCACGCCGGTCTCATAGCGGTTGTAGCCGTATTGAATCGCCAGATCGCCTATGCCGCCGGCGCCGATCGTGCCGACCATCGCCGAATAGCCGAGCAGGGAGATGATCGTCAGCACGATGCCGCGGATGAAGCCGGGCAGCGCCTGCGGGAACACGGCGCCGAAAATGATCTGCCGCACTGGCGCGCCAGTCGATATCGCCGCCTCAAGCAGACCGTCGTCCACTTCCTGAAACGCGCTTTCGGCGACGCGCGCGAAGAACGGAATCGCCGCGATCGACAGCGCGATCGCGCCTCCCGCCGGCGTGTACGGATCGCCGATGATCAGCTGGATGAGCGGAATCAGCACGACGAGCAGGATGAGGAACGGCATCGAACGAATCGCGTTGACGACGAATCCGACGGCTTCGTTGACGATCCTGTTCGGCGTGAACAGCCGGTGCTGCGTGAGGAACAGCAGAATCGCGAGCGCTGTGCCGAACACGACGCCGACGAGCGTCGCGATGCCGACCATCGCGAAGGTGTCCCACAGCGCCTGCCCCAGATTCTCCCTGAGGATTTCGGTCGTCTCGTTCATGCGAGCACCTCCTTATGTGCGTCGCCGTCGTATGCGACACCGTCATATGCGTCGGACGCTGCCGCCGGCGGCTTCGCGTCGTATGCGTCGTCCACGAAGATCGCGTCGACGCTCGCTCCTATGTCGTCGTTGAGCGCGACGCTCAGTTCGCGCGCATCGGCGACGCGCGAACTGAGCTCGTCGATCGCCGCCTGCACGACGAACGCGCCCCGCTGCCCTTCCTGCCGCGCGCTCACGAGCACGATAAGCGTGCCGATCGCCTGCGTGCCGAAGTAGCCGACGTTGCCGTGCAGCACGTTGATCGACACTTCGAAACGCCGTGAGACGTCGCTGATGAGCGGTTCGAACGCGCCTTCGTCCTTGTACCGCAGTTCGATGAGGCGTCCCGACGGCAGCTGCGGCACGAGCTGTCTGGGAATCGCGACGCCGAGATAGCGTTCGACGAGCGCGCGCGTCGTCTCGTGGCGCGGCGAGCCGAACACGTCAATCGTCGTGCCCTGTTCGACGATGACGCCGTGTTCCATGACGGCGACGTGGTCGAAGATCGCCTTCGCGACGTCGAACTGATGCGTAATGAAGACGATCGTGACGCCGAGTTCGGCGTTGATGCGCTTGAGCAGCGCGAGGATCTCCTCGGTCGTCTCCAGGTCGAGCGCGCTCGTCGCCTCGTCGCACAGCAGGATGCGTGGATGGTTCGCGAGGGCGCGCGCGATCGACACGCGCTGCTTCTGCCCTCCGGATAGCTGCGACGGGTAGCTGTCGATCTTCTCCTCAAGCCCGACGAGCCTGAGCAGCTCCTCGATGCGCGGCCGGCGTTGCGCCTTCGGCACATGCGCCGCCTTGAGCGCGAACGCGATATTCTGCGCGACGGTCACGTTGTCGATGAGGTTGAAGCTTTGGAAGACGAAGCCGATGCCGCTGCGCAGTTCGCGCAATGCCGCCCCGCGCAGCGTCGTCACGTCGCGTCCGTCGATGACGACGCGGCCCGACGTCGGTCGCTCGAGCAGGTTGATCGTGCGTACGAGCGTCGATTTGCCGGCTCCCGAGAAGCCGACGATCCCGAAGATCTCGCCTTCCTCGACGTGCACGTTCGCGTGGCTGACGGCCTCGACGAGGCGTCCGCCGTGTTCGAAGACGACCGAAACGTCGTCCAATGTGATGATGTCCGCCATTGTCTCCCCTTATTCGTTCCAGCTCGCCGGCTTGCCGAAGTCCTTGAAGCGGCTCGCGGCGATCGCGCTCTTGAATTCGTCGCTGTCGAGCAGTTCGCCGACGGTCTTCGCGAAATGCGTGTCCTTGTTCGTCCCGGCGATCGCGAACACCTCGATGACGCCGTCGTCCTGCCGTTCGAGCGCGAGCGCGTCCTTCGGGTCGAGCCCCGCCGCCCACGAATAGTTACCGGGCACGAGCGCGACGTCGACGGTGTCGAGCGACCGCGCGAGCTGCGCCGCGTCGATCGGCTTGATGTTCAGGTGCTTGGGGTTGTCGGCGATGTCGTTGACCGACGCCTTCGTCGCGTCGATGCCGTCCTTGAGCGTCACGAGCTTGTTCTGCTCGAGGACGCCGAGGCTGCGTGCGAGGTTCGACCCGTCGTTCGCGACCGCGACACTCGCGCCGTCGGCGATGTCGTCGATCGACGTGAACTTCTTCGAGTAGACACCGAGGCCGAGCGTCGGCGTCTGCCCGAGCGACACGAGGTCGAGGTTGTTGTCGGCGCTGAACTTCTTCAGATAGTTGCCGTGCTGCATGAGGTTCGCGTCGATCTTGCCGCTGGCGAGCGCCTTGTCCGGCTGCACGTAGTCGTTGAAGGTCTTCGTCGTCAGTATGTAGCCGTCGTCCTTGAGGAGCGGCGCGATGACCTCGTCGATCATCTCCCCGTACGGCCCGGGGCATACGCCGACCGTGATCGTCGTCGTCTTGCCGTCCTTCGGCGTCGGGATCTGCTCGGCCGATGCGCTGCGCGCGCCGCCGCATGCGCTGTTCGCGATGATGACCGCGCCGGCGAGCACGGCGGCCGCCGTGCGGATGAGTGTGTGGATGCGCTGCTTCGTCGTCATGATGGTTGTCGTCTCCTTGATGATGCTTGCTCAGATGATGATGTTCATATGCGTCGTGTTGTTCCACGTGACGTTTCACGATTGATTTCGAGTGCGTTCGCACTTGGTTGTGGGCGCGTTCACCCAAGCCGCCGCAGGCCGTGTGCCACGCAGCGGCCGTGTCGATGGCCGTTTTGTGCGTTGCCGCCCTCTCAGCGGCCGTTGATCGCCTGCTGTGCGGCGATGTCGGGATGGTGGATCGCGAACGCATGCTCGGCGAGGTGCACTTCGTGCGTCACGAACTCATGGAGTGGGCACGGCGCGCCGTGTTCGCGTCCGAGGCGCGCGATGTAGCCGTTGATGTAGTCGACTTCGGTCGGGCGGCACCTCGTAAGGTCCTGATACATCGACGGATAATGCAAAGGGTGCGCGACCGCGGCCGTATGCATTATCGTCTCCACCTCGCTTTCCCTCGTGCCGAGCAGCGTGATGCCGGCGTGTTCCGCCGCCGTGTACGCTTCGTCGACGAGCCTGCGCGTCAGGACCGGCGCGCTTGGGTGTTCGGCGAATTCACCGAAACGAATCTCGTACATCGTGCACAACGTGTTGAGCACCGAGTTGAACACGATCTTCGCGAAGCACATGCCAAGGAAATGCGGCACGATCGTCGGATTGAGCGTCGCCGTCTGGAAATCGCGGTACAGCGCGAGTTCGACGGGATCATCGGCGGCGTCGTGGCCGTCGTACGCGCACATGTGCATCGCCTTCGCATGCGCGCCCCCGGTGAAGTTGAAATCGCCGGGACCGTAGACGTATGCGCCGATGAGCGCTGTGCCGCCATAGATACGGTCCTTCGCGAAGTACTGCGCGAGCTGTTCGAAGTGGCCGTAGCCGTTCATCGCCGAGAACACATGATGGCGTGGGCGGATGCGTCCGCCAACGCGCGCGAGGAGCTCGGGGAGCTGATGCTGCTTGACGAAGACGATCCACACATCGGGGTCGCCGTCGTACTCCTCCGGGTAGTACACGTCGATTGGCACGAGGTGGCGACCTTCGCCGTCCTGCGACACGGACGCGCCGCCCTGTGCGCGTATCCGTTCGACATTTGGCGTCCACGCGTCGATGAAGTCGACGTCGGCGTGCGCGTGCTCCTGCAGCAGCACGCCGTACTGGATGCCCATGCCGCCGGCTCCAAGGATTGCGTATTTCATGTGCCGTACCTCCTTGCCGATGTCGATTATCCGAATGCATTGTTCGTCCGTGCGCAGACCTCCGTGTGCCTGCCTGACACACTGTACGGCACTTCACAAGCCGAAACGACGGCGTCGCTATAGCAAAAATCGATACGATGCTCAACATGCGCGCGAACACACCAATCAATCAGAAAAACAAGCGCCGCCACGACGAAATATCGTGGCGGCGCTTGTCAAATATGGCAAGGGTACGCTCAGGCGACCTTGCGTTCGAGGTCCATCGTGCGATGCATCCCCTTCGTCCACACGAGATAATAGACGATGCCGAGCGCCGTCCAGATCAGGCCGACGATCCAGACGGTCCATCCCAGCGAGACGAAGATGACGAAGGTCACGATCGCGCCGATGAGCGGGCACAGGATCGTACGCCAGAACGAACGGCCGCGGTAGCCGCGCGCCTTGATCCCCAGTCCCCAGATGACGACGATGTTGAGCATGCAGTAGGTGGACAGCGCGCCGAAGTTGCTCACCTTCGCCGCCGTGTTCTGGCCCATGAAGATGAACACGAAGATGAGCACGAGGTTCACGATGGCCGTGAACAGCGTGGCACCGACCGGCACGTTCGTCTTCTTGTCGAACTTCGTCAGGAACTTCGGCAGGCCGCCGTCGACGGCCATCGTGTACATGAGGCTCGAGATCGCCGTCATGCCGGACAGCGACGTGAACAGGCCGAGCGCAAGCGCATTCGCAACGGCGCAGACGACGCCGAGCCACTTGCCGGCGAGTCCGGCCACTTCATAGAAACCGCTGTTCTGGTTCGCCTGCAGGATGTTGCCGGAGGGGTCCATGCACATCGTCAGGAAGCTCATCGACATGTACAGGAAGCCGAGGATGAGGACGATGATGATCATCGCCTTGCCCGGTGCCTTCTTCGGACGCACGCACTGGTCGTCGAGCGTGACGATCGAGCCGAATCCCACATAGGACAGCGCGCACAGCGAGACGGCGCTCATCATCGCGCCCATGTCAAACTTCGCGGGGTTGAAGAACGCCGTGCCGGAGAAGTGCGCGATCTGCGGATGCCTGCACACGTAGATGACGCCGAAGACGAAGAACAGCGCGAGCACGATGAGTTCGGCCGCGAGCGCGAGCTTGTCGACGAGGACGGTGGCGCCCATGCCGCGCATCGCAATCGCCGTGATGATGACGAGGAAGCCGACGCACCACGCCCATACTGGCACATGCGGCAGATACTCATGCAGCGCGTTCGCCGCCATGAGCAGCATGATCGCAGGCGTGATCAGATACTGCAGGATCATCAGCCATCCGACGATGAAACCGACGCCATCGTTCATCTCATGCGACGCGTAGATGTAGATGCTGCCGCTTGACGGGAACAGCGGCACCATCATGCCGAAGGACAGCGCCGTGAACAGCATCGCGACCATCGCGATGAGGTAGGCGATCGCCGGCATGCCATGGGAGACGGAGGCGACCGATGCGATGATCGAGAACGGTGCGATCGGCACCATGAAGATCATGCCGAAGACGATGAGATCCTTCGTCGTCAGCGTGCGTTTGACGACCGATTTCGTGGCGGTCGCCTGAGAGCCGTTGACTTTGCCCTGCTTCCCCGCCGTCGTGACGGCGGATCGTCCTGTGCCTTGTGCGTTGCCGGCCATGATTCCCTGCTCCTTCATATCGGTCATATCGGTGACGTTCCCGCATGTGCGGCGTCATGTCTGGGGCGGCCGCATCCGCGACGCGTATCGTGCGCGGCGAGGGTGGATGGCGCGCCACCGGGTCCTCCCGGCGAGGCATGACCGTTCTACGTGCAATATAACTCGCCTGCCGGTGGCCGGTTCCCCGCGCTCGTGGTTTTCCCTCACAGCGTCGAAAACATCGAAGCCCACATCCGGGCTACCGTCTCCGGCGGCTGCCGTGTTCGTCCACGCTGAACAAAGGCCGTCCTGACGGCGTTGTTGACTATGCCTTGAGAGACGATGGTGTTCATGTTTGTGCGTCATGCAACTTTGGACGATCTCGATGCGCTTTCCAGTATCGAATCGGCGTGCTTCCCGCCCAAGGAGGCCGCGGACATCGAGAGGCTCGCGAACCGCATCGAAACGTATCCGGAGCATTTCTGGCTGCTCGTCAACCCGGACGCCGACGCATCGGACGCCTGCTTCCCCGCGCATCTCGCCGACGGCATGCTCGTCAGTTTCATCAACGGCATGACGACCGACGACGCCGACCTGACCGACGCGATGTACGAGCAGGCCGATCTGCATGACGAGAACGGCTCATGGCAGATGATCCTCGGCGTCGATACGGCGCCTGTCTATCAGCATCGCGGCTGCGCGGCCTATCTGATGCGCCGCGTCATCCTCGATACGGCGATCGCGCACCGTGCCGGCATCGTGCTCGCCTGCAAGGAGAAGCTCATCGACTTCTACCAGGGCTTCGGCTTCGTCAACGAAGGCCCGAGCTCTTCGACGCACGGCAACGCGACGTGGTATCAGATGCGACTGCGGCTCAAATGTCAGCCCAACGACGAGGATCATGACGAGGTCTATGACATCACGGCGAGCAACATCCGCAAGGCGATGGAGGAGACAACGTCGTATATGGACCACGGACACACGGTCACCTCGCAGTTCCCGGTGCTCAAATAGTCGTCCGCGCGCCGACGGCCGGATTGCGGACATCGCTTCCCGGAGTGCGGAACGACCGTCCGCACAGCGTCTCCGATTGCGAACACCTTGCAAATAAACCGAAACGTCTGAGGCATCCTCGACGGCTTTGCATTAGACTCGGCACTAGAAAAACAACATGGGAGCAGCGCACGACCGATCCCCGTGCAAGGTAGTCGACGGGAGGATCGCGGGGTGCGTTGGATATCAGAGAGGAATCACGATGTCCGTAGTCATTCGGCCAGCCGAACGCCTACCGAAAGATTACACGGCGCTCGATCTGGAAACGACCGGCCTGAGCGCGCAGCGTGATCGCATCACCGAAATCGGCGCGGTGAAGATCCGCAACGGCAGGATCGTCGACACTTTCGAGCAGCTCATCGATCCGGGCACGCTCATCACGCCCAACATCACCCGACTGACCGGCATCACCAATGAAATGGTGGAGGGGATGCCGTCGATCGAAGCCGTGCTCGGCTCGTTCATCGATTTCCTCGAGGACGACATCGTCATCGGCCACAACATCCGTTTCGACATGGGCTTCCTCGCCGAAGCCGAACATCGCACGTTGGGCTTCACGAACAATTTCATGCGTCCGACGCTTGACACGATGACGATCGACAAACATCTGTTCCCTTCAGAGCGGCATCGTCTCGTCGATCTGATTCAGCGCTACGGCATCTCCGACATCGAAGAGCACCGTGCGCTTTCCGATGCGACGCAGACCTACCAGTGCCTGGAGTGGCAGCGTCGTTACATCTCCTGCGATACCGCCGTCCTCCCCCAGAACTGACGCGCACTCATCGGTGTCGGCGCGGATCTCCTTGACGAGCTCCGCGCCGACACCGTCATATATTGACTCTGCTGTGTGTCGCTGCTGCGCATGCCGGTGTTCTCCGTATTCTCTGTTGCATACCACCGCATATGCCTCTGCCGCCCATGGTTTCGTCACGTGTCTCGACAACGTCGATGCCGCCAACCGTGTCGATTCCCGCTTGTGCACGACGACTACACGCGAATACCTATCGAGGCCTGTGATATGGGCATGACTGTGGAAGCAGATGCCGATCTGTGTGCTGGGATACGGAAAGGCCCCGGTCGAGGCTGTTCGTCTCGCCGGGGCCTGTCGCGTGCATGTGGATGCCGCATATATGGTAAAGCCCGCCGTGTGGGTGGGCTGTGGAAGTCGCCGGATATGTGAAAGCCCACCGTGTGGTGGGCTTTCGTGTGAAGTGTGGGTGCGGCGGCGTGCTACTCTCCCACACCCTGTCGGGTGCAGTACCATCGCCGTGCCAGGTCTTAGCTTCCGGGTTCGGAATGGGACCGGGCGTCTCCCCTGGGCTGTGACCGCCGCAAGACTGTATTGTGTTATTCATGGTCGACCCCCGGGTGGGGGTTGGTGGGTGGTTCGGGGACCGGATGGTGGACGCGGGCGCAGGTGTTCGTATGGAAGGAACGGGTGTTCGTTGCGGTTTCGTGTTGATGCTTGTATCGTGTGACTCCCTGTATCGGTTGTTCCGGTGCGCGTGTGCGCGCGACGTGTCCGGTGGGGGT
>NZ_KE384151.1:0-26334 GCF_000424225.1 Bifidobacterium sp. AGR2158
CCTCATTCTTCCCGCATCGCCACATGGCAGAACTGCGGAACCTTGTACCACTTGACCGGGTAGCCGGCGCCGTGCACGCAGAACACCGAATCGGGCGTATGCTCCAGGTCGGCTTCCGGATCGTAGCCGCTCTCCTCCACCACTTCGGCTTCGTTGTGGCATGCGCGGTACCCGGCGAAGGTCAGTGCCAGCCGTCCGCGTCCGTGCGAGTAGGCATGCACGTCCATCGCATAGTCGCGCATCGCGCTGACCGGTGCCACGCCTTCCAAGATCGCGTAGTCGCCGTCGGTCCGCGGCGCCTCGCTTTCGCCGCTCATCCGCTGCACGTCGCTCATCGCGCGACCGATCGATTCCTGCGGCAGCTCAAGACGGAACCGATACCACGGTTCGAGTAGCCTGCAGTTGCCGACTCCCCTGATGCGAGCGCCGCGACGACTAACACCCTCCGCACCGTCCGTACCAACACCATCGCCATCTCCCTCATCCTCGCGCACGTCGCCGCCGAAGCGGCGCGCCACATCGAGTTCGGTACAATCGGTCGGCACGCCGGCGCGCGATTCCATCAGTCCCATGCGCAGCGCGCGGTACGTCGCCTGCCTGAAATCACCGCCTTCAGTGTGCTTGAGATGGCCGCGTCCGCCGATGATCGTGATGCGCATGTCAGTGATCGGCGCGCCGACGAGCACGCCGAGATGTTCACGTTCGCGCAGATGCTGGAGGATGAGCCGCTGCCAGTTGCGGTCGAGTTCGTTTTCGCTCACGTCGCTGGCGAACTGCAGTCCCGCGCCCGCTTCGAGCGGTTCGAGCAGCAGATGCACTTCAGCGTAGTGGCGCAGCGGTTCGAAATGCCCGACGCCTTCGACCGGCGCGCCGATCGTCTCCTTGTACAGGATTGACCCTTCGCCGAATCCGACGTCGAGTCCGAAACGGTCGTGCATGAGCTGTTCGATGACTTCGAGCTGCACGGCGCCCATGAGCTGCACGTGCGCCTCCTGCAGCCGTTCCTGCCAGACGACGTGCAGCAGCGGCTCCTCGTCCTCGAGTTCGCGCAGCGCGAGCAGGCATCGGTGCACATCGTTGTCACCGGGCAGCAGCGTGTACGTGAGCACGGGCTGCAGCGTCGGGTCGCCCGCGTCCTCTTCGATGCCGAATCCCTCCCCCGGGAACGTGCGTTCGGGTCCGCTCACCGCGCACACGGTGCCTGCGGGCGCCGTGTCCGTCGTCGTGCTTTTCGCGCCGGACACGCTGCGCACCTCGTCGACCTTCTCGCCGTCCGCGTCGCCGTCCTTCGCCGGCAGCACCATCTTCGCCTTCAATTCGCCGCCGGTCACCTTCATCCAGCTCAGTCGTCGACCCTGCGCGTCGTGGGAGATCTTGAACACGCGCGCGCCGAAGCGCTGCGGATACCGCGGCTGGCGCGCGTAGTGCGCGAAGCCGCCGAGCAATGCGTCGACGCCGTCCATGTGCAGCGCGGCGCCTTGGTAGACGGGGAACACGCGACGCGCGGCGATGAGCTCGCGGATGAGTTCGACATCGACGACGCCGGTTTCGAGATATGCGTCCATCGCGCGTTCGCTCTGCATCGCGATGTCCTCGAAGCTCTGCGCAGCCAATGCGCCGACATCCTCGGCATCTGCGGGCGTGAAGTCGATGCAGCCGTCACCGAAGCGACTGCGCAGCTGCGCGAGCGTGCGCTCCACATCGGCGCCGGTCGCATCGCTTTTGTTGATGAAGACGAAGGTCGGCACCTCGTACTGTCCGAGCAGGCGGAACAACGTCTGTGTGTGCCCCTGGATGCCGTCGACGGCGGAAACGACGAGGATCGCATAGTCGAGCACCTGCAATGTGCGTTCGGTCTCGGCGGAGAAATCGACGTGCCCGGGCGTGTCGAGCAATGTGAGTTCGAGGTCGCCGTCCGTGATGATCGCCGGCTCCGTGTAGATCGTGATGCCGCGGGCGCGTTCGATCGCGTTCGTATCGAGGAACGCGTCGCCGTGGTCGACACGGCCGAGCCTGCGCGTCACACCGGACGCGTACAGCAGCGCCTCGGACAGCGTCGTCTTGCCCGCGTCCACATGGGCGACGACGCCCGCCACGATTCGTTTCATCCGCGTTCCTTCCATTCATGCCGCATTCCGCGCGCCCGCCACATGATTCGCCGATCGTATCTGCATAGTCGATTGCGCAAATCAACAGTCGATTGTATGACGACGGCACGCCGCCGGCGTCATCACGCACCTGTGAACAGGCCGACGTGCAGCGTGTACAGCAGCCCGCACATGCCGCCCACAACGATGACGGCGAACAGCGCGCGCTCCTTCACGCTGAACAGCGCGCGCAATCCGACATCCGGAGCATGCTGGCGACGCGCGAGCGTGAAGATTGGCAATCCAGCGGCGAACAACGCGCAGGCGACCATCAGATATTCGAGACCGGCCGCGTAGACGAGGAACAGCGAGAACAGCGAGCCGAGTACGCCGGTCGTCAGGGCGCGCCGACGAGTGACGTCGGCGTGCGCGTCGAACAACGCGCGCTCGCGCACGGCAACCTTCCACAGATACAGGCAGCACAGCAGATAGCACGGCATCGACATGACCGACGTGATTGAGATCATCACGTTCCATGCGTCGCCGCGTACGAAACGGCACAGGATGAACAGCAGCTGGCATGTGCAGGCCGTCAGCAGGATGCCGCCCTTCGGCGCGCCGTGCTGGTTCGTCGTCAGGAACGCGCGCGGCCAGATGCCGTCGCGCGCGCCGAACAGCGGCATCTGGCTGATCATCAGCATCCACACGAGCCATGCGAACAGGACGCTGACGATGACGCCGACGTTGACCATGACGGCACCCCACATGCCGAAACGCTGTTCCATGATCATCGACATCGACGGATTCGCCATGCCGGCGATGCACTGCTGCCCGTAGACGCCGAGCGGCAGCATCGACACGAGGAAATACAGGACGAGCACGGCGAGGTAGCCGGCGACAGTCGCGCGTGACACGGCCTTCGGCGATCGCGCGCTGCCGGAGACGACGACGGCGCCCTCCATGCCTATGAACAGCCACAGCGTCACGAGCATCGAATCACGCATCTGCGCGAACAGGTCGGAGGCGTGGAACGCGAGCGCCGTGCCGTCGGGCGCCTGCCCCCAGAAGTCGGCGCGCATTATCGCGGGGTTGAACACGGCGCACAGCGCGACGATGAAGACGACGACCGGCACGATCTTGCATATCGTGCCGACGACGTTGATGGCGGTGCCAGTGCGTGTGCCGAGCATCGCAACGGCCGTCATGATCCACAGGATCGCCGACGCGCCGATGATCGAGGCCGTGTTGTTGCCATCGGTGAAGACGCCGGGCATGAAGACGTCGAGCGTCGACATGATGAGTACGCCGTACGCGACGATCGAGAAGCAGTTGCACAGCCAGTACCCGTAGCCGACGAGGAATCCGATGAATCTGCCGAATCCCTGACGCGCGTAGGTGTACAGGCCATCCTTGAGTTCGGGTTTGATTTCGGTGAGCGTGCGGAAGGTGTCGACGATGAACCACATGCCGACGCCGGTGACGGCCCATGCGAGCAGCTGGCCGCCAGCCCCGGCGCGCGCGGCCATGTTCTGCGGGAGGCTGAAGACGCCGCCGCCGACCATCGCGGAGATGACGAGCGCGAACAGTCCGAGGAATCCGACCGATCCCGCCGATCCGCTCGCGTGTTCGGTGTCCTTGTGCATGTCCCGGTGCATGTTCCGCGCCCCGCGTTTCCTTCGACGACCGTTGTTACGCCGCCATCGTAGTGCATCGCGGGACGTTATGCCGACGGCGGGCGCGCAATCGCCGCCGGCGCGCGCCGTCAGTCGTCGACGACGATCTTCATGCGGTCGAAGGCGGCCTTCGCCGCATCCTCGGAGGCGTTGCCTTCCAGGAGGACGACGGTCGCGCTGTCCTTGACCTTGACGACGTAGTTGTGTTCGGTCGCGTCGTCGACGGCTTCCTGCCAGAAGATGAAGTCGTTGCCGTTGCGTTCGCCTTCGTTGAGGATCTCGGCGGTGTCGTCGCCGTCGATCTGCTCACGGTAGAGTTCGTAGCCCTCCTCATGCAGGAACGAGCCCTCGAAGATCTCCTCGCCGTCCTTCGTGACCTCGAAGGGCACCTTGCCGGTGATGTCGTAGCCGTCGGTGACATCGAGCGTGACCTTGATCGCGTCGCCGGTGTCGACGTTGAAGGTGTATGACTTGTCCGCGTGCGCCTTGACGCCGCACGCCCCCATCGTGACGACGACCGCCGCTGCCGCGCACATCGCCGCGATCCTCTCCGCGATCGTTCCGCCTGTGATACGCATCCCTCTGTCTTCCTTTCCTTGACGTCATGGACGTGCGGCCGCTCACGTCCGCGCATTCCGGCGTCGCGGGAGGCCACCGTGCCACCCTACGGCACGGCGCGCGCCTTGCGCCGCCACGATTCCATCGCGTGGGCACCGCCCGTCCTCATCGCGGACACCTTCGCCCGTCGTGTCACCTATGTCGACGACGTCGCCGACTTCTGCGCCGTCATCTTCCGACGCTTCGCGCGGAGCCGACTGAAGACAATCGCGGCGACGAGCAGCACGAGGAAGACGACGACGGCGACGGCCGCGGCGATGAGCCGTCCGTCCTTCTGCGTCGACGCCGGCGCGATCTTCGCCGGGATCGGCTCGCGCACGCCCGTCACGAGCAGCCTGTGCGAGTTGACGCCGAGCGGCGTGCAGGTGACGAGCGTGATCGTCGCCGGACCGTCACGGTATCGCGAGCGCAGTTCGCGCAACGTCGATTCCATCTGCTCGGGGCGGATCGTGCGGATGTCGCTGACGCGGTAGCCTTGTTCGCCGCCGAGCACGTCCATGTAGAAGACGCCGCCCTTGCGCAGTTCGCCGAGCCGCGTGAACAGCATGCCCTGCACGCCTCCCGAATGCGCGGCGAGCACTGAGTAGGTGTGGTCGTCGCCGATCGGCATTGCCGTGCCGTAGATGTGCCCGGCGCCTTCGTCGAGCACATCGTCAAGCGTCGTGTGGTAGACGGGGATGTCCACCGAGATCTTCGGGATGAGCAGGCGCGCCATGCCGCCGCGTCCGTCCACGTTGAGCGTGTGCCGGTAGTCCATGTCGAGCGTTTCGACGGCCACGCCTTCCTCGTTTTCGGCGTCCGCCGGGATGCGGCCGTTGAATCGCGTTCCGAGCACGGCGTTGTAGCGTTGCGCGCGCTTGTAGGCACCTTGGCGGCTTTCGTCGGGCCATGTCGCCGGAGCGGATGCGATGTTGGCGGCCGCCTCGCGCGCGAGCATGTCGTTGTGCACGAGCGCGCCGACGACCCAGGCGAGCAAGAGCGCGGCGATGATGTAGCACACCCATCCGGCGATCGCGAAGGCTGCCGTGACCGGGTCGCGTCTGTCGAGGTCACGCCGGATACGCGGCGCGAAGGGAGCGCCGTGCCGCGCGCTACAGTGCCGTTCCCGTCGTCCCATCATCTGCTCCCGTCCGGTCGTCATATGTTGCCGCCGTGCTCCCCACTGTAGCTGCCGCGGCCACTGTAAGCTTCACGCAGCCGTCTGTGCAGCTGACCTGCACAGACGACCTATGCAGCCAATGCAAGGGAAACGGCCCCTCGCAGCGACCCTCGAAAGAGAGGTCGTGCACGAGGGGCCGTCCCCGGCGTTTCTGGTAATCGGCTGACTCATGCGTGCTCACGCATGCCGGTCAGCTCTCCGACGCCGCTCGGCTCACGCCCTGTTGCGGCGCATGCGTGCCACGATGAGGCAGACGGCGCCGATGAGCGCGAGCGCGACGACGACGGCGAGCACGATCGTGATCTCACCGCCGGTCTTCGCGAAGTCGGAGGCGTTCGTCGTGTTCTCGACGCGGATCGTCGAACCTTCGAAGCGGGTCGTCGTGACCTGCGTCGTCGTGCCGTCGGCGGCAGTCTTCATCGTTGTGCCGGTCACGACAGTGCCGTTGAGCACGCCGGAGTCGGAGGAGTCAACGAAGTTCGTGAAGTCGGCGCCGCTTGTCGCATTGCCATTGATCTTGTAGGCGACGCCTGTCATCGTGTTCTCCGTGTACTGCGGCGTGACGGTGAGCGTGAACGTGACCGGCGTCTTGCCGAGGATGTAGCCGGTAGGCGCCTTCTGCTCGGTGAAGGTGTAGGTCGTCGGGTCGGTCGAATCGCCGCCGAGGCCGACGAGTTCGACCGATGACGTGTTCGACGTGATCTGGTTCGCGTTCGCGCGCGTTGACGTCGGGTCGACGCTGTAGACGGAGCCGTCGGCGTTCACGTCGAAGTTCACAGGGTTGCCGTTCGTGTCGGTCACGGCGAACACGGCGCCGGAGAGCACTGTCGCCGGCGTGGCGTACTTGATCTTCTGCAGCGGCAGGGCGGCAACGTAGATGTTCTTCGTGTCGTCGGCGCTGCCGTTGCCGTGCCGCGAGCTGTCGGAGGGGCTGTTCGAGAAGTTGACGCTCGCCTTGTTCGTCGTCGTGTCGACCGTCACGTCGGTGACGACGCCGGTGTAGGTGACCTTGATCGAGTCGCCGCTCAGATCAACCGGCTTGGTCAACGTGACGGTGAACCCACCGCCGTCGGTCGGCGTGACCGTATAGTCGGTGTCCTTCGTGAGCGTCGTGGTCTCCGGAGTCGAGCCGTCGGTCTTCGTTGCCGTCACCTTGATCGAATCAATCGCGAGCGTCAGGTTCGTCGGCGCATCGGTGATCGAGAACTTCGGGTTCGTCCAGTTCGTGTATTCGTTGTAGTTCGGCACGTTCGTCGTGATCGTGAACGTGCGTTCCGACTTGGCGCGGGCGAGCTCGTCCTTGATGGCCTTGCCGTCGGCGTCGGTGACGTCCTTGCCGACCACGACCTTTTCGGCCTTGAGGTAGAGCTCACCGAGGTCGTAGGTCGTCGCCGGCGTCGTGGACGTGTCCTCGACCTGATTGATCACCGTACCGTCGGCGCTGTATGCCGTGCCGGTGACCATCGCGCGCGCGATGGTCGATTGGGACTGCGCCGTCGTGGAGGCTTCGGTGATCAGATAGAGGCCTTCGGCCGGGAGGTTCGTGAAGACGACCTTGTCGTCGGAGGTGCCTGTCACCGTTGCGCTGGGGGTCGTGAGCTTGCCGGCTGCGGCCTGCGCGAAGCGGCGCATGAGCGACTGGTTGGCGTGCGTGTTGCCGTACGCATCGGTGCCGCTGCCGTAGAAGTAGCGCGAGACGAACTGCAGCGGCGTGAGGTTGGCCGCGTTCCCCTTGAACGTGCAGGAGGTGGCGCTCCCGCTGCCGGTGCAGCTCATGACGTCCTTGAGCGTCGAGTCCAGATTGATGCCGGCCACGGACTGGTTGATCCATCCCATGACGTCGCTGTCGCTCACGCCGTTGGCGTTTTTGAGGCTGTAGCCGCTGATCGCTGTCTTCGCGGCGTTGAGCGTCACGTCTTCGTAGGAGCCGAGTTCGTAGGCGTTGAATGTGCGTCCGTTGACCGATGGGGCGATCATGTTGTTGCCGTTGACGGCCGTAGGCGAATTGATCGTGATCTGAGCCGCCCCGTCCTCGGCGGCATAGGCGCTCGAAGCCGTCACGGCTCCGACCGCGAGCATCGCGGCGGCCGCGACGATTGCGGCGGCCGACTTTGCCATTGAATGAGTGTTCATCATGCACCGACTTTCTTCCCGTTATCACTACAGGGTTTCCTCGGCAAATGATGGCCACTCGGCCGTGCGGATTTCTCGTCATCCCCCGCGGCCTCGCAACGCACACCTTCCGGTGATTCCCATGGTGTCTCCGATGGAGTTCCATCGTTGATTCCAATCGTAGGGAGGTTTGCGTCGGTTTGGGAAACTTGCGGCGGGAGAACAAACTCACCTATTCCGCCGAAAAAACGGCACGATTTCGCCGTTTTCTCACCTGTGGGTGGAATCTGCGGGCACTGTCCGGACATTTCGTCGTCCGGTATCTGATAACGCTGAAGCGTGTCCTCGCGCGCGCCAGAGCACGAGTACGCAAACGGCGAATCACGGCACACGTGCGCTGATTTTCTGCTCCTGCGGCCACGCGCGCACGGCCCGGATATGCGGGCTATGCGGACGGCGGCCCGCATGCACGCCCCCATCGGGCATGCGCGCGGACCGCCGTCTTGTGTTGGAGATCAGGGCTCAGGCCTTGCTCACCTCGGCCTTGAGGACGTCGCCTTCCTCGAGCTTCATCGATGTGGCGAGCGTCTCGGACGTGATGAGGTCCTTGAACGTCTCGACCTTCGCGACATCGTCCTTCGGCACGCTCAGCGTCAGGTCGATGCGGTCGGTCACGTCGAGTCCGGCGGCCTTGCGCGCGTCCTGCACGGCGCGGATGACGTCGCGCGCGTAGCCTTCAGCGATGAGCGCGTCGTCGAGCGTGAGGTCGAGGATGACGAATCCGCCCGACGGCAGGATCGACGACGCCGAGTTGGCGCGTTCGGACGCGTCCGCCTCCTCGACGCGGCGCGTGATGTCGTATTCGTCGCCCTGCAGCGTGATCTCACCGTCCGGCGTCTCG
Source organism: Bifidobacterium sp. AGR2158 (assembly GCF_000424225.1). Lineage (NCBI taxonomy): Bacteria > Bacillati > Actinomycetota > Actinomycetes > Bifidobacteriales > Bifidobacteriaceae > Bifidobacterium > Bifidobacterium sp. AGR2158. The sequence continues at coordinate 8,551 of NZ_KE384151.1, forward strand.
ATGACCGGGTCGCCGGTCTTCGGATCGGCATGCCATGCGCCGCTCTTCGACGCCTTGATTGCGAACTGCACCTGCTTGCCTAGACGCGGGCCAGCGGCGCGCGCGTTGACTTTGAGCTCCTCGACGATCTTGAGGCCGTGTTCGGCCGCCTCGTCGAGCATCAGGTAGTCGATCGCCTTGATGTTGAGCTCGCTCTTGAGCAGCGCGTCGTAGACGTCGACCTGCGACGGTTCATCGACGACGACGGTCAGTTTCGCGAGCGGCTGGCGCACGCGCATCTTGTTGGCCTTGCGCAGCGACAGCGTCGACGAGACGATCTCGCGCACCTTGTCCATCGCGGCGACGAGCGGGCCGTTCTCCTGCAGCACGCGGCCGAGCTCGGTGTCGGCGCCGGTATCCGGGTTGGTCAGGTACGGCCAGTCGCCCAGATGCACCGATTCACCGCCGGTCAGGCCGCGCCACACGGCTTCGGCCTCCATCGGCGCGAGCGGCGCGAGCACACGCATGAACGCCTCAAGGGCCGTATACAGCGTGTTGAACGCGTTCTCGTCCTCGTTCCAGAACCGGTCGCGCGAATTGCGGATGTACCAGTTCGTCAGCATGTCGATGTAGTCGGCGACCGCATCGCAGGCGTCGGAGATCGCGAAGGCGTCCATGTCGCGGGTCACGTCGGCGATGAGCTGGCGCGTGCGGGCGAGCAGGTAGCGGTCCATCTGCTCAAGTCCTTCGACCTCGTCGGCGCGCACGCGGCGCGCGTCGTAGCCGTTGCCGTCGTTCGCGGCGTTCGCATACAGCGTGAAGAAGTAGTACGAGCTCCACACCGGCAGCATGATCTGGCGGACCGTGTCTCGGATGCCTTCGGAGGTGACGATGAGGTTGCCGCCGCGCAGGATCGGCGAGCTCATCAGGAACCAGCGCATCGCATCGGATCCGTACTTGTTGAACACGCCGTTGACGTCCGGGTAGTTGCGCAGGTGCTTGCTCATCTTCTGGCCGTCGTCGCCGAGCACGATGCCATGGCAGATGACGTTCTTGAACGCAGGCTTGTCGAACAGCGCCGTCGCCATGACGTGCAGCAGGTAGAACCAGCCGCGCGTCTGACCGATGTACTCGACGATGAAGTCGGACGGGAAGTGGTGCTCGAAGTACTCCTTGTTCTCGAAGGGGTAATGGAACTGCGCGAAGGGCATCGAACCGGATTCGAACCAGCAGTCGAGCACGTCGGTGATGCGGTGCATCGTCGACTTGCCGGTCGGGTCGTCCGGATTCGGACGCGTCAGGTTGTCGATCCACGGGCGGTGCATGTTGATGTTGCCGTCGTTGTCGCGCGGATAGTCGCCGAAGTCGCGCTTGAGCTCGTCGAGCGAGCCGTAGACGTCGACACGCGGGTACTTCGGGTCGTCGCTCACCCACACCGGGATCGGCGAACCCCAGAAGCGGTTGCGCGAGATCGACCAGTCGCGGGCATTCGACAGCCACTTGCCGAACTGGCCGTCCTTGACGTTCTCCGGGATCCAGTTGATCTGCTGGTTGAGTTCGAGCAGGCGCGGCTTGATCTTCGTCACGCTCACGAACCAGCTCGAGACCGGCTTGTAGATCAGCGGCGTGCCGCAACGCCAGCAGTGCGGGTACGAATGCACGTAGCTCTTCTCCTGGAACAGCAGCGCGCGCTCGTTCTCCGGGCGCTCGGCGAGCGGTCCGTCGCCGGCGCGCAGGTTGCGCAGGATCGGCAGGTTCGCGTCGAAGACGAAGAGCCCTTCGTAGTCCGGGCACAGCGACGTGAAGCGGCATGCGGCGTCGAGCACGTCGACACTCTTGATGTCGTGCGCGTTGAGCGTGTTCATATCGTCCTCGCCGTAGGGCGCCTGATGCACGAGGCCGGTGCCTTCGGTCGTGTCGACGTAATCGGCGGTGAGGATCTGGTACGCGTTCGGTCCCGGCGTGCCACCCTCGCCGGTCGCGGCCGCGTCGGCGAAGTACGGGAAGATCGGATAGTAACGCCAGCCGACCATGTCGCGGCCCTTGAGCTCGCGCACGACCTCGTAGTCCTCGCCGAGCTCCTTGTTGTAGGAACCGAGCAGCGCCTTCGCGAAGTAGAACTTCTTGCCGGCGAACTCGCCTTCCTTCGGAGCGACCTCGACGTAGTCGATGTCGTCGCCGACAACGACGGCGAAATTGGTCGGCAGCGTCCACGGCGTCGTCGTCCAGATGACGGCGTAGGCGTCGTCCTCGTCGCGCAGCTTGAGCGCGACCGAGACGGTCGTGTCCTGACGGTCCTGGTAGACGTCGGCGTCCATGCGCAGCTCATGTGCCGAAAGCGGCGTCTGATCCTTCGGGCAGTACGGCAGCACGCGGTAGCCCTTGTATGCCAGTCCCTTGTCGTACAGCGTCTTGAACGCCCACATCACCGACTCCATGTACGGGATGTCGAGCGTCTTGTAGCCGTGCTCGAAGTCGACCCAGCGCGCCTGACGGTGCACGTAGTCACGCCATTCGTTCACGTATTTGAGCACGGAGGCGCGGCAGGCGTCGTTGAACTTGTCGATGCCCATCTTCTCGATCTGGTCGACCGAGTCGATGCCGAGCTCCTTCTGCGCCTCTAGTTCGGCGGGCAGGCCGTGCGTGTCCCATCCGAAGACACGGTTGACGCGGCGTCCCCTCATCGTCTCGTAGCGCGGCACGACGTCCTTCGCATAGCCGGTCAGCAGATGGCCGTAGTGCGGCAGGCCGTTCGCGAAGGGCGGGCCGTCGAAGAACACGAACTCGTTGTCGCTGTTCTCACCGGAGGGATTCTCATCGATGGATTTCTGGAAGGTGTCGTTCGTGTCCCAGTACTGCAGCACGTCCTCTTCGAGCTGGGGAAAATCCGGGTTTGGCGCTACATTGGCGCTCTGTTCGCCGGCTGCTGCCTTGGGGTACACGTGCTTGGGTGTTTCGCTCACCGTTGCTCCTCGTTCTTGCAGACTTCAGTTGCCTGCGAGGACGATGGACGCCTGCGCGGCCATGCGCGTCGCGCGCACGTCCGTGGGGTCGCCACCGCGGTACCACCTCGCTTGCCGCATGCGCGACGCGTTCCGCGACGTGCCTGCGACCGCTTGATTCGGCTATGTCGGGCCGATCCCGTCGGTTCTACTGAGTCCTGCGCACGCGCCGGACCGTTCTTCCGAAGGCTCCCCGCTGATGACGGATCGTCGCCTGTCGTGTGTCACTATAACACCGACGTACAACACCGGCGCGCAATGCCGTATTCCCTTGCGAGATTCCATTGTGAGATTCCCTTATGAGATTTCATTGCGCGCCGGTGTCGTCTGTCATTCTGTCAGTGTCATCGTGACTGTGTCATCATGACCGTGTCATCATGACTGTGCCGCCGGGGCTGCCCGACGGCACGCATGTCACTGCTGGGCGTCGTCGCCGTTGAGCTCGGCCTTGAGGCGGGCGAGTTCGTCGTCGACCGACGCGCTGCCGCCGGCGAGATACTTGTTCGCGAGTTCCTCCTCGCTCGCCTGCGTATTGAGTTCGGCTGTCGCGTTCGCCTCGTTGAGCATCTGGTCGGCCTTCGCCTCCATGCGGTCGAAGGCGGCCTGGCTGCGCGAGCTCTTCGCCGTGGACTCAGTGGCCTTGTTGACGGTGTTCTGCGCCTTCGCGACGGCGACCTTCGCGTGCACGGCGGCGCGGCGCGCCTGCAGCCCGTTGATGTCGTTGACGAGCTTGTCGTGCATCTGACGCATCTTCACGGCGTTGTCCTCAGCGACCTGCGCGGCCTGCTCGAGCGACGGCAGCGTGCTCTCGTACTGCTGCTTGCGCGTGAGCAGCTGGCGGGCGTCGTCGTCGGCGCCGGCCTTGACGGCCGCCTTCGCCGCCGCCTCGTACTTCGCGATGTCGGCCTTGCATTCGTTGACCTGCTGACGCGCGCTCGTGGCCGCGGCCATGACGCCGGCGGTCTCCTTCTTGACGGCAGCGAGGTCCTCGTTGAGGTCGAGCAGCATCTGATCCACCATCTTCGCCGGATCCTCCGCCTTGTCGAGCAAAGCGTTGATGTTGGCGCGCATGATGTCGCCGAATCGTTTCAGGATAGCCATTATTGTTGTCCTTTCTGGTCGTCCTGACTATATTTTTTCAAAATCGGGTCCTCCGCCTCCTCAAGCGGGGTGTTGACCATGCGTTCCACGTACTGTTCGTGTTCGCGCCGGCGTTTGAGCACTATCCATACGATGATGCCGGCGATGACGAGCACACCGATGATGATGACGGCGATGATGACCCATCTGAGCACGTCGTTGGTCGTCGTCGTCTTCGTCATGATGCGGTCGGCCGTCGAGTCGAAGGTCTTGACGATCGCGTCGTCGGTGCTCAGTTTGGAGTACCAGTACTGGTCGAAGTACGCCCAGAAGATGTCGATCGCCTGCGCGTCCATCACCGTCGAGATGTCGCGTCCGTTGATGAGCACGCTGTGGCCCATCACGTTCTCGGAGTCCTTGTCGGCGAAGTAGACGAGCAGCAGCGTGTCCTGGTTGTCGATGTGCTGCTTGTACCAGTCGCGCGCCCAGTTCTCGCGCTGTTCGTCGTTCGTGAGGTCCGCGTTGTATTTCGCGAGCAGCACGTAAGGCTGGATGCCGGTCTTGTCGTAGAACGACTTGAGGCCGCGTCCGGTCGCGCGTACGTCCTCGACCCATCCGAGCTCGTCGTCGACGTCGTCGGCGTCGTAGGCGATGCCCGACTTGATCTTCTCGCGGTTGTAGGTGCTCGTCGGAATCGCACCGTCGGAGTCGTTCGAGCCGCCCGAGCATCCGAGGAAGCCGAGCAGCACGACGCAGACGATTGCGATGACGACGGCGACCGCCGTCAGCCAGCTTGGTCCCGATTTCGGGTTGCCCGCGCCGCCGGAGCCGGGGAACGGTCCGGAGCCTGAGCCGTACGAGCCGCCTGAGCCGTACGGGGTGCCCCCATATGGGGCGCCACCGTTGTATGCGCCACCGTTGTAGGCATCCCCGCCGTAGCCGGCGCCGACCGGCTGCTGCGGCATGCGCATGCTGTCCTCGCTCATATGCGGCACTTCGACGCGCGAGCGTTCGCGCGCACGGCGCTCCTGACTCCTGCCATAGGCGACGCCGATGCCGAAGTTGATCAGATCCCCCAGATCAATGCCCGAACGATGCGGCGGATGATGGCCGTGTCCACGCGGCGCAGGTCCGCCGAAGCCACCGAAACCGCCGAAGCCTCCGAAATCGCCGCCTGTGTCCATGCCCGGGCGTCGTCCGGTGCCACGTGGGCCGTGCGAGCTTGCGCGCAGTCCGTCGTCATGGCTGCTTGCCGACGGTCCTGGACCGTCGCCGCTGCCCGGTCTTGGCATGGCCACCTCCTTCATGGGTTGCCTCTGGATGAGTCGTCTCCGACTGCCCTATCCTCGTTCAGCCGCCTCGCCTGACGCCCTCATCGACGCCGCCGACCGGCCGCATTGCGTACCAATATACGGCAGTTCGCCGCGGCGCGCCCGTGTCACGCGTCGTTTTGAGACCGAATCCGTCAGCGATGCAGACGAATCAGCGATCGATACGGACGAAATACGACAGACGAAATACAGACGAAGAGGCCATGCGCGGATACGCACGGCCTCTTCGTCATTCATGGTTCGATGTCTCGGTCAGCGGGTGACTTCGCGGTCCTCGAGTTCCGGATCCTCCCACTCGTTCGCGTTCTCGGGCTCCTCGGCGACCTCGGCGGCGCGCTCGGTCTTGGCGTCGCCTTCGGCCTTCTTCTCGGCGGACTTGAGCGCGACGCCCAGATCCTCGTGCGGCACGTCCTCGTTCGACTTGCCGGTGACCGGATCGGTGTACGGATGGTCGGTGTCGCGCACGATGTTCTCGAGGTTGTCGAGCTCGGTCGTGCCCATGTCGTCCAGATCGTCGCCGACGTTCTTCTTGTCCTGTGCCATGTCGTCTCCATTCGTGGGTCTTCCATGCGACGTCCTTCGCCGCAGCCGCTATCCTCAATATAACCGTTCGGCGCCGCGCCGCGCCGCGATTTTCCCCCATCGGGCGAATGATTCTCGTTTCATTGGAAATGCCATGTTTTTCATCGCCCGGCACCCACTTGCTCGGCGTCCCGCCCCGTCGCAAGACGTTGGATGAACGTGTAATGAAAACAGGTAGGGGCGCATGTCTCCTACCTGCTATGCACTTGGGTCACAAAAGGTTGGAATACCAACGATTGTGCGAGATTGGCCGTGGTGGTCACACCGTTTGGGAGGTCAGCGAGGCACCTCCTCCATGTTCTCCCACGTATTCGCCGTGTTGAACAGCAGCGATTCCTTGGCGTCGGTGCGCGTCTTCTCTTCCTTGAGCTCCTTGGCGTCCTTGTCGTCCTCGACGTGCTTGTCGAAGCCGTCGTCGGCGTTGCCGTCGGACTTGCCGTTCACCGGGTCGGTGTGCGGATGATCGGTCTCGTCGACGATCTCCTTGAGCGCGTCGATCTGTGCGGTGTCCAGAGCCTCGAGGCCCTCTTTCTTTTCTTCGTCTGCCATATGGGGCTCCTTCCTATCGATGGTCCGTCTTCGACGACGGTACCGTCCATCATAGGCGGATTCCGTCTCCGACGCGCGCAGCGAAAGCATCTTTTCCCAATAATTCCAAAAGCATAAGCGCTTCAGTAACTTCGGACCCGGACGACCGTTTCGCGCTCGCCGTCACGCCCTATGCACGCTCTAACGATGCTCGCGCAGATACTGCCGGTACCATTGACCTTCGGCCGACAGGTCGGATTCGATCGGGTCGCGCGCCTCGTTCGTCGCGAACAGCGCGCTGCCCTCATGCTTGTCGGACATGTTCCAGATGATGTACGAGACGTCGTACTTGTCGAGCATGTCGAGCCATGCGTCGGCGGATTTGACGTCCACGCCGCCGTCGCCGCTCGCTGCGGTCGCGCCGAATTCGCTGACGAACACCGGCGTGCCCGCCTTGATCGCGGCGACGACCTTGTCGCGCAGCCACTGGCCGTGGTCGGCGGCGTAGAAATGCACGGTGTGCATGACGTTGTCCACGCTGAGCGGATCGGCCGTCACTGCTTCGATGCCCTGGCACCAGTTCGGCGTGCCGACGAGCACGACGGCGTCCTTCGCCCGCGCGCGCACGACCGGGATCACCTGCTCGGCGTAGCGTTTGACCTGCGCCCACGTCGTGCCGCCGTTGGGCTCGTTGCAGATCTCGTAGAGCACGTTCGGCACGTCGGCGTATTCGTTGGCGATCTCACCGAAGAACTCCTTCGCCTCGTCGACGTGCATGTTCGGATCGTTGTCCGAGAGCGTATGCCAGTCGACAATGACGTACATGTCGTTCTTGACGGCCGCGTCGATGCCGTCGCGCACCGTCTTCTTGAGCTGCTCCTTGTTGCCGTCGGTGCAGTAGCCGCCGCTTTCCGCGCAGTACATCGCGATGCGCACCGCGTTGATGCCCCAGTCGCGTTTGAGATTCTCGAACAGACGGCGTTCACGTACTGCGGATACCAAGCGATGCCATGCGTCGACACGCCGCGCAGCTGCATCGTCTTGCCGGCCGAATCAAGCAGCTTCGTGCCTTCGACGTGTAGCGGCGAGACCGTCGTCGTCTCCAGTTCGCCAGCGCTCATCGACGTCTCCGGTGTCGCCTGCCTTGTCTCGCCTTTGCCGCTCGGTGCCGTCGTGATCTCCGATTCGCCGCTCGACTGCGGCTCCGTGTGCGTCGCAACGCCGCAGCCGGCGAGCAATGCCACGCATGCCACCAACGTCATGACGGCCGATACCCATTTCCTCATCATCGTCTCGCTTCTCTTCATGCTCTCATCGTGCTCTCACCACCACCGCGCAAGACGCCGCCGTCCCCTAAGACGCGGGCTCCCATTGCGGGCATGGTGTGCGCGATATGGACGACCGGCGCCCGGTGCACCGCTTCCCCGATGCGCCATGCGGGCGTATATGCGTTACGCTAACAAGCGCCCACGCATCCCCTGCCGCGCTTTCAACCCACGGCTGATATGGCTGATATACGAACAGGGCGCGTCGCACAGTGTCCTGTGCGACGCGCCCTGTCATACCCCATGCAAAGGCCCGTCGGCGATACGCCCGACGGTTCGGGAACGGTCAGTGGGTCTGGTGGGTTTCCTCGTCCTTGGCGATCTCGTTCTTGTCGCCCTTCTCGGCACGGGCGGACTCCCAGCCTTCCTTGGCATCCTTGAGCTTGTCGGCGAGCTGCGTGGCCGAATCCCTGATGCCCTCGAAGTCGTCCTTGTGCTCGTCGATGCGCTCCTTGATTTCCTCGAAGTTCTTCTTCATCTGCTCGGTCATGTCGGTCATGATAACCATCCTTCGTTGCGCGGTTGAATATTGCTGTCTTCCATTACAGCACGTCCGGCGCCTGTTCCGCACAATTGCGCAGTTAGGCGAATCGGCGTCCGCCGTCCCGCCGGACAATCAACGGCTCAGTCGGCGCACGTGTAGCGTTCGCGCAACCGTGCGAAGTCGGAGTCCGAGAGACCCACCTTCGCGCGCAGGAAGCCGACGAGGCCGCCGTAGCGCGCCGTCGCGCCGATGAACGCGTGAATGTAGGCGGGCGCCGCCGTCAGGAACTGGTTGACGTCGCCATCGAAACGCGCGCCGAGGACCTCTTCGAGCTTCTGCGCGAGCTTCGACGAGACATGCGGCATGAAACGGTTCGTCTCGAGGTAGTCGTCGACAATGAGCGTCTCACCGACGCCGAGCGAGGCGAGGATGAGCGCCGCGAGCGCACCCGTGCGGTCCTTGCCCTGCGTGCAGTGCCACAGCGTACCACCGTCCTCGTCGAGCAGATGACCAAAGCACTCCTTCCAGCAGTCGACCGCCATCGGCGAGGCGACCATCTGCGGGTACAGGCTTTCGATGAACATGCCCGGATCGGTGATGATCCCCCTGAGCTGCTTGCCGAGCTCCGCGCCCTCATCGAAGACCGGGATCGGCAGGTAGCGCCAATCGGGCAGCAGGCGATCCTCCTCCATATGGCGTTCCTGACGTGTGCGCAGATCGATGACGTTACGCACGCCGAGCCGGTCGAGCGTCGCGAGGTCGGCGTCGCTCGCCTTGTGCAGATTCGCCGAGCGCAACAGCATGCCGGGACGGATCCGGCGCCCGTCCTGCGTCAGGATGCCGCCCATGTCGCGAATATTGCTCACCCCTTCGAGCTCCAGCGGCTTCGAAATGATCCGCCAATCGCCGTCGTCGCGCTCGTTCTCGGATTCGACGTGATTGATCTGCTGGATGATACGCACTTCGTTCTCATGCATACCGCACCATCCTACGCGACCGCACCTGCGCGACACCGGCGCTGAGCCGAGAGGGAAGCACCCGTCGACGGAGGCGGCCGTCTCCGCGCGTCGCGCGGACACGGCCGCCTCCGTCGAAACGGCTGCACGCCAAGGTTCACTCGAGCTCGAGCGAACCGGTGTATAGCTGGTAGTATTCGCCCTTCTCGGCCATCAGCTCGTCATGCGAGCCGCGTTCGATGATGCGACCATGGTCGAGCACCATGATGACATCCGAGTTCCTGACCGTGGACAGGCGGTGCGCGATGACGAACACCGTGCGCCCCTTCATCAGGTTGTCCATGCCGGCCTGCACGACCTCCTCGGTGCGCGTGTCGATCGACGACGTCGCCTCATCGAGGATGAGCGCCGGTGGATCGGCCACGGCGGCGCGCGCGATCGAAATCAGCTGACGCTGCCCCTGCGACAGACCCGAGCCGTCGCCCGACAGCACCGTCTGATACCCGTCGGGCAGCATGCGGATGAACGAATCGGCGTTGACGAGCTTCGCGGCGGCGATGCACTCCTCGTCAGTCGCGTCAAGCTTGCCGTAGCGGATGTTGTCCATCACTGTACCGGTGAACAGATTCACGTCCTGCAGCACGATGCCGAGCGAACGACGCAGATCCGGTTTCCTGATGCCCTTGACGTTGATGCCGTCATAGAGGATCATGCCCTCCTGCACATCGTAGAAACGGTTGATCAGGTTCGTGATCGTCGTCTTGCCGGCGCCCGTCGCGCCGACGAGCGCGATCTTCTGGCCGGGCTTGGCGAACCATGTGATGTCATGGAGCACCGGCTTGCTCGGATCGTAGCCGAAGGTCACATCGGTGAAGCGCACATCGCCGCGCAGCAGCGTGAGCCTGCCGTCCGGCGACGTGACCGCCTCCTCATGCGCCTTCTGCCACACCTCATAGGCGCGCTCGCTGAGCTTCTTCGCGGCCTCGCGCGAACGCGTGCCGTCATCCGAAGCCTCGCGCTTCCACGCCCAATGGCCGGTCTTCTTCGACGTCTCCGTCATCGTACGACCATCCGAGGCGAGCTCGACGTTGACGAGCGTCACCGTGCCGTTGTCCTTCTCGGACGGCTCGTCCATCAGCGCGAAGATGCGCGACGCGCCCGCCAACGCCATCATGACCATCGTCATCTGCTGCGAGACCTGGCCGATCGGGTTGACGAAGGACCTCGACAACGTCAGCAGCGAAATGATCGTGCCGATCGTGAACGCCGCGCCCGAGAAACTCAGGTTGCCCCAGTTGCCGAGCGCCGCGAGACCACCGAAGATCGCCGACAGCACATAGAGCAGATAGCCCATGTTGCCGACGACCGGCATCAGCACGTTGCCGTAGGTGTTCGCGCTCGCGCTCGCCTGGTAGAGCCGTTCGTTGCGCTCGTCGAAGTCCGCCTGCGTCGCATCCTCGTGGTTGAAGACCTTGATGACCTTCTGTCCGTTGACCGATTCCTCGACGAAGGCGTTCACGTCGCCGAGCTCCTGCTGCTGCACGACGAAGTAACGGCCGGAGCGGCTCACGATCACGCGGATCAGCAGCAACAGCAGCGCCGTGAACACGAGCACGAAGACCGTATACGGAATCGACAGATACAGCATCGAGATGAGTGCGGCGAGCGCGGAGACGCCCGAGGCGAACATCTGCGGCAGCGACTGGCTGATCGCCTGACGCAGCGTGTCGGTGTCATTCGTGTAACGGCTCATGACGTCGCCGTGCTCATGCGTATCGAAATAGGAGATCGGCAGCGTCTGCATATGCTCGAACATCTCGTCGCGGATCTGCTTCATGACGCCCTGTTCGACTCCGACGAGCAGATACGAGTACAGCCACGAGCAGAGGGTGCCAAGCGCGTAGAGGACGCCCATGAACAGCAACGCCTCGATGAGCGGCGCCCACGCCGGATTGCTTTCGCCGACGAGAGGCATGATGTAACGGTCGATCAGCGCCTGCAGGAAGAGCGCCGACCCGGCCTGTGAAATCGCGGACACGATGATCGCGATGATGATGAAGACCATGCGCGCCCGGTATGCGAACACGTATTTGAGCAGTCGCTTGAGCGTGCCCTTCTTCGCCTTCTGACGCGGCATGCCCTGCATGCCGTTCGCGTTCGGCTTGCGCGCGTCGTCGTTGAGTGTCTCCTTGTCGGTGACCTCAGTGCGCGCCGTCGTCGCTGCTGCTGCGCTCATCGTTCCTCACCTCCCTTGATCTGTGCGATGTCGTCCTTGATGTGTTCCTCGCGTATCCGTTCACGTTCCCGTTGCCACGCGATGATGTCCGCGGTCGACGTGTCCTCGTCGTAGTCCTTGCGGTAGTCGCTGGCTTCCGCCTCCTCCTCGTGCAGGTCTTGCGATTCCTTGCCGAGATCGCGCTGTGTGTGCTGCTGTGTCTGCGACTCGTAGATGCTGCGGTATTCCTCGCAGCGTGCGAGCAGTTCGTCGTTCGTGCCCTGGTCGAGGATGCGTCCCTCGTGCATGACGACGATCTTGTCCGACTCCTCGACGGACGCCACACGCTGCGCGATGATGATCTTCGTCGTGTTCGGGATCTCGTGGTGGAACGCTTCGCGAATCAGCTTGTCTGTCTTCGTGTCCACCGCGGACGTCGAATCGTCGAGGATCAGGATCTTCGGCTTCTTCAGCAGCGCGCGGGCGATGCACAGACGCTGGCGCTGGCCGCCGGAGACGTTCGTACCACCCTGCTCGATGTACGTGTTGTATTTGTCGGGGAACTCCTGGATGAAGCCGTCGGCCTGCGCGAGTTCGCAGGCGTGGCGCAGTTCCTCGTCGGTCGCGTACGGGTTGCCCCAGCGCAGGTTCTCGGCGATTGTGCCAGCGAACAGCACGTTCTTCTGCAGCACCATCGCGACCTCGTCGCGCAACGCCTCGAGTTCGTAGTCGCGCACGTCAACGCCGCCGACCTTGAGTGCGCCGGACGTCACGTCGTACAGTCGCGCAATGAGCTGCACAAGCGACGACTTCGCCGAGCCGGTGCCGCCGACGATGCCGATCGTCTGCCCGGAGCGGATGTGCAGGTCGATGTCGTCGAGCACCGGACGCTCCGAATGTTCGGAGTAGCGGAAGCTCACATGGTCGAAGTCGATCGAGCCGTCGGCGACGGTCGTCACGGGTTCGGCGACCTCGCGGATCGTGCTCTCCTCGGTCAGCACGCCGCAGATGCGTTCGGCGGACGCACGCGAGATGATGACCATGACGAAGATCATCGACAGCATCATCATCGCCATCATGATCTGCATCGCATAGGTGACGAGCGCGGTCAGGTCGCCGGTCGTCAGACCGAACGCGGCGTTGTTACCGGAGGCGACGATCTGACGGGCGCCGATCCACGCGATCGTGATCAGCGACGCGTACATGCAGACGTTGAACAACGGCGAATTGATCGACAGCAGTTTCTCGGCCTTGCAGAACTGGTCATAGATTTTCTGAGAGATGCGTCCGAACTTCCTGTCCTCGAAGTCTTCGCGGTTGAAGGATTTGACGACGCGGATGCCCTGCAGGTTCTCGTCGACGACGTTGTTGAGCTCATCATAGGTGTGGAAGACGCGTTCGAAGATCGGATGGACGACGATGATCAGGCCGAACAGGCCGACCGCAAGCACCGGAATGCACGCGAGGAACACCATCGAGATCTGCGGGCTGATACGGAACGCGAAGATCCAGGCGACGACGAGCATGACGGGCGCGCGCATACCGACGCGGATGATCATCTGATAGGCGTTCTGCACGTTTGTCACGTCGGTCGTCAGTCGCGTGATGATCGAACCGGTCGAGAAACGGTCGATGTTCGCGAAACTGAACTCCTGCACCTTCCTGAACTCATCGTGACGCAGATTCTTCGCGAAACCGGAGGACGCGACCGCCGCGTACCTACCGGAGAGGAAGCCCGCGCCCAGCGAAACGGCGGCGCAGCAGATCAGAATCAGGCCGTACTTCCAGATGTCGGGCATCGATTTGCCGGTGATGCCCTTGTCGATGAGCACGGCGATGACCGACGGGATCAGAATCTCGATGATGGCCTCGACGATGACGAACAGCGGCGAGAGGATGCTCGCCTTCTTGTATTCCCGCAGCGATTTGCCGAGCGTGCGGATCACATGCTTCTTGCTCGGCGGCCGCTGCGGCTGCTGCGACGACGCCGGCCGCTTCGTGGCGGCGTCGGCCGTGGTGGCGGTTGCGCTCACTGCTGCACTCCTTTCTTCTTCGGTGATTTCTGTGACTTTGGTGATTGGCATTGATGTGGTCGGGACGATCGAGATGCCTAAACCGCTTCATCCGGTTCGGAGGGCCGTTGCGGACACGGACCGGCGGGCGCCACGTGCGTGGGTGCGCGATCGCCGTCCTCTCGGCCCTTGGAGTCGCCCTGCGGCTGCGCGGATGCACATCCCGACGTCTCCCTGCCGACCAATCCGGTGGCATAAAGGTTGGCCTTCATTCGTTCGAGGTCGGTGAGGAAACGCCGCTGCTCATCATCGGAGAAGCCTTCGAACAGCGTGCGTTCGAGCTGCCGCGAACGGCGTTGCAGCTCCTCGACGATGCCGCCGGCGGCAGGTGTGAGCTCGATCTTGCGCACGCGCGCGTCCCATTGGACGCCCGTACGGGTGATGAGTCCCTTCTTCTCCATCAGCGCGAGCACACGCGACGCCGTGGAACGTGTAATCGAGAACGCGCGTTCGATGTCGTATTGGAACACGTCCTCATTGCGGTGGTCGTGCAGATACAGGATGATCGGCATGTTCGTGCCTGAGCCAGTGGACTCCGGTGGCGTGACGACGTTCCAGTAGCGCGCGATGAGATGATGCACGGCGCGGATCTCCAGACTCGGCTTGAGCCACGTCTGCGCGTGCCCGCCGTCCGCATTCCCGATGACCACGATCCGCTTCCTTCCCTGCGTCGATTGCCGATGGTGCAGCCGACCGTCGCTGCGCATTGTCGCGTGCATCGATCCGTCGCTCGGCCAGTCTAGAACGTCCAGCATACAACTGTTGCAGATGCAATTGTTGTATGCCGACGGCGTAAGGATGGCGGGACGCGCGGTGGCGGCGTGTGCGGATGTGCACCACGCGCCCCATAGGGCCGCCCCGTGTCCCGTTTCATCAGCGGAATCGATGAACCTGGACGCAATCAGGACCGTCCGCGGGTCAGATCGTCGACGACGTCGGCAAAACGGGACGCAGACGGGGTCGTTTGCGGGATGGTTCGTCGATCACGTCGACAAAACAGGACACAGACGGAGGCGGGTGCGGATCGCAAGATATGGGACGACCCGCGCAGCTCGGCGGGAGATGCGCGGGTCGGCGTCGGAATCAGTCATCCGCGACAATGCGCGGACAGGAAGTTCACTTCACTTCGTTTTCGGAGATGAAGGTCAGGAAGTCCTCGGCCTGCGTGCGCAGCGCCTCCTGATCGGCGGAGGTCATCGCCCAGTCGCCGGTCTGCACGGCCTCAGCCGGGACGGACAGGCCGACCTCGACCGGGAAGAGACGCATGCCGGCATCCTCAAGCAGGTCGCCGACCATGATACGCGGGTGGAGCTCCTCGAAGCCGCCGACACCGGAGATCGCGACCGGCTTCTGGTTGAGCACGTTCTCGCCTTCCTCGTCCTTCGTGGACGGCAGCGACAGCCAGTCGAAGAGGTTGCGCAGCGAATCCGGGATCGTCTTCTTGTACTCGGAGACGACGACCCAGACGGCATCCGCGTTGCCGAGCTTGTCACGCACGGCGAGCGCGGCCTCCGGCAGCGGGTACTCCGGGGATTCGCCGGCGAGCGGCAGATCCTCGTAGTCGAGGGTGATCGTCTCGGCGCGGTCGCCGACGATGCTCATGATCTCCTTGGCGAGGTCCGCCTCGAACGAACCGTCGGTGAGCGAAGTCTCGACGAATGCAATGGTTGGCTTATCTGCCATGGTGTCCTCCTATTGGTGGTTCAGGCACGGACCGAGACGACCGTACGCCGCCGCAATCCGTCTTGCTGACTACCATCTTCGTGCCACGGGAGGCGTCAGGGAACCGGAAATAGCCACCGGTGAACAAATGCGGCGCACGGTATGCGGAAGGTGGGCGCTGCGCACGCTCACGCACCGCGCATCAGTCGCTCGAGGGGTCACGCAGACGTTCGTCGAGCGCCGCCACGAGATCCCCGTAGCCCTCCTCGGCCATCCTCCCGCGCGGCACGAACCGCAACGACGCAGAATTCATGCAATACCGCAGGCCGCCGCGCTCACGTGGACCATCCGTGAACACATGTCCCAAATGGCTGTTGGAGTGCACGGCCCGCACTTCGACGCGTGGATGCAGCGGCAGACTGTCATCCCTGACGCCGCGCACCGCATCCTGACTGATCGGCGCGCTGAACGACGGCCAGCCGCATCCGGAATCGAATTTGTCGGTGGAGAAGAACAGCGGTTCGCCGCTGACGCGGTCCACATAGATGCCGGGATCGAACAGGCGGTCGTATGCGTTGGCGAACGGCGGTTCGGTGGCGGAGCGCTGCGTGACGGCGTATTGCTCCGGCGTGAGTTCCCAGATGCGCTCGATGTAACGCTGACGCTCCCGCATATGGTTGATCGCATCCATCGGGATATGGCAATATCCATTTGGATTGACGAGCAGATAGTCCTGATGCTCGGGCTCCGCAGGTGTGAAATCGCGCAGTTCCTCGATCTCGACGGCCGGGGTCTCTCCCACCCGCCGCCCGAGGTCCTTCAACGCCTGTTCATACACCGCACGCTGTTCGTCCGCGTCTTCGCCGGACGGATACAGGCCGGAACGGTACTGCCGGCCGACGTCATTGCCCTGACGGTCGACGCTGAACGGATCGATGACGTCAAGGAACAACAGCGTCAGCGTCCGCAAGCTCACCCGGGTCGGATCGAAATCGATGCGCACGGTCTCGACGGCATCGGTCGCCCCGGAGCACACCTGACGGTAGGTGGGGTTCGGCGTGCGCGACTGCGCATATCCCACCGCCGTGTCGACGACCCCATCGACGTTCTGCATGGCGCGCTCAAGCCCCCAGAAGCATCCTCCGGCCATGTACGCCGTCTGCGTTCCGACTCGCGACGTAGCCTCCTCTTGCCCGGTACGGCCCACCGGCTCTCCCTCTCCCGCGGCCACGTGCGGCGCGCCGGCGACATCCTGCGAACCATAAGCCGTGCCACGTATGGGATCGATGTACTGCTCCTTCGTCATCATCCGCTCCTTCGACGCTATCCACAATTACGACAATCACAAATTGCCATACACAGCGTACGCACGCGCGATGCAAGACGCCGACGGCACAAAATCAGCGTCGCGCATACACTTCACGATACGAAGCGTGGATGCCGCCGTCGGCTTCGTCGGCATCCACAACAGGTCCCTATAGCAGCATGCCGAGGACCAGCATGCCCAGCTCGGGTGGGTAGACCGGCCAAGTGGCGCCTCGTTCATTGCTTCTGACCTCGACGCCCAGCTTCCTGCCGTAGTCAGTGGGAATCCAGTAGCCCTGCTCCGTATGGATGATCAGCCCTTTGGCGGCCAGAATCGGATTGGCCTTCTGCGCGGTCATGGATTTGTCCAGAAGACCTTCATCATGAAGAGGTTGCAGGAGACGGGTCAACGCGACCTTCCCATCAGCCTGTACAGCGGACTGCGCAGGGGGCGTCGAAGGTCCGGCCGGCGCGACCGCGGCGGCAACGGGCCCGGTTTGGACAGCAGGGGCCGAAACCACGGTCGGATTCTGCCCACCATGGTTTCCCTCATCCTCTTCCGTATTTGCGGATGCATCGGAAACGGGTATGCTCCTCTCTTCGACAGAGACGACTTGAGCCGACTCCTGCATCCGCTCCGCCGTTTCGGCAACCGCACCCGGGTTGTCCACGCGCTTGCGAGGAGCACAAATCGGTGAACGCCTTCATGAACCCGCTCAGGGGATCACCCCCGCGATTGCGGGGGCAAACGACGTGGCTAACTCAAACAAGCGGCGTCTGTTCGGATCATCCCCGCGCGTGCGGGGCAAACGTGCGATTGCCGACCGCCGCGGCCACGACTGTTTGTGTTCAATTGGGGATTGAGGTTTTGAGGTGATGCCGATTTGACAAAATACAAACATAATCTCGACCGGGATCATCCCCGCGCTTGCGGGGAGCGCCAATCCGGCACCTTTTCATCATGGATGATTCATCCGAAGGACTGTGGGAGATGACACTGGAATGAGAGAAGGGAGCCAATCCCGCGCTTTCCAACTGTTATTCCAAGCCAGCACGGGGACTCCCT
The DNA here is from genome assembly GCF_000424225.1 of Bifidobacterium sp. AGR2158. Classification (NCBI taxonomy): domain Bacteria; kingdom Bacillati; phylum Actinomycetota; class Actinomycetes; order Bifidobacteriales; family Bifidobacteriaceae; genus Bifidobacterium; species Bifidobacterium sp. AGR2158. The sequence goes on from NZ_KE384151.1 coordinate 26,138, forward strand.
TTACTTCAGAGTATACAACACCCGGTGGATTGCCCCAGTAGCCGACCGGAGCCGACTGTAAATCGGCCGCCATTGAGCCGCGCAGGTGCGAATCCTGCATCCACCACGGGATCATCCCCGCGCTTGCGGGGAGCACAAGCACGCCAATCTCGCCAACTGGCTCGGGTGGGGATCATCCCCGCGCTTGCGGGGAGCAC
>NZ_KE384151.1:29064-213614 GCF_000424225.1 Bifidobacterium sp. AGR2158
CGGGATCATCCCCGCGCTTGCGGGGAGCACACTAAGAAATCCCTGTGTTTCCAACATATCATTGATCAGCGAGAAGCATTTTCATTCACTTTTCACGGCGCACTTCGCATCTCCTCCTCCGCTGTATCATTCTCCCGGTCTCTTCCCATATCGTCGCGCACGTCGGTATTTCGCAGCATTGCTCCAGCCGCGTCGCGGTTTGCCGGCAAATGTCTCGAGGGACTCCTGCTCATCAGACTCATTAGGATGCTTGATCAGCTGCAGACCGTCACAGTCGACCGGCTGCCAATCCGATCTGAACACGCGAAAATCCATATGCTGTTCGTTGCGCGCAGAGAAGACCATGATGGCTCGCCCATCCTTCAGTGTATCCACTATGCGTTCCCATAACCGATCACGAACACGAGCAGTGACATGTCCCACGAACACGCCCGGTGCGATTTCCAACAGCCATCTGCTCACATCGCCGCGTAAGCCGGTCGGGCAAGCGGTCAACACGATAACTACCATTGCGACCCTCCCCACTCATCATCGATGACGCCATACGCCTTCCCCGCTTCCACTTCCTGCAGTTTCTCATCCCACAGTCCTACATGATCCCTCGGCTCTTCGTCTTCGCCGTCTTCGCCGCCAACGTCGAGCAGTATGCGGATGTCCTTCACCATCCGATCCAGAATCGAGAAATCATACACCGCATCCCGCATCGCCTTCCTCACTGCGGAACCAATGTCCTCCGGCTCATCCGCCGCGGTTCGAAAAGCAATCGGTATCGATGATTCCGCCTTATACAAATCGGCGACATCATAGACGAACGAACGTTCATGCCCCACATGCACGAACCCCAATCCCGGCGAACATCCCAATGACACAATCGCCGCATGCGCCAACGCATACAAGCATGTGTGCGCGGCCGACAAAGCCTTGTTGATTTCGTTTCCCGCGTCATAATCATCCGGATTGTACGTTCGCTTGTCCCATGCGACTCCGGTTTCCTGCGACAATGTGCGGTAGACCTTGCGGATGCGCGCTCCCTCACGGCCACGCAGCTGCTGCATCGTCAGCGCGCTCACGTCCTCCCCCGGGAAGCGCATCTGATACATCTCCCGTGCCACGGCAAGCCGCGACCTCGTGTTGCTGACAAGTCTCGCCTGCTGCTGCAGCAATCTCGATGAATGGGTGAGCGGCTTCCCGAATGCATACGTCCGCACGCCGCGCTCACCTACCCATATGACCGTCGCCCCGTTCTCCCCGATGACGGTCATCGCCTGATGCGTCACATTCGTCCCCGGACCGAGCATGAGCACGCTGAGCGACGCCGCAGGCACGAAGACCGTCCCCGTACGATCCGTAACGGTGATCGCGTTGTCTTTCCGATTGATCACGCAGTGCTCGAAGTACGCGAATGATATTCGGTCCTCGAAGCGAACGAGCTCACCGAGTTCGGGTGCTTTGGCACCCTTTCCTGGCCTTCCTGCATTCCGAGAGCGGAGCTTTGCCCCCGAACCCGATGAGACCTCATTCATGCGAGACACTCCTCTCTTGCTATTCCTCTGCTGACGATACGATCATCGGCGCTATCGTCATCAGACCGCAGCCGAAGCCTTTTGCCGGGCCGATTCCGTGACACAGCGCATGGCGGAACCGGTCTGCGTCCGTGATTCGCAGACAACCATCGAACGCTGCCGTCGACAGCGTGACTTTGGAGCCACCCCGATTGAACTGTTCGCGTTTGCGTTGCGTCACTCGCAGCGCAGGTCCGCTCTCCTCCTCCAACACTTCGAATCCGTTGGCTTCGGCGCGGCGCAACAACCAATCGATTTGTTGGCTGACCGTCACATATCCCTGTCGTTTCCCGATGATCTGTTCAGGCGTCCTTCGGCTGTGTTCCGCGCGATCATGGGCGGCTTTGCGCACCGGATTCGCACGCAGACGGAAATTCCATTGCTGTCCAACGGCAAGTCGGTCAAGCAGCTTGGAGTACTCCCGTGTTTCCCATTTGCATCGGCTGGGCCATCCCGCCTGTTCGACGAGATGCGTGAAATCAGGCGTCTCGGGACTGACCACGTACAGCACCGTACTATGACTCTGCTCGTTATGGTCGATGCGCCACAGCACACGTCCCCGCTCGTCGTTTCTGACCGCATCCGGCGGGAACGCATGTTCTACGGCCGCATGCATGCGGTACGGCGAGGCGATGAGCTGCTTCGCCTCAAACCGCGCCAGATTCAACTGCATTCGTGATAGGTACATATCCTTCTCCTTTAGAAGAACATCGGATCATGCGCGTCCAACACATCCGCGTCAACGTCATGCATTGCGGCACTTGGATTATCGATGTAGTACCGATGCACAGGACGTCCGCTGTATTCACGATGACGCTGGCTGAAGGTCACCGGCAGATCATTCTGCACGTCGCCGGACTCTCCGGCAAGCGCATCACGCACGATTTCCAATCGCTCGCCGGAGTGGCTTCTGCGATACCAATCGGATGCCTGCCATGGATGCCGTTCGAGCGCATCTTCAATGCTCTCGTATTCATCGTGCACGCCAAGGTTGAATGGGTATGCGGGCGGGCACGACCGGCGTCCGAGATACAACGGCCAGCGGGGATGCCGCAGCGCATCGTCGAGCGCATCCAATGTGTCCCTCGGCGCACCGACCGCCACCAGAAACATCGCATCGGCAAGATAGAACCGATTCGTCACCGGTAGCACCTTCGCGAAGCTTGTCGAGTTGCGTTTGCGATCGAGGGACTTCTCGGTCTGATAATCCCTCATGACGAGTCCTTTTTGCTCGATGCGCACGCCGAAGGACAGTTGGAGCAGATCCTCGATCGGATCTTCCCTTGTCCGTCCCTGAGCGCTGGCCAGCAACCCTATTACCGCGCTTTTCGTAGGTTCCGTTCGCGTCTCGCGCCGGTTGAATCGCGAGGCGTCGCCCCATGATTGCATCGGCCCCGCGAGGCGAAGCAACAACACTCCAGAGCTCATGGCAATCTCATCCTTCAAACATCTCGGTGAGATACCGCTCAAGGCGATCATGGAGTTCTGGAAGCGTGACAGCCTCCCCCAGATCGCCGACCTTGTCCGCAAGATCACCGACTCCCATGACCCAGCTGCGTTCCGGCGTTTCCCCATAGGTGTCCTGCAGGTCACGCAGATGGGCGCCCAGCCTGACGGCCGCCTGTTCGGTAATCGAGGCATCGTCCTTCGGATACACAGGCTTTTCAAAAGCGTTGACGGCGTTGATCGGCTGGTCGTCACGGATCATCGCCACGCATACGCTCGGCAACGTCCGGTTCGCGAATGTGTTCTGCTTACCTGTGGGCATTGAGCGAACGAATGCCTCGACGAATGCAACGATGCCCTGCACCGCCGCAGCATCGTCCCCCAGCTGCTTGCGCAGCGAGTCGATGTTGACGTTGGCGTAGCGGTACAGCGTCGACGAGTTGAAACCCACCGTATCAAGCATCGCCGCGCCCGCGTTATCTTTCGACGCGCAATCGTCGATTGCCGTGTAATAGTCGTATTCCGGAGTGATCTGATCCACCGAGATCGCATGCGCGACCTGCGAGGACGCATCGGTGTTCAGTGCCGGCGCATCGGCGAGCATACGGCCGAACAAGGCGATGTCGATGGCCTGCTTGCCATGGAACGCCGCTTGCGATTCAGCCTTCATCTCCTTCGTGGGTTTACCGATCGGCTGCCCGTCGTCCGCCCACTGTATTGCGAGATCGGCGAGCGCCTGAATTTCCGAATGGGCGATGAAAATGAGGTAGCTCGTCGCATCACGTCCCGCGTCGGCGCCGCTACGCTTGGATTCCTTGATTTCCACGCCGATGGAGCCCAGCACGGCCTTTGCGAGCGTTGCCGCATCGGATGCCAGATCGGGGCGTTTCTCGCCGATAGCCTCTGCGATAAGCGATGCGGCCATCTTGGTGCGTACGCCGAGTTCATCCGACTTGAGCATCGTGGGGAACATCTCGCGCATCGCGCGCTTCCAGGACTGGCTGGAGACGCGTGCGCGCAGCTTGCCGCCGTAGTGGCCCACCTTCGGATTGCCGGTGTCGTCGCGGTTGATATTGCTTGCAGGCACGTTCTGGATGATGTGCACATCGAGATAGGACATGGTGATTAATTCCTCTTTTCTTAATTATTTGATTGTTATCTATTGTTTGACTGTGTTATTTACTTGTGTTGCGCGTGGATGCTGGCCGATAGTAGAAATCGCAGCTCCAGCGTTGGAACACCTGATTGGCGTATTCGGGGAACTGCAGCAGATACAGATCCTGCGCAAAACGCCGATAGTCGAGGCTGATGTCGCGGCCGGACGCGCGCATGAGCATGATGAGCGCTCTGAGGAACCACACGATGCCTTCGAAGGTCGGCGCGCTTTCCGCCGCGCTGAGACGTCGCACGATGCCTTTGGCCGCGTCGTCGTTCATGCCGCTATCGGGGTCCGTCACGATTTGCCTGCATGCGGCGCCGAACGAGATGGAGCGCGTTTCCAGCGTATCGACCTGCGCGACCGCGGTCGTCTTCGATTGCTGGTGCAACGCGTACAGCCCCAGCGCCGTACTTACGGCCGCGACCGCGCGCGGGTTGCGATCGGGATCGCCCAACGATTCAGTCGGCCAGTCGCCGTACAAATCATTGCCGATGTCCATCCAATTTGTCCCCCTGCCGTCGATATCGGCACGCAGCCGCGCCAATGTCGCTTTCGCGGCAGGGTTTTCCGCGAGGACGCCCCGTTGCAGCGGCATGATTTTCCCGTTGACGTAGCAACCGATTGCGGCGGTCATGTCACTGGCCATTGTCGTCTCCTTCCAGTTTGTTGTCGTCCGATACCGTTTCGGAAACGGCGATGGCGCCAAGGATGCCGTTCAGCGCTCCCCTGAGTTCGAGGAGGGCCCTGCCTGACGTCATAGGGCTGCCTTTGCCGCCTCTGTTGTCCGGTATGTGCACTCCGAAAGCCTGCGCCGGCGATTGGTCAAGATATCGCTGCGCCATCGCCAGCAATGACCGGTGCACATCATCCTGCCATCGTTTTCCATAGAGCTCCGCATCCCGGTCCTCGGTGAACCGTGCGATGCGGTCACGGAACATCGCGTCCATCTGGGCGTAGGCCATTTCGACCACATCATCTCGGGCCGCTTGGGAGTTCGTACATTGACCGGACGCGATATGCAGATTCCTCACGAAATCGGCAAGCGTCCTGACGGATTCCTCTGTTTTATCGATGACTTCGAGCAGCACTTTCACACCGTCGTAGTCATGGCGGAACATCACCGAGTCAATCCGCAGGGAATCATCGACGCTTGCGTCGAATATCGAACTCTGCGTGCCATAGGTCATGCCTTGGGCGTGCAGGGTCACCTGTCCCAGCAAATGCTCATCGGAACGCCAACCCGCATACCGCTGCATCTCCTCAAGCCAGCCGATAACGCCGGGACGCAATTCACGGTGCCGTCCTCCGGACGCCTGCAGCACCGGGGCCAATCCCCGCCACAAGTTCCTGCTTGCAATATGGGTCCGAGGCATCATCGGTTCGTTGCCGTTGTTCCGTCCCAGCTTCTTCGCCTGGTTCGCGCTCAGATACCATGCGGTCATCTGCTCGCTCCTGTTGTTGTCATAGGCGCGCACGATATCGCCGTAGCAGACCACGCATCCTGTGACGCGACCGTGTTCCTCGTCAACGACGAGTCGTACGCGACGCGCCTGCAGCGTCAAGGCATCGACTACGCCGTGGAAAGATCCCTGCAGCACCATGTCGGTCGTCGGCGCATCGTCCTTTTGCCAAGGTGCCTCATCGCCGTCCCTGCCCAGCAGCACATCCGCGTCGTCGCCAGTCGACGGATCATACAGCACCCAGTTGAGCACGAGAGTCTGGAAGAGGTTGTCCCCTTCCACGAAGATGCCGCCGATGGCTCCGAGCCATCCGGTGCCTACGGCTCCTTTCGGTGCGTAGACCTTGCTGTTCGTCACATGCGTGTTGCCCACGACCGGCGATTTGATGCCCGCCGTGTCGTACGCTTGCACAAACGCCAGCCAGCGTGCCGCTTCGGCGAACGACACGGAAGCGACACCGCTGCCCGACCTCATCGAGAACAGCGTGCGATCGGCCTTCGGCACATCGGCGATGATCGCCTCGAGCGGATCGACATCCTTCGCCGTGTACTGCAAATCAGGCGTCTGGAAGAACGGCCTGCGTTCGTCGAGCAGATCGAAGCGGTCTTCATATCGGGACAGGTAGGCATCAATACGCGCCATGTCGAATCCGTCGCTCTCCCATACTTCCATCCACAGCTCGCACATCTCGTCGCAGTCTCCCCGACGATCCGCATACGCGCCGTACAGCACCGCCAAGGCGATGCGCAGCATCGGCATGACCTGCTGCGGAATATCGCCGGTGACACCTCGGATGGCCGTAGCTTGCGCGAACAGCTCGCGCAATGACAGTTCGATCGGTTCACCGTCGGCGGCCACGCATGGAATCCAAGGTTCTCGGATCAAATTGAAATGGCACACAACTTCTCCTTTCTTGTTTCATCGAATTGTTTCCTCATTGAGATTTATCGTCTCTCGATATGACGCTCAGCCCCTCCCTCCTTGAATAGACGACGTTCCATTGATTGATGCAAGCCGAATACGACACATCCTCGGCGAGCGCTTCATCGGATGCCCCATCCTGTGTCAACACAAGCGCAAGACGTCCGGCAAGCCACGGGGATTCCTGCCATTGCGCGACGATGTCCTCACATTGCTTCTCCAACGCGTCGATCAACGCATCAATGTCCCATTGTCGGCACATTTTCGCCGGCAAGCGTACCGAGGAGCGACTTACCGTTTTCGCGAGCGCGGCTCTAGGCGTCGATTGGATCGGTATGGATGCGCCTTGGTCGACGCCATGCGCCGTGTCACCGATCCAAGGCAGCAAGTGGATGACGTCCCCCTGTCGGCATACCAGCATGACTTCGATGGTCTCCTGGGTGTCGCGTACGGCCCGGTTGCCCGCGTCGTCGCTGAGCGAATGCGCATCGTCTATCTTCATGTCGAAGAAATCGAGCAGCGACGCGCGTCTGCCACGCATCGCGCTCAACGACTTCATCAGATAGGTCTGTGCTCGTTCCCTTTGATCGGACTCCTTATGGTCGCGTTCGACGGCCAGCTCATCGTAGGTATCGACCCACCGCTCCGGAATAAGCCCTCGGATCAAATCGGAATCGTAGGCGGTACGCACGGTGCGCGCGATGTCCTCCGGCAGATGCGCGACGCAGCTCGTTCCCGCTCTTGTCAATCCCAACACGGCGAGCGCATCCATCAACGACGCACTTTCGTATACCCGATCGACGTTGCGCGCGAAAGGGGGACCGTCCGGCGTCCATTCCTCGATGCCACGCACATAGCAGACCGCCTGACGCATCCGTTCGGGACGGTCGCATTGGCCGTCGCCACGCATATGTCGATGCACGCGTCCTACGCGCTGCATCAATAGATCGATTGGCGCGATGTCGCTGACCATGACATCGAAGTCGATGTCCAGCGATTGTTCGAGCACCTGCGTTCCGACGACGATCAACCGTTTCGGACGTTTGCCGTTCGCTTTCGTCGCCCGAGGTCCCAACAGTCGGCGCAGGCGTTCCTCGTTGTCCATCCGGTCCTCGTCGACGAACCTCGAATGGGTGAGGATGACGTCATCCGCGCCGAAACGGGTGCACGCGCATCTCGCGAGCGCCTGCGCCCTGTCCACGGTGTCGCAGACCACGCCCGCACATCCGCCATCAACGAGCAAACGGTCGAGCAATGCCATGATGGATTCGTCGTCATCGTCGACGAGGCGGAACTCCATATCGACTCGCCGCGCCGACGGATGCACGTCCTTATGACGGACCGTGCCGGAATCGGTATAGGTGATCAGCGGATAGGACTCATCGACGACGCTCTCCCCCATATTGTCGTCGTCCATGACGGTGGTACGAGCAGCACCGTCACGCCCCTGCATATAGGCATCGACGAAGGAATCGCGAATGGCGCGCGGCAACGTCGCCGACAGCATGACGACCGGCACATGGAAGCCGCCCAGCCATTCGAGCACACGCTTGAGGTATTCCCGCATGTACGAGTCATAGGCGTGGCATTCGTCGATGACGACGACCTTGTTCGCGAGCGCCAACTGCCTGAGCATCACATGCTTGACGCGGAGTGCGCCCATCAGCACCTGATCCACCGTGCATACGAGGAAGTTTGCAAGGACTCCCTTTTTGCGCCCTTGCAGCCATTCGGACACCACCGTCTCCGCTGCGACGCGCTCCTCGAATCCGTTGCCGCCGTCACCGTCGTCGATGGAGGACAGGCGCATGCTCGACGTGCGGATGATGTCGGAGAATTCGTCATTGAGCTGCGCTTTGCCGTGTGAGAGCCAGATGTTCTTTTCGGTCTCTCCCCGCTCCTGCGGGAGCGCGTCGAGCCATGCACGCACGCGGCCGAACATCGCGTCGGTCGTCGCCATCGTCGGCAGCGCGACGCATACGCCGCCTCTGCCGGTACGCACTCCCAGAATTTCGGCGGCGGCGAGTGCGGCTTCGGTCTTGCCTTCACCCATCGGAGCTTCGATGATGAACAGACCGGGGTCCTTTGTTTCCGCGCACAGGCGGACGATGTCCCGCTGGACGGGTCGCGGATGCGCACCTTCCGGAAGACGGAAACGCGCTGCGTAGAACGCGTTGGCATCGGCGGCGTCCCGCAGCGTACTCCCGTCGCTCGTCCATGCTGACGGCAGATGCACATGGCGCCATCCGCGCTCGGCACGCCGGATCAGTCCCGCTTCCGTGGTGATGTCCGTTTGGGCGCTCCCCTCAGAAGGCAGCACGGGAACCAACGGGAATAGATCGTCATCGCTGTTGCTGGCGATCCAATCGGCCATGATGACAATCGCGGTGATCAGCACCTGCGACTGCGCACTGAGCGGATGGCGTCCAAGCCATGCGAACAATGCATCGTCGATGCCGGCGATATCGGCGACATAAGCGATGAGCTCATGCTGCACGTCGGACCATGCGGCGTCGTCCGCGCCGATGCGGCGTCTGGTGATGCCGCTGCAACGCGCATCCTGAAGCGCATGGTGCGTCAGCGGTTTGCCGTGGTGCGAACCCACGACGCCTGCGTATCCTTCGCTTACGCGCGCCTTCCAATGATGACGGGTGGCCAGATAGCGATCCAAGAGGAATGCGCCGGCTTCGGGATGCGTCGGCGTGGCGTGATCGGTCATCACCGGAATCTCAAGTCCCACCTCCCGCACGATCCATGACATCGACGCCCCATCACCGTAGCGAATCGGCTTGTCCTGAAATACGGGTGTGGCTTTGCCTAAGTCATGAACACCGGCGAGAAACATGACGATTTTCTTCGCGACGTCCTCACGTCCCTCCAAGTCACAAGCGATGATCTCACGCGTCCCCTCAGGAAGCCAATCATCCCAGATATGTGCAGCCACACGTGCGGAATCTGACATATGCACATAGAGCGGCAGCCACTCCTCGCCGTCTTCCCTGTCTGTTTTCCCCCAAATCGAACATGCAGCCCGTGAAAGCCGCGTGTCTCCTATCTTCGGATGTTGTCCTTCTCTCATCGCCCCACCCCTTTTGGTTGTCATCGCCTATGATGGTTAGCAACCATAGCGTGCGGGAAATAAGAAGTCTAGAATCGTCTCAGAATGTGAGATATACTAATTTTGTTATGTTCTCTATTTTAAGTTCCATGATTCAACCATGAGAGTCTTTCTCCATAACCAATTCTTCTGGTACGCTCGTGTGTGTCGGCCTCATTCCCCTTCCACATGAGACGCGGCCAACGCCCCATCATCAAGGGGATGATCCGTTAAATTAGGCCACATAACGGTGCTCCCCGCAAGCGCGGGGATTCTTGCCCCGGTATGATTTCCACCGGTGTAACGACAGGGCATCCTGCGCCACCACTACACGCGGGATGCCCTTTATCATTCCTCAGATCGCACCGATATAAGTACTCCCCTCACCCCTGCCTTACCTCCGGCCTTCTCGCATCTCCGGGCACCTGCTCGAGCGTATCCTCAACGCCCAAGACCTCCGCCCAGTACTCCATCGGCTGATCATACGGCTTCGCGTCTCCCCCGCGCGACTGCAGCACGGCCTTCGCGGCATGCACATCCTCGCCGGTCAGGCCGCTGAAATACGATTCAAGACGCCCACGGCGCTCCGAGTCGTAGAACAAATCGCCGACGATCTGCGTGAGCCGCTCGGCGCGCTCCACCGGCAGCGAATCCCAATGTCGCATCTCGATGAAGTTCTTCAGACGCACGTCGTTGAAATGCGTCGAGAGTACATGGTTGATCTCATAGGCGTTGAGCTCGCGGTCCGGGTAGACGTCGGCCGCGTTCGAGGAGAACGCGGCGAACTCGAGCTCGTGCTCCGGTCGCCCCTTGTATTCGGGCGTATGCGTCAGGTCGGCGAACATGAGCGGCGTGCTGAGCACGTCCGCCGCGTAGTCCTCCCAGCCGAAACGCTCGTCGTAGAGTCCCGGCGTCACGTTCGTGCGCTGCACGTCGAGATAGTCCCACATCCGCTGGCGGCACAGCGGCCATGGGTTGCGTTCGCCTTCGAAATACGGGGTATTGCGGAAGAACCATGCGAGAATCGGGCCGATCGCGGTGCCGAGCCGCATCTTCGCGATCGCGTCGCGTTCGCTCGTGTAGTCAATGCTCACCTGCGTCGACGCCGATGCGCGCATCATGCACGGCCCGAACTGGCCGATGCGTCCCAAGTATTCGTTCATCGCCGCATAGCGCCGTTTCGGGTTGAGCGGAATATCCGCGTACGACGTCTTCGGCTGGTACCCGTAGTTGACGAGGCGGAAGCCGAGTTCGTCGAGGATCGGCTGCGCCTCCTCGATAAATCGTCCGTGCAGCGCGAGCAGATCCTCCGGCTTGCGCAGGATGCCAATCGATGTTTCGATCTGGCCGCCGGGTTCCAAAGACACTGCAAGTCCCTCACGGCCCAATCCGACCAAATGGTCGTCCTGCCAGTATTCCTGATCGGCGTCGTAGTACGGCCGCAGACGCCGAAGCAGCTCCTCGACGCCGTCCGGCTCACCGTAGGTGACGGCCGTGTCGTCGGCGTTGTGCACCGGCAGATGCTCGATCTCCACGCCGAATCCCCCGGTTCCCGGCGCGGAGCATCCCTGCTCAAAGAAACGGACAAGACTGCGCACATGCTTCGGATTCGGCTCGACGAGCAGATGCGCGTATGAGACTCGTGGTGTTGTCATAAGTGCCCATAGTAACGCGCGCGACCCGTGACACGACGTCGATGTTCTAAAACTTCCTGATAACCTGTACAAATTGCCGAGCATTGCGAGCGCGGGCGCCGTCGTCCATCCGTCCGTGCGTTACGGCGTCCGGTCCGCGCGCACGGTTTCATCGACCCGTCCGCCGCCGACGCGGAGCGGCGGCAACGGCCGCGCGTCAGCGACGCGCAGCCTTCTTCGCCGCGGCGATCATCAGCTTGATTCTGTTGAGCTGGTTCGCCTCGCTCGCGCCCGGGTCGTAGTCGATCGACACGATGTTCGCCTCCGGGTACATCCTGCGGATCTTGCCGAACATGCCACGTCCGGTCACATGGTTCGGCAGGCAGGCGAAGGGCTGCGCGCAGATGACGTTCGGGCAGCCGGATTCGATGAGTTCGACAATTTCGCCGCTCAGCAGCCATCCTTCGCCGGCCTGCACGCCAATCGACGTGACGGTCGCCGCCTTCTTCACGAGCTCGTCCATCGGCAGATCCTTTTCGAACTTGCCGCCGCTGAGGTCGAGCGCGTCATGCACCGGCTTCATATACATGTGGATGACGCCCTTGAACGCGCCCATCAGCGCCTTGTTGCGTCCCATGCCGATGTTGCGCTCGTTCCATTCGTTGATGTACGGACGCATCGTCATGAAGTCGATGATGCCCGGCACGACGGCCTCGCAGTCCTGCGATTCGATGACGTCGACGACGTGGTTGTTCGCGTCCGGATGGTATTTGACGAGGATCTCGCCGACGACGCCGACACGTACCTTGCGCGGCACGTCGCGCAGCGGCAATGCGTCGAAACTGCGCACGATGGCCTTGACGAGCGCCGCGTAGCTCCAGTGCCCACGCCCGTAGAGCATCTTCGCGGTCCTTGAGTTGCCGTGGTTGAGCAGCGTTTCGCGCACGATCGTGTTCCACCGTTCGTACAGCCGGTTCGCACTGCCCGGCCGCTGTTCGTACGGGCGCACACGGTAGAGGCATTTCATCAGCAGATCGCCGATGATCAGTGCCTTCGCCGCCCGATGCAGCAATGGCACCGTCGGCGTGAAGCCGGGGTTGTCGACGAATCCCTGCGTCGAGATCGCGAGCACCGGGATCTGCGGATATCCGGCGTCGATGAGCGCCTTGCGAATCAGGCCGTAGTAGTTCGTCGCCCTGCACATGCCGCCGGTCTGCGAGATCGCAAGCGCCGTCGTGTCCGGATCGTAGCGTCCGGATTTGATGGCTTCGACAAGCTGACCGACCGTCATGATCGCCGGGTAGCAGGCGTCGTTGTTCACGTATTTGAGTCCGGTTTCCACGTCGGCCTTGTCGGCGTGTGCAAGCACATCGAATTTGTATCCGCTGGCGCGCACGGCGGCTTCGACGAGGCTGAAGTGGATCGGGCTCATCTGCGGCGCAACGATCGTGTGCGTCTTGCGCATCGCCTTGGTGAACGGCGTGTGCTGCGCGTAGTTGCTCATCGTGGCCTTCTGCGTGCGATGACCTTGCTGATTGCGCTTGCCGTCGTCGCGAGCGCCCATGATCGCGTCGAGCATCGCCTGCCGTCCGGGCGTCGGCGCCATCATGCCGGTTTTGCGGAATGTCGTCGACGGCGTCGCCACAGTGGTCGCAGAGGCGTCGGCTGTGGCCGCCGCGGCGGCTTCGCGCGCGTGCTGGTTGCGTTCGCGTTCCTCGACGGCAGCCTTGAGCGAACGCAGTCGTATCTTCGCGGCGCCGAGGTTGCTCACTTCGTCGATTTTGAGCATCGTGTACACGTCGGCCTTGTCGGCGAGGATCTCGGCGACCTGATCGGTCGTGATCGCATCGAGGCCGCAGCCGAAGGAGTTGAGCTGCACGAGTTCGAGTCCGGGCCAGTGTGCGACAAAGTCTGCGGCCTTGTACAGGCGCGCATGGTAGGCCCATTGGTTCATGACGCGCAGCGGCAGTTTCGTGACCTTGCGGTCGTCAACGTGGCGGAAGCCGTCGGCACTGCACGCATGCGGATCATCCTCCCCTTCGGCAAGGTACGCGGTCAGGTCGAGCTTGTCGGCCGGATCGATCCAGCTGACGGAATCCTCGGAAAGGACGACCATGCCGAGCGAGCAGATCGTCTCGGGGATGCCGTGGTTGATCTCCGGGTCGACGTGGTAGGGGCGGCCGGCGAGCACGATGCCGCGGCAGTCGTGCTCCTTCATGTAGGCGAGCGCGCGCAGACCCTCCATCTGCACGTCGTGCTTGAACACCTTGTCCTCGGCATAGGCAGCGGCGACGGCCAGTTCGGCCTCATCGCGCGTGACGCCCGCCCAGGCGAACTCCTCGACGATGCGGTTGACCATGAGATCATGCTTGGACAGGTTGAAGTACGGTTTCATGAACCGCACGCCGTCCTCGCGCAGCCGCGGCATGTTCGCATCGACGACGACCGGATAGTTGGCGACGATCGGACAGTTGAAATGATTGTCCGATTCGGGCACGAGATCGTCCTCGAAGCTCACGCATGGGTAGAAGATCGTGCGAATGCCCTTGTCGAGCAGCCATGTGATGTGCCCGTGGACGAGCTTCGCCGGGTAGCAGATGTTCTCGGACGCGATCGATTCGATACCGCTTTCGAACAGTTCGTGGTTGCTGCGCCCGGAGATGACGACCTTGAAGCCGAGCGACGTGAGCAATGTGAACCAGAACGGATAGTTCTCGTACATGTTGAGCACGCGCGGAATGCCGATCTCGCCGCGCGTCGCCTTCTTGTCGGTGAGTCTGCGGTAAGCGAAGGCGCGCTTGTACTTGTAGTCGTAGAGGTTCGGACGGTCGCTGCGCTTGCGTTTCGCGTCGCCGCCGCGCTCGCAGCGGTTGCCGGTCACATAGCGTGAACCGTCGTGGAACGTCGTGATCGTCAGTTTGCAGTGGTTCTGGCACAGCTTGCACACATCGCGTTCGGTCGTCATGCTCAGCTCGTCGAGCGCGGCGCCCGACAGGATGCTCGAGACGGTGTGCTCGATGCCATTGACCTGCACGACATGCGCCGCGGCGTCCGCGGTGTCACCGTCGGTATCGTCGGCGACGTCGTCGTAATGCATGCGCGCGGTCAGGGCGGCGCCGTACGCGCCCATCAGGCCGGCGATGTTCGGACGCGTCACCTCGCGCTCGGTGAGCAGTTCGAAGGCGCGCAGCACGGCGTCGTTGAGGAAGGTGCCGCCCTGCACGACGACGTTGTCGCCAAGCTCGCCCGAGTCGCGCAGCTTGATCACCTTGTACAACGCGTTGCGCACGACCGAATAGCATAGGCCGGCGGCGATGTCCTCGATGCTTGCGCCTTCCTTCTGCGCCTGCTTGACGGACGAGTTCATGAACACGGTGCAGCGCGATCCGAGGTCGACGGGAGCCGTGGAATTCAACGCGGCCTGTGTGAACTCCTCGATCGACAATCCCATCGACTGCGCGAAGGTCTGCAGGAACGAGCCGCAACCCGACGAACAGGCCTCGTTGACGGCGATCGAATCGATGACGCCGTCGCTGATTGCAAGGTACTTCATATCCTGGCCGCCGATGTCGATGACGGCGGTGACGCCCGGGCACGTCATCTCGGCACCGCGGTAGTGCGCCATTGTCTCGACGACGCCCTCGTCCAGATGCAGACCGGTCGTGATCAGGCCCTCGCCGTAGCCGGTCGCGCAGCTGCGCGCGATCCACGCGTCCTCGGGCAGATCGCGCTGGATGCGCCGGACGATGTCGATCGCCGCGGTCAGCGGCGAGCCGTCGTTCGTCGCGTATGAACTCCATACGATCTCGCGGTCGTCGTTGACGAGTGTCGCCTTGATCGTCGTCGAACCGGCGTCGATGCCGAGGAAATGCGGGCCGTGCGCGCCGTCGAGCGTGCCGACGTGCACATGTTCGCGGTGGTGGCGCTCGTCGAAGGCCTCACGGTCTGCCTCGGTGGCGAACAGCGGCGGCATCGTCGCCGTGTTCGCACCCAGGTTGCTCAGCTCGGCGAGCGCGGCGATGATCTCGTCGAGCGTGCGCGGCGGATAATCCTCGGCGTGTTCGATCTGGTCGGGTTCGCCGACGGCGAGCGCAGCGCCGTATGCGACGTACAAGTGAGCGTCTTTCGGTGTGACGAATTCGTCGACCTTGCCATCAAGCGCACGGCGGAACGCCTCGCGCAGCTCGCTCATGAAGAACAGCGGGCCGCCGAGGAAGACGACGGTGCCGTGGATCGGACGGCCAGAGGCGAGGCCCGCAATCGTCTGCGTGGCGACGGCGGTGAAGATCGAGGCGGCGAGGTCGGGTTTGGCGGCGCCGTCGTTGATGAGCGGCTGCAGGTCGGTCTTCGCGAAGACGCCGCAGCGCGACGCGATCGGATACAGGTTCCCGTACTGCTTCGCCATCTCGTTGAGGCCGGCGGCGTCGGTGTCCAGCAGTGTTGACATCTGATCGATGAACGCGCCGGTGCCGCCTGCGCACGAACCGTTCATGCGCTGCTCGGGCGTGGGCTTGAGGTAGGTGATCTTCGCGTCCTCGCCGCCCAGCTCGATGATGACGTCGGCCTGCGGGATCTGCTCGTCGATCGCACGCGTCTCGGCGATGACCTCCTGGACGAAGGGCACATGGATCGCGTCGGCGAGCGCGAGGCCGCCGGAACCGGTGATCGCCAGACGCACCGGCTCGTCGGCGCGGCCCAGTTCGGCGAGGCGTGCGCGCACGTCGCGCAACAGCTCCTCCATCGTGGCGCGCACATTCGCGTGGTGGCGGCGGTAGTCGGCGAACAGCGGTGCGTCGAGCGCGTTGGAATTGTCGAGGACGACGGCTTTGACGGTCGTCGAGCCGATGTCGAGGCCGATGCGCGGCACGGAAGGCTCCGGACGCGCCCCGGTCGCGGATGCGAACTGCGATGCGGCCGGCGGCGTGCGCCTCCCCCTCGTCGCATCGTCGTTCGGCATCTGCTCCTTCGGATGAACCATCGTTACCTCACTCGCTCATGGTGCCCGGCAATGGCGGAATTGCGCCGCTGCCGCAGTGGACGTCCGACTTCGCGCCCCTGCAGGACCTGCATAGGGCAATCACCCCAGCATAGTCAGGCCTCGGTACGTTCGTTGCGGTGCGCGCAGGGCCGGTTCGGGGCGCCGCATACGTATGCAGCGCCCCTTTGCGGATGTATCTGCGCTGAGGGAGAGCGTCTTCTCGGCATTGGGTGAGTATCCGCGGTTTTCGGCGTTGGAACCATGCGGTTCCCGGGGCGCATACTCGCCATATTCGTACATGTTGCTCTCCCTCAGCGCAGATACATGCCGGCAGGGGCCGTCGATGGCCCTGCATGCCGGCAATTCCATGCCGATGGCCAAGCGGCGCTGCTAGAATCACCGGTATCGCGCAGCCAGGCATCGGTCCGGGCGGCGGACAGGCACGCTACCGACGCGGAGACGCCGGGCGTTCCGTTGGCGCGCGCAGAAGACGTACGTAGACTACATAGACATAGATAGACAGCAGACTGACAACAGACCAGCATACGGGGGTGCCCATGTCCGAACGCAGATACGAACCGACCGAGCAGGAGGCGCCGACGGAGGCTATGCCGCAGTCGATGCCGACGACGCGCATCGACATCGAGACGCAGGTCAGCGAGGGGCCGGTCACGGCCGCGTTGCCGCCGCGCCCCGCCGCGCCAACCCCCGCCAGCTTCCCGCCGACGCAGCCGCCGACATCCCACGACGGCGACAATGCCGACACAGAGGGGGACGACGACGGGAAACCCAGGAAGACGGGCAGGAAGTGGCCGATCGTCACGGCGGTCGTGGTCGTCGTCGCGCTCATCGCCGGCGTGTGCGGCGCGATCGTCTACAGTAACAAGCATTCCGAAGCGCTGGTGCGGTGCCGCGCAGCGGTCAGCGATTTCAGCGCCGCACGCAAGAAACTCGTCGACACGACGCAGAACCTGTCGTCGGCGCAGCAGTGGGTGCTCGACGCGCTCGGCGTCAACGGCATGATTGACGCGGTCGCGGATGCGGCGGCCGCCGCCGAACAGACCGTCTCGACCGAGGGTTGCGCGACGAACGCGACGATCACGCAGCTCAACCTCGTCACCGACACCGTCAACAACACGACCGCTTCACTCAACAAGTCGGTCGACGAAATCACGAAACAGCAGAAGGCACAGCGCGATTTGCTCGGCAGCGGCGACTGGAAGAAGAAGGCGATGGAGTGGATCGGCGGCTCCGCCTCGAACGAGTCGAGCAGCACGAAGACCGACGGCTCGATCACCGACGGGTCGGCCGGATCCGACGGCGGCGAGGCCGGTGACGACACGACCGCGGCGAAGAAGGGATTCAAGGATTCGCTCGAACATGCGAAGGGGCTGCTCGCGTCCGTCAAGCAGCAGTTCGGTTCCTCCGAGGCGGGCAAACGGATCTGCGATGGCCTGCAGTCGGCGATCGACGCAGCTGAGAAGCTTGACCTGTCGCCGATCACGAATTCGAAGATCTACAAGGCCGCCAAGGTGACGCTCGACGAGGCAATCTCCACCGTCAACCACTGGATCGACTCGCAGGCCGAGAAAGCGCAGTGACGGCGGACACCAAAACCAGAAGCCTCATCCGTCCGCCCGCACACGTCAGCTCGCGTCGCCTTCGCCGGCGGCGCGCTCCTTGCCGTAGATCTCCGGGATGAAGCGCTCCTGGTCGTGCAGTTTGCTCCAGATGACGACGTCGCCGCGCTTAAAGCTCGCCGGCACGTCGATGATCCGCTGGTTGCGCGAGCCGCGGAACTGCAGCAGCGAATCGTGCTGATCCTTGAGATACCGGCCGTCGACGAGGATGTCGATTTCGCGCAGCAGCGCCATCTTGTCTTCGCTCTCCCCTGCGCGCATCAGTTCCTCCCATGTGTATCCGGTCCAGCACCAGATGTCCTTGCTGTGCCCGAAGCGTTCGCGAATCTTGCGCGCGAGCGGCAGCAGCACGCCGGTGTTGAGCAGCGGCTCGCCGCCGAGGAACGTGATGCCCTGCACGAAGCTCTGCGCAAGATCGTCCATGATCTGCGCCTCGAGACGGTCGTTGTATTCGTGCCCGGCCTGGAAATCCCAGATCGACGCGTTGTAGCACTGCTCGCAGTGGAACGGACATCCGGAGACGTACAGCGAGCAGCGGATGCCTTCGCCGTCGGTCATCAGGAAACGCTTGTAGTCGGCGATCATGTTGTGGCTCATCCGCTCGCTCGTCCACTGTCCAGCCTTCGGATTGTTCGCGAGCGCCGTCGGAATCCCCGGCCCGCGTCCGCTTTCCCCTGCCGCGAAGTCATGCACCCGCGGCCTCCTGTCGGCCGCCGCGTTCGTCGGGACCGTCTGCGGCGCGTCTTCCGCGGGCGTTCCGGGGAGCTGCGTCATCGGTTCCGTCGATGATTCGACGACGCTCGCCGAACCGTCCGCGCTCGTCGTGCCTTCCGTCCTACGCCATTCCTGCGTCATGTTTCGTCCTCCATTGCGCGTCCGCCGCGCATCCCAACCGATTGTAGACCGACCGATTGCTGACCGACCTGTTTTCCGCTGCCCGATTGCCGCTGCCCGATTGCCGCCCGTCGTCGGCCGCGAAAAAGGGGCGGCCGTGCAGCCGCCCCGTTGTGTTTCCTGTTTCAGCCGATGCCGTCCGTGCGCGCCGATGTCACCGGCGCGCACGGCATCACAGGTTTACTTGACCTCTTCGAACCATTCGCGCGTCTCGCCGTCGGCGAGCGTGACGTGGCCGGTTTCGCCGGACATGTGCTTGACGCGGTGCGCGATCTCCTCGTGGCGGCCGTGCACCATCGGACGCTGCACCGGGTTGCCCAGGTAGCCGCAGGTGCGCTTCGTCACGTTGCACTTGTCCGGGTCGGAGTTGCCGCATTCGGGGCACTTGAAGCCTTCCTCTGTCGGCTCGAAGTCGCCTTGGAAGCCGCATTCGAAGCAGTGATCAATCGGCGTGTTCGTGCCGAGGTAGCCGATGCCGATGTTGTACGCGTAGTCCCACACCGCCTCGAGCGCCTTCGGGTTGGACTGCAGGCACGGGAACTCACAGTAGTTGATGAAGCCGCCGGACGCGTAGTACGGGAAGTCCTTCTCGTAGTCGAGCTTCTCCATCGGCGTCGGCTGCAGCCACACGGGATAGTGGAACGAGTTCGTGTAGAAGTCGTGGTCGGTGACGCCTTCGATCTCGCCGAACTTCTCGCGGTCCATGCGGTTGAAGCGGTCGGTGAGCGATTCCGCCGGCGTCGAATACACCGAGTAGTGGTAGCCTTCGGCGGCCGACCAGTCCTTGCACAGCTGGTTCATGCGGCGCACGATCTCGAGCGCGAACTCCTTGCCCTGCGGATCCCAGCCGTGGTCGCGCATCCAGTTCTTGCCATAGAAGACGGCCGTCGCCTCATACAGGCCGATGTAGCCGAGCGAGACGGTCGCGCGTTCGTTGCGGAACAGCTGGTCGACGTTGTCGTTCGCGTCGAGACGGCCAAAGGCGCCGTAACGGAACAGTGTCGGCGCGTTGACCGGCGTCGCCTGCTTGCAGCGCATGATGCGGAACTGCAGCGCCTGGTGCGCGGTCTCCATGCGTTCGTCGAAGAGCTTCCAGAAACGGTCGATGTCGCCGTGCGATTCGAGCGCGATGCGCGGCACGTTGACGGTGACGACGCCGAGGTTCATGCGGCCGTCCTCGACGTCCTCGCCGGTCTGCGGGTCGATCCATCCCTGCAGGAACGAACGGCAGCCCATCGGCGCCTTGAACGAGCCGGTGATCTTGACGATGTTCTCGTAGAACACGACGTCCGGGTACATGCGCTTCGTCGAGCATTCAAGCGCAAGCTGCTTGAGGTCGTAGTTCGGGTCGCCCGGGTCGGCGTTCACGCCGTGCTTGATCGTGAAGACGAGCTTCGGGAAGATCGCCGTGTGGCGGTCCTTGCCGAGGCCGCGGATGCGGTTGAGCAGGATTGCGCGCTGGATCTCGCGGGCGAACCAGCTCGTGCCCAGACCGAAGCCGACGGTGACGAACGGCGTCTGCCCGTTGGAGACGCGGTTCGAGTTGATCTGGTATTCCATCGTCTGCATCGCGTCGTAGATGGCCTTGCGCGTCATGATCTTCGCGTAGATCTCACGCAGCTGGTCGATCTCGGGCAGATCCTCGTCGAAGGCCGTGTCCGCCGGCAGCGGCTCGCGGTTCTCGAAATGCAGCCAGTCCGGCTCCTGTGCCTTGAGTCCCTTGACCATGTCCTCGGCGACCTCGATCGGCATCGAATCGGGGATGAGCGCCTGCGCCATGTTGAGGTTCTTCGCATAGTCGCGGCGCGCGTACTCCTCGAGCATCTCGTCGGCGCGGTTGACGGTTTGGCCGCCGTACTGCGCACCCGCGATGTCCTTGATGATCTGCGTGATCTGCGTGGCCGCCGTGCCGATTGACTTCGGGGAGTCCATCATCGCGTTGCCGAGCGCGAAACCGTGGCGCAGCATGTCGCCGAAGTCGGGCAACGAGCAGTTGTTCATCGACGTGAACGGCGAATAGTCGGCGTCATGGAAGTGGATATCGCCCTTCATGTGGGCGTTGGAGACGGCGTCCGGCAGCATCGAGAACGCCGACGCCTTCGAGACGGCGCCCGCGAGCAGGTCGCGCTGCGTCGCGTAGACGTTCGAGTCCTTGTTCGCGTTCTCGCGCACGAGCGACTCGTCCTTGTTGACGAGGCGCTTGACGGCTTCGTTGATGTCGGTGGCCTTCGCGCGCTGGATGTCCTTGTTGAGGCGGTAGGTCGTGTAGGTGCGCGCGACCTCGTAGAGATGGTCGTCGATGAGCGCATGCTCGACGAGGTTCTGGATGTCTTCGATGCGCGCCGGACCGTTGTAGCGTTCCTTGATCTCGCCTTCCACCTGATCGGCGATGTCGGAGATCATGCGCTCCTCTTCGGGGCCGACTTCCTTGTTCAGGTCGGCGAACGCGGACTTGACGGCGACGATGATGTTGACCGGATCGAAATCGACAATACGGCCATCGCGCTTCTCGACAAGTACCTTCGCTGCGGTCTTCGGCTGCGTCATCGGCGCCTCCAGAACCTCTGCTTCCATTCGCTGCTCCTTGTTTCGGGGCCGGCCTAGCCGGCTCGTTTCGCGCGTCCGAACGATGCCGGACGTCTTGCTGACGGATAAGACTGTACGCCTTTCCGCCGGGCGACGCGCCGCTATATGTAGTGCGAAGTACGTCACACAATCACTAGATATAGAACTTTCGTTGATACGACGCCGAAAATCCACGGTGCGCCGCGGCGGTGTGGCCTTCATCACTCGCCACCTTGTTCGCCGAGCGGGAATCATCATAGCGACACCGTCGCCACGCTCGCCGTGAAACGCCATCGAGACGGCGGAAAACAGCCCTGACACGCCGTACGCCATGAGCGCGATGTCCCTTCGCTGATGGAACCTAGAACCATGTCTTGGAACAACGGATATGGCATGGGAGGACAGCCCTCAGGCACCCCGTGGACAGGCTCGGCCGACGGCGCCGCCGGACCGCGCCCGCTCGACCAGCTGCCGAAGTACGCGCGCGAGACCACCCCGGAGAACCCGTGGCCGGTCAATGTGCTGAGCCGCAAATGGCACGACGTGATCGAACGTTGGCCGACGGTGTGGATCGAAGGGCAGATCGTCGAAATCAACGCGCGCCGCTCGACGTCGGTGTACATCACGCTGCGCGACAACTTCGAGGACGTCTCGATCTCGGTGAACGGCTTCGGCGCGTTCGCGCAGATGGCGCGCGGCTTCAAGCAGGGCGACCGCGTCGTCGTGCACGGCAAGGCCGACCTGTGGGTCAAGCAGACGAGGCTGAGCCTGCGCGGCGACGACATCCGCAAGGTCGGCGTCGGCGACCTCAAGGAGCAGATCGACGAGCTGCGCCGCAAGCTCAAGGGCGAGGGTCTCTTCGACGAGTCGAACAAGGTGCCGCTGCCCGAATTCCCGAAGAACATCGGCCTGATCTGTGCACCGCAGGCGAGGGCGGAAGGCGACGTCATCACGAACGTCATGCTGCGCTGGCCGACCGTCGACTTCACCGTGCAGCACGTGCACGTGCAGGGTCCGCAATGCCCGCCCGAAGTCATCGACGCGATTCGCAGACTCGATGCCGACCCGAACGTCGACGTCATCATCGTCGCGCGTGGCGGCGGCAGCTTTGAGGATCTCATCGGCTTCTCCGACGAAGGCGTCGTGCGCGCGACCGCCGCATGCGTGACGCCGATCGTCTCCGCGATCGGCCACGAAGACGACTGGACGCTCATCGACCTCGCCGCCGATGTGCGCGCGTCGACGCCGACCGACGCCGCCAAGCGCGTCGTGCCCGACGTGCGCGAACAGCAGCAGCTCATCGCGAATGCGATCGGCACGATGCGCATGCGCATCGGCGCGATGGTCGACAACGAGACACGACTCGTCGAAGGCTACGCGAACCGTCCGAGCCTGACACGCCCGCAGACGATGCTCGACCCGTATCAGCGGCAAATCGACGACGCCGTGCGCACGATGCGCATCGGCCTGACGAGAATCGTCGACGACGAACAGCTGCGCGTCGAGAAACTCGAGGCGACGCTGCGCGCGCTGAGTCCGCAGTCGACGCTCGACCGCGGCTACGCGGTGCTGCAGAGCGCCGACGGACACGTCGTCGACGATGCGGCGACGCTCAAGGTCGGCGACGAGATCACCGTCACGCTGCGGCGCGGTGCCGTGGTCGCGCAGACGACGAAGATCGTCGAGCCGTGACGCTCGGGCTGTTCACCGCACACAGCTCACCGCACACAGTTCACACAGCAAACATCAACCATAAATCATTGATTCATTCATCAATCAGCACGAAGGAGCAGCCATGGCGGAGGAAACCATCGAAGTCACCGAAACCGAGACGAGCGAGGACACGGCGGCCGAGCAGCCGCAGATTGCGTCAAGCCTGACGGCGAAGGAACGCGAGATCATCGCGAACATGCCGTACGAGGAGGCGCGCGACAAGCTCATGCAGGCCGTGCGCGCGCTCGAGAACGGCGGCCTAAACCTCGACGAGTCGATGCGGCAGTGGGAGATCGGCGAGGCGCTCGCCCAGCGTGCGCAGTCACTGCTCAACGCGGTGCGCGCGAAGCTCGACGCCGCACAGGCGCAGCAAGCGCAGACCGCGGCGACGGCAGGCACGCAGTCGAATCTGCAGTAGAACGACGTTCGCGCAGTAGAACGTAACGCGGCAGGGGGCGCATACGACGATCGTCGTATGCGCCCCCTGCCGCTGTTTGCCGTTGTGTTCCGCGCTTCTACTGCGCGAATTCGAGGGTCGCGAGCAGCGCGTCGTGGTCGGCGCCGGGAATGCGGATCGTCTTGATCTGCCCAACGCGCACGTCGCGTTCGGTGACGATATGGTCGATGCCGACGGCGGCGGGCGCCGGACGCTTGTCCGACGGCCAAGTGAAAACGATGCCATGGCCGCTCGTCATCGTCGCATCCTGAAAACGTTCGCCGAGCAGTCTGCGGAATGCGGCGTGGTCGGTCGTCGCGTTGAAATCGCCCATCAGCACGTACCGCACGTCGGTGCGCGAGCGCAGCGTGTCCATCTCGTTGAGCGAACGGCGCCACAGGTCCCAAGTGGACGCGCTCGGCGACGTCGTGTGCACGCTGACGAAACGGACGGCCAAGCGGCCGCCGTCGAACGCGACGGTGCCGGCGGGCATGTCGGATGCGCTCGAATCGAATTCGGCGTCCGTCGGCGAGTCGAGCGGTGCCGCCGAGAACAACGCGTTGCCGAAATAGTGGTCCGCCGAGCCGACCGTCGAATACGGCAGATAATCGTAGATTCCGGCGTTCGCGAGCTCCTTGAGGAACGGTTCGGTCGTCTCCTGCAGCGCGAGCACCTCGACGCGTTGGTCGCGCACGGCGTCGACGATGTCGCGCGCGTTCGCCTGTCCTTTGTATACGTTGCACGTCATGACGCGCGCGTAGGCGTCGTCGGTGGACGGCTTGACCTGAGCGACGGCGGACGTTGCGGCGCCGCTGAGCGGACGGCCGGCGCGGAAATACGGCAGCTGCCACCACACCTGCAGCGCGATGCACGCGCAGGCGACGATCGCCGTGAACCAGCGCTGCGAGATGCAGGCGAGGATGAAGGCGATCAGCGCGACGAGCGCGAACCACGGCGACAACGCAATCACATACGGCACGTACGGCAACGTTTGCATGTCCTCGGGCAGCAGCCGCGCCACACAGCCGAGCAACGCGACGATCGCGAGCAGTGCCGCGAGTGCCGCCAGAATCGGATGCCTGTGTCGTGTCATGCGTCTCCTTCGGTGTGGGTGGGGTCGGTGAATCTGTTGATGTTGATGCCTGCTGGTGTCTGCCGCGTTGCTTATCTGCGCGACGTGTTCCACACTATTCGAGCGCAGGACGTGCGCGTATCGTTCGCACGGTTGATTTTTCCGCGTGCCCCGACGTCCGGTTGTACCGCGTGCACGATGGTGTGTATAATGTCGGGTTGTTCGCCCTGGTAGCTCAGTGGATAGAGCACCGCTCTCCTAAAGCGGGTGTCGCGCGTTCGAATCGCGTCTGGGGCACCATCAGCCGCGTCGGCCCATTCGCCGGCGCGGCTTCGTCGTCTCCGTCCCAATCCTCGCCAACTTCAGCGAACGCAACCGCCGCGCCCCGCACCCGCGACGTTCGCAAACGACGACACCAGCGAACGTAACCGGCGCCTCCCACACCTCCGGCGTTCGCAAACGACGACACCAGCGAACGCGACCGGTGCACGATACGGCCGTGATGATCGCGAACGAGCGGGCGGTGGGTGTTCGCGAACGCACTTCGAACATGAGATGCCGCGGTCCGCCGCTCCCGCACGACGGTACAGTGGATGGCAGCATCCGTTACGCATCATCCGTTACGAAAGAAGGCCCACGATGACGATGGCCGCATGTGGTTCACTGACCGCCGAGACGCTGGGGCTCTCCCCCGCTACCGCGTTCCCGGCGGCCAAAGGCGCCCTGCCGAAGGGATTGTTCGCCGCGAAGGCGTCCGCTCCCCTCTCCGCGAAGACGAAGCAGCATCTGGTGCACGCCGTCGGCGCGATCACGATGCTCGCGCTGCTGCGCCCGTCGAACACCGGCCTGGATGCGAGCGCGCGCATGCCGGAGATCCTCGTCCTCGGTCTCAAGCTCGCCGACGGTGTGCATGAGACGCCGGATGACATCGTCGAACTCATCGCCGCGCAACGCAAGTCGGGCATCGTCTTCGCCGTCGTGCGCACCGTCGACTACGAGGGCATGACTCGTGAGGAATGCCAGTTCGCCGTGCGCCGGGCATTGCCGGGCCGCGCCGGCCACACGCCGACCTTCCGCGTCTTCCATGGCCCGTGGGAGCCGTGCGGCGAAGCCTTCCTTGACGTCAACGGCTCGACGATGGACGAGCTGTGGGCGTCGCTGTGCTCGCAAATCATCCTCGGCTCCACCGATTTCGACGACGTGGACGCGCGCATCGCCCGCACCGAACGGATCCGTCAGCTTGAGGCGGCCGTCGTGAAACTGTCCGCCGACCATGCGCGCGCGAAGTCGCCTGCCCAGCGCAACGAGATCTACGCCAAGCTGCACAGGGCGAAGAACGAACTCGCCACGCTCACAAACTGAGTCGTCGGACCGCCGCGCCGCCAACGCGCACTGTGCATCACCTCAGAATCCGAGCCGCGTGCGCCCGTACTGGTCGAGCCACCGCAGGATCGCGCCTTCGCGCAACGCCCACGGGCACACTTCGATTTCGTTGATGCCGAGCGCGTCCATGATTTCGACGGCAACGATGCCCGCGCCGACGATCGACCCGGCGCGGTCCTGCGTGATGCCCGGCAATGCGGCACGCTGTGCCGGCTCGATGCTCGCCAGCCGCGGCAGCCAATCCTCGAGCTGTTCGCGTTCCACCGACAATGCGTCCTCGCGTCCCGGCTGATGGATGACCGACCCGGCGAGCCGCGCGAGCGAACGAATCGCCTTCGACGTGCCCACCGCGTGGCTTGTGTAGTCTTCGGCCGGAATCGCGGCGACGACGTCGGCGATGCGTTTGCGCACCTTCTTGCGCGCCGTTTCGAGTTCCTTCGGCGTCGCCATGCCGCCGGGAAGATAGTCGCGTGTGACGATGCCGGCGCCGATGCGCGCACTCGTCGCGACCGACGGCTCCTCCTCGGAGCCGAGTGCCACTTCGAGCGAGCCGCCGCCGATGTCGATGACGAGCAGCCGTCCTGCGTCCCACCCGTACCAGCGGCGCGCGGCGAGGAACGTGAGCCTCGCCTCGTCGTCTCCGGAAAGCACGGTGATGCGCTGTCCGACGATCTCCTCGATCCGATGCAGGATCTTGTTGCCGTTCGGCGCGTCGTGGATCGCCGACGTCGCGAGCGCGAGCAGCTGCGAGATCTGATACTGTTCGGCGAGCTGCATTGATTCGTCGACGGCGTTGAGCAGCGCTTCGATGCCGGCTTTCCTGATTGCGCCGTCCTCTTTGACGAAGTCCATAAGCCGCACCGTCGTCTTCGTGCTCGCCTCCGGTTCCGGCCTTGAGCCGACGGCGGCGTCGACGATGAGCATGTGCACGGTGTTCGATCCGATGTCGAGTACGCCGAGTCGGGTGGAATGCGTTTTCAGATGCGCCATGCGTCCTCTTCTTCGTTCATATATTTCATATATTTGCTCTTCTCTTCCGATCGATTCTTCCTAATCGATGTTCCACCGATTTTTCTGCCAATTCGTCGTCGCCGACCTACCGACCGTCGGCCGTCGCTTTCTGCAGCCCGTCGACGAATGCCTTGAGGCGCTTGAGTCCCTCGCGCAGCGCATCGCGCGACGCCGCGTACGACAGCCGTACATGGGTGTCTGCGGTCGCCTCGCCGAAGTCGGCGCCCGGCGTCAGTGCGACGTGCGCTTCCATGAGCGCACGTTCGCAGAACTCAGTGGCCGTTAGTCCCGTCGAACTCACGTCGAAGTACGCGTAGAAGGCGCCGTTGGGCGCGACGTCGACCGGCAGTCCCAGATCGGCGAGTCCGTCGACGACGATGCTGCGCCGTTCGAGCAGCTCAAGCCTGCGCTGTTCGCTGACCGCAAGCGCCTCGTCGTCGAAGCATGCCATCGCCGCCATCTGCGTCGGCGTGTGCGCGCTGAGGAAGAAGTTCGCCGCGAGCCTGTCGACGGCGTCGACGACGTTGTCGGGCACGACGAGCCATCCGAGACGCCAGCCGGTCATGCCGAAGTATTTCGAGAAGCTGCTGCATACGATTGCGTTCGCGTCGATGCTGAGCACCGAGGGCACTCGGCTGCCGTCGGGGTTGACGTCGGCGAGGTCGAGGTACGTTTCGTCGACGATGCGCCATGCGCCGCGTTCGGCCGCGTAGTCGCACACGGCGCGCAGCGTGTCCTCCTGGATCGTCGTGCCGGTCGGGTTCGACGGCGACGTCACCATGACGGCCGTCGTGCGCTTCGACCAATAGTCGTCGAGCAACTGCGGCGTCAGATGGAACCGTGTCGCCGCGCTCGTCGGCACGTCGACGACGACGCCGCCGAAGGAGCGCACGAGTTCGCGGTTCGTCGGATACGAGGGGTCGGCGATGATCACTTCGTCGCCGTCGTCGACGGTGAGCGCGGCCGCGAGCAGCAGCGCCGACGAGCCGCCTTCGGTGATGACGATGCGTTCGGGGTCGACGTTTACATTGTGCTGCTGCGCGTAGAATCGCGCGATGCGCGCACGCAGCTGCGGCAGTCCGCGTGATTCGGTATACGGCAAGGGACGGCCGTCGTACAGGTCGCGCATCGCCAGACGCACCGGTTCGGGCGCGCCATAGTCGGGCTGTCCGACGTTGAGTTTGATGATGTCGTCGCCCGCCGCGATCATGACGTTCGCGCGTTCGCCGATCTGCATCGCACGGAACGGGTGCACTTCGCGCGCACGTTTTGACAGTTTCGGCTGCGGCAGCGGCTGCGTCGTGCCGACCGCCGCATGCATGACCTCTTCGTCCAACGTCTGCTGCCCGTTTGCGTCGACCTGCGTCGTGTCGTCAGCGCGCGCCCCATCCGTCATGTCGTCTCCTTGTTCTCGCCGTTTTCACCTGTGCCGTCGTGTTCGCTACGGGCGGCCGTCTGTTGATGCTGTATGTGCTCCGCTGCATTCATTGTGCCACCACTTGCGCCCACCGGCGCGTGGGCGACGATCTGCTCGACGAGACGTTCGAGTCGGCTTGCGCGCATCGCATTGCCGAGTTCGCATTCCCACACATCGATGACGTGCCATCCCATGCGCTGCAGTTCGTCGTGCTGACGGCGGTCGCGCTCGCGGTTGCGTTGCAGCTTCGCGCGCCAGAACGCCGTGTTCGTTTTCGGCATCGTATGGTTGCCGCAGCCTTCGTGCATGTGCCAAAAACAGCCGTTGACGAACACAATCGTGCGGTATTTCGGCAGCACGACGTCCGGATGCCCCGGATAGCGTTTGTCGTTCTTGCGAAAGCGCATGCCGTGGGCGAACAGATAGCTGCGCACGATGCGTTCGATCGACGTGTCCTTGCCGCGGATGCGCGACATCGTGTAGCTGCGCGTGCCTTTCGCGTATCGCGGCTTCTCCGTTAATTCCCGTTGCCGACGCGTTGATTTCGTCTGTGTCGATTTCTGCTGTGTCGATTTCGCCTGCGCTGATTCCGTTTCCGCCGATTTCGTCTGCGCCGATGCCGTCATGTTGCCCACACCGCCATCCTAACCGCCCTCCTGATCGATCTGACCGATTGACCCAATCGATCAATCCGACCGACCAGTGCACCCCGCATCCATATGCCTGCCGCATCCGCGACGCACGCAGCCTCAGCAATCCGCGAACGCGCACAGACGCCGTTGGGCGATATTCCGGTTTGTGCGCAGTGGCCGCCGCTTTTGCGCTCGCAGACAACATGGACGGCGCTTCGAGGAGGCGCTAGCGTAGAAATCAGAACAATACGACGACCGTAGCATCCGCAGCGACGCACCGCGGCGACGACGTGCGCAACGCACGACGCGCCGACATGGCACGCTGCGGCGGCGCGCCGGCGACGGCACCGACACCGACCCAAAGGACCTGAGATGACCGACACGATCCACGACAACACGAACCCGCTTCCCGTGAACACGCCATCGCCGACCGACCTCACGCCGGCCAACAGCGCAGCCCAGACGGCCGTCGCAGCCGGCACCGAAACCGTTGAGCGTCCGCTCAACGTGGCGATCCTCGGCGCCGGACGCATCGCGCAGACGATGGCGCGCACGCTGACGATGATGGCCGCCGACGCGCGCTACGTCTCCTTCGTCACGCCGTACGCCGTCGCGTCGCGTTCGGCCGCGAAGGCGCGCGCCTTCGCGCAGCAGTTCGGTCTGCACACATCCTTCGGTTCCTACCGCGACATGCTCGCCGACCCGAACGTCGATCTCGTCTACATCGCCACGCCGCATTCGCTGCACGCCGAACAGGCGGCCGCCTGCATGCGTGCCGGCAAGCATGTGCTCGTCGAGAAGCCCTTCGCCGTCAACGTCGACGAGGCGCGGCGCATGCTCAACGTCTCGTCGGCGACGAACCGCTTCTGCGGCGAGGCGATGTGGACGCGGTTCATGCCATCCCGACTCATCATCGACCGCATCGTCGCATCCGGCAAGATCGGCGCGATCACGTCGATCGCCGCCGACCTGAGCTATCCGATGACGCACAAGAAGCGGCTGACCGACCCAGAACTGGCCGGCGGCGCGCTCCTCGACGTCGGCGTCTACCCGCTCAATTTCATCGACATGGTCATCGGCGGCCGTGAGATCACGAAGATCGTCACGTCGATGACGCCGATGCCGACCGGCGTCGACGCGCAGAACGCGACGACGTTGTACTTCGACGACGGCACGATGGCGAACGCGACGTCGTCGATGATGTGCGCATCCGACCGCGCCGGCCACATTCGAGGCACGAACGGCTACGTCGAATGCGCGAACATCAACAACGTGAGCGCCGTCGACGTCTACGCCGCCGACCACACGCTCCTCGACCACATCGACATGCCGGCGCAGTTGACCGGTTACGAATACGAGGTCGCGGCCGCCGTGCGCGCAATCCGCGCAGGCCGCCGCGACTGCATCGAAATGCTGCATGCCGACACATTGCGCATGCTCGCGCTCACCGACACGCTGCGCGAGCGCTGGCAGCTGCGCTACCCCTTCGAGCCGGACGTCCGCTGACGCGCGCCCGCGCGCGCATCCGCAACATCCACAGCATACAGCGATATCGACGAATAGTGAGATGCCCGGGTACACAATGTAGAAAACCCGCGAAACGATCATCCGGAAGCTGCTAGCGTGACGTTGTGCGCATCCGCGCGCAAGCACGCGCAGTCGTTATCGCGTGTTACGAAACCGCGACTTTTGCAGCGGAGGGAACACATGACGATGCGAGCCGAACGCCCTGGCCTGCTCAAATACCGTGAGCTCGCGCAAATGCAGGACTTCGTCGACCATGAGTGGGGATTCGCCGATGATTTCGACGGCCCCACCTTCCTGTGGGATCCGACGATCAGCACCTGCGCACGGCACGACGATGCGCTGCGCGCCGACACGCCGGTGGCGCCCGCCGACGAGGCTGAACAGATCATCGACCGTCCGATGCGCTGGTATCTCGACGGCATCGCCGCCGTCACGCCGAACGCGCGGCGCACCGCCGACGGCATCGACGTGCCGCGCGCCGACATGCCGTCATTCCGTCTGGAGTCGCAGGCGCTCGCCGGCGTCGACGCGGTCGTCGCGAACGCGACCGGCAGCAGCCGCTGGCTCGAGGGCACTCGCAACCTGTGCCGCGCAATCGAACTGACGGCGCGTTTTCTGAGCATGTGCGAGGACCGCAATCAGGAGGGACTCGAATATCTTAAGGAGCTGTTGCAGATCACGCGCATCTATCTCGACGCCGTCGCAAGCCACGCCGACCCGTCCGTCGGCGCGCAGGCGCTGCGCATGGTCACGGCCGTCGCTTGCAACGAGGATTTCCGCATCAACCCGATGCCGATGATTGAACTGCTCTCCTGCTGCCTGTCCTTCGCCCGATACGACGACACCTGCGTGCACGCGTACGAGACGCTCGACACGGCGCTCGCGAGCATGGACGCGATGGCGCGCCGCTACGGCGAGACCGCCGACGAGGATGCGCGCTTCCGTTCGATGATCGACGACGAATACGCCTTCGAGCTCGCCGACCTGTCCGGACTCGCCAACGACCTGTACGAGGCGAGCCGGTCGGATTCGCAACCCGACCGTCAGGACATGGAGCTGCACGCGCACTACCGTTTCCGTCAGGCGGTGCTGCTGCTGCGGCACGACCTGATGCGCATGAGCGGCGACGTGGACGGCGCGGACGCGCTGCTGCGCGAACATGCGACGACGTCGCCGCTCGGCGACGCGTACGCGGCCCGGCTGATTCATGCGCGCCGCTGGAACGACCTGTTCGAGTTCACGTCGACGATGGTCGCCGACCAGAGCGCGCCGTTCCTCGTCATGTTCCCCGATGAGCTCGTCCCCTATGATTGGGAGTCGCTTGAGGAGGTGGCGCTGCAGGCTCTCGACGACCGTGCGCGGCTGCGCGACCTGTACCGCGAGCGCGTGCTGTCCTCCTTCGACGAGGATGAGATGCCGGCGTTGACGAATCTACGGCATGTCAGCACGAACCGCGAATGGCGCGACCAGGTGGCGCGCATCGTCGAGATCTACCGCCATGAGGGGACGCACGCCGTGCGCAACCGCGTCTACGAGCGGCTGCTCGTCATGCAGGGGCTGCGCGACGAGGCGATGCGTTATCTCGACGACTTCCCCGACGCGTGGCCCGACCTCGCCGAGATCCTGTGACAGGTCGACGCCGAAGGCGGCCATGGGCCGCCCTCGATACGATGAAGCCGGCCGCGTTCACCGCGCCGGCCGGCACAAGGGACCCCTCATGAGGGAGCGCTCAGACCTCACTGCGCGGCCTGGTCCTCGTGGCGCTTGTCGTAGAAGGCCTTGAGCTCGGGGCCGGCCGCGGCGAGCGCGACGTCGTCGCAGTACAGCATGTGGCCGTTCGAATGCAGATGGTATTCGATGCGGTCCTTGAGCGCCTGCGGCAGGAACAGCTTGTTGATGTCGTGACGCACGTTCCAGTACGGCGTCGCGGCGTCATGGATGCCGCCGAGCACGCAGATGCGGCTCGTCGGGTTGCGGCGCAGCGCGGTCGCCAGGTCGTAGGCGACGTTCGGCACCTGCGGCGAGCCCATCGTGCCGGGCGCCTGATGCGTCCAGTTCCAGCTTGAGTTGACCTTGAGCGACAGGCCTTCGTAGTTCTCATACCCCTTGAAGCCCATGTCCCCGAGCATCTTCATGTAGACGTCGAGGTAGGCGGCGTTGATCGCGTCGTAGGACGGATCCTCGCCGGCGAAGAACTCGTTGTCGCCCTGCACGTCCGGGTAGCCGTAGGTCGTGAAGCGCGTGTCGTAGCGGCCGGTGGTCTCCCCTTCGTCCTTGAGCAGGTTCTTGCGGAAGGTATCGAGTTCGATGCGCAGGCCCTTGGCGAGGATGAAGTCGGCGGGCAGGCCGATGAATTCGCTCATCTCGCCGGCGATCTTCTTCATCTCGTCTGCCGGCAGTGCGTCGGCGAGCGTCAGCGCGCGTGCGAGCGTGTTGTTCGCGTAGTCGAAGGCCTTGTCGTACCACTCGTACTGGTCGACGCCCACGCCGGCCTTCTTGAAGTAGTTGGCGGTGGCCGCGTACACCGGGAACATGCCCAGATAGTAGTCGTCCTCGCCCGAAAGCGTCGGCTCGTAATCGAGGATCGTCGACTGTTCGGTCACGCCGGCGACGCCCACGCCATGCTCGCCGAGCATGCGGTAGACGACGGCGTTGCGCATCGTGCCGTAGGATTCGCCGTACAGGTAGTGCGGGCTGTTCATGCGGCCGTACTTGGTGAGCCATGCGATGATGCCACGGGTGAAGGCATCGCCGTCGCCGTCGACTCCCCACACTTTCTTCGCGTCGTAGTTCGGGTCGACATGCGAGTAGCCGGTGCCGAAGGCGTCGATGAACACGAGGTCCGAGCTCGGCAGCAGCGAATACGGATTGTCCTCGACCTCGCCGACGCCGGTGAGGTGCGCCATGCCGTCGGTCTTGACGCGCTTGGCGCCCATGCCGCCGATGTTGACCATGTAGGATGCGCCGCCGGGGCCGCCGTTCCAGCAGAACGTGACCGGACGATCCGCTTTGTCTTCCTGGTCGGAGACCTGCGAGAACATGAACATGTGGCCGATCATCGTGCCGTCGTCGGCGCGCACGGGGATCATCTCCGCGGTGGCCGTGTAGTTGATCTTCGTGCCGTCGGCACCGGTCCACGTGTACTGCTTCGTGACTGTCTGCGGCAACGGTTCGAGCGGCTTCTTCTGCTCGCCGTCGCTTGCTCCATTCTTGGTTGTTGCTGTGTTGTCTGCCATGGAATACTCCTTAGCTTGTATGGTGCACGGGAAGAAATAACCCGTGCACCGAAGAATTTGGCGCGCAGGCGACGCACCGCTTTCTCGGAGCCGCCTGCGCATTAGGGACGCCTGAGCTCAGTGCTTGGGCTGCGACTGGTCGTCCGCAGGCTTCGTCGGGTCGGTGACGGCCTGATTCGCGTTGATGGAATCAATGGGCTTGACTGCGGCCTGTGCCTCATGCACTTCAGCCTCGTCCACCTGAACGTGGTGGGCGTCCTGCGACAATGTCGCATCGTCCTTCGCCTCATCGGCAAGGGCTACGGCCTCATTGTGGTACTCATGGGCATTCTGGCTGGCGATCTTGGCCTCGGCCTGGGCACGACGAGCATCGGCCGCCGCATCGGTGGGAACCGGGGCCGCGGCGACATCGGCCGCGGTGGGCTGTGGAATCATGTCGCCCGAAGCATTCGTATGCACGGGTTCCGGTTCGTAGGACACCGTCTTGACGCCGACGGTCGGGTCGCCGACCAATGCGACCTTGGCCGGCTCGGACGGTTCGGTGATGCCCTGCTGCTTGAGCAGCGCGGCCGCCGCCTCGCCCTGATTGGGATCCTTGCCGGTGGGCAGATCCGTCATCATCTCGTCCTTGTCGTAATGCTTCTTGATCGGCAGGCCCATCGGGTTCTGACCTTCGGACAGCAACGCGGTCGGGATGTTGGACAGCGCCTTGCCCGGCTTCGTCAGTCCTTCGATCTGCCAGGTGAAGGGGGCGAACTGGTTCGTCGGATCGGCCCAGTCATGCTTGCGCGACGCGCGGTAGATGAGCACGCATGCGATGAACACGAACGCGAGCAGGCCGACGATGATCAGATCGTAGGTCGCGCCGGAACCGACCTCGGCGCTCAGCTGCGCCGGCGGGTAGAACGCGAGCACGATGCCGAAGACCGAGGCGAGGATGCCGATGCCGGCCACGATCCACGCACCGGCCATGCCGCCGGGCACGCGGAAGCCGCGCGGACGGTTCGGCTGCTGGTAGCGCAGCCGCAGGAACGCGACGAACATGAGCACGTAGTAGGTCAGGTACAGGATCGTGATCGCCTGAGTGATCAGGGCGACGAAGCCTTCGACGTTCGGCAGCAGGAACACGATGAACGCGATGATCGTCATCAGCGCCATCTGCGTGTACATCAGACGGCTCGGCATGCCGTGTTTGTTGTTGTTCTGCAGGAACTTCGGCAGGAAGCCGGAGCGTCCGGCCTGACCGAGCATGTAGGACGGACCGGCGAGGTTCGTGATGAGCGCGGCGAAGCTGTTGAGCATGCCGAGCCAGCAGAACACCAGATAGAGGTCCGGGAAGCCGATTGTCGCGCCGAGCGCACGGTAGGTGGCGAACAGCGTATACAGCAGGTTGATCTGCTTGTTCGGGATCACCATCGCGATGATCAGCGTGCCGACGATGAAGATGAGCAGCGCGAGGATCATCGAGACGAAGATCGCGAGCGGGAACTGCTTGTTCGGCTTCTTCAGGTCCTTGATGTGCGCGGCGTTCATGTCGATGCCGGCGAAGGAGAAGAACACGCCGGCGGCCAAAGCGAGCGTCGACATGCCCTCCCACTTGGGCACGAGGGCGCTCGGTGCCATGTCGATGGCCGGCGCGTGCCCCTGGCACAGCCAGACGACGGCGAGGATCGTCATGACACCAAGCGGCAGGAAGGTGCCGAGGATGACGCCGTACTGCGCGATCTTGCTGAAGGTCTTGACGCCCTTCGTTGCGAGGAAGCAGCAGAACCAGTAGTAGGCAAGCCAGCCGATCATGATCGGCAGCGTCACCTTCCAGCTGTGCGAGTTCTTCGCGAAGTCAACGGCCCAATCGTACTTCGTCGTGAAGAAGCCGATCGTCGCGGACATCGACGGGATGCCGGAGCCGAAGGTGAAAGTGGTCTGGAACCACAGGATCAGCAGGCAAGCGACCGCCGGGAACACGCCGATGCCTTCGCCGACCCAGCGGAAGATGCCGCCGCGCTGGCTCCAGCCGGATGCGAGCTCGGCCGCCACAAGACCGGTCGGCAGGAAGAACAGCAGACCGCCGAGCAGGAAGAAGGTTACTGAGGAGAGCCCGTAGAACGACTGCTGCACATCGTTGGCGAGACCGGCGATCACGGTGACGTTCATCATGATCAGCGCCAGCGTCGTGAGATTGCCGGTGCCTCCTTTGGCGCCCTTGACTATGGCGCCTGATTTGGATTTCGTGTTATCACTCATGTTTTCCCTGACTTACGTCCATGCGTCGTGCCGCCCGATCGGGGCCGCACGGCGCCATCGGTTATGGACGGGACCCGTACAGGCCTCGCGGCATCACGGTTCCGGGTTGAAGGTGTTCCAATACGGCAGGATCCTCGGCTCGCTGTCGTAGGCCTTCACGACGTCTTCCGGCAGGTATTCGCGACGGATGGCGACCTCGTAGTTGTATTCGGTGAACCACGAGTCGTCCATGATGAAGTAGCCCTCATGGCCGACCGGCTTGTTGTGCGCGGTGGTGCCCCACGAGTTCTCGACCTTCCAGCGCAGCGGATTGCCGTCCGCGTCCAGATCGACGCCGGCGATCATCATCGCGTGGGTCGGCAGGCTCTGGTTGTACTGGAAGCGTTGGCCCTTGTCGAGCTTGAACTCGAGGCCCATCATCCGCTGCACGTCATAGAGGTTGAGGGCCATGATGCCCTTCTGGAAATCGGAGTCCTGCAGCACGTCGCAGCCGAACCACACCGGTTCGCCAGCCTTGAGCTGCTTGATCGTCGCCTGCTTCATCACGTCGATCGGCACGTTGACGTAACGGCAGCGGCGCTTGGAACCGAGCACTTCGCCGGTCATGTCAATCTCGTAGGACTGGTTGTATTCCATGCCCTCAACCGGCAGGTTGATGACACCGATGCAGTCGGCGAACTTGACATCACCCAAATACTTCTTGTAGAACTCGAGCGGGGTCAGGCCGCGGTCCGCATGGTAGTGCTTGTCGGTGTCACGGTACACGAAGTCGACTGTCTTCGGCGGCTCGCCGAAGCTCACGCACAGCACACGGTAGATGTCGGAGAGCATGCCACGGCGCGCCTCGTCGATGTCCGCGTCCGACTTGCCTTCGGCGACCATCGTGCGCAGCGTGTACGCGTCCTCGCGCAGCATGCGGTTGAGCAGCGCGTCCAGTTCGGAGGAGTTCTTCGTGACCGCCGTCTCCGGCATCGCCTCCTCGGGCACGACGCCGTACTTCTCGACGAGCGCGACGATCGGGTCGAAGTCGCCGCCGTCCTGCTGCGGCGTGGCGAGCAGGAAGTCGATGCGGCGGTCGTCAAGGTCGCTGCCGGCGTACTTGACCATGTTCTCCATGAAGAAGTTGGCCTTCTCGAGCTTGTCGTAGAAGAAGTTGTAGGCCTGCGACAGCTGGAAGCTGCCCTTCGGCAGCTTGAGCTTCTTCTCCATGTGGAAGCGCAGGAAGTTGAGCGCCGAATACATCCAGCAGCGGCCGGACTGGCGCTGGTTGGCGACGGCCTCGTCGTCCACGTCCACCGAGAACACGAAGTTGTTCTTGGTGACGACGACGTTCTCACGCTCGCTCGAAGCATGGATGCCGTTGTTCTTGACGGCCTGCTCGGCGATTTTCTGGGCGGTGTCCTTCCTGTAGGATTCTGCCATCTTTGACAGATCTTCTTTGGTTAGTTCCATGATGGATCCTTTCTGCTAACCGTTTCCTTACTCGAACAAAGTCCAAGGCTGGCTCGGGCGGCTCTTGAGATACCCGCGCTGCCAATTCCACTGAGGATGCTGGTCCATGAACGCATCTGCGTCGAAGGGCTCGCCGTCCGCGCGTCCGAAGATGCCCCACATCCTCATGTTCCTGACATCCTCGGCGTCCGCGCATTTGCCGTCGCACGAGCCGCCCGGGAAGAACGGCACGTTCCACACGCCATGCGGATCGTCGGCGTAGTACTGCGGATCGACGTCGTAATGCGCGCAGATGTCACGCGAGCTCGCGCACTCGTAACCCAGATACGGGTCGAACTTGTCTGCGAGAATCCTCTTGGCCATGTCGTCGTCGATACGGCCGGCGACCTCGGGCATGAGCCGTTCGAGACGCGTGCGGCGGCCGCCGGTCTGCTGACGCGGATCGTTGTAGCCGTTGTCGACGCATTCGAGGTTGCGGATGCGCGGATTGTGCGCGGCGTTGCAGCCGTAGAACCAGCCGTCCTTCGTGCGCAGCAGCTCCTGGTGCTTGAGCCCCTGCTCGTAGCGCGCGATCTCGTTTGTATTGGCATCCACGAGCATCCAGATGTTCGCGTAGCCGCCGTTGTTGCCGTCGTTTTCGATGGCGACCCATTCGTCGATCGTCTTCGCGTATTGCGAGGCCTTGCGCGAGCGCACATATTCGGGAACGCCGTCCACGTCGTAGCCGACGAAGCCCGCGAGCGTCGTCTCGGTGATCCCCAGACCCGCGGAGGTCACGTAGAAATCGGTCATCGAACTGATGTAGCCGGGGATCGTCTGCATCTTCATCGCATAGCCGTGCGCCGGCTTGATCATTTCGCAGACGTTGAAGTACTGGCCGCTCCAGAAGTCGTCGAAGCTTTCGTGGGCGATGACCGGACGACCGTCCACAGTGGCGGAGCCGGTGGCGACGAACCCGGTGCAATGCGACCCTTTCGGGCCCATCGGCGGGTTGTTCGAATACTGCGCGGCCACCTGCGGCCACCAGTACCCGGTCAGTTCCATCCATGCGTTCCAGCCGATTACATCGTCGAGCGTCGTCGGGAAGCCGCCGGCGGTGAAGCCGTCCGCCATCCCCTGCATCTCGTCGAGATACTCCTGGGGGATCTTGTCCTTGTGCAGCTTGACGGCCTGCTCGACGAAGAACGAATAATCCATGCCGAGCGTCTCAAGCGTCATATGGGTGTAGACGCGGATCGCGTCCTTGAATTCGTCGACGAGCAGGTAGCCGTGTTCGAATCCGATCTCGTACGGCTCCCCCTGCACCGTGATGTAATGCCAGCCGTTGATGTCCTTGCGCTCGCCCTTCGCAAGCGCCGCGCGTTGTGCGTCGGTGAGCTCCGCCATGATCGATCGCCGTCCTTTCGTGATTGCTAAGGCACACGTTAGGTTCGCGGTCGCGGTGGTCGGCGGTGTTTTCTATCAAGGCATAACGTTTTTTCATCGCCATGCGCGCAACAGGGAAAATCGAAGTTTTTCAGGCTTATTTGGAAATATATTTCGCTCTGCGTCGCAATCCCGAATGGGAAACCGGTTACGGTGGCGGCGTTGCCACTAATTTGCGCGCCGCGCAGGGGCGGCGGCTGGCGGATAGTCGTGTGGCGGACAGTCGACGACGTCTGGCCAAATGGTATGCGCCACCGTTTTCATCGGTGGCGCATACCGTCTGGGCAGTCGGCGGTGCTCACAGCTCGAAGCCGAGCACCTTGGCCGCTTCGGTAGGCACCGGATCCTCGCACCAGAAGTCCTCGAGGTTCTCGGTCGTCGTCAGACTACGGATTTCCGCCTTGTCGATGTACAGTTCCCCGCTCAGATGGTCGGTCTCGTGCTGGAAGATGCGCGCCGGCCAGCCGTGCAGCCGTTCCTCGTGCGGCCTGCCGTCCTCGTCGTGCCAGCGGGCGATGATGTCGAGCCAGCGTTTGCGCACCGCCTGGTAGCCTTCGAAGCTCAGGCAGCCTTCGTAGAACGAGCGGGTCTCCTCACCGACGGGCGTGTAGGACGGGTTGATGATCGCATGGAACGGGAATTCGGCGATTTCACGCGGATCGTCATCGGCGTCCGCATGGTCCTCGACGACGGCGAGCGCGAGGTTGAGGCCGATCTGCGGCGCGGCGAGGCCGACGCCGGGCGCGTCGAGCATCGTCGTGCGCATCGTCTCGATGAGCTTGGCGAGCGTGTGCTTGCTCAGCTGGCCGTCGTAGCGCACGCACTGTGCACGCAGGACGGGTTCGCCCGCCTCGACGATCGGCAGTACGCCGTTGCTTGCCGACTTGAGCAGTCGTTCCACATCCCTGTTGAGCGCGATGTCCACGCGCTTGTTCGTTCCGAACATGGTTTCCTCTTTCGTGTTCCGATGATGATTCGTATGCCGGCTCACAGCGCGAGTTCGTCAGCGACGACCTGCGCGAGGCGCGCGGTCACCTCGTCCGCCTGCTGCTGGGTCGCGGCCTCCGCCATGACGCGCACGAGCGGCTCGGTGCCCGACGGGCGCAGCAGCACGCGGCCGGTGTCGCCGAGCAGCGCCTCCTCGCGGGCGACGGCGTCGAGGACCGCCTGATTCGTCTTCGCGGCCATCTTGTCGACGTTCGGCACGTTGATGAGCTGCTGCGGCAGCTGCGGGAAGTCAGCGGCGAGGCTCTTGAGGGAACGCCCGGAATCGACGATCTCCTTGCACAGCGTCAGCGCCGTCAACGTGCCGTCGCCGGTCGTCGCGAACTCGCGGTTGATGACGTGGCCGGACTGTTCGCCGCCGAGGCTGTAGTCGCCGCGCAGCATCTCTTCGAGCACGTAGCGGTCGCCGACGTTCGTCTGCACGGTGCGGATGCCCATCTCCTTGAGCGCGAGCTTGAGTCCGAGGTTGCTCATCACCGTCACGACGAGCGTGTCGTGGTTGAGTTTGCCTTCGCGCTGCTTGGCGCGCGCGAGGATGCCCATGATCTGATCGCCGTTGACGAGCGTACCGTCCTCGTCGACGGCGAGGCAGCGGTCAGCGTCGCCGTCGAACGCGACGCCGAGATCGGCGTTGGAGGCCTTGACCATCGCTTGCAGCTGCTCGGGGTGCGTCGAGCCGGCGTTCTTGTTGATGTTGTAGCCGTCGGGGGACGCGTTGATGACGATGACGTCGGCGCCGGCTCGGCGCAGCGCC
The DNA here is from genome assembly GCF_000424225.1 of Bifidobacterium sp. AGR2158. Taxonomy (NCBI): domain Bacteria; kingdom Bacillati; phylum Actinomycetota; class Actinomycetes; order Bifidobacteriales; family Bifidobacteriaceae; genus Bifidobacterium; species Bifidobacterium sp. AGR2158. Next base: position 69,728 of record NZ_KE384151.1, read on the forward strand.
TCCGGGGCGACGACCGAGGTTGCGCCGTTCGCGCAGTCGGCGACTACCTTGAGCCCCTTGAGCGGCTTCGTCTGCGTGCCGTCAACGACCGGCGCGACGGTGGCGACGAGATGGTCGATGTACATGTTCGTCGCCGTGTTCGAGTCGTGGCTGACACGGCCGACGCCGGCACCGATGGGCCGTTCCCAGTCCTGGCCGAGCACGGCTTCGATTTCGTCCTCCTTCGCGTCGGGCAGCTTGAAGCCGCCGCGCGCGAAGAACTTGATGCCGTTGTCCGGCATCGGGTTGTGCGAGGCGGAGATGACGGCGCCCATCTCGACGTTGAGCACGCTCGTCAGATACGCAACACCCGGCGTCGGGATGATGCCCGCGTCGATGACGTCGAAGCCGCCTGCGGACATGCCCGCGGCGAGCGCGTTCGAAAGGAAGTCGCCGGAAACTCGCGTGTCACGGCCGATCAAGGCACGCCGACGTCCCGCCTTCTGGTCGGGTTTCGGGGAGTCGTCGCCGAGCACGCGCACGGCCGCGTCCCCCAGGTCGAGCGCGAGCTGCGCCGTCAGATCACGATTGGCAAGGCCGCGGACACCGTCGGTTCCAAACATACGTGGCATATTCATCCTCACTTGATATGCATCAGACAACCGATCCGGCCGATTATCCGCGACCGGACCATACGTGCACGATTCTACTGCACCCGCCGCCGCGCCCTCGGCGTTTGCCGTGGGCGGCGAAAGGCGTGCGGTCGAAGACTTCACAGCGAGGACGATGCGCCGTCCTGATGGCGCGGTCCGTCAGATGGATCAGCCACTACGTCATATGCGCGTCGACGTCGTTTTCAGTCGCACAATGGCGTGTAGGAGAGCTGGGCGACGAAGAGGCCCTCGTCGCGGGTGACGACCTGCGCACGTCCCGGAACGGCGCGCTTCGGCTTGACGCGGCCGATGAGCTGCCCCTCGTTCGGGTCTCCGGACAGCAGGATGCCAGGCATGCCCAGATCCTGGCACGCCTGAATGACCGGATCGTACATCGCACGGCTCGCGCCGCCGGTGCGACGAGTGAGGATCACATGCAGCCCCACATCGGCCGCCTGCGCGAGGAACGGCACAAGCGGACGCAATGGATTGCCCGACGATGTGGAAACCAGATCGTAATCGTCCACGAGCACATACACCTCCGACCCCTTCCACCAGGAACGGTCGCGCAACTGTTGCGGCGTCAGATCCGGACCCGGCATGCGCGTCTTGAGATACTCGGCGAGTTCCTGCATCTGCGTGGCCGCATCGTCCGGGGACGTGATGTATCCGGCGAGATGCGACTGCGGAATCTGCGCGAGGTTCGCCCGGCGGTAGTCGATCATGAAGATCTTCGCTTCGTTGCCGGCGTATACGCGTTCGACCTCCCGGACGACGAGACGCAGGAACGACGACTTTCCGGACTTCGACTCGCCGAAGAGATAGCACAGCGGATAGGTGTTGAGGTTGAACCCGACCGGCGCCAACGCATCCTCGCTGATGCCGAACACGAAGTTGCCCGGTACGTCGACGATCTTCCTGTAGGCCTCATTGCGGTGCATGTACGCGAGCAGCTGCTCGTGTTCGAGCATCTCCGGCAGCAGGCGCAGCTTCGGCCCCGGCTTGCCCTGCCAAGCGCCGTTCACCTTCTCGATGAGATCCTCGACGCCATCGCCGGCCGTGGCCGGATCGTCATCGCCGTCGATGCGCGGCAGACCAACCATCATGTGCAGCCCGTCCGCGCTGACACCACGTCCGGCCATGCCCATCGGCACCGTCTGGGCCACCTTGCGGTCGATGACCGAATCACCAGGTTCGCCCAGACGCAGCTCGAGCTTCGTGCCGATCGAGTCGGCGATGTTCGCGCGGATCTCCATCCAGCGGTTCACACTGAGCAGCACATGCACGCCATAGGTGAGTCCGCGCGCCACGATCTGCTGCACCTTCGGCTCGAGCTCCTCGTAGTCGGCGCGGAAGTTGCCCCAGCCGTCGATGACGAGGAACACGTCGCCGAATCCGTCGTTGATCGCGCCTTCGGCGCGGCGACGACGATACGTTTCGACGCCGTCGATGCCGGCCTTCTTGAAGAAGACCTCACGGCTGGCGATGATGCCGCTGATCTCGGCGATCGTACGGCGCACTTTCTCCTCCTCGTTGCCGGAGGCGACGCCGCTGACGTGCGCGAGCCTGTGCAGAGGCGTAAACGAGCCGCCGCCGCAGTCGATGACGTAGAACTGCGTCTCATGCGGCGTATGCGACAACGCCAGCGACGTGACGATCGTGCGCAGCATCATGCTCTTGCCGCTCAGCGGACCGCCGACGAGCGCCATGTGGCCGCCCGCGCCGGAGAAGTCAATCGCCATGACCTCGCGTTTCTGCTCACGAGGCTTGTCCTCGATCGCGCACGGCGCGACGAGCGCCCCTTGCTTGCGCCAGTACGGCGAGACCAGTCCGAGACCCGGCACGACCTGCAGATCCGGCATGAAGCGGTCCAGCGTGTCCGGCGTGGTCAGCGGCGGCAGCCACACCTGATGCGCCGGCGTGCCCTTGCCGCGCATCTGCTCGACGGCGTACTGGAACGTCGTCTCGTCCCCGTCGAATCCTTCCGGGACGCCCGAGACGTAGGACGCGCGGAACCGCGACATCGTACCGTCCGGTTTCTTGAGATAGCCGATGCCGGGAAGGCTCGGCAGCTCGAAGGCGTCCGTCACGCCGAGCACGGCGCGCGACTCGCTCGCCGAGAACGTCTTCAGACCGATGCGGTAGGACAGATGCTCGTCAAGACCACGCAGCTTGCCCTGCTCGAGACGCTGCGACGCGATGAGCAGATGGATGCCGAGCGAACGGCCGACGGCGCCGATGCGCACGAAGGACTGCACGATGTCCGGCTTCGCCTTCATCAACTCGGAGAACTCGTCCACCACGACGACAAGCGACGGCAACGGTTTGAGTTCGGAGCGTCCTCCATCGACGCGCAGCCTCTCGTATTCGGTGATGTTCGCAAGGTTGCCGGCATCACGCAGCAATTCCTGACGCCGGTTGATCTCGCCATCCAGTGCGTCCTCCATACGGTCGACGAGCGAGGCCTCACGTCCGAGGTTCGTGATGATCGACGAGATGTGCGGCATGCCGTCCATGCCGGCGAAGGTCGCGCCACCCTTGAAATCGATGAGCACGAAATTGAGCTGATCGGGAGAATGGCTCAACGCGAGCGAAAGCACCAACGTGCGCAGCACCTCCGACTTACCCGAACCGGTCGCGCCGACGAGCACGCCGTGCGGGCCCATGCCGCGCTGGCCCATCTCCTTGATGTCCAGCATCGCCGGAGACTGATCGTCATACAGTCCGATCGGCACATTGAGACGCGTGCGGCCGGTGCGATACGCCCACAACGCATCCAAATCGATGTGTTTGAGGTCGGTGATGCCGAGCAGACTCGGCAGATCGTTGCCGCTCCTGTGCAGTGCGGAATCCATTTGCGCACCGGTGCTTCCGTCACTCATCGACACGTCGCCCAACCGTCGCGCCACGGCCCGTATCTCACCGACGCTCAACGCATCCGCATGCAGTTCGATGGGCTGCTTCATCGCCGTCGACGACAGCTGCACGATGCCCGTGTCCAGCGTGTGTTCGACGACGTTCAGCCCTCGCTCGACCATCGTTTCGGAGAACAGCATGCGCAGCACGTTCGCCTCAGTCAGATCATCCCACGCCTCCGGCATGTCGATGACCGTCACGCCGTCGAGTCCAGCCGCGTCGAAGACACGCGTCTGCCTGCCGAGCGCTCCGATATCGTAGCCGTCGTTGATGATGAGCAGATGCGGCTGCGAGGAATAGTCGGCAGTGCTGAAGACGCCCCGGCTGGTGATGTCCGAGCCAACGAGCGCGTCCACGTCATGCGCGTTCGACGTGACCATATACCGTCTTGACGAAGCGGAGGGATCCAGATAGCCATCATCGGCGTTCGCACCGTCCGTGCGCGCATGAGGCAGCATGCGCACCCATTCCCAATCGCCGATCCTGTCTTCGCTGGCGAGCACGCCCACCTTCAGATGTTCGGGCGAATGCCAGACGACCGCCTGCGCCAGCATGGCGCGCACAAGCGGCTGCACCTGTTCGGGGTCGCCGAGCAGTTCGATGCGCTTGTAGTGCCGCATGTCCACGGTGAAGGGCATGTTGCGCAGCTTCGAATGCGCGATGAGGAAGCGATGCGCCGCCGAAGCGGACACCGGATCGAGCTGGGCGAGCGCCGAGATTTCCGGAGATTCAAGTTTGACGCTCAGCTCCTCCTCGTGGGTTCCCAATCGCAGCCTCATGAAATCGTCATCCGAGGGCATGCGCTCCCACCGTCGCGCCGGTTCGCACGCGACCGCCACCAACGCATCCGGGTTGGGCGCGTTCCACAATGCGGCGCTGCGCTGCCGGTACGCCGACGTACGCACCGCCTTGCGCGTCTGGGCGAGATAGGTCAGATACTCACGGCGCGAGGCCGTGAGGTTCGCCATGCGCTGCGAACGCTGCCGCACGCCGTTGACGACGACGAATCCCATCGAGGACAGCATGAACATGCCGCCGGTGAGCAGTCCGGTCAATCCGCTGTTCGTCATCAGCATCATGATGATCGCGCTGACCGAGCCGAGCAGCGGCACCATGGAGGTCAGCACCGTGTTGACGCCGTCGCTCGCCTCGAGTTCCGGCGGAGGCTGCAGCACGATGCGTCCCTTCGGCGCGACCGGCCCCTGCAGACGGTCCGACTTCATCTCCTTGCTCACGCGTTCCTCCTTCGCGTCGTCCTCATGATGCTGCCTGTCATGTCCCCGAACGACAGTCGTGCGCCGGGCTCGATCTGTTCCCGCACGTCCCGTTGCAGCCGGTGTTCCTCTCCGTCGATGGCGACCGTGGTGCCGTTGAGACTTCCCAGATCGGTGACCCAGATCTCGCCGTCGTTGATTTCGATGCGCGCATGGCTGCGCGACACCGTTCCCGTCGTGTCCTTGAGCGTGACGACGCCGTCGCCGTCCTCGACGGCGACCGGCTTCCTGCCGACGACGATCGCACCCCGTTTAGGCAGGTTCACCCGCTTGCCGCCTTCAAGATACATGATGAGCGTCTGCTCTCTGGTAGCTTCCTGCGCAGGGCGTTGCGGCAGCGCGACATGGACGCCGGCGGCCGGCTGTGGCGGACGCTCCGGCAACGCCGGGGGACGCACAGGCGTTGCCGGCGGACGCGTCGGCAGCGCCGGAGCTGGCCGACGCTTCGAATGCCGTGGCGCCGACGATGACCGCTGCGGCCGCGCCTGCGCCGTCGGCGAGGCGGGAGCGACTGGCGCGGCCGGCGCCGATTCGACAGCTGCCGATTCGGCGGGCGCCGGCGTGGGCGTCGATGCAGTCGGTGCCACGAGCTCCTCACTCATCGCCGCCGCGGGCACCGGTACGACGGGAGCGACGACGGGTGCCGCTTCGGTGTGCAGCGGCGACGGTTCCCTGACAGCGGGCACCGACGGGGCGTCAGGGGCACCGGTCGTGTCCGACATCGAAGCATTGGTCGAGGTGTAGCGGAAATCCAACGACGAACCGATCGGCGCGCCCACCGTGCTGATGCCCAGCAGCAATGGTCGGTCGATGTCCACCTGTACAAGCGACGCCACGCCGTCCGCCCAATCCCGACGGATGGCAGATTTCGAAGCAAAAGCCGATGAGCACATCTCGACGAGGAGTCCCACGCCTGCCGCACATGTGCACACGAGCAGCATCCCGTATTTCCTCATGATGAGCAGCATCCCCGCAGGCAGCACGCCGCCGTTCCTGCTCGTCACGCACTCTTCGCGCACGGTGCGCGTGCCGGTGATGAGCCTGCCGATTGTCTCTCCTCGCACGCCCTCCCAAATCATCATCGTCAGCACCAGTTCTACTGCCACGATGATCGTCAGCACAAGATCGTGGCCCAATAGCTGCGTGCCACCCGCGACGATGACCAGCACGGCGAGATCGATGCAGTTCGAGGCGATCTGCTTGCCGCACGATGCCACTGCATAGGTCTTCTCCTGCCGTTGCCCGGCAGACGTTCCGATGGCGATGCTCATACGATTCCTCTCAACCATTCCACAAGTCCCGCAGACAGCAGAGCCGCGACCGGTGCCAGGCACAGCGCCGCGAAGCAGCAGCCGTCCCCGATGCGGGACAACGCGAGCGAATAGAACCCATTGCTTTGTGAGATCATGCCGAATCCCAACGCCAACCCCACCACGGCGCATACACCGATGATCGCCACCGGCATCTGCGCTCCCCATTGCGGCAGCGCCGACGGCAGGAAGGCCACGACGACCATCAGCGACACCATGGCCGCGCCGCGCATCAGGTAGCGTTCAAAGGGACGACCTGATTGACGCGGCTTGAGCGCCAGATACAGCACGATGGACACGCCCGCGACAATGAAGGCGACGCGATCGAGTGCAGCCGCATAATCGACGCATGTCGCGAGCGCAAGGAAGGACAGCACCACGCATATCGTGCAGCAAACCGTTCCTGCCGTGTATTGCGCGAGGAAACGCTGCATGTCCTCATGCACGTCGTCGTCGGTGAGCATGCGCGCGTCTTCGGGGATGCTGCCGCGCACCGTCCATCGGCGGGTCATGTATCGGCGCCACTGCACAAGATAACGGTCGGGTACGCGTACGACGAGGTTCGCCATCATCTGCACGCCCCACACGCCCATCGCCACGCCGGATGCCGCGAGGATCGACGGACGCACGTCGAGGCAGATCGCCGTCGCACAGCCCAGCGCCGCCAACAGGAACACGATCATGCAGACGCGCACGGTGCCGATCAGCTGCGGATGGGTGACGCGTGTCGACATGACCGCCGCGTCCGCGCCTGCAGCGCACGACATGCAGAACACGGCGACGATGACGGGATGCGACGTGGGGATCAGCGCGGCGCCGGCGCCTCCTGCACACATCGCCAGCCAGATGCCCGCGGTCAGGTACCATGCGGCCGCGTTATGCGCATGCTGCTTCGATCGGCGCAGGCTTGCATGGTCGGCGAAGACGGCGGCCAGCATGAGACCGGCGACGATGCCCGTGATGAGCCCGAAGGACATGGTCGCGTCCATCGGCGCAAAACCGTATGGCAGCATGGCGGCGCCGGCCGCCAGCCCCATGATGATGGGCATGGTCAGATGCACGCCGTCCTGCTGTGTCGACCGCGTCGTACGTGGAAGGGAAGAGACCGTCATGGGAGTGCGTCAGACGTCCTTGCGCATGCCGTCTTCCATCGCCTGCAGCTTGGCCACGCTTTCGATGGCCTGCAGGTAATCCTGTTTCGTCTCTTCCTCCGGATCCATCGCGTCGAGGTCATCGCGCACCTTCGTCATGTTCCTGACGAGGTCCGCCCTCACTTCGCGTGCTTCGGGCGACTTGTCGATGCCATTGAAGATATCCATTTCGCAGGTCTTGCCCAAGTCGATGCGCGACTGCAGCGTCTGCCAGGCCTTGCCCATCTGTCCTGCGCGTCGCGCTTTGACGACTTCCTCATGGTGCTCGTTCAGCCGGGGCTCGTTGTTCGCATGGAGTTCGTCGAGTTCCTTGCGGGCCTGAGCGAGGCCCTTCTGCGCCTGTTCGAGCTGCTGCATGAATGCTTCGAATTCGGTGGATGTCATCTATGCTCTCTCCCTGTATCTGACTGTGTCACATTGCCTATCGCATTGCATATTGCGGGGATTCAGCGGCCGCCGAAGGAACCGCCGTCATCCTCATGCTTCTGGCCCTGTCTCGTATCGAGAAAATCATTGGCATGCTGCTGCACTGAATCACCAAAGTCTTCGATGGCATCCTGTCCGCTGTCATACAGCATATTGAACCGATCCTGCCTTGCATCCGATTTCTGCCGGTTCTCCTCTTGCCATTGGTCGGTGCGGCGGTCATTGGCCTCATTACGGGCGTCATTCGCCGCGGTGCGTTCCGCGGAACGCTGGTCGAGATTGTCAGCCACCCCGTGCGCGCCGACGAAATCGAAGAAATCCGAAAGTCTGTCATCGACGAAATTGGCGGTGCCTGTCGTGGCGTTGTTCAAGCCACGCCGGATATCCTGTCCTCTGTCGATGCTCCAATCCAACGCGGACTGCCCGGCATCATACATTACATTGTTGCCCCATTGCATGGCATCGCCTACCGCGCGCCGTCCGGCCTGCGCACCGTCGAAAAGACCATTGCCGACGAACTGTCCGCCGTCCAATACGGTATTCCCGGCCCAATCGAGTCCTTCCCCGACCTTTTCGCCGGCCCATGTCAAGCCGTCCCAAGCCGCTTTGCCCATTGTTCCCAAGCCATTCCCGACCCCTGACACCAGATCGCCAAAATCGATGCTTGGATTCGTAAAGAATTCGGCTGCCTTGATCATCTTCTGCGTGGAATCGCTCAACGGCGCTCCCGACGTCAGTTTGCATTCGGACAGAGCGCTCACCGACTGGTCGTATGCGGTGCCGAAGTGCGCGAGGCAATTGGCGAAGGTCCGTGCCGTCGCCAGCATCTGCTCAAGTCGTTCACTGACGGTCGTGACCAGGTTTGAGACGGCATTGATCACCTTATGGGTATCCCACGCCCCCTTGAACTGGCCGATCACCGGGATGGAGATATCCGCCAAGACGTTTGCAAGCAGATTGGCGATCTCCTGCAGCGTGCTCATGATGAAATTGAAGGTATCCTCGGCAAGCTGGGCCAGCTTCCGCATCCCTTCTGCGCCTTCCCGGCAAGGCGTGACGCCGGCCTGCATCGCCTTCGCGAGCGCCGCGTTATCTTTCTTGAACGCATTGGAGGCGTCACCGCTCCAGCTCGTGCCGTCGCCCACGGCGTTGGAGACCTCCGTGATGGCGGATGCGGTCTGAGTCAGGTTGGCTGCGAGCGCATCCCATCGTTCGGCAGTGGTGGTCATCGCATCCCAGTCGCCACTGAAGGGCTTCTTGATCCATCTATCGATCGGACTGAATCCGAACAGGCCTTCGAATATGCCATCAACTGCAGAGATGATTGCGCCTGCGAGCTGAACGCCGGATTGGATGAGATCGTTCAGGTCGGAAACGGTTTTGGCGTCGCCTACCAACTTGCGCAGTGTAGACGAGTCGGCTGCCAATTGCGTGCCTTTTGTCGTCAACACGTTGGTGCTCGAAGCAACGGATGTCATGATCGGGTCCTTCTGTTCGTATGTGTTTCGTTACCGCCGTGCGCGTCCGGATTGTTCAGACCGCAATGTTGATGCCTTCACGTTCAGGCATCCGTGTGATGTCCCGCTCGAGGAAGAGCGTCTGGAGTTCTTCGGGGCTGCGTCCGAGTGGATCGCTGCTGGCGATCTGCTCCCATGCGGCCGCCGTGGCATCCTGTTGGGCTTTCGCCCGTGCTGCGGCCGATTCGCCGACGCGCATGACTGCGTCATAATCCCCGTCGTTGTCGAAGTCCACGGCGGCGAACTGGTCATCGCCGTCCTCGTAGACGCTGATTCGCGCATCGGCGGCCATGTCCGGCGTCATCGCGAGGTCGTTGGTGCCGTCATTGTTCGCGTCCAACGTGAAGGTAGACGCATTCTTCGGCTGCATGCCGTCCGGCAGCGGTATGTTCGTCGCATCCTCATCGGTTTTGCTCAGACGGATCGAACCGTCCGCTTCCATGACCGCATGCGTGTTGCCGTCGGTGAGGTTGAGCGAATATTCGTCCTGCGCATCCCCGCTGACATCCAACCCGATCGTATTGACGCCGTCATATGGATTGCCTGGTCGCCCGTCGACGGCGGTTGCGCCCGCATCCGGTTTGCCGTTGGCATCCGCACCTGAGGAACCGTCAGCCCCCGGCGCCCTGCCGTTGCCGTCGCCCGCGGCGGCTGCTCCCCCATCGGGCATGATGGTTCCGGCATCCGGATCGACGCTTCCCGCCGTACGGCCGTCATCGGCAGAGGCGTCGCCGCTTCCCGCCGTGGAACCAGATCCGGACGCATCCGCCTCGACGTCGCCGCCTCCTTGTGCGACGGATCCTTCGTATCGGTCATCATCGTGAGCGTCCTGCCATGAGCCGCCACCTGTGGAACCGGCACCGGCATAGCCGCCTCCGCCAGTCCCGCCGGCGCTGCCGCCGATGGTGCCACCACCACCGGTTCCACCGCCGGAACCGGTACCGCCACCGCCCTGCTCAAGCCGGTCAAGCTTCTCATCAATCTGCTCAAGCTGTTCCTGAATGCTCTTCAGATAGTCGATGATGTCCTTCTCGGTATTGGTGAAATCCTGTTGGGCGCCATCAATCGCTCCCTGCAGGTAGCTGAGCACCTGACCGATGTTGCTCAGATAGCCCGACGTGCATTCCTTGGCCGACGTATACATGGGGCGGAACATCTGCAGCACGAGACCGAAGCTTGGATCCTCGTTCTGGTTGAATGCGCCCATCGTCGCCATGAACTCACGTGACGCTGAACCGTATTGTGCCTGCAATCCTTTCAGATCGCCGCAATCCATCTTGATTTCGTCTGACACAGTCTCACTCCCTGTTTCCGTGACGGTCTGGTATCGGTTGGATCAGATGCTCTTATGCCTGATCCTGATTGGCGATGAAATCGAGGATCGTGTCGTGGACGTCCTCGATCGACGCCCGCAATGTGCCGGTGAGCGTCTGGCCGCCGGCTTTGCGTTCGTGCTCATGCAGGTCACGCCTGAATTCAGCCGCGTCGGCCGCATCGGCCACTGCAGCCGTCTTCGCGTCGATTGCCACCTGCTGGGTTTCTTCAGACGCCTCGAAGCCCGCGACGACCTCTTCGAGCCATTTGGCATATGCTTCCAACGTCGTTTTGAGATTCTCGCGCGACTTGCGGTAGTTCTCGCTCATCTGCTTGATCTGCTTGTCCAGATCACGCCCGAAGAACTCCGGGGAGGCGTGCTGTGCCGGCTGCCATCGTGCGTTTCTGGTTCGGTCGATATCCGTATTGAGATGCCGCAGTTTGCGCACCATCTCACGATCCTGTTGCGGATTGATGTTGATTTCGTCCACCATTGGTCATGCTCCTTTCATGCTGTTCGAAAATGGTTTGCGCCGTTCACGCCTCTTGGGCACTGCGGCGACGCCCGGCCATGTTGCCGATCGGTGTGGGACTGAACTCCTCATCCTCCTCGATGACCGGCGCCACATAGCCAAGCTGCTGCCGCTTCTTCTTATCGCCACCAGCACCACCGGCGCCAGCACCGGAACCCATCATCGCCGGATTAGCACGCCCAGCCGCACCAGCCGCACCAGCTGCCGCCGCATTGTTGCGCAACCCTGCCGCCAATCCCTGCGCGCCACGAATCGACGAAGCCGAGGACACTGTAGCCGTAACCGGATTGTTCGCATAGAACGAGCCCACACCTGTCCCGCCGACAGCACCTACCAAGCCCAATGTGCCGCCGGCGCCTGCCGAACCCATCAGCGCCCCACCGGCTGCGGACGACATCATGCCCGCACGTCCGGCCACACCGGTCGCGGCGACACCGGCAGCGGCGACGCCGCCAGCCGAAGCCGCCGAGGAAAGACCCGTCACACCACGCATGCTGTAGCTGTCCACATCAACGCCATCGGCATCGGTACGCACCCACGCATTACGATCGGAATCATAGCGGTACGTGCCGTTCTCATCCCACTCATACAGATAATCGTCATGCCGATCATCATCGTTCGAGCCGCCAACGCGATAGCCGTCACGTCCCGCAGAACCCGACGAACCATTCGCACGATCGGCACCGCCCTGCAATGTTCCCAACGGTCGGGCAGCCCCCGCAAGCGACCCCGCAGCACCGCTTCCGGCCGACGACGACCGACCAGCCGACACAGCAGCAACCGACGAAGCGCTTGAACGTCCCGCACGAGCCGCTGCGGCAACACCAACACCAGCCGCAGTCGCGCCAGCGCCCACACCTGCACCGACGCTGGAAGGACCAGACCCATCACCACTCTGGGAGTGATCAGGAATTGGCCACCCATCAGGAGTTTGCCCCATATCCACAACTGGAATCGGATCTGGAGGCGAAACAACCGCCCCTCGAACACTATTAATTATTGCATTATACTTTTTCTCTGCCTCATCTTCACGATGGCTTACCATCAGCTGGGAGATGAGATTGACGCCGGCAATGCCCATCATGCCAGTCAAGGTGCCCAATCCGGGAACAACGACATTCATTGGCTCGGTGGCATCCATGATCTGCTGCTCCTGCGCGGCATTCAGACGACTGCCCGGAAGCGTCACGTTGTTCGCCTCAATGATCCCCTCATTATGCGCCTCGATGGCTCTCTTCATATCGGTCAGGCATTGCTGGTTGGCAGCGAAATGATCATCGATGTTGTCAACGATCTCTTTCGCCTTCGCATACATGCTGTCCTGAGCCGAGCAGTCGAAATCACCCGACTGCACCATCCACGAACGCACACCATCCACCTTGTCCCGTAACGTCTTAAGCATCGCCTGATAATTACGGATATTATCAATGATGCCATCCGCATCCCATCGATCAGTTTGCGCGATAGACGCTAGGCGCGATTCAAAGAAACCAATAGATGAGTTCACTTCATGCGTTGACATTTCATTCCTTTCCTAAAAGTTCTCTTTCATATTCACTTGTTTTCACGAGGATTATCTCGAGAGTCATGACCTACATAAGTACTGCCATAAGTCATTGGCGCGACGGGGCCAGCGGGAGGATATCCTCCTAGGCCAGACGCCCCTGACGCATTCGCCGGCATCGGCGGAGCGGCGGCCGGCACGGGCGCAACGGCCACAGGCAAGCGCCTGCGGCGACGCACGACCAGACAGGCGACGACGATAAGCGCGGCCACGGCCACGATGCCGCTACCCAACGCCGCCCACAACCACACCGAACCAGACGAAGACGACGCAGACGATGTGGTCACACCCGACGCACCGGCACCATCAGCTTTAGGCGCAGCAGCCTGCCCATTGTCAGACGTCGAGGATGACATGGCCTGGCCGGTGCGGGTGGCCGAGTACTGCATGCAATCGGCGCCACCGTCCTTGCGGCACTGCTCCACCTTCGCCCACGCCGCCTTCTGCCGCTCATACTCCTCACCAACGAGATCGGCCTCTTTGGGCACATCGATGCCCGAACTATCATCCAACCCGAACGGATCGGTCATTCCCGCCAACTGCGTCCAATCGGAATGATCCGTATACATGCCGCGCGTCTCCTCATGCTTCTCGCTGTTGGCCACCGCCGCCTCCAACAACGGATTGACATCCGGATACTGCGACGGATCCGTCGCCAACAACCTCGGCAGATCAATCACACCAAACCCGGCACGCAGATCCCGGTCGAACACCGGCTCCCCACTTGTGTTGCCCCGCGTGTTACGCACCACCGACTGCAACACCTGATTACCCGTCGCATCCGGCCATTTGCTCATCACCAACGCCAACATCCCACTCGTGATCGCCGACGCCGACGACGAACCACCAGAATCCACCTTCACCACACGCGCATCACCAACCGCATACCTGTTGATCCCCTCGCTCGGCGCCAGCAACGTCACACCGCCATCACGACGATTCGCATTCCCCGACTCATCCGCGCCGTTCACCGCCAACACCCCGGGAAAACGATTGATCTTCGTCGGCTCGCCCACATAATCCTTCGGCCCCGAATCCTCGGTATCATTACCCGAACCAGACACGACTACCACTCCGGCGCGCAACGCCCCGACATACGCCTCAACCATATCCGAACCACTCCTGCCTTCGAACGACAGATTGATAATACGATCGCCATTCGCAACGGCCTGACGGACGGAACCGGCAAAATCGATGGCTTTACCATTGGTAGAGCAAGCTTCAGAAAAACCAGACAGACCAGCAGATCCAAACGTTAACGGGTAATGCGTCACTTGCGCATTCTGCGCCACACCCACCAGACCACGATTGCCGTCATAGCCCGAACCATCACCCACGATATACGCAGTCATCATCGTCCCATGCGTCACATAAATCCCCCCATCACCCGCACGCAACGCCGGATCCGACACACGCATCATCCGCGTCTTCTTCAAATTCACACACGACGAAGCACCATCAGGAAGCACCAACCTCGACGCCACATGCTTACCCGCGATCCCCGGATAATCAACAACCAACTGATCATCCAACACCGCGACCTTCACACCCTTGCCGGTCACACCCTGACTCCACGCATCCTGCGCACCCGTCTTCGTGACATACCAATCACCGGCATCCAACTCCACCGCCCACACGGACGGCGTTACAACCAACGCCAACGCCAACACCGCAGCCACAACCACGACACACACGGCACGCACCCGCACCACCACACGAGACACACCCATCACCAAATCCTTTCCAACACGAACACCAACACGAACAGAAGCATGAACACCAATCACCAACGACCACCCCCAGACACATTCGCCGGCATCGACGCAACAGCCGAAGACACGGGCGCAACGGCAGCTTGCAAGCGCCTGCGGCGGCGCACGACCAGACAGGCGACGACGATGAGTGCGGCCACGGCAGCGACACCCGCACCGAGCGTCGCCCACAACCACACCGAACCAGACGAAGACGATGCGCTCGCACCCGACGCACCGTCGCCGCCGCCGTCGGTCTTCGGCGCAGCGGACTGCCCGTTGCCAGCCGACGAAGACGCCGAGGACGACGCAGCCTGGCCCGTACGCGTGGCCGAATACTGCATGCAATCGGAGCCGCCATCCTTACGGCACTGCTCCACCTTCGCCCACGCGCTCTTCTGCCGCTGATACTCCTCACCAACCAACGACGCCTCACGCGTCACATCGATAGGGGTACTACCATCCAGATCGAACGAATCAACCGTCCCGATCAAATGATCGCCCCAATCCGAACGGTCCGTATACATGCCGCGCGTCTCCTCATGCCGCTCACTGTTGATCACCGCAGCCTCCAGCAAAGGATTGACATCCGGATACTGCGCCGGATCCGTCGCCAACAACCTCGGCAGATCGATCACACCGAAACCCGAGCGCAGATCCCTGTCGAACACCGGCTCACCACTCGTGTTGCCCCGCGTGTTACGCACCACCGACTGCAACACCTGATTACCCGTCGCATCCGGCCAACGACTCATCACCAACGCCAACATCCCACTCGTGATCGCCGACGCCGACGACGAACCACCCGAACCCACCTTCACCACACGAGAATCACCAACCGCATACCCATTGATACCCTCCGCCGGCGCCAACAACGTCACACCACCATCACGACGATTCGTCGCACCCGACTCATCCGAGACATTCACGCTCAGCACGCCCGGGAACCGGTTCGTCTTCGCCAGCTCACCCACATAATCCCTCGGACCCGAATCCTCCGTATCATTACCCGAACCAGCCACGACCACCACACCCGCACGCCACGCATCGACGAACGCCTCGACCATCTCAGGACGCTGCGGCGACTCAAATGACATGTTCACGATTCGATTGCCATCCGCAGCCGCCCGGCGCAGCACCGTCGCAAAATCAAGCTCACCACCCACCTTGCACAACGGCGCATCCCCACCGAGAGCCCCAACGCCGAAGCCATTGGGATATGCGGTCACCTGCGCGTCCTGCGCCACGCCCACCAAGCCACGATTGCCGTCATAGCCAGAACCATCACCCACGACATACGACGTCATCTCGGTGCCATGCGTCACATACAGGCCACGATCCCCCGCACGCAAACCCGAATCCGACACATCCATACGAAACTCCTTGTTGCGATCCATGCACCACGTCGCCCCATCCTTCAACACCAACCTCGACTCCACATGCTTATTCGCGATCGCAGGATAATCCAACACAACCTGACTATCCATCACCGCGACCTTCACACCCTTGCCGGTCACACCCTGGCCCCACGCATCCTGCACACCCGTCCTGGTGATATACCAATCCCCATCATCCAACTCCACCGCCCATGCCGACGGCACCACAGCCAACACCACTGCACATACCGCAGCCACCACCGGGCCGACAACAGCACCGGCTCTACTCGTCTGAGTCGATCGTCCCATAAGGTCGGAGTACTTTCTTGCTCAACTTGGGCATGCCGA
Organism: Bifidobacterium sp. AGR2158; assembly: GCF_000424225.1. Classification (NCBI taxonomy): domain Bacteria; kingdom Bacillati; phylum Actinomycetota; class Actinomycetes; order Bifidobacteriales; family Bifidobacteriaceae; genus Bifidobacterium; species Bifidobacterium sp. AGR2158. The sequence goes on from NZ_KE384151.1 coordinate 85,840, forward strand.
TCATGCACATGATCACGGCCGCCCATCTCAGCGTCACATACAGGTCAACGTATGTGCGCTGGTGCGGCAATCACCCTCTCGCGACCGCCGCACCAGCCTCTCTACTTGTCGTCGTCGCCTATCGACGCGGTCATTGGACGCATCGGCATGCCCCAATGACGACGACGGTGGCGCCCCGACGCAACGTAGCTATCGCGGCGCCACCGGTATCCGTCAGAAGCGAGCCGCGGAACGGTTGTCCGACTCCACGTACTGATCGGCGATCTGCTGGGTGGTGGTGGAGATCTGGGCCAGAATCTGGTTCATCTCCTGGATCTTCTTGTTCCACTCGATCTGCGCACGGTAATACGCTTCCTGCGCGGCGCCGTCCCACTGATCGATGAGCGAACGCACCTGGGAATCGAGCGTATCGAGCTCCTGGCTGATCCCCTTGGAATCATTGGCGATATCGTTCGAAAGCTGACCGACCATCTGCGGGCGGACGGAAATGGAACCTACCATTGGTTTCTCCTCAACTGTTGTGTTTGCTTGTGATGTTTGCTATGCCGTTGCGCTCAGCCCAGCAGCGCCTGCAGGCGCGAGGTCTGGGACTGGTTGTCCGCTTCGTTCGCCGCCTGATCCTTCGCGGTTCCGCGAATGTTGTCACGCAGGTCGTTGAGGATGCGGTTGAGGGCATTCGCCTTCTCCTGCCACGCCATCATCAGCGCGTTGTACGAGGTGGCGGCATCACCCTTCCAGAAGGATCCGAGCTCCCCCATCTTGCTCTCGATGTCCTTGATGCGCTGATCAATGCCGACCCTCGCGTTTTCCACGGCGACGGCGCCCTTCTCAAGCGCGCCCTCACCAGCTGCGATCTTCTCAGCCATGCTGTTCCTCCATTGCGTTCGAAGGTTAGTTATTTATTATCACTGCCGCTTGCTTGTCGGCGGAGCCCCCTACGAGAAACGCGTCCTCATTGGCGTTGGTCCCACATCCAAACCGCAGATTGGACAATCATATCCCACACATGTTTCCTGCATGTACACATATCTCAAGAATTCGACTATTAGAGTAGTGCTCAAGTTTTTCCACATAATCGGCTATATTGCACGCACATTCCATCTTGATCCTGCGTGACCGAAACAGACCGGATATCCGCCTTCCGACTTCTGCACCCCTCATCCGACTGTTGTCCTCAGCTTGCACAAAGGCGCGAAAACTTAAGGATTTCCCCATACCCTCATCCTGCGATTCCCGGTTTTCCCGTAGTATGATATACAATCTTTGACGCATACCGTTGGGAAGCAATGCTTGTGCCGTCGGGGAACAAACCCGCTCCTGCGAACCTCAATAGTGAGAGCGACGCTTAGCCTTCCGGGAACAGTCCAAAAGAAGAAAGGCAGGGAACATGGACACCGATGCCTACGTGCCATCACCTCCACCCTTCGTTCCGGCAGCCCAGGCAATGAATCAGCAAACAGGCAACGACGCCATGGACGGCCCGGAAATCAGCCAGCAATCCTCCATCCCGATCACCGTCTCCTACAAAAAGCGTTCAGTGACGTTGACGGTGGCAGCCGACGTCATCGTCGCCGAGCTGCTTCCCGACATCGCAAGCCGTCTTGGCGTCCTCGACCCCGCAATCGTCTACGGAGGATACCGCCTCGTCAACGGCGACGGCGAAACACTTGACCCGGCCCGCACCATCCCCCAGCAATACATCGCATCCCAGCATACGTTCGCGCTCACCCCCGGTGCCCTCGCCGATTCGGACATCATCTACGACGACGTAGTGGAGGCCGTCGGCTCAAACGTTGGACAGGTCTACCGTGCATGGACGACCAAACACACCACGTTCACCACGTTGATCATCTGCGCCGGCATGCTCGCCATCAGCGCGATATGCCTCGCCGTCACACCCGCCTCGATCATCTCCGCCTCCATCGGTGCCGCATTCGCCATCATCATGCTTGCCCTGACGGCGTTGCTTGACAACCACCAGCTGCAGATTCCGGCCATTGTCATCGGATTGCTGTCCAGTATCTTCGCGGCGCTCACCGGTTTCCAATGCATCGCCGCGATGCATCCGCTCGCAACGGCGTACGGTCTGCCGACGCTCGGCGCGGCCGCCGGATTCCTCATGGCCGGCATCATCATCGTGTTTGTGGCTCCCCGCAGCCGTCCTTACAGCTTCGTCCCGATCATCGTCGGCGCGGTCACCCTCATTCCGAGCGCCTTGGGCGCGATCTGGCCGCATGCGCTCAAACCGGCATGGGTCATCACCGCGACGGCCGCCGCACTCGTCATCAACGCGCTGCCATGGATGTGCCTGTCGGTGGCACGCATCAGCGTCCTCAGTCCGCAATCAGAATCGGAAATCTTCGCACTGCCCAAGCCGATCGACTACGACGACATCCGCAGACACTACATCCAAGGTTCCACCTATCTGTTCATCGGACGCATCGCCATCGCCGCGACGCTGCTCATCTGCACTCCGTACATCATGGGTCTGCACGGCCTGTTCGCCCCGTTGCTGTGCCTGCTCGCCTTCGCCGCGATGCTGCTCGATTCGCGGCAGATCTACACGCTGCGGGAAATGGCGATCACCGTCGGCGCCGCCGGCATCGGCATTCTGCTCAGCGTGCTGTTGCTCGCCGCCACACAACCAGGAACACGCCCCGCGCTTGCCATCGGCCTGCTCGTCTGCGCCATCGTCGCATTGGTCTTCACTTACGTCTCACGGAAGCAATCACTGTTCGTGACGCGCGTGACGGACGCCATCGAAGTCATCTGCATCCTCGCGCTGCCGCCGCTCGCATACTTCATCATCATGGCATCATGACGATTCAACAGGGGAAGCATCATGGCTGACAAAAAAGACCTCGCCGAAGCGCAACGCTATTCACGCCGCCGACTCGTCACGGCCTTCACGAGCGGCATCCCCTCGGACGTGGAACTTACGCCGAAGAAAAACCAAACGCCGGTCATCGTCGGCATCGGACTGACGATCATCGCCATCCTCGTCGGCGTGTTCTACGGATACATGAAGCCGGCGCTGCCGGACAACTGGCAGAACAGCAAACTCATCGTCGCGAAGAACTCCGCCGCACGCTACGTCAGTGTCGACGGCAGACTGCATCCGGTCATCAACGCGATCAGCGCACGCCTGATGATCCCCTCCTCCGATTTCGCCGTCATCACCGTCGACGACGAACAGCTCGAAGGCATCCCGATCGACTCCACACTCGGCATTCTGGGAGCTCCTGATTCTCTTCCCCCACGCAGCGGACTCGTGAGCGGAACGGCGACAAGCTGCACCTACGAACATCGCCTGTACAACATGATCAGCGACGATTCGCCGAAACGCTCCGAGAACAAGGAGGCCATCGTCGCGCGTGCCGACGGAAGCGACTATCTCATCTCGAACACGAAACGGTACCAGCTTCCCAGAAACCTGAACCAACGCGACGGGTTCCTGCGCGCCTACGGCATCCCGCAGACCGCGCAGATCGATGCGTCGATCCAATGGCTCAATCTCTTCGAAGCGGGGACGACGATGCAGCCGATCACCATCGGCGCATCGAGCGACGCCGACGTCGACGGCGTCCGTCCAGGAGCGATCGTCATGCAGCAGGACGCCCCTTCGGAAGCGCGCTACGTCGTCATGGAAGACGGATCGATCAGCCATCTCGACGACGTCGCCTACGCCCTCTACGCGATAGACAAAAGCGACAAGCAGCTCGAACCCATCATGCTGAGCGCGTCCGAATTCCAAAAACTCACCAATGCGAAACAGTCGCCGCTGCCCGAGGATTGGCCGCACACCACGCTCATGATGGCGGACGACAGCAGCGCGATGTGCGCGACGCTGCCGCTGCGCTCGGACGACGACAGCACGGCCGCACGCTTCTACACCGACGACGAGCTCGCGCGACAGGTGCGCGCGGACACGGACGTGCAGGACGACGAGACGAACATCACCACGACGATCCGGGGAGGCACCGGCGTGCTGATGCGTGCCAGCATCGGCGGCAACGGCTCGGCGGGCACCATTTACGCGATCGACGCGACCGGTACCGCATATCCACTGCCCGGCGCACAGGAGGAAACGCTCAAGCGGCTCGGCTACACCAATGAGGATGTGCACAACGTCCCGCGCGGATGGGTCGACATCTTCCCGACCGGCGTCGAACTGACCCCACAGGCGGCGGCGAGCGCGCCCGGTTCGAAGAAACCGGAAGTGGAAACGGTGAAGGAACATCAGTCCTCCGAACAGGCGGAACAGCAATGAGCGGCAACTGCGCCACATCGTCGCGACGCAGGCTCCCGCATATCATCGCCGCGATCTGCGCATGCCTGTGCACGGTGGTCGTCATCGGTCTCGCCCCGCAGACGGCGATGCCCACAGCGCAGGCGGATGAGGGACAACGCCAATGCCAAGCGGGCATCGAAAACTACATCACCGACACACCTTGGACGAACACATTGTTCAATGTGGAGGCTTTGCATCAGCAAAGCACCGGCAAGGGCGTGACGGTCGCCATCATCGACTCGGGCGTCAGCACCGAGAATCCGCACCTTGCCGACGCCGTCGTGGAAGGGAAAAGCTACATCCCCGACGACGATTCAAAAGGGAGGAAAGATGTCTACAGCCACGGGACGATCGTGGCCGGCATCATCGGCGCGCGGCGGATCAAAGGCTCCTCCGTCGTCGGCCTCGCTCCGGACGCGAAGATCATGCCGATCCGTGTCTTCAAGGCACTACGGGAGGAAAACGGGCAGACGACCGGTAACGCCGACCTGTTCACGCTCGCGGACGGCGTCCGCTACGCCGCGGACCATGGCGCACAGGTCATCAGCATCTCGATGAGCGACACCCATGACCTTCCGGCGATGCAGGACGCCGTGAAATATGCGGACAAACACGGCGCGCTCGTCGTGGCGAGCGCGGGCAACCGGCTCACGTCGTCAAGTACCGTGGACGGCATGCGCTATCCGGCGGCCTATCCGGAAGTCGTCGGCGTATCGGCCGTGACGATGGAGCTCACCTCCACCGAGGACGCGATCCACGGCACGCAGGTGGACGTCGTGGCGCCCGGCGCCAATGTGGCTTCAACGATCCCCAACGGCGTGGACTGCGGATTCAACGACGGATCCTCCACAAGCTATGCGACGGCATTTGTGAGCGGACAGGCGGCGCTCATCGCCGAACGCTACCCCGACGAGACGCCGGCACAATGGAAGCAGCGGATCCTGACGACCGCGAACCGCAGCCATCCCGATGAGCGCGACGATGAATACGGATGGGGCGTCATCGATCCGATCGCATCGCTCAACGTGGCCCTCTCCGACAATCTGCGCGGACCGAACATCAACGGTCAGACGACGCAGCTGCAGGCCGATCGCCCAACGGACAGCATCACCTTGGCACCGCAGCATGATCCGAATGCGCTGGCGAAGCGCATCATCATGCTGATGACGATCATCACCGTCGTCATCTGCGCCACCGCATGGCTGCATACGCTCAGACGACGCGAGGATAGCGACAGCTGAAGCGGATCGGCAGGGCATCTGCACCGTATCTGCGCTGAGCGGTAGCATTTCCGCGCCGAATGCCGGGTATGCCCCTCTCGCAAGCGCGTCATATCAAGGATTTGAAGTCCCCATACTTCAAGATGCCGATGAAAAAGCTACCTCCCAGCGCAGATACCCAGTAGATACACGCTGGAGTCGTCCGATCGGGGCCCGAAAACGCGTGAGAGGGGTGATACGCACTGGCGCATCACCCCTCTCACCGAGCGATACCTTATATATATAGGTCAATCAGTATATATTTGGTCAATCAGTCGCTATGTCCTCATCCCTCGACGGTCTCGCTAAGCTTCGCGTTGAACTCGGCGACGGCGCGGGTGCGTTCCGAGGCCTCCACGTTGCCGCGGACGATGCGCTTGAGCGCGTTGTCCGCATCCTGATGCGCGTCGAGCCACGCGTTGCCGGCCTCGACGAGCTTCGCCGGATCGGCGAAGCTCGGGTAGAGGCCTTCGAGCAGCGCCTCGGCCATATGGAACGACTTGTTCTTCCAGATCCATGCGGCCTGGTCGAAGTATTCGTCCACATACGGGTCGACGAGCTCCTGGCTCGGCGTGCCGGCGAAGCCGCGGGCGACCTCCTCGAGCTGGCTGTTCGTCAGCGCGTCGTTGTGCAGCGCCTGATCCCACGCCCAGCGCTTCGCGTCGGCGGTCGCACGCACGGCCTTGGCGCCGTAGGCGAATTCGCGGTTCTCGGTCGTGTCGCGGCGCTTGAGCTCCGCCTCGATGTCCTCATCCTTGATTGCGTTGACGGACGCGAGCGCGCGCACGAGCGACCAGCGGAAGTTGTTGTCGAGTTCGAGTCCTTCAAGCACGAGCGAGCCGTCGAGCAGGCCGCGCACCGTATCGGCGAACGCGTCGTCGCCTTCGACGCCGTAGCTCAGGTAGGCGGAGGCGAGCTGGAACTGCATGTCGGAGCCGGCCGGCGCGACCTTGGCGAGCGCGAGCAGCTGCTGCGCGACGTGGCGTGCGATGTCGGCGCGCTTGGCCGGGTCGGTGTAGTGCCAGACGGTCGTCGACAGCGTCGCGAGCGCGTAGCGGAAGGTCGTCGATTCCGTTTCGGTCGACAGCAGCTTGAGCGTCGTGTCGATGAAGTCGGTCGCGGCAAGTTCGGCGTCGCGCGTCATGTCCCACAGCGCGAGCCAGACGACGGCGCGGGTGAGCGCGTCGTCGAAGCGCTGCAGGTTCGCGAGCGCGAACGCGAGCGAATCGTCGTCGAACCTGAGCTTCGTGTAGGTCAGGTCGTCGTCGTTCGCGAGGATGAACGCCGGCTTCGTCTTGCCTTGCGCCGGCACGGCCGTCGTTTCGCCGTCGACGTCGAGTTCGATGCGGTCGGTGCGCACAACCTTGCCGCTGGCCGCGTCCTCATCGTAGAAGCCGACGGCGAGGCGGTGCGGGCGCAGCACCGGATGCGCTTCGGGTGCGCTCTGCGTGAGCGTGAGCGTCGCGATCGTGCCGTCGTCGGCGCAGGTGACGTCGGTTGCGATCGTGTTGATGCCCGATTCCTCGAGCCACTTCTTGCTCCACGTCTTGAGGTCGCGGCCGGAGGTCTCCTCGAGTTCGGCGAGCAAGTCGTCGAGCGTCGCGTTCGAATAGGCGTGGCGGTACAGGTAGTGGTTGATGCCTTCGAAGAACTTGTCGCGGCCGACGTAGGCGACGAGCTGCTTCAAGACGGAGGCGCCCTTCGCGTAGGTGATGCCGTCGAAGTTGACGTAGGTGTCGTTGAGGTCGTTGATCGGTGCGACGATCGGGTGGGTCGTGCTCAGCTGGTCCTGGTTGAGCGCCCAGCTTTTCTCGCCGGAGCAGAAGGTCGCCCATGCGTCCTTCCAGTCGGTCGCTTCGGCGGTGGCGAGCGTCGACGTGAACTCGGCGAAGGATTCGTTGAGCCACAGGTCGTTCCACCATTTCATCGTCACATAGTCGCCGAACCACATGTGCGCGAGCTCGTGCAGCACAGTGACGACGCGGCGTTCGGCGAGCGCGTCGGTGACCTTCGACGAGAAGACGTACGAGTCGCGGATCGTGACCATGCCGATGTTCTCCATCGCGCCCGCATTGTATTCGGGCACGTAGATCTGGTCGTACTTCGCGTACGGGTACGGCACGCCCCACGTCTTCGCATAGAACGCGAAGCCTTTCTTCGTGATGTCGAACAGGTAATCGACGTCCTTCGCGAAGTCGTCCTTGAGCGCCTGACGGCAGTACTGCGCCATCGGGATCGTGCGGCCGTCCTCGTTCTCGTAGGTCGTGTGCCATTCGGCGTACGGTCCAGCGCAGATTGCGGTCAGGTACGAGCTCATCGTCGGCGTCGGCGCGAAGGTCCAGTGCTTCGTCGATTCGGCTGGCTTGTCGGCGAGCGTGCCGTCCATCGTCATGCGATCGAGATCCACGACGGAGGCGGCGGGCATGTTGCTCGTGACGATCCACGACTGCGGCGCGGTCACCGTGAAGTCGAAGACGGCCTTGAGGTCGGGCTGGTCGAAGACGGCGTAGACGCGGCGCGCGTCCGGCACTTCGAACTGCGAGTAGAGATAGACGTTGCCGTCGGACGGGTCGACGCTCCTGTGCAGGCCTTCGCCGGTCGTCGAATAGCGGCACAGCGCCGTCACGGTGACGGTGTTGTGTTCGGCGAGGTCATTGAGTTGGATACGGTCATCGTCGAAGACCTCGTTCGGGTCAACGTCGACGCCGTTGACAACGACCTTCGTCACTTCGTCGGCGATGAGGTCGAGGAAGGTGCTCTCCCCCGCCTTCGCGCCGAACTCGATCGTCGACGTGGAGACGAAGGTCGTGTCCCCCTGCGTCAGGTCGAGGTCGACGGCGTAGTGGATCGGATACTGCACGATCGATTTGCGTTCCTGCGCTTCGACGCGTGTGAGATTGGCTCCTGGCATAGTGCTCCTTGATGCTTGCTTGATCTGCTGTGCTGCGTGCTGCCGCCGGCGTCCGGCCATACATGGCCGTGGACGTCAGTGCGCGTAGCCCTCCATCGAATCCATGTCGGCGGCGATGTCCGCGACGACCGGGACGATCATCGGCTTGCGGTGCAGTTCGCGCGCCACCCAGCTGCCGAGCGTGCGGCGCATGATCTGCTGCAGCTTGTGGACGTCCTTCGTGCCGGTCATCATCGCGTCGCGCAGCTGCTCGATGATCTGATGGCGTACCTTCTCGAACTCCTTCTCGTCCTCGGCGACGGCGTTGAGATACACCTTCGGCCCGGAGACGACCTCGGCGGCGTCGGTGTCCACGACGGCGAAGCACGAGACGAAGCCTTCGGATCCGAGGATGCGGCGCTTCTCGAGCTCCTCGTCGGTCAGTTCGCCGACCGAATCGCCGTCGACGTAGATGTAGCCGCACGGCACCGAGCCGACGATTGCGGCCTTGCCATGGTAGAGGTCGACGACGTCGCCGTCCTCGGCGAGCACGACGTTGTTCGGGTCGATGCCGGTCTTCACGGCGATCAGGCCGTTGGCGACGATGTGGCGGTTCTCGCCGTGGATCGGCATCGCGTTCTTCGGCTTGACGATGTTGTACATGTACAGCAGCTCGCCCTCGTTGCAGTGACCGGAGACGTGCACGGCCGCGTTGTCGCGGTTGACGACGCGCGCGCCGAGCTGCACGAGCTTGTTGATGACCTTGTACACGCCGTGCTCGTTGCCCGGGATGAGCGAGCTGGCGAGGATGACGGTGTCGAACTCGTTGATCGTGATGTCGCGGTGGTTGCCGTCGGCGATGCGGCCGAGCGCGGCCATCGGCTCGCCCTGCGAGCCCGTGCACATGTAGACGAGCTTGTTGTCCGGATAGTCCTTCGCCTTCTTCAGGTCGATGACGGTGTCCTCGGGCAGGTGCAGGTAGCCGAGGTCGGCGGCGATCGCCATGTTGCGCACCATCGAACGGCCGACGAAGACGACCTTGCGGCCGTACTTGTGGGCGGCGTCGACGACCTGCTGCACGCGGTGCACGTGGCTCGAGAAGCTTGCGACGATGATCTTGCGCGTCGCGGTGGCGAAGACCTGATCGAGCGCCGGACCGATTGACGTCTCCGGCTTGACGAATCCAGGCACTTCGGCGTTCGTCGAATCCATCATCAGCAGGTCGATGCCCTGCTCACCGAGCTTGCCGAATTCGACGAGGTCGGTGACGCGGTGGTCGAGCGGCAGCTGGTCGAGCTTGATGTCACCGGTGTCGATGAGCGAGCCGGCGGGCGTGCGCACACACACGGCGAGCGCGTCCGGAATCGAATGCGTCACCGAGACGAATTCGAGATTGAAGGGGCCGACCTTGAGCTTGTCGCGGCCCTTGACCTCGATCATCTCCGGTTCGAGGTGATGCTCCTTGCATTTCGCCTCGACGAAGCCGAGCGTGAGCTTCGAGCCGATGAGCGGGATGTCGGGACGCATCTTGAGCAGATACGGCACGCCGCCGATGTGGTCCTCGTGGCCGTGCGTGAGCACAAGCGCGTCGACCTTGTCGAGGCTGTCCTTGATGTAGTTGAAATCCGGCAGGATCAGGTCGACGCCCGGCTGCTCCTCCTCAGGGAACAGCACGCCGCAGTCGATGAGCAGGATGTGGCCGTTGTATTCGATGACGTTCATGTTGCGGCCGATCTCGCCGAGGCCGCCGAGTGGGACGATGCGCATCGAACCCTTGCGGTACTTCGGCGGCGCGATGCGGTTCTCGTCGCTCGTGTCCGACGTGGCGAGCGCGCGCGTGCGCGTCTTCTTCGCGCCCGACTTCGTCTCGCTCTTCGCCGTCGTCTTGCGGCTGCGCGTCGTCTTCTTCTCGTCCGACTTCGCGGACGTGCTCTTCGACGCGGCCTTGCTCGTGCGCGTCTTCTTCGCGCCGCCTTCGCCGATCGATTCGACGGCGAGCTCGGCTGCTTCGATCTGGTCGTCCGCGCGGCGCGTCGTGCGGCGGCGCGTCTGCGTGGTCGTGTCCTGTGCCGTTTGTGCGGCCTTCCTCTTCGAACCGCGCACATGCGTGGTCGTTGTTGTCTCTGTCATGGTTCTTTTTTGGTTTCTCTTCAGTGCCGCCCGCCTATGCGCGCGGCGAGGCTTCATCTGATCGCGGCCGGCGCCTGTGGGGATGCCCGTACGGTCCATGCGGTACGGCGACGAGGCGGATGGTCATCGGCTCACGATTGTCGTTCATTATGCTCACAGTGTATCGCCGTCATGGACGGACACGGCTCGTGAACGGCCGGGTTACAGCTAACGGCGCAAACGACGCCGGCGGCGAATACGCGACGGGATACGTGACGCCGCCGGCCGGCAATCAATATGCGGCAGTGCGATCACACACACATGCGATCGCACTGTCATTTATAGAACTGTCATGTATATATAGGTATCCGCGTTCAGTCGATCAGGTCGCTCGCCCGCATGCCGGCGCGGACGACCTCGATCTGTTTGGGCGTGGGGCCGACGTTCGGCAGACGCATCTGCGTGCTTTCGAGGATGCCGCGCACGTACAGCGCCGCCTTCGCCATGACGGCCTGGAAGCCGGTGCCGTTCATCGCGTCAATCGCCGGCGCGATGCGATTCGCGAGCTCCTGCGCGCGGTGGATGTCTCCGCGATCGAAGGCTTCGGCGAGTTCGCGCATCGGATGCGCGGCCGCATGGGCGACGACGGAGATGATGCCGACGGCGCCGATCGATAGGAACGGCAGATAGAGCGCGTCGTCGCCCGAATACCAGGTCAGTCCGGTTTCGAGACGCTTGCGCACGGCGCCGGCGATGTCGCCGGTCGCGTCCTTGACGGCCTTGACATGGTCGAGTTCGGACAGGTGGCAGTAGGTGTCGAGCGCGATGCGCACGCCGGTGCGCCCCGGCACGTCGTAGACGATGATCGGCTTGTCCGCCGACTCGTCGACGGCACGGTAATGGTAGAATATGCCCTGCTGCGAGGGACGCGAATAGTACGGGCAGACGACGAGCACCGCATCGGCGCCCGCCTCCTGCGTCTGCTCGACCATGCGCACCGTGTGCGCCGTGTCGTTCGAACCCGCGCCGGAGATGACGGGAACGTCGACGACCTCCTTGACGGCGCGGACGAGATCGACCTTCTCATCCATGTGCGTCGTCGGCGATTCGCCGGTCGTGCCGTTGACGACGAGACCGTCGGCGCCGTCGGCGACAAGCTGCTTCGCGACGCGCTGCGCGGCGTCGTAGTCGATGGATCCGTCGGCCTTCATCGGCGTCACCATCGCGGGAAGTACACGCCCGAAGGGGGCGGGATCGAGAAGATGCATTGTTCCGTCAGTCATAGCTGCAACGGTACTGGTCGGTTAGGACGCGTCCCGCCGCCCCAACCGGCCGCTTGCGGCCGGCGATTGAGGGATCGCCGGCCGCAAGAATCACAGATCGAGGAAATGGTCGAGACCGACGGTCAGTCCCGGGAATTCACCCGAGGCGACCTTGCGCACAGCGAGCAGCACGCCGGGCATGAACGAGCCGCGGTCGAAACTGTCGGCGCGGATGACGAGCTGCTCGCCGGCGTTACCGAAGAGCACCTCCTCATGCGCGTTGAGGCCGCGCAGACGCACCGCGTGCACATGGACGCCGTCGACGACCTGGCCGCGCGAACCGCCGTCGGTCTGCGTGTTGTCCGGCACGGCGCCGAGGCCGGCCTTGGCGCGTGCGGCGCCGATACCCTGCGCCGTGTGGATCGCTGTGCCCGAAGGCGCGTCGACCTTGTCCGGATGATGCAGCTCGATGACCTCGGCCGATTCGAAATACGGCGCGGCGAGACGCGCGAAGTAATCGGCGAGAACGGCGGAGATCGCGAAGTTCGGCGCGATGAAGACGCTTTGGCCTTCGCGCGGCGCCTGCGCGAGCGCGGCACGCACCGCGTCGAGCTTCTCGTCGGTCCAGCCGGTCGTGCCGACGACGACGTCGACGCCCTGCGCGATGAGCGTGAGCACGTTGCCGAGCGTCACGGACGGCACCGTGAATTCGACGACGACGTCGGTGTTCTCCGGCGTGATCGCCGTCAGGTCGTCGCCGGCATCGAGCGCGAGCGCGAGTTCGGCGTCGGAGGCGGCGTTGACGGCGTCGACGACGTGCGAGCCCATGCGGCCCTGCGCACCGACCACGGAAACCTTGATCATGATGGCACCAGCTTTCTGCTTGTGGTTGCTTGGTTGAGGCTTGTTCCACGACCAGTGTAGCGACAGCCGTCGCTATGGCGGCACCGTGCTACAGCGCGTCGCTGTTTTCGCGTTCGATGTCGGCGTTCTTGCGCATGAAGACCCACCAGCCGAGCAGCGCGAAGGGGATCGCGACGGCCGTGTACACCCACGTCATCATGACGCCGGCGTGCGAGTCGAGATGGTCGAGGATCATGCCGCCGAGCAGCGAGCCGAGCGACGCGCCGATTTGGCCGGCCGTCGTCAGCCACGACAGGCCTTCGGTCAGCGACTGTTCGGGCACCGTCTCGCGCACGATCAGGTTGCCGGTCGCGAACAGCGGAGAGACGACGAGGCCGGCGAGCAGCTCGACGGCTCCGAGGACGAAATAGTTGTCCATCGTCGCACGCATGCACGCGAAGCCGACGGCGAGGATCGTCAGGCAGACGATCATGCGGCGCCAATGCGAGCCGCGGTGCTTGCGCGAGCCGAAGTGCAGCGCGCCGATGCACGAGCCGACGGCGACCATCGCGAGCTGCAGACCGAGGAAACGGTCGAGATGGTCGTGCTCCATCGCCGCCGTGATCGACACGTCGAAGGTCGTGAAGCTCATGTTGAAGCAGATGAACGTGAGCATAAGCGGCAGGATGCCGGCGTACAGCAGCACGTTGCGCGTCGCCTTGCGCGACGATGCGGCGAGCGCGTCGCGTGTGCGCAGCGAATCCTGCGGCACGTCGTCGAATTCGCCGCGCGCGAGACGCAGCTCGGGGTCGTCGGCGGCGACCGGCTTCGTCTCGACGATGTGCAGCACCGGAGGTTCGGAACGTTTGAGCGAGAAGAAGATCGTGCCGCCGATCGCGCACGCGGCCGTCGGGACGAACAGCTGCGAGACCGGATGCACCGACGTGGCGAGCGTCGCCGCGAGGATCGGCCCGAAGATGAAGACGATCTCGTCGATCGCCGATTCGAGCGCGTAGGCGGTGTTGAGCAGATCCATGTTGCCGGTGCGTTCGAGCAGATACGTCCAGCGGGTGCGCACGAGCGCGCCGAAGGAGAACTGCGTGGCGCCCATGACGAGCGCAAGCACGAACAGCAGCGGGATCGGCACGCGCGCGAGCGCGCTGAACGCGAACACGAGCATCGCGACGACCTGCACGGCGAGCGCGACGCGGCCGACCCTGCGCTGGCCGAAACGGTCGAACAGGCGTGCGTAGAACGGCGTGACGGCGGCGACGGCGAGGATATAGGCGCCGCTCATCGAACCGGCGATCGTCCAGTTGTCATACAGATGGTTAAGCGCGAGCACGATGCCCAGGCTCATCATGCTCATCGGCAGGCGCGCAAGCGCGGCGGACGCGCAGAACGCCTTCGCGCCGGGCAGCGCGAACATGCGCGCGTACGGCGAACGCGGCTTCGTCGTGGTCGTCCCGCTCATGCGCCGCGCACCTCCGTGTCCTCATGCGGGTCGACGGCTGCGCCGAGCGCCGCGTCGGCGAGGTCGGCGCGGTAGATGAACTGGTCGCCGGTGTTCATGCCGGCGGCGAGGTCGGCGTCCTCCGGATGGTCGGCGGCGATGCGCGCGGCGACGCGCGTCAGGCCCTTGTGGTCGTAGAAGCCGTAGTCGCAGCTCGAATCGGTGTGCAGGAAGAACGCGCGCACGCCCATGACGCGCAGCGCGTCGAGCAGCTGCCGCCACAGCGCGCCGCCGACGCCCATGCCGCGCACGGCCGGGCTGACCATGAACAGTTCGAGTTCGGCCTGCGTCGTCTCGTCGACGTCGGCGTCCTCCTCGAGGATGCGCTCGCGCACGAAGAAGCCGTCCTCGAGCATCGCGACGACGGCAGCGCCGCGCGGATCGGCAACGATGAGCGAGCGGACGCGTCCGAGTTCGTCGTGGGCCTGCGGGAAGAGCGTCGGCGCGTCAGCGACGCGTGCGAGCGTGATGCCGGCGAAGACGCCGTCGTCCGTTTCGGCGAGGTTCGACCATGTGCTCAATTCGAGGTAGTGCAGCGTCAGATAGCGTGCGATGGGCGTCGCGAGCGGCGTACCGGCGATGCCTTCGCGCTGCGGCCAGACGAGATCGAAGCAGTCGGTGACGGCGTCGAGGTCCTCCCAACGCATCGGACGGTAGTGGACGTGGCTGTTCGCATCCATGTGCATTGCTCCTTGTGTGCAGCTTGTGTGCAGTGTGCATTGCGCATGTGTGCCCGCCCACGCATGCCGGGGGTCGTCGATTGCGCGCATCGTCGCAGTGCGTTCCCCTGCGCTGGACCGTCGAGTCCGGATGCGCGCGCGCCGCCGGAGTCTCGCTCCGGCGGCGTCGCCCGTACGTTCAGCGCATCAGTGTAGCCAGCGGTGTCGATTGCGGCAACGTGCTACGCTAACCGCGTGCAGCGGCGGCCTTGTCGCCGTCTTCGCCGCCATCGTCGTCGAAGGCGATGCCGGCGCGGATCTCACGGATGATCGTCGCCTCGTCCTTCGGCTCGGCGTCGATCTGGCGCGCGTCGGCGTCCTCCTCGGAGACGTAGTAGAGCGCGCCGTCGACCGTCTCGAGCGGCACGCCGCGCGCCTTGGCGAGCATGAGCCGATAGAAGTCGAGCTGCCTGAGCTTCTCCTCGATGTCCTCGGATTTGCGCGGCCTGTGGCCGGTCTTCCAGTCGACGACGGTGAAACGCTTCGTGTCGTCGTGCGGATCGAGGCCGCCGATGAAGACGGCATCGAGCTTGCCCTGCACGAGGTTGTCGACGCCGTCGATCGCGACGACGATCGCCTCCTCGGCGGCCTCGGGCACCCGCGACGCCCACGGCGAATCGATGAGCCGGTGCTGCCAGAGCGCGAAGCGACGCGCATCGGCGTCCGCCGCCTCCCCGTCCGCGAGCGCACGCTCGACATCGGCGATCATCCGTGCGCGCGCGGCGCCGTCGTCGTTGAGCCCTGCGCGCACGAAGCGTTCGGCCCATGCGTGCAGGCGCGTGCCGTCCGCGGCCTGCGGCGAGCTCATCGCCGGGATCGGCCGCAATACGCCGGCGACGAGGTCGAGGTCCCGTTCGGCGCGGCGTCGGCGTTCCCGCTCGCCGATGTCCCCGCCGACGGCCTCCCCGTCCGCAGCGGCGGCGCGGCCCAGATCCGCACCGCGCTGCAATGCCGTCGCGTTCATACGCTGTGCGCGCAAGGCGCGACGCGCCTTGTCCTTGAGCAGCGCCAGCAGCTGGTCGGATGGCATGTCCGGCAGCGCGCCGAAGCTCGGGTCGCTGATCAATGCGAGCGCATGCGCGACGAGCGAGCCGGCGCGCACGTTGTCCGGCGCGGGTTCGGCTTTGCCCGAGCGCTCCCAGTCCTCCATTTTCCTGCCGATGCCCTCGACGCCGACGCGCAGCCGTTCGGCCAGTCCGTCGCTCAACGCGAAGGGCCACGGCCGGGATACGGCGTCCGCTCGCTCCTCGATCGGCGTGTTCCATGCGTCGCCGACGACGACGTCGGCGAAGTCGCGCGCATGCTCGCCGACGAAGTAGCCGGCGGGGCGCGCCTCACCGATCTCGTCGAGCGTCCACGCCGTCGGTGCGTCGTCGTCAATCTCGTCGTCCGCGAGCGCGAACGCGCATTCGTATGCCCGCTGTTCGAGTTCGAGAGCCCGTTCCTCGAGCGCTTCGAGTTCCTCCTTGGGCAGGCCGTCCTCGTGTGCCTGTTCGAGTGTGCGCTTCGCCTGCGCCGCCTGTTCGTCGGCTGCGCGCGCCATGTTGTAGCGGGCGATGAGCGCGGGACGGTGCATCGAGCGCGTCCAGCGCGCATCGAGTGCGGCGGCCTCGTCGCCCGTGCCACCTTCGCGTGCCGCCTCGACGGCGGCGACATGCGTGGAAGGGTCGAGCAGCAGCGAATCGTGCACCTCCCTCCAGAACATCGACGAGTCGTTCGGCACGACGACCTCACGTTCCTCGGGATCGTCCCATGCGGCGTATCCGGCGGCGCAGGCCACCGCATGCGCGGCGGCGGCAGTGCGCGGCGAGGCGGAGGCGTCCGCCATGCGCACCGTCGACGCGTCCTCGCTGTAGGTGAGCAGCGCCTCGTCACGGGCGCGCGTCAGCGCCACGTACATCAGGCGGCGTTCGTCGGCGTACAGCCGCCGGCCGAACTCCTCAGTCTGCGGCATCGTCCACAGTTCGGCGTCGCCCCACAGCGCGTCGGCGTTGTGTGGGAAGCCGTCGTCGTTGACGATGTTGTATTCGCGCAGGCTGCCGAACACGTCGTCGTCGAGCAGCCCGACCTCGTCGTCGGCGCCGAGCGCGGCGATCGGGTCGTAGTCGTTCGAGCCGGCGATTCTGCGCGCGTCGCCGGGGAAGGCGGGCAGGATCGCCGCGTCGGAACGCACCGGCACCGGCACGGCGGCCGGGTCGGTGACCCAGGTGTGCGCCTGCGCCTTGTAGTCGGGCGGCGTCCACGCGCCGAGCATGTCGAGCGGGTCGAAGCTCTTTTCGACGCCCGGACGGTCGTCGTATTCGACCTTGAGTCGCTCGCCCTGATTGGACGGGAACTTGTTGCGCTGCAGGCCGACGACGGCGACGGCGTCCCATTCGAGACCCTTCGACTGGTGCACCGTCATCAGGATGACGTCGACCGGCGCGTCCGGCATCGGCGCGGCGCCTTCGTCGACGGAACGCTGCGCGTCGATCCACGACAGGTAGCCGCGCAGCGTCGGCGTCTGCATCGTCGCGATCTCCTGAACGTAGGTGCGCACGGTGCACAGCAGCGCGTCGATCGATGCGCGCGTCGCCGCCGTGTTCGCCGGCGTCTCGCGCCCCATGCCGTGCCGGCGACGTTCCGCGTCCGCGACGAGCATATCGATGTCGAGGTCGAGCGCGTCGACGGCGGCGCGCATGACCTCCTCGATTGGCCCGTAGGCGACCTGCCGCACGCGCCGCAGCACGGCGCCGGCGTGGTGCAGCGCACGTTTGCCGGCCTCGGAGATATGCGAACCTTCGATCGTCTCGTCGGCGTTGTCGTCCATCAGCAGGTCGGCGGCGAAAACGGCGTTCGGCACCTCGCGCGCATGCTCGCGCACGGTGCGTCGCCGCGCAGCGGCGTCGTCCCCGTCCACCTTGTCCACGCCGATGACGCCCGCTTCGATAAGCGCCCGATAGCGGTAGTCGACGTTGCGTTCGTCGGCCATGCGCGCGAGCCTGCGCAGGTCGGCGGCGCCCAGGCCAAAGCGCGGCGTCGCGAGCAGCCGCATCAGCGAGGCCGCATCGGAACGGTCGGCGACGACGTGCATGAGCGCGAGCACGTCGAGTACCTCGGGCTGTTCGAGCAGCGACGACGTGCCGACGGCGAAGGTTGTCAGCCCCGCCTCCTCGAGCGCGGCCTGGAAGGCCGGGATCTGCGCCTTGCCGCGGAACAGCACGGCGACATGCGGTTTCGTGCCCTGCGGATCTTCGCCTTGCGCGACGCGCTCGGCGTCTTCGCGTTCGTGCTTGGCGATCGCGTGCTTCGCGAAACGCACGACACCGTCGATCTCCTGGCCGCGCGTCGCGTAGCCGAGGACGCCGAGCGTGCCCTCGTGCACCTCGGTGTTGCCGTCGCGCGGGATGGACAAGGTGCGCACATCCACTTCGTGCACCCGCACGCTGCTACCGTCGTGCGCCTGGTCGCGCAGCGCGGCCGTCAGGTTGTTCGCGGCCTCGAGCACGACGACGGCGTTGCGCCGTGTCTCGGACAACGCGTACGGCTCGTAGTCGTCGGGCAGCCCGAAGGAGCGCTGGAACAGGCGGAAGGCGCCCGGGCTCGCGCCACGCCACGCGTAGATCGACTGGAACGGATCACCGACGGCGCTTACCGCCGATTTGCCGTCGGGTCCGCAGAACAGCTTCGCGAGCAGCATCGCCTGCGTCGTGGACGTGTCCTGATATTCGTCGAGCAGCACATGCGTGTAGCGGGCGCGGTAGCGTTCGCCGATCGACGGGAAACGGGTGACGAGCTGATGGGCGGCCACCGTGAAGTCACTGAACTCGGCCATGTGGTTGCGCCGCTTCGCGTCCGTATACAGTTGCACAAGCGTGAGCAGCAGCTCGCGTCTGACGGTCGCCTCGCGCATCTGCTTGATGTGGAACTGCTGGATGTGGTCGCGCCAGTAATCGATCTTCTCGTTCGTGCGCATCGCCTGCGCGTACGGCTCACCGTTCGCCTTGACGCGGCGGTCGTACTGGTATTTGCTCAGCCGTTGCGACTTGGGGCTCAGGTCGGGCACGGACGGCGCCTCGTCGTCGACGGCGTCGAAATCGACGCCCATGCCGTCGATGAGCTCAAGGAACGCGCGATCCCATGCGCGAATGCGCGCGATCGCCCCGTCGACGCCGTCGCAGTCGCCGCCGATCATCGAACTCGCGATGTTCGATGAAAGCGCGAAGACGGCGTCGACGATATCGGTGAAGCGCGTGAACTCGACGCCACTGTCCCTGACGACGTCCATATGCTCGCCGACGGTCGTCGCAATGAGCTGGCGCGCGCCGGCCTCGCTCAGCGGCTGCGTCTGCTGGTCGAAGCCGACGAGCAGCCCGTACTGGCGCACGATCGACTGGAAGAACGCGTCGTAGGTGTACACGTCCGGTTTCATGAACATCGACGTCCGCGCACGCACGTCCACGGCCGCCGAAACGCGCGTGAGCAGTTCGGAGGCGGCCTTCTTCGTGAAGGTCAGGCCGAGGATATGCTCGGGCGGCACGCCGTCCTCGATGAGCCTGATGATGCGTTCCGTCATCGTGAAGGTCTTGCCGCTGCCGGCGCCGGCGACGACAAGCAGATCGTCGTCCTTGGGCGCGTCGATGATCTTGCGCTGCTGGAGGCTCGGCGTGGTCTTCCGCGGCTTCTTCGGCTTGCGCTGCGGCTGTCGCGGCTCGTCCATCGGCGTATGCTGCGTGTCCATCGTCACATCCCCTTCGTCTCGTACACGGTCTGCATCTTCTCGGCGCATGCCGGGCAGATCGGTTTGTCATGGCAATACTTGAGGTGCTCCGGCGTCGGATGCGCGTCGATCGTCGACGCCAGCGAGGCGGCGGCCGCGTAGAACACGCGCGCGATCATCGTCAGCGACCATACGAGCAACTTCGATTCGGCGCGCGCGCTCGCCGCCAGCATCGCCCAGACCTCCTCGTCCACACCGTCGGGCGGTGTGATGTCACCGAAGGTCTTGATTTGCGGGAACAATCCGCCGAGCTTTGCGATCGCGTAGGTGCTGTTCGGATCGTTGCGTTTGCCCACTTGGGCCGTGTTGAGCGCATCTCCGTCGAACAGCGGCTCCTGGTAGTGCATCTCCGCCTTCGATTTCTTCGCCGACGGATAGGTCACCTCGGCGACGTCGAACAACGCGGCGCGCGAGACCGGCAGCCGCACGGACCGCATGCCCGCGTCGCCGCCCTCGGTGTGCGGGAAGCGCATCGCCAACTGGTAGCACACGAGCTGCAGGTCGCTGAAGTTCTCGACGCGCCCGTGCGCATGGCCGGTCTTGTAATCGATGAGTCGCCAGCTCAACGCGCCGCCCTCGTCGCGGCGCGTCTCGCGGCGGTCGATGCGGCCCGTCAGGCGGATGCGCATCCGATGGTCCCACTCGCACGGCCAGCCGCCGATGAGCGCGCCCATGACCGCGGCGAGCTGGTCGGCGTCGAGCTGCAGCTTCGTCGCATCGTTGAACGCCGCCGTGACGTCGGCGAGCGTGAAGGACGCGTCAAAGGAGATCTCCGCCTCGGCCTCGACGAGCGTGCCGACCGTCGGCAGGCTGCTATGCGTGTAGCGGCGCGGACATCGTTCGTTCTTCGTCCTCTTCTTGCCGTTACGGCCGATGGAGGTCACCGTGCGCTCCTCGGTCGATTCCGGCCCCTGCTCGTAGATTGGCAGGTTCGAGCGCACGAGATAGTCGGCCGCGTTGAGCAGGGTCTGCCGCGTGCGTTCGTCGCGCAGCGTCGCGTCATAGCGTTCGTCGGCGTCGCGCAGCGTCTGCGGGTCGATGCGCAGCGTCTCGTAGTAGGCGATCATCCGCTCGGCGAGGCGTTCGGCGCGCCGGCGCGCGACCTCGTCCCACGTCGCGTAGTCGGGCGAATCCGATTCACGGAAGCGCGCCTCAAGCTGCGCGTCGCCCAGATCGAGCCGGTCCTGGTAGCCGGGCATGTCCCAGCCCATCCGCGTCGCATGTTCGAGCACGGCATGCACGATTGAGCCGTAGTCGAGCGTGAAGGGCTGCACGGTCGGCCCGAAGAACTCACGTTCCATGCGCGCGCACACCGGGCATCCCCACAATGCGTCCACGGCGGACGGCGACAGGGTGACGACCGGCGCTCCGTCGGCGCCGGTCGGACACGTCGGCCGCGGCGGCCGGGAGGACGACTGCGCGGCGCCGTGGGCGTCCGGCGTGTCCTCGCCGTGCGACGCGGCCGCTTCCCCATGTCTCCAGGGGATGAAGGGCACGTTCGAGATGCTCGGAATCGTCGCGCGCAGCAGACTGTTGCCGTCGCGGCCGCGGCCATGTTCCACGCCGTGTTCCACAGCGGCGTTCGCGTTGGAGTTCGCCGTGGCGGCATCGGTGGACGCGGCGGTCTCCCCCGACTTGCGTTCCGGCCGGTATTCGCCCCACAGGCCAAGGAACGGCCAGTTGCCGGGGCCAGCGTCGGCGTAGCCGTTGACGGCGAGCAGCGCGAGCGCGTCGATGGCGTCGTCCACCTCGGCGTCGTCCACGCCGCCGCCGGCCGCCGCTGCGAGCCGTGCGCGGGCAAGCGCGATGAGGCCGCGCGCGTCCGCGTCGAGCGCCAGCCCGTCACCGTCCCCCAGCCTCGTGTAGACGCGCGTCTCCGGCTTCGCATCTCGCGCGCGGTCGAAATGCTC
This sequence comes from Bifidobacterium sp. AGR2158, assembly GCF_000424225.1. Classification (NCBI taxonomy): domain Bacteria; kingdom Bacillati; phylum Actinomycetota; class Actinomycetes; order Bifidobacteriales; family Bifidobacteriaceae; genus Bifidobacterium; species Bifidobacterium sp. AGR2158. The sequence goes on from NZ_KE384151.1 coordinate 107,395, forward strand.
GGGCATATAGCCATAAAGGAACTCGGAGGGCACCGCGTCGTCGTTGAGCGTCGCGCTGACATGCGCCTGCACGTCAGCGCGCGTCAACGCGACGAGGAAGCTCTTCTGCTCGGTGCCGAGCACCTTCTGCAGCACGATGTCGCGCTGCCCGGTGCGTTCGGCGCGCGTCATGTCGAGCTCGCCGTACAGGCGGATGTCGACGAGGTCCTCGCCGCCGAACATCGTGTTGCGCGCCGCGAGGTTCGGCCATACGCTCTCCTGCACGCCCGGCAGCCATACATGGCGCCAGTGCCGTCCGACGGCACCGGCGGGCGTCGTCAATGTGACGGCCTGGTCGAGTGGCGCCGTCCTCGCGAGCGAATCGGCTTCGATCTGCAGCTGGCGCACCTGGTTGATGAAGGTCGTAATCGACATCGTGCCGCCGTTGCGGTCCACGTAGTCGAACAGGCGCATCGCCACGTCGAGGCGGTCGTTCGCGGCGCGCCCGACCGGCGTGTTGAACAATGCGAGGCGTTGCCAATGGGTTGCGACGTCGCACACGCCCCATGCGGCCTCGAGTGCGAAGCGCGGCCGCGAGGCATCCTGCGTCCCCAACGCGCGCAGCTGCCGCGCGATCCGGCCGACGTACTCCCACAGCCGCGCGAAACGGCGCGCGGGCGCGTTGCGTCCGACGTGGCGGCGGCCTCCGGCCCCGGCGCCGCAGATCGACGCGACCGTCTCGACGACCTTCGGCGCACCGTCGTCGGCGAGCAGCAGATACAGCGCGTCGACACCGAAGCCGACGTCATCGCCGTCCTCGTCGCCGAGCACATGCACGTTGCCGGCGGCGTGCGCAGCGACGGCCGCGTCATGCAGCGCCGTCCACATCCTGCGCAGCTCGCCGAGCGACGAGCCCGCGGCCACATCGTCGGAGACGCCGTCGGCGGCGATCATGTCGAATGGCTGCACCTCATCGTTCGCCGATATGTCCTCGGTCTGCGCGGCGCTGGCACCCCCGTCGACTTCGGCGCAGGTTTCGACGGGCGTGCCGGGCGTACCGAGTGCGGCGCGCGCCGGATCGGCGGCCTCGCCATCATGCACCTTGCGGATCAGTTCGGCGCGGTCCTGCACGTCGGCGATCGACTGCAGCGCGCGCATCGCGGCGTCGATCATATGCATGTCCATCGGATGTGTCGCGTCGTCGTGGGCGTCGTCGCGCTGTTTCGGCGCGACGTCGAGCAGCGGGCTCGCGACGATCGCGCGCACACGCGAACGCACGAAGGCGGCGAGCGCCTTGAGCGGCGTCGTACGCCTCGCGACGCCGTCGCGGCGCAGCTGCGCGAGTTCGATGAGCGAGAACAGTCCTTCGACGAAGGGTTCGTCGGCGAGCGGACGCGTCACCGACGAGAAGCGCACCGGCACGCCGTCGCGGCGCAGACGTTCGCCGTAGGCGCGGATCGCGTCGTTGTCGTGCATGATGACGGCCATGTCGTTCCACGATGTGCCATGAAGCAGATGCTCGGTCTTGATGTGCCACACGACGTCGTCGCTTTCCTCGACCGGCGTGCGGTAGAGCGCCGCGAGCACCGAGTCGTCGGGCGTGACCGGCGCAATCGGGTAGGCACCGGGCAGCGGCGGCATCTTGCCGGGCCGCTGCGGCATCGGCGCGAGACCGTCCTCGCTCGTCGCAATCGACAGGCTCACGCGCGCCTGCACAGTGCGCAGATAGTCGTCGCCGCCGGCGTCGGCGAGCGTGATCCGCGCCGGGCGCAGGCGTTCGTCGATCTGCCTAAACAGGTATTCAGGGTACGAGCCGCGGAACGACTGCACCGACTCGTCCGGATTGCCGACGAGCACGAGCCGCACGCCGCGTCCGTGCAGTGCTTCGAGGAAGCCGAAGCCGGCGAGCGTGAGGTCCTGCACGTCGTCGACGATGACGATGCTCGGCAGGTCGCCCTCGTCGAGCGTGCGGACGGCCTCGGTGCCGGCGACTTGCAGATAGCTGGCGTCGAGACGGTACTCGTCCGGATAGGACGCGCGCATCGTCGCGATGTATTCGGCGCGCAGCGCATATGCGAGCCGCCACTGGATGCGCAGCCGCTCGCCGCGCATGCCGCAGTGCTCGACGGCGGCGAGCATCGCCGCCTCGCTGTCGGCGCCGGCGCCGACCTCGTCCATGCGCGCGAGCATGTCGCGCAACTGGGCGACGAATGCGGCGCTGACGCCCTCCTCAAGCAGCGACTCGGTCGTCGCCGGCGCCGAAGCGTCGTCGTCCTGCGCGGCCGCATCGCCGTCGGCGACGAAGGCGGTCCACCGTTCGTTCTGGAAATAGTCGCGCAGCAGGCGGCACGTGCCGCACATGTCGCCCGAGCGCACATGGTCGAGATGCACGGCGAGCACGCGGCGCAGCAGCGCGTCCTGCTCGGCGCCGTTGAGCAGTCGCGGCAACGGCTCGCCGGCATGCGCGCGCGCCGCGGTCACAAGACGGAACGCGAGCGCGTTGAGCGTCGTCGCCGGACGCGTGCTCGTGCTCACGCCGGTATGGCGAATGAGTTCGGGCGCGTAGTCGTCGGCGAGTCGTCGATTCGAGACGGTGAGCACGGCGTCCTGCGTACCGAAGGCCGTCATCGCCTCCTTCGCCGCGTCGATCGCGAAGGTCGTCTTGCCGCTGCGCGGCGCCCCGACGACGAGCACGCTCGGCGCCGTGCGATCCTTCTGTGCGTCCGTTGATTCCGCGTTGCGCGCGTCGTGGCTGCGCGCGTCGAGCACCGTGCGCACGGGCGCGCTCGCGAGCGCGTCGCGCACAGCCTTGTCGATGGCCGCGGCGGCGCGCTCGTCGGCTTCCTTCTGCTGCTGCGGCTCCTGCGCCCGTTGCGACCGCTTCGATTTCGATTCCTGCATGGCGTTCCCCTTGGATCCGGCCAATCGTTCCTTCATCCGGCCGCCAGCTTCGGCAACCGGCCCGGTTTCCCAGCATAACGCCTCGGCGCTCCGCGCGCCATCGGCTGCATCGTCCGACACGCCCGTGGAACGGCGGCATCCGCATCGTGAGTAGCGCCGTGTGCTTGACCACCATTTCGGCCATGATGGTGCAGAGAGGAACGACACGCGCATACGCGCGCCGTCGCCGATGTGGACCCGGGGGCGGAACCGCGTCGGCGACGGCGCGGCGAGGGCGAAAAGGACGGAATCAGCTTCATGCCACAAAGGACCGCATCCACAGCCGCACGCAAACCGGCGGGCACCCCGGTGCCTCCACGTCTGAGGGGATACCGCTACGTGGGCGTCATCGGCAAGGGCTCAACGGCCTACGTCTTCCGCTACCGGCAGGAGGCGACCGAACGCGACGTGGCTATCAAGGTCGGCACGACGCATCTCGATTCGAAGGCAGGCGCGCGCTTCAAGACCGAGGCGGTCTTCATGGCGTCGCTGCAGCATCCGAACATCCTCACCGTCCACGGCGCGGGCGTCACCGACGACGGCCGTCCGTACACGATCTTCGAATACGCTCCCGCCGGATCGGTCAAGGACATCATCGCCAAGCAGGGCGTCTATTCGGTCGAACGCACGCTCGACTATGGCGTGCAGCTCGCGAGCGCGCTCTATCTCGCGCACCGCAGCAACACCGTGCACCGCGACCTCAAGACGAGCAACATCCTGATCACGGCGCAGGGCGTGCCGGCGATCGCCGATTTCGGCATCGCGACGAACATCTACGACCATCGCAGCACCGGCTATTCGCCGCCGTGGGCGCCGCCGGAGGTCATCGCCTCGCGCGGCTCGGGCGACGACCGCAGTGACATCTATTCACTCGCGGCGACGCTGTATGCGATGCTCGCCGGCAAGTCGCCGTTCGAATACGCGTACAATCCGCACACGATCGACGAGCTCGTCGACTGCATCATGCACAAGCCGGTGCTGCCGATCAACCGCGCCGACGTGCCGCAATCGCTGCAGCGGGTGCTGCTCAAGGCGCTCGACCCGGATCCGGCGAACCGCTATTTCACAGCCGTCGAATTCGCGCGCGCGCTCCAGGAGGTGCAGATCCAGCTGTACGGGCATGCGATGCCGGTCAACGTGCAGGGCATCGAGCCGTATCCGACGCGCGCCGCGATGGCGACGGCGGGCGCGCAGGGGGCGTTGCCGGCCGCGCCGGCCGCGCAGCCGAAGAACCGCAAGCCGCTCATCATCACGGCGGTCGTCGTCGCCGTGCTCGTCGTGTTCGGCATCGTCTTCGCCGCTGTCATCCTGCCGAACATCGACCGTTCGGGGGACACGAAGACGGCCGCCGTCGTCAACCCGGGCATGAATGGCACGTCGGAAGGCGACGACGATGATGACGACGTCACGGCGACGGTGCCCTCGCCGATTGAACTGTCCGGCGCCTATCAGGGCGACACCGTCAAGTTCACGTGGAGCAACCCCGATCCGCAGGACGGCGACCGCTACGCATGGTCGGTCATCGACGGCACGGGCTCCGGGCAGGCGAACGCGAAGCTGATCGAGGGGACGTCGGTCGAGGTTCCGGCCTCGGACGGCGCGCAGACCTGCATCCAGGTGAGCATCGTGCGCCAGGACCGGCGCATGTCGTCGACGCCGGCGACCACCTGCGCGGTCAAGTGAACGGCACAGACACTACGGAGATGATGGAGAAGAGGCGACGATGAAGTTCAACGGCAAGCGTATGGACGGCGGATACGAGCGCGACACGCGCCGCAAGGAACGGCTGCAGTCCATTCTGCGCACCGGCAGGAGGCCGTGGCTCGTGCCGCTCGTGTGCCTGCTCGCCGTGCTCGCCGTCATCGTCGGCGCGTTCATCGTCAGCTCGGTCACCGAACGCCACCTCAAGCTCGACGACGGCACCGTGTGGGTGACGTCGCTCAACGACGGCAAGGCGGCGCGCTTCAACGTGGCGTTGCAGGAGCCGGACGTGGCCGTCATGGCCAGCGGCGCGCAGTTCGACGTCGCGCAGGCGGGCGCCGTCACGATGCTCGACGAGGACGCGTCGACGGCGTCGATCGACCAGGCGACGGTGTCGATGGCCGACACGACGCCGACGAAGAACGGCATCCGCACGTATGTGGGCGGCGACACCGTCGCGATGTTCGACACGCAGCGCGGCAGCGTCTGGATCGGCGACGCCTCGGACGTCAAATCGATCCGTCCCGTCGACAGCGACCCGACGATGAAGCTCGGCGTCGGCGGCAAGATCGCCGTCACGCACGACGGCACCGTCTACGGCTACCGTCCACGCGACGCGAAGGTCCTCGCCGTCAATCCGGCATCGTCGATGGAGCCGCGCGAGGTCACGCAGCTCGCCGACGGCGCGCAGTCCGCCGACTCGTTCACCGTCGTCGGCGACCATCCGGTCATCTCCTCCGGCGACCGTCTCATCTGGGACAAGGACGGCAGCGCCGAATTCGAGGACGCCGGACCGTTGACGCTGCAGGCGCCGAGCGTCGACGGCGAGCAGGACGACTGGGTCGCCGCCAGCGCGCAAAGCGGCCTGGCGCTCGTCGACCTGTCGGCGAAGAACGGCGATCCGCTGCTGCTGAGCTCGGGCGCCAAAGGCGAGCCGGCGCAGCCGGTGTCGCTCGGCGGCTGCGTGCAGGGCGCGTGGGCGCAGCAGGCGCACAACGCGATCAAGGTGTGCTCGGCCGATTCGGACGCGCAGTTCACGACGCTCGAGGAGATCACGCCCACCTCGCAGCTCGTCTACCGCGTCAACCATCGCCGCGCCGTGCTCAACGACGTGCTCAACGGCAACCTGTGGAACCCGGACGTCGACACGAGCGTCATCAAGATCCAGTGGAAGAAAATCGAGACCAAGCAGGAAAGCCGCGAACAGAACAACGACGAATCGACGAACAGCAAACGCAACTTCGAGAAGCAGTGCTCGTCGCAATCGGGGCAGATCAAAGCCGCGGACGACGAGTTCGGCGCGCGCGTCGGCTCCCACCAGATCCTCGACGTGCTGCGCAACGACGAGCAGACCGACTGCTCGGTGCTGCGCATCACGTCGGTGAGCGCGCCGAAGAACAGTTCGATCACCGTCTCGCCGATCTACGACGGCCGCTATCTGCAACTCAACGCCTCCGACGCGTCGACCGGCACGGCGAGCTTCACCTATGAGATCAGCGACGGCCGCGACCAGACGAGCTCGGCGACGGTCACGCTCAAATTCGAATCCAACTCCGGCAACCATGCGCCGCGCCAGACGGAAACGCCCGAGCAGATCGACGTCGAGCAGGGCGCAAGCTACACCGGCAACGCGCTTGGCGGCTTCGTCGACGAGGACGGCGACCCGCTCACGCTCGTCGACGCGCACGTCGAGAACACCGAGGAGGCCACCGTCTCGACGCGCGCCGACGGCCAGCTCACGTTCAACGCCGGGTCGATGAATTCGGGACGCGCGACCGTCAAACTCACCGTCTCCGACGGCAAGGAGACGGCGACCGGCACGATGTACTTCGCCGTGCGCCCGGCGCATACGCTGCCGGCGAGCATCGATCCGGTCGTCAAGCGCACAACGCCGAACACAGCCACGCAGATCGACCTCAAGCCCTACGTGCACGGCACCTCCGTCGACCCCGTCAAGATCAGCGACGTCGAAGCCCCGGACAAGACGACCGCCTCGCCGCACCCCTCGGACATGGGATTCACGTTCACGGCGCAGCAGACCGGCACCTATTACGTCTCCTACACGGCCACACAGGGCACGATCCCCGCGACCGGCCTCGTGCGCGTCGAAGTCGAGGCGCTGACGAAGGACGAGTCGCGCCCGGTCGCCGCGAACGACGTCGCATTGCTCGGCGCAGACAACACGGCGATCGTCGAACCACTGACGAACGACGTCGATCCGCTCGGCGGCGTCCTTTCGGTGACCGACGTCCGCGCGCCGGCCGATTCGAGCATCAAGGCCGGCATCGTCTCGAACAAACGCGTCTACCTGACGGCGATGCAGCTGCCGACGGCTCCCGTCGAGATCGAATACACGGTCGCGAACGCGGCCGGATCGTCAACCGGCACGATCGTGCTGCAGCCGCCGGCGCTGTCCGGCGCGAGCAGCGCGCCGAAAGCGAGCAACGTCGACGTCTCTGTGCGCACCGGCGGCATCGTCTCCGTCGACGTGCCCGACCATGTGACCTATGCGGACGGCACGACGATCACACTGAGCAACAAGCTGCAGTACGACGCGAGCACGTTCAAGGGACTCGTGTTCGTCGCCTCCGACATCGTGCGCTACCAGGCGCCGGGCGAACCCGGCTCCTACCCGGTGACCTACACCGTCACCGACACGCTCGGCAACAGCGCTTCGGCGACGATCACGTTCAACGTCCATCGCGCCGACGCCGAGGCGAAGTCCGCCGCAAGCCCCAAGGACGTCGAGGCGCAGGTCGCCGCCGGTCAAAAGATCCGCATCCCAATCACGCTGCGCGGCATCGACAACGATGGCGACGACGTGCAGCTGCTCGGTCTGGGCAACACGGTGCCGCAGCTCGGCCGCATCAGCGAAGTCAGCGCCGACTACCTCGTCTACGAAGCGTACGAGGATTCGTCGGGCACCGACGAGTTCAGCTACGCCGTCGAGGACTGGACCGGACGGCGCGCGCAGGCGAACGTGCGCGTCGGCATCTTCAAGAGCGGCGCGAACTCGAGCGTCTACGCGCGCGACGACACGGTGACGCTGCGCCCGAACACGGCGACGACGGTGCCGGTGCTCCTCAACGACGTCGCGAGCGACGACAGCAAGCTCACCGTCGTCAAGGAACTCGAGGCGCAGGGCGTCGTCGACGCGAAGGTGACGAACGACATGGTCTCGTTCACGACGCCGTCGACGGCCGGCACCGGCTACATCGTCTACACGATCAAGAACAAGGCGGGCCTGACCGATCGCGCGACGCTCACCGTCAACGTCGACCCGAAGGCGCCGATCGAGCCGCCGACCGCCTATGACTACCACGTGCCGGCGATCGCGACGATCGACAAACGTTCGGTCGACGTCGACGTCTCGAAGTTCATCGCGAACCCCTCCGGCTCGAGCGACGTGCTCGCCGTCGACGTCGACGAGTCGGCGCGCGACCACGCGCACATCGCCTCCGGCAAGAAGACGACGATCTCGATCGACCTGACCGACGAGGCGCGCGCCGTGCCGTACACGGTCACGAACACCGAGCACGACATCACGTCGACGGCCTTCATCATGGTGCCCGCCTACGGCGTCTTCCCGCCGCAGCTGCGCCCGAAGGCGCCGCCGCTCAACGTCAACGCCGGATCGTCGATCACGATCAACATCGCCGACTATGTGCGCGTCGGCGTCGGCAAGACGGCGGTCGTCGAGAAGGATTCGGTCAGCGCGACGAAGGCCGCGAACAACGACCTCTACGTCAACGACCAGACGCTCAAGTTCACGGCGGCGAAGAACTACGGCGGCCCCGCGTCGATCACGTTCACGGTGACCGACGGCAAACGCGAAGGCAAAGGCAACGTCAAGATCGTCAATTCGTCGGTCATCACGCTGCCGATCACCGTCATCGGCCATGAGATGCCTGCGCCGACCTTCTCGTCGACGACCGTCGACGTCGTCGCCGGCGAAAGCCCGACGACGATCGATCTGCGCGCGCTGACGCACACAACCGAATCCGACGAGGACGCGAAGTTCAGGTATTCGGGCGGCACGACCTCCGGCGGCATCACGGCAAGCGTGGACGCCGACGGCAAGCTCACCGTGAGCGCGGAGACGACGGCGAAGCCGGGCGCGACCGCGTCGATCCCGATCACGATCGCCTACGGCAGCAACGGCGGCGTCGTGCAGGCGGGCCTCACGGCGCGCGTGACGGCGTCGACGCGACCGCTCGCGCGCGTCAATGGCACAACGACGCGCATCAAGGCCGGCGAAACGAAGACCGTCGACGTGCTCGCCGACGCCTACAACCCGTTCCCCGATTCGCCGCTCAAGATCGTGTCCGCGGCCAGCGACGACGGCGGCAAGCTGTCCGTGTCGGTCGACGGTTCGCGCATCTCGGTGACGGCGGCGAAGGATATCGGCGCATCGTCGACGCGCGTCCTCGTGACGATCGGCGACGCAACCGGCAGTGCCGACCGCCAGGTGACGGCCACCTACACGTTCTCGGTCGTGGACAGGCCGGACGCGCCGATCATTCACAACAAGGCCGAATCACAGGACGGCGCCGTCATCGTGAGCTGGACACCGGGCAACGCGAACGGCAGCCCGATCACTGCATATGAAGTCAGCTGGAAGGACGGCAAGAAGCTGTGCGATCCCGGTTCCTCCTGCCTGATTTCCGGCCTGAAGAACGGTACTGAGTACACGTTCACCGTGCGTGCACAGAACGAAGTCGGTTGGTCCGAATCCTCCGACACCGCCAACGGCAAGCCGGACAAGACGCCTGATGCGCCACAGGATGTGCGAGTGATCGGCGGCTACCAGAAGCTGCATGTGTCCTGGAGCGCGCCAAAGGACACGGCGAGCGCGCCAAAGAGCTATACGGTCACCGTCAATGGTACGCCGCGCCCGTCTGAGGGCTTGAAAACCGAGTTGGATATCCCGCTTGACAACAGCGCAATCGGCGATGGCACGTTCTCGGTCACCGTGACGGCGACGAACGAGGTCGGCACGGGCACGCCTTCTGAGCCCAAGACCAATGCGGACAAGGTCTACGGCGATCCGGAAGCGCCAAGCGTAGTGGCGAAGCAGACCGCAGAAGACAAAATCGTCCTCACAGCCACCGTCAACAACACGCGCAATGCCGGCTGCTCGACGATTACGTTCGGATCTTATGGATCCGTAGATTGCTCCGGCAAAACCGTTGAGAAGCAAATCCACATTGAAGATGACAACATGTATTTCAAGGATTTCTCCGTGACGGCGACCATCAATCCAGAAAAGCCTGGAGCGAAGCCGAGCACATCCGCGCCGTCTGCACCGATTCCAATCACAGTGAACATCGGTGCCGTCACAATCACCAAGCTTGAAGGCTCCGGCAAAGTCTGCACAGTGGCTTGGAAATCCACAGGCAGAGTCAAGGAAGTGAAGCTTGATTTCGGTTCTGCATCAGGCATGAAGGAACCTCGTGGTTCCGCCACAACGGACATCAATCCTTGGGATACATGTCCGCCAGCTGAGGTGACACCGTATTTCATGAATAAACCTGGCGATAAGAAGGACTCCAAGCACAACACCGAATACAAGTACAAAGTGAATCCACATATCGATCAAGGCAAGTTCTGGCTCGAATGGGACAGGACCGATCCCAACAAGATCCACGTCCATAACGACGGTGCCGTGGACGCCTACACGCAGGACTACACGTACGAACTGACCGTACCGGGCGCGCCGCAAGCCTATACGCAGAAGGACACGGTGGAAGTTCAGGCTAGCGACAGCACCCCCAAGGACGCACGTTGGAATCTTAAAGTGACGATGGCCGAAGACCAAAACTTCACAGCGTCCATCGACGGTCAGGTGCGCGGCATCCGCGCGACGAAGCCAGCTCCGACGCCGGATCCGTCGCCGTCGCCGAGCGAGCCGGAGCCTTCGCCGTCGCCTTCGGAAAGCGGCGAGGCCCAGCCGAGCGCCTTCCGTCAGCGTGCACTGCGGCCTTACGGGCAGCTCGTCGCCGTGCCGGGCAGCCGCTCGATGGTATTCCTGTAAGCCACCGCGCGCAGTAACGAATCATCACCAAACAACTCATCCACACATCGAACTATCAACACAAGCCATCATCAACACAAGGAGTCAGCAGATGACGAAGCCCAACGAGACCCCGCACGGGAAGGACATCGACGAGGAGACGGTGCTCGCCGGCACCGATGAATCGGCGGTCGAGAACGCGGCCGCCGCGAGCGCGGACGAGACGGTGCTCGCCGGAACGTCGATGCCGAAGCCGTCGGTGCCGCATGTCGTCATGCCCGATCTGCCGACGCGCGAGATGTTCGAGCACACGCATACGACGACCGACACCGACCTCGACGACGAAGGCACGGTCCTCGCGACATCGACGACTGCGACATCGACGTCTTCTGCGACGTCCGCCACGCCGATGAGCGCCACCGAGACGATCGTCGCCGCGGCCGAGACGACGACGCCGGTGACCGCGCCGGTCGTCACGCCGCCAGTCGTCATGCCGCCCGCATCGGCGACCACGTCGATGCCGTCCACGCCAGCCGTCTCCGCTACTCCCTCCATCTCCACTACTCCCTCCGTCTCCGCACCCTCCGTCTCCGCGCCGGTCGTGCACTCCCCCGCCGGCATGACGGCGACCGTGCACAACGCGCTGCCGCCGATCGGCGCCGTCGCCGGCACCGGCGCGGCGAGCAACGACGAGATCACCGACTTCCGCCGCCACTTCTCGGCGATCGTCGACAACGTCTCGCAGGCCGTCGTCGGCAAGGAGACGCCGATCCGCCAATGCGTCACCGCGCTCGTCGCCGGCGGCCACGTGCTGCTCGAGGACAATCCGGGCACCGGCAAGACGCAGCTGGCGCGCGCGCTTGCGAACTCGGTCAGCATCTCGTTCAAGCGCATCCAGTTCACGCCGGACCTGCTGCCGTCGGACGTTGTCGGCGTCACGTTCTACGACCAGAAGACCGGCGAATTCAGCTTCCGCGAAGGCCCGATCTTCGCGTCGATCGTCCTCGCCGACGAAATCAACCGCGCCTCGCCGAAGACGCAGTCGGCGATGCTCGAGGTCATGGAGGAGCAGAAGGTGACCGTCGACGGCCACACGCATCCGGTGCCGCAGCCCTTCATCGTCATCGCGACGCAGAACCCGATCGAGCAGCTCGGCACGTATAAACTGCCGGAAGCGCAGATGGACCGTTTCCTGATCAAGACGACGATCGGCTATCCGTCGACCGAATACAGCCTCGACATCCTGCGCCAGGTGAACATCACCGACCGCGCCGGCGAACTCAAGGCCGTCGCGAGCGGCGACGACATCCTCGCGATGCGCACGATCGCGAACAAGGTCAGGGTGGCCGACGCGATCCTCGAATACATCATGCGCATCGTCGAAAGCACCCGCCATGACGAAAGCATCGCCGTCGGCTCGTCGATGCGCGGCGCGCTCGCGCTCACACGCTGCGCGCGCGTCTGGGCAGCCGCCGACGGACGCGGCTACGTGATCCCTGACGACGTCAAGGCGCTCGCCGTGCCGGTGCTCGCCCACCGTATCCTGCTCACGTCGGACGCCGTGTTCGCGGCGAACACGCCAGAGGACGTGCTCACGCGTATCCTCGGCGAGATCCCCGCTCCGCAGCTCGACGTGCACTGAGCATTGTGCACCGATGTGGATTGCGCGGTGGATGTTCGCCGCCGACAATCCACATCGCCGTCATCCCGTTCCCGTTACCTCGGAAGGTTCATCCCATGACCGATTCGGCACTGCGCTCCAGGGCCCGCAAACGTGCGTTCATCCGCGGTTGGAGCCGTTTCACGCGCCGCGTGCGCCACTTCGTCACCGCCTACGTCTCCCCGCTCGGATGGACGGCGCTCGCGCTCGCCGTCACCGGCCTCGTGCTCTATCTCACGCTCGGCTACGCGGAGATGCTCGCGATGTGCCTCGTGCTCGTGACGATGCTGCTCGCCGCGCTCGTCCTGTCGATCGGCAACACGTCCTTCGACGCGACGATCGACGTCTCCGACCGCCGCGTTGGCGTCGGCGACGAGGTCGCCGTGCAGGTCGACGTCACGAATCCGGGCACGACGCCGACGGCGAGCGCGCGCGCCGACCTTCCGCTCGGCGCCGAGCACGAACGATTCCCGATCCCAATGCTCGCGGCGCACCAGTCGAAGCACACGACGGTCACGTTCCGTGCACTGTCGCGTTCGGTGCTCGCCGTCGGCCCGCTGACGATCCGCAAAGGCGACCCCTTCGGCCTGATGCGCCACGAGCATCAGCTCGCCGACCATTTCAACGTCTACATCCATCCGGACATCGTCATGCTCGACTCGCTGCACGCCGGCATCCCGCGAGACCTCGAAGGCAACCCGAGCGGCGATATCGTCGACGACGACCTCGACTTCTACGGCCTGCGCGAATACGAACCCGGCGACGACGTGCGCCACGTGCACTGGCTCAGCTCGGCGCGCACGAGCACACTGATGCTGCGCCAGTACGAGGCGACGCGCCGCACCGACACGTCGGTGACGCTCGACGTCAACCCGGACGACTATCTGAGCAAGGACGAGTTCGAACTCGCCGTCAGCGTGCACGCGTCGATCGGCGTGCAGGCGCTGCTCGAGGACCGTCCGCTCTACACGCATGTGGCGCGCACGAACCTCAACCCGCGCAATCCGATGGAGCTGCTCGACGCGTGCAGCGCAATCGAACCCGACTTCCGAGACCGTCGCAACCTCGCGCAGGAGGCGCTCGCCGCGACGCCGGACGCGTCCTTCTACTGCTTCACCGTAGGACACGCGAAACCGCTTGACGACATCCGCCGCATGATGATGGCGCTGCCGCCGAACGCGACGTGCCTCGTGCTGCAAACGTCGCCGAACGAGCCGCGCACACTGCGCCGTTTCCCCGATTTCACGCTCGCGACCGTCAACACACTCGACGACCTTCCGCAGATCATGGGGGCACTGAGATGAGCATGGCACCGACTTCGATCCCCGACGCGTCGCTGACGACCGGCGGCACGCAGACGTCGACCGAGACCGGCTCGTGGGCGATGACGACGCATTCGGTCATCTGGTCGACGAACACCGGCAAGCCGACGCATCGCATCGTCCGTGAGAAGACCGAGGCGAAGCCCGCGCTCGTCTCGTGCACCGTCGTCGCCATCGTGACGCTGCTGTGCACCGCGAACCTCATCGATGTCTACGGTTCGGCCGGCGCGTGGGCGACCGCCGCCGTGCCGGCCGCCGTCATCGGCGCGCTCATCGCCTTCGCCGGCGTCGCGCCGCCGCTGCGACTGTGGTGGCAGCTGTTCTTCCTCGTGTTCGCGCAGTGGATCGTCGGCCCCGTCATCTGTCTCAATGACACGACGATCGGCCGTGTCATCCCCTCGCTCGAAACGCTGCGGCTCGGCTGGCGCGAAACCTTCGGATCGTTCAAATATCTGATCGCGATCGAGCCGCCGGTCGGCGACGCGCAGGGGGCGCTGCTCGCCGTCTGGACGCTGTGCCTGTGGACGGCGGCGATCGCCGGCTTCTTCGCGCTGCTCGACGATCCGCGCTGGTCGGTCGCGGCGATCGTGCTCGAGATCGCGGCGATGTGCGCGTGCGCGCTGCTCGGCACGGCGGATGGCGTCGCGCGCATCCCCTGCGGCATCGCGTTCGCGCTCGTCCTCATCGTCTGGCTGTCGTGGCGCATGCGAATGTTCGAATCGGGACGATGGATCAGTTCGCTCGTCATCGTCGTGCTCGCCGCGGCCGTCGCCTTCGGCGGCTGCCTGCTGCTGCCGGCGCAGCGCACGATCCTGCGTGACCACTACGAGCCGCCGCTGAGCCCGAACGACTACACGAGCCCGCTGAGCACGATGCGCGCGTACATCAAATCGTACAAGGACACGACGGTGCTCACCGTGCACGGACTGCCGGAAGGCACATGCGTGCGGCTCGCTGTCATGGACCGCTTCGACGGCAACGTGTGGAACCTCTCCGATTCGAGGGAGTCGCGCGATTCGGCGAACTATGCGCGCGTCGGCACGTCGATCCGCAACGATGCCGAAGGCAGGCCGTTCACGGCGAAGTTCACGGTGCGCGACGGCCTCGGCGACGACTGGCTGCCGCTCGCCGGCGCGGCCACGTCAGTGCGATTCGGCAACGAGAAAAACGCGGAATCGTTCTACTACAACGTCGGTACCGACTCCGGCCTGCTGCGTGATGGCGTGAAGAAGGGACTGACGTATACCGAACACGGCATCATCCCCGACGAGCCGAGCGACAAGCAGATCGCCGAAGCTGAGGCGGCGCGCATCGACCAGCCGAAGGCCGACGACGTGCCGAACGAGGTCGGCAAGCTCGCGTCGGCGACGGCCGGCGGGAAATCGCACGGCGGCGAGGCGGCGCAGCAGCTCGTCGCGATGCTGCGCGACCAAGGATGGTTCTCGCACGGCCTTGGCTCCGACTACCAATCAAGCCCCGGACATGGCAACCATCGCATCGCGCAGCTGCTCGGCGGCGAAATGGTCGGCGACAGCGAACAGTACGCGTCGGCGATGGCGTTGATGGCGCGCGAACTCGGTCTGCCGAGCCGCGTCGTACTCGGCTTCCTGCCGAAGGACAAGGACGGCGACATCTCGAACGCGCGCACGCAGACGGAAGGCGACGGCACCATCATCGACTTCACCGGCAACGACGTGACCGCATGGGTCGAAATCAATCTCGAAGGCTACGGGTGGGTGCCGTTCTATCCGACGCCGAAGGAGACGAAGACGCCGGACGACGACCAGAACCTCACGCCGCCGAATCCGCAGAACCTCGTGCGGCAGCCGCCGCTGCCGCTCACCGATCCGCTGCGCGACGAGACGAACACGACGAGCCAGTCGTCGTTCGGCGGCACCGAGGCGGCGGAAGCGCCCGAACCGTCGAAATGGGCGCAGGCGGGACGCGTCATCGGCAAGGTCGCGCTCTACGGTTCGCCGCTGTGGATCGTGCTGCTCATCGTCGGCGCGATCCTGCTCGGCAAGGCGATCCAGCTCGCGATGCTGCGCAAACGCGGACGCCCGCAGATGCGCATGGCCTCGGGATGGCAGTCGGTCGCCGTGCTCGCGCGGCAGAGCGGCATCGACGCGCACGGCACACGCCGCGAGCAGGCGCAGCAGATCACCGAACAGCTCAAACTCGATCCGACGGCGATGCAGTCGGCCTGCAGGCAGGCGGACTACGCGACCTTCTCCGGGCAGGACGTCAGCGATGAGCAGGCGTCGACGTATTGGCACGCCATCGACGAACTGCGCGCGGCGATGCTCGCGACACTGCCACGCATGCGACGCTGGCGCACGAAACTGTCGCTGCGCGGCGTGCGGCAGATGAAACCGGTCGATGTGACGGTCGGGTATCATAAGGCCGAGGCGAACGACGAGAAACAGTCGGCGCCGCGCCGCGCCGGCGAATCAGCGTCGGCGGACAGCAAGCACAGGAAGCGCCGTTTCTCCCATGCGCGTCACTGACGCAGGCAGCGGGGAACGGGTAGGAAGGACGCGCATGCAACAGGCAGTCATCAGTGTCGCTGCGCTCACCGATATCGGACGCAGGCGCCGCACGAACCAGGACAGCTGGCTCGCCGAACGCGGCGTCTACATGGTCTGCGACGGCATGGGCGGCGAATCGGGAGGCGAACGCGCCAGCGCGATCGCCGTCGAGGATCTCGCCCAGCTCGCACGGGAGGCGTCGCGCACGCGCGCCTCGATCGAGGAGACTCTCGAGCGCGCGCAGTCGCGCACGCGTGCGCTCGGGCTCACGCTCGGCGGCATCGCCGGCACGACGGTCACCGGTGTCGTGCTGCCGCAATGGTTCGCGGCGCCCGGCGGTTCGGCGGGGGCTGCGGACCGTGGGGTTGCAGACGGCAGCGAGGACGAGGATGTCGCGACGGCCGACGAACTCGAATGCGGGCGCGCTGACGGGGCGACGCATTTCGCCGACGCGCACCGCAAGCCGACGACGACGCATCACCCGAAACACAGCGCGCAGTACAACGCAATCGCGACGCTCGGCGCAATCGACGAACTGCGGCCACTCTCCGGATTCGGCGACGATTGGGACGCGACGCAGCCGGGCACCGACCTCGGCGGCGGCACGGACACGGCACGCTTCGGCGAACATCGCGCCGACGTCGCGCCCGACGCATGGTCAATCGCGATCAGGCAGCTGCTGCCGGACGCCGAGCCGCACATGTGCTACGTCGTCAACGTCGGCGATTCTCGCACCTACCATATGAGCCCCGACACCGACGGCCATTGGGACGCCGCCTCGCTCACGCAGATCACGCACGACCATTCGCGCAGGCAGGAGGCGATCGAATCCGGCGAAATGACACCCGAGGAGGCGGAACGCTCGATCGCACGCAACGTCATCACGCAGTGCGTCGGCTCGCCGATGGGCATCCGCCCAGATTTCTTCATGGCGGACGCGGCGGGACGGTTCATCATTTGTTCGGACGGCTGCCATGGCGAGATCGATGATGCTACGATTGCACACGTTGCAGCGCAGCACGACACGGCCGACGCGGCGGCGCACGCGTTGATCGACGCGTCGCTCGAAGCGGGCGGCGGCGACAACGTCACCGTCATCGTCGTCGACATGCCGTGGGACGCCGAACGCACCGAAGCATGGCACTGCGAACGACTCGAGGTCGACGAGGATCTCTCGGACATCGACGACACGACGCTGCAGACGTGAATACGATTGCACGGCGGACGTGAGACGATGCAGTGGCGACGGGCACGAAGACGATAAGTTAAGAACAAGGACATGGTTTCGTCCTGCTGCGCGGCATCGTGCATGCGGCGCAGCGAGACGAGGGAAAAGAGGAACATATCATGGTCAGTTACGACGACGCGGTGGCGATCATCCAGGACCCGCAGGCCGACCCGGTCACGCTCGCGAAGGTCGCGTACGAGAATCCGGAATTCGGTGCAAACGTTGCAGCGCATCCGCGCGCCTATCCGGGACTGCTGCGCTGGATCGCGCAGTTCGGCGACGAACGCGCGCGCACCACCGTCGCGCAACTCGGATATCAGGCGCAGCTCGGCGCCGTCGAGGACCGTCAGGTCGACGCAGCCGCGATGGACGAGGCCGCCGCGATCGCTGCGGCGATCGACGCAGCGGAGGCGAATGCAGCGGGTACTGCTGGTCAGTCGGCGGCTGCCGCATCGCCGGTCGCCGACGCGCATCCGATCGCGTCGCAGACCGGCACCGTCGAATATGCGATGGCCGAAGCGCAGCCGGTCTCCTTCGAGCCGGCGCAGCCGACCGGCGTCGACATGCTCAGCGAGCAGTTCGACAGTATGGACGCCTCGCAGACCGGCATGGATGCGGCTGCCGCGCAGCCGGTCGCCGCGCAGCCGGTCGCCGCGCAGCCGGAGCAGCCGGCGTATGCGCAGATTCAGCCGCAGAATCCCTACGGTTTCACCGCCGAGGTCGCGATGACGACGCCGGATACGGCGGTCATGCAGCAGATCGCGCAGTACGCGCCCGAACTGCATCCGGCGCTCGCGCAGAACCCGTACATCTATCCGGAACTGCTCAACTGGCTCGCCATGCTCGGCGAACCCGCGACGAACGCGTCGATCGCCCAGCGACAGCAGCACTGAGTCCGCCGTCGTATGCGGTGCAGTCCGGTTTGCGAACATCCTGTGCGGGCTACGCACCCGGCATGTTCGCAAACCGGCCCCGTAGCGATCATGCCGGACGCATTGCGCCCCGGTCGCAATCGCAAACCACCCCTACCGCGATCGCTTGGGGTGCAGTGACACCCTGTCGCGATTGCAAACGCCCCGATGGCGATCATCCCGGATGTATCACGCACCTGGGATGATCACTATGCGGCAGTTGGAGCGACCGACCAGACGGTTCCGTCCCGCTCCCCCGCCAACGACGGCCGTTTATTCGGCTATTCGGCGGCGTCCTCGAAATCGAAGACCTGATCGCCGATGCGCACCTTGCACGGTGCCGTGAGCCGCATCGGCGTGCCTTTGACGACCTGACGCTCGCCTTCGTCGTCGATGACATAGGTGCCGTTGAGCGAACCGTAGTCCTCGATCCACAGCGAGCCGTCCTGATCGAAGCTGATCGCCGCATGGTTGCGAGACACGGTGCGCGTCGGGTCGACAAGCCGCACCGACTTCGCGCCCTGCGGAATGTCCTGCGACGGCTTGCGTCCCATGAGCACGCCCATGTCGACGACGATGCTCTGGCCGGTGATCGCGTTGACGAGACGGTAGACGTGGCGCGGTTCCTTCTTCATGAACGCCGTCGACAGCACGGTGCCGTCCCATTCGTCGCTGCCTTCGGCGCCTTCCTCGGCCGTGTATTCGAGGTCGTCGCCCAGATGGGCGTTGTAGGAGTCGTCCGGGATGAGCGCCGGCTGCTCCGATGTGTTCGCGTTGATATGTTCCTCTTCTTGGAAGGGCGATGCGACGACCGGCTGCGCTGCCTGCTCAACCGATTCAATCGGCTGTTCGACCGCCTGCTGCGCGGCGACCGCCTGCTCAACGACCGGTTGCTCAGCAACGTCCTGCTGCGGCGTGGTGCCGCGGTGTTCAGGGACGAGCATGTCCGTTTCGACTTCGTCGTCGGCGTACCAACCCATCTCTGGCGCCGGAGGATACGGTAATTTCTGCATAATCCAGTCTTAGCACATCGCCTTGGAAAACCGCGCATCCCCGCCACGGTGTGGACGCGCGGATACGGCGAAGGGCGCCTCCCATCCACGATGAGAGACGCCCTTCACTGCAGACCGCTGCAAACTGCAGCAACCGTTACAACCACTCGCCGTCGGCGCGCGCTGCGCCGACGAGCGAACGGTCAGAACTTGAAGTCGTCGCCGAGATCGCCGCCGAGGTCCTCCTGGCCGCCGTTGTCGTCCAGGAAGTCGTCCGGGTTGAAGTCATCGCCGAGCTTGAGGTCGCCGAAATCGATGTTCGAGAAGTCGACGTCGGACATGTCGCCATCGCCGAACTCGCCGCCGAGCCCGTCGTCACCGAGACCGAAGTTCGGGTAGATCGTGTCGCGGATCGCCTTGTCCGGCTCGACGACGGCGTTGCGGTAACGCGCAAGGCCGGTGCCCGCCGGGATGAGCTTGCCGATGATGACGTTCTCCTTGAGGCCCTTGAGGTCGTCTTCCTTCTCGTTGAGCGCGGCTTCGGTGAGCACGCGAGTCGTCTCCTGGAAGGATGCCGCGGACAGCCACGAGTCGGTCGCGAGCGACGCCTTCGTGATGCCCATGAGCTCCGGACGGCCCGCCGCCGGCTTGCCGCCGTTGGCGACGGCCGCGCGGTTCGCCTCGGTGAAGCGCGCACGGTCGACGAGTTCGCCCGGCAGCAGCGTCGTGTCACCGGAATCGATGACGGTGATGCGACGCAGCATCTGGTGGACGATGACCTCGATGTGCTTGTCGTGGATGTCGACGCCCTGCGAGCGGTACACGTTGTGCACTTCCTCGACGATGTTCTTCTGCGCGGCGTTCGGGCCGAGGATACGCAGAATCTTCTTCGGGTCGACCGAACCTTCGATCAGCTGCGTGCCGGCTTCGACGTGCTCGCCGTCCTTGACGAGGAGCGGCGCGCGACGGGTCACCGGGTAGGCTTCCTCTTCGCTGCCGTCGTCGGGCTTGATGAAGACCTGACGACCGCGTTCGCTGTCCTCGATCCTCACGGTGCCGGCGACCTGCGCGATCGGCGCCTCGCCCTTCGGCGTACGCGCCTCGAAAAGCTCGGTGACACGCGGCAGACCCTGCGTGATATCCGATGCCGACGCGACGCCGCCGGAGTGGAACGAACGCAGCGTCAGCTGCGTGCCCGGTTCGCCGATTGACTGCGCGGCGACGATACCGACCGCCTCGCCGACGTCGACGAGCTTGTTCGTCGCGAGCGACCAGCCGTAGCACTTCGCGCACACGCCGCGCTTCGACTCGCAGGTGAGCACCGAACGTCCCTTGACCTCTTCGACGCCGTGCGCGACGAGATCGTTGAGCACGTCCATCGACAGCGCGTCACCGGCGTGGTAGAGCACGGTCTCGCCGTCGGCCGGGTCGATGACATCGGCCGCGAGCAGACGCGAGTATGGACCGCCGTCGGCCGCCTTGACGAGCACGAGGTTGCCGTCCTCGTCGCGTTCGGCGACCTTCATCGTCAGGCCGCGCTTCGTACCGCAATCCTCTTCGCGGACGATGACTTCCTGCGAGACGTCGACGAGTCGACGGGTCAGGTAGCCCGATTCCGCCGTACGCAGTGCCGTATCGGCCAGACCCTTGCGCGCGCCGTGCTGCGAGATGAAGTACTCGAGCACGGACAGGCCGTCGCGGTAGTTCGACTTGACCGGTCGGGGGATGATCTCGCCCTTCGGGTTCGCCACGAGGCCTCGCATACCCGCGATCTGGCGGATCTGCATCCAGTTGCCTCGTGCGCCGGACTGCACCATGATGTTCACGTTGTTATCGTCATGGAAGTTCTCGCGCATCGCCTCGGCGACCTTGTCGGTGCACTCGGTCCACAGGTTGATGAGCTCCTGACGGCGCTCCTCCTCGGTGAGCAGACCAAGGTCGTACTGGCTGTTGACCTTCGCGGCCTCGTCCTCGTAGCCCTTGATGATCTCCTCACGGTCCGCCGGGGCGACGATGTCCGAGAAGGCCATCGTGACGCCCGACCACGGCGCACGCGTGAAGCCGAGGTCCTTGAGCGCGTCGAGGACGGCGGCGACCTGCTGCGTCGAGTAGCGCGTCGCGATGTCGTCGACGATCTTCGAGAGCTTGCCCTTCGGGCACTGCTCGTTGATGAACGGGTAGTTCACCGGCAGCGTCTCGTTGAACAGGATGCGGCCGAGCGACGTCGCGAACAGCACGGTGCCGTCAGTGAAGCGCTCCTCCTTGACGATGTCCGGGCTGCCCGGCTCCGGGTCGACGACCTTGACCTCGCCCGGCTCCCAGTCCTTCGGCAGCACGAAGTCCTCAGGAAGGCGGATGAGCACCTTGGCCTGCATGTCGATCTCGTGGCGGTCGAGCGCCATCTGCGCCTCGTCGAGCGACGAGAAGACGCGACCTTGACCCTTCGCGCCGTCGACGACGGTGCTCAGGTAGTACAGGCCGAGGATCATGTCCTGCGACGGCATCGTGACGGTGTGGCCGTCGGCCGGCTTGAGGATGTTGTCCGAAGCGAGCATCAGCGAGCGAGCCTCGGCCTGGGCCTCAGCCGACAGCGGCAGATGGACAGCCATCTGGTCGCCGTCGAAGTCAGCGTTGAACGCGGCGCAGGCCAACGGCGGAAGGTGGATCGCCTTGCCTTCGACGAGGATCGGCTCGAAGGCCTGGATGCCCAGACGGTGCAGCGTAGGCGCACGGTTGAGCAGGACCGGGTGCTCGGAGATGACCTCTTCGAGCACGCCCCAGACCTCGGCGTCGCCACGGTCGACGAGACGCTTCGCGCTCTTCATGTTCTGCGCGTAGTTGAGGTCGACGAGACGCTTGATGACGAAGGGCTTGAACAGCTCAAGCGCCATCGGCTTCGGCAGACCGCACTGGTGCATGCGCAGCGACGGGCCGACGACGATGACCGAACGGCCCGAGTAGTCGACGCGCTTACCAAGCAGGTTCTGGCGGAAACGGCCCTGCTTGCCCTTAAGCATGTCGGACAGCGACTTGAGCGGACGGTTCGAGGCACCGGTGACCGGGCGGCCACGGCGGCCGTTGTCGAACAGCGAGTCGACGGCCTCCTGGAGCATGCGCTTCTCGTTGTTGAGCATGATCTCCGGGGCGCCGAGCTCGATGAGTCGCTTGAGTCGGTTGTTGCGGTTGATGACGCGGCGGTACAGGTCGTTGAGGTCGGAGGTCGCGAAGCGGCCGCCGTCGAGCTGCACCATCGGGCGCAGATCCGGCGGGATGACCGGGATCACGTCAAGGACCATCGCCTCCGGCTTGTTGCCTGTCGTCAGGAACGCGTTGACGACCTTGAGACGCTTGAGGGCGCGGGCCTTGCGCTGGCCGGTGCCGGTCTCAATCTCCTCGCGCAGTTCCTTCGCGGCGGCTTCGAGGTCGAAGTCCTGCAGGCGCTTCTTGATCGCCTCGGCGCCCATGCAGCCTTCGAAGTAGTCGCCGTAGCGGTCCTCCATCTCGCGCCACAGGTCGACGTCGTTCTCCATGTCGCCCGGCTTGAGGTTCTTGAACTTGTCGAAGACCGCGCCGAGGCGTGCGATCTGGTCGTCGTAGCGCTGGCGGATCGCCGCCATGTCGCGTTCGGCGCCGTTGCGCAGCTTCGTACGGGCGCTGCCCTTGACCTCGCCGTCGGCTTCGAGCTCGGCCAGATCGGCCTCGACCTTCTTCGCGCGCTCCTCGATCTCGTTGTCGCGGCGGCGTTCGAGGTTCTTCACCTCGGTGTCGAATTCCTCCTGCAGATCCGGCAGATCCTGGTGGCGCTGTTCGTCGTCGACCTTCGTGACCATGTAGGACGCGAAGTAGATGACCTTCTCGAGTTCCTTCGGCGCGATGCCGAGCAGGTAGCCCAGACGGCTTGGCACACCCTTGAAGAACCAGATGTGCGTGACCGGCGCGGCCAGCTCGATGTGGCCCATGCGCTCGCGGCGCACGCGGCTGCGCGTCACTTCGACGCCGCAGCGCTCGCACACGATGCCCTTGAAGCGCACGCGCTTGTACTTGCCGCACGCGCACTCCCAGTCACGCGTCGGTCCGAAGATCTGTTCGCCGAACAGGCCGTCCTTCTCCGGCTTGAGCGTGCGGTAGTTGATGGTCTCCGGCTTCTTGACTTCGCCGTAGCTCCAGCCACGGATGTCGTCCGCGGTGGCCAGGCCGATTTTCAGTTTGTCAAATGCGTTGACGTCCAGCACTTACGTTTGTCCTGTCTGTGTAGGTTCTTGTTTCTCTTGAATGACTCGTGTGATTACTTGTATTCAGGTTCATCAACGATTTGGTCGGCCTTCGCCGCGGCGTCCGGGCGGGCGCCGATGTTGAAGCCGAGGTCGTTGGAGGAGGAGACCGGATCGTCGTCCTCTTCCTTCATGTCGATCGCGACGCCTTCGGCGTTGAGCACTTCGACGTTGAGGGACAGGGACTGCATTTCCTTGAGGAGCACCTTGAACGACTCGGGGATGCCCGCCGGCGGCAGGTTATCGCCCTTGACGATCGCGCCGTAGACGCGCACGCGGCCGTCGACGTCATCCGACTTCGTGGTCATCATCTCGTGCAGCGTGTAGGCGGCGCCGTAGGCTTCGAGCGCCCACACCTCCATCTCGCCGAAGCGCTGGCCGCCGAACTGCGCCTTGCCGCCGAGCGGCTGCTGCGTGATCATCGAGTACGGACCGGTCGAACGCGCGTGGATCTTGTCGTCGACGAGGTGGTGGAGCTTGAGCATGTACATGTAGCCCACCGAGATCGGCTTCGGGAACGGTTCGCCGGTGCGGCCGTCGAACAGCGTCGCCTTGCCGTCGGCGCCGACGAGCTTGTTGCCGTCGCGGTCGGTCAGCGTCGTCGAAAGCAGGCCCTTGAGCGTCTCCTGGCGCACGCCGTCGAAGACCGGCGTCGCGACCGGAGTGCCCGGCTCGCCCTTTTCGGCACCCTTCGGCACGTACTGCTTCCATTCGGCCTCGAGGTCCGGATCGAGTGAGATGTCCCAGCCCGCGTGCGCGACCCAGCCGAGGTGCAGTTCGAGCACCTGGCCGAGGTTCATTCGCGAAGGCACGCCGAGCGGGTTGAGCATGATGTCGACCGGGGTGCCGTCCGCGAGGAACGGCATGTCCTCTTCCGGCAGGATGCGCGAGATGACGCCCTTGTTGCCGTGGCGGCCCGAGAGCTTGTCGCCCTGCGTGATCTTGCGGTGCTGCGCGATGTAGACGCGGATCATCTGGTTGACGCCGTTGGGCAGCTCGTCGCCGTCCTCCTCGGCGTCCTCACGCGTGATCTCCTTGACGGCGATGACGGTGCCCGTCTCGCCGTGGGGCACGCGCAGCGACGTGTCGCGCACTTCGCGGCTCTTCTCGCCGAAGATCGCACGCAGCAGACGCTCCTCCGGGGTCAGCTCGGTCTCGCCCTTCGGCGTGACCTTGCCGACGAGGATGTCGCCGGCTTCGACTTCGGCGCCGATGCGGATGATGCCGCGCTCGTCGAGGTTCGCCACGGCGTCCTCGCCGACGTTCGGCAGGTCGCGCGTGATCTCCTCGGCGCCGAGCTTCGTCTCGCGGGCGTCGATCTCGTATTCCTCGATGTGGATCGAGGAGAGTGTGTCGTCCTGGACGAGGCGCTGCGAGATGATGACGGCGTCCTCGTAGTTGTAGCCGTTCCACGGCATGAACGCGACGAGCAGGTTCTTGCCGAGGGCCATCTCGCCCTTCTCGGTCGCCGGGCCGTCGGCCAGCACGGTGCCTTCCTCGACGCGTTCGCCGTCGTGGATGAGCGGGACCTGGTTGTAGCACGTCGTCTGGTTCGAACGCTGGAACTTCGCGAGCTTGTAGGAGCTCGTCGTGCCGTCGTCGTTCATGACACGGATGATGTCCGCGGACACGTAGGTGACCACGCCCGGCTTCTCGGCGAGGATGACGTCGCCGGAGTCGACCGCCGCACGCCATTCCGCGCCGGTGCCGACGAGCGGACGCTCGGACTTGATCAGCGGGACCGCCTGACGCTGCATGTTCGTACCCATCAGCGCTCGGTGGCCCTCGTCGTGCTCGAGGAACGGGATCAGCGACGCGCCGACGGAGACCATCTGACGCGGCGAGACATCCATGTAATCGACCATCTCGACCGGGACGTCCTCCGCCTCGCCGGCCGCGTCTCGCACGAGCGCTTCCTTCTCGACGAAGTTGCCGTTCGCGTCGAGCTTCTGGTTCGCCTGCGCGATGACGTGCTCGACGTCACGGTCCGCGGTCATGTACTCGACCTCGTTGGTCACATGGCCGTTGACGACCTTGCGGTACGGCGTCTCGATGAAGCCGAAGGGGTTGATGCGGCCGAAGGTAGCGAGCGAGCCGATAAGGCCGATGTTCGGGCCTTCAGGGGACTCGATCGGGCACATGCGTCCGAAGTGGGACGGGTGCACGTCGCGCACCTCCATCGACGCGCGGTCGCGCGACAGGCCGCCGGGGCCGAGGGCCGACAAGCGGCGCTTGTTCGTCACGCCCGCCAGCGGGTTGTTCTGGTCCATGAACTGCGAGAGCTGCGAAGTGCCGAAGAACTCCTTGATCGTCGCGTTGACCGGACGGATGTTGATGAGCGACTGCGGCGTGATCGCCTCGGCGTCCTGCGTCGTCATGCGTTCGCGCACGACGCGCTCCATGCGGCTCAGGCCGGTGCGCAGCTGGTTCTGGATCAGCTCGCCGACCTGGCGGATGCGGCGGTTGCCGAAGTGGTCGATGTCGTCGACGTCCACGCGCAGCTCGATGTCCTCGCCGTCGCGCTTGCCCGGGAACGTCGCGGCGCCGGCGTGCAGCGTCACGAGGTACTTGAGCGTCGCGATGATGTCCTCACGGCTGAGCGAACGGTCGTTGTAGTCCTTCTCGAGGCCGAGCTTGCGGTTGATCTTGTAGCGGCCGACGCGCGCCAGATCGTAGCGCTTCGTGTTGAAGTAGAAGGAGTCGAGCAGGTTCTTGCCGGCTTCCGGCGTCGCCGCGTCAGTCGGGCGGATCTTGCGGTAGAGGTCGACGAGGGCTTCGTCCTGCGAGTCGATCTTCTCGTTGTCGAGCGCATCGAGCACGAGCGGGTAGCCTTCGAAGGCCTCGCGGATCTCGGAGCGAGACATGCCGATCGCCATCAGGAAGACGATCGCCGACTGCTTGCGCTTGCGGTCGACGCGCACGCCGAGGAAGTCGCGCTTGTCGATCTCGAACTCGAGCCATGCGCCACGGCTCGGGATGATCTTCGCGCCGAAGATCTCCTTGTCCGAGGAGCGATCCTGCTGACGGTCGAAATAGACGCCCGGGGAACGCACGAGCTGCGAGACGATGACGCGCTCGGTGCCGCCGATGATGAAGGTGCCGTGCGGCGTCTGCAGCGGGAAGTCGCCCATGAAGACGGTCTGCGACTTGATCTCGCCGGTGTCGCCGTTCTCGAACTCGGCGTTGACGTACAGCGGCGCCGAATACGTGTAGTCCTTCTCCTTGCATTCCTGCACGGTGTGGCGCGGCTCTTCGAAGTACGGGTCGGAGAACGTCAGGCTCATCGTCTGCGAGTAGTTCTCGATCGGGGAGATCTCCTGGAAGACCTCGTCGAGGCCGGAGATGTGAGCGACGGTGTGCGTGCCCTTCTCCTCGTCCTCCTGGACGCGGGCCTGCCAGCGCTCGTTGCCGATCAGCCAGTCGAAGCTGTCGGTCTGCACGCCGAGCAGATACGGCACGTCGATGGGTTCGGCGATCGAGCCGAAGTTCACGCGATCCGACGCCTTGTGCAGGTCGATGTCCCGCTGGTCGGCACGCGCGATGATGGAAGTGGTGTTCGTCGTAGTCTCAGACAATGGACGTTCCTTATCGCTGCTTGTTGTTCGTAACTATGCTCACAGTCGGAAGCGCGGACACCGGCCGCCATATGCCGAGGTGCGCGGGCGCTTCGTCTTCGATAGCATGCCCGCCATATGACACACTAAGACACGAAATCAATATACTATCGATTCCAACCCCAGAAGCAATCGATATTCCGAAAATGTGAGCAATCTCACAGTATGCACTGTGTTATCGACAATCGCAGCAGTGTCGACGATGCTGCAGCGTTGTCGGCGTTCGCAGCAGTGTCGACGATGCTGGCAGCAGCATCGTCGTCATCGACATGCGCAGTCCGCGCTCAGCCGACGGTGATTGTCACCGGCTTGCTTTCGACGTGCGTGTCGCCGTCGATGACGAGCTGCGCCGTGTACGTGCCGCGGTCGACGTGCGGCAGCTCCCCCGACGCCTTGCATTCGTCGCCCGAGCGCACCGTATCCCAGACGATCTGCTGTTCGTCGGTGACGCCCTCCATCATCAGCAGCGGACGGTACGTCGCCTCGCACGCGTCGGAACGCCACACCGTGTCCGCACCCGACTTGATGACGAGGACGCGCGCGTCGTCGGCGCCGTCGACGAAACAGCCGGCCGGGTCGGTGCCGACGTACGTCATCGTCGCCGTGAACTCGAGCGAGCCGCCGAGCGGCACGACGTCGGCCGCCGGCGTCAGCGTCATCTGCAGATTCTTCGCCGTGCAGTCCTTCACCTTGCTTTTCTTCGGCGGATCGGGCACCGCCGTGCGCGACACGGCCATGCGGTCTCCCACGCCGATCCAGTCGTGTGCGGCGACGGCGCCGCGAATCAGACTGTAGACGCACAGCACGCACACGATCACGAACACGAGCAGGCCGCCGAAGAACACGAGGCGGCGCTTGCGGTACATCGCGCGCTTGCGTTTCGACATCGTGCGCTTGCGCGGCCGTGCGCCGCCCGATGACGACGTTGTTCTCGACGACGATTCCGACGACGCTGTTCTCGACGACGACGTGCGCGGCGACGATTTCGACGACGTGCGCTGATGTGGTGGCTTCGGCATGCTCACCATCTTATCCACCCCACCCACGTCATCCTTGTTAATCGTTAATCCGTTAATCCTTGCCGATTGACTTTTCGTCGGTGTTTTTGTCGACTTCGTCAGTCGCCCGCGCGTCGACTACCGCGGCAGCCGCACGCCGTGGCCGTCGACGATCTCGATCAGACCGTCCTCGTCGAGCGATGCGATGCAACGGTCGAGCTGCACGCCGTCGGGCCACAATCGTCCCGCCGCCTCGCGCGACAGCACACCGTGCGCATCGGCGGGCAGCTCGCGCAGCGCCTGCATGACGATGCCGCGCACCTGACGGTCGGTGCCGGCGAAACGCTGCCGCGGCCGCGTGCGCCGCTCCCCCAGCCGCGGGCGGCCGGCGGCGAGGAAACGGCAGCGCTCGCGCAGCGGACAGTCGTCGCACGCCGGCTGTTTCGCCGTGCACACGAGCGCGCCGAGTTCCATGACCGCCTGATTCCACGTCGCGCTCGCCTGCGCGTCGCTCGGCAGCACGACGTCGGCGAGCGCACGCTCGAGCGCGCTCGCGGCGCCCCCGAGCGACTCCTCGCCAAGGAACACGCGGCTGAGTACGCGGCGGATGTTCGTATCGACGACGGCGATGCGCTCGCCATAGGCGAAACTGAGCACGGCGCTCGCCGTGTAGTCGCCGATGCCGGGCAGCGCCGTGAGCGTCGCGTAGTCGCGCGGCAGCTCGTCGTGGCATTCGGCGGCGACGACGCGCGCGCATTCCTGCAGCCGCAGTGCGCGGCGCGGATAGCCCAGCCGTCCCCACGCCTCGAGGACGTCGGCGCGCGGCGCAGCGGCGAGCGCGGCGGCGTCGGGCCATCGTTCCATCCACGCGGTCCAATACGGCACGACCCTGCCCATCTGCGTCTGCTGACTCATGACCTCGCACACGAGGACGCCCCACGGCGACGTGCGTCCGTCGCGCCACGGCAGTGTGCGCGCGTGCACGTCCCACCATGCGAACAGCGGTCGGCGCAGCTGTTCGGCGAGGCGTCGCGCGGATGCGGCGCGCGAGACGCCGACGACGTCGCTCGGTTCGGCGTTCTTCTTCGTTCGGGTGACCATAGCCTCGCCATTGTAGAAGCCGCGTCGCGCCGGGGCAATATCGTGTGTCACGTGACGAATGAAGCAACGAATCCCGCGAACGCCACCGACCCGCAGGCGCAGGTAGAGCGGATGTTCGAATATGGTTACCGCAAATCGAACTACGGTCCCGACGAACTCGTGACCGACGCGCACGGCAATCCGATTTCCGTCGTCGACGCGATGATGTCGGCGAAGGAGGCGGCGAACACGCCGACGTCGACGCCGCATCTGTGCTACTACTCCCCGCGCATCCCCGGCAACACCGGCTCGGCGATCCGCCTGTGCGCGGTCACCGGCACGATCCTGCATCTCGTGGAACCGCTCGGCTTCAACCTGCGCGACACGAAGCTGCGCCGCGCCGGTCTCGACTACCATGACATGGCACATGTCGTGCTCCACCCGAACTTCGAGGATCTCGTCGAGTCGATGCCGGATTCGCGCATCATCGCGTTCACTGCGCATGCGACGAAGCTGTACACCGAAGTGGAGTACCGGCCGACCGACATCCTGCTGTTCGGCCCGGAGCCGGGCAACATCCCCGATCCGACCGACATCATGTTCGGACCGCACGTCGCCGAGCAGGTGCGTCTGCCGATGCGGCCGAGCCTGCGCAGCCTCAACCTGACGAACTGCGCGTCGATTGCGATCTATGAGGCCTGGCGGCAGCTGGGATTTGATGGGGGTCAATGACCATCCACCCTAAAATCGCAGATGGGCGTGCATCAACCGTTTGATGCACGCCCATCTGCGATTTTAGGGTGGGGTCAGTTCTTGAAACTGTGGATCGGCGCCGGAATGCGGCCGCCGCGCGTCACGAAGGCCTCGCAGCTCGCCGTGTTCACCGGCATGATCGGCGCATAGCCCATCAGGCCGCCGAAGTTCGCCATTTCGCCGACCGTCTTACCTACGACCGGGATGACGCGCACGGCCGTCGTCTTCTGGTTGACCATGCCGATCGCCGATTCGTCGGCGATGATGCCGGAGATCGTCGACGCGGGCGTGTCGCCGGGGATCGCGATCATGTCAAGGCCGACCGAGCACACGCACGTCATCGCCTCGAGCTTTTCGATCGTCAGGCAGCTCGATTCGGCCGCGTCGATCATGTTCTTGTCCTCGGAGACCGGAATGAACGCGCCGGACAGGCCGCCCACATAGGAGGACGCCATGATGCCGCCCTTCTTGACCTGATCGTTGAGCATCGCGAGCGCGGCCGTCGTGCCGGGGCCGCCTACCTGCGCGAGTCCCATCTTCTCAAGCACTTCGCCAACCGAGTCGCCGACAGCCGGCGTCGGCGCGAGCGACAGGTCGATGATGCCGAAGGGCACGCCGAGGCGCTTCGACGCCTCCTGCGCGACGAGCTGGCCGACGCGCGTGATCTTGAACGCCGTGCGCTTGATCGTCTCGCACAGGAATTCGAAGTCCTTGCCGACGGCTGCGTCGAGCGCGCTCGAGACGACGCCCGGGCCGGACACGCCGACATTGATGACGGCGTCGCCTTCGGTCACGCCGTGGAATCCGCCCGCCATGAACGGGTTGTCGTCGGGCGCGTTGCAGAACGCGACGAACTTGACGCAGCCGTAGGAGTCGATGTCGGCGGTCGCTTCGGCGATCTCCTTGATGATGTGGCCGAGCATGTCGACGGCGTTCATGTCGATGCCGGTCTTCGTCGAGCCGACGTTGACCGACGAGCAGACGATGTCGGTTTCGCTCAGCGCGGCCGGCAGCGAACGGATGAGCAGTTCCTCGGCCGGCGTCATCGACTTCGAGACGAGCGCCGAGTATCCGCCGATAAGGTCGACGCCTACGGTCTTCGCCGCGTGGTCGAGCGCGTGCGCGATCTTGACGAAGTCGGCGCTCGTCTTGCAGCAGCTCGCGCCGACGAGCGCGATCGGCGTCACCGTGATGCGCTTGTTGACGATCGGGATGCCGAAGTCGCGTTCGATCGACTCGCCGGTGGAGACGAGGTCCTTCGCGTAGGTCGTGATTTTGTCGTAGATCTTGCCACAGGTCTCGTCGACGTCGGTCGTCGCGCAATCCATGAGGCTGATGCCCATCGTGATCGTGCGCACGTCGAGCTTCTCCTGCTCGATCATCTGGTTGGTCTCGTGGACCTCCATGATATTCAGCATGCTGGTTCCTTCCGGCTCTGGCCTATTGCGTTCACGTGGATGGCGTCCGCGGCCTCAGACGCGGTGCATCTTCGTGAAGATCTCCTCGCGCTGGCAGCGGATGCGCACGCCGATGTCCTCGCCGAGGGCCTCGAGGTCGTCCACGATCGTCTCGAATGCGACGTCCGCGTCCGCGTAGTCGACGATCATCATCATGTTGAAGAATCCGTCGATGATCGTCTGGGAAATGTCGAGCACGTTCGTGTGGTGTTCGGAAAGGTACGTGCAGACGCGAGCGATGATGCCGACGGTGTCCTGGCCGACGACGGTGATGATTGCCTTGTTCATGGATCTCCCTGGGTCTCGGGCGCGGTCGCCCTGGAAAAGTACCGGCAAGACCAAAGTATAGGGAGGAGCTGTGCCAAGTTCGGCGATGTCCCACATGTCAGGATGTCGCGGCCGGACGGCAGCGGCCCGTGACCCACCCCTGTGCAGGGCGCGTCGCGGGCCGTTCAATGCTGCCTATCGACGTTCATCGACGTTCATCGGCGCTCGCCGCCGTTCGCCGTTATCGTTTCGCGTGGTGCGTCGGCTGGTTGCGCATGCGCCGGCGCTGCACGACGAACACGGTGACGATCGCGGCGACGACGAGCGTCACGATGATCGCCGTCACCGTGATGTCCTGCGTCAGGCCTTCGTCGCGGTACGGCGTGTGCTGCTGCGGCGATTCGGTCGGGATGCGGTGTCCGGTGACGATGAGGCGATGCGAGTTGACGCCGTAGGGCGTGCAGGTCACGAGGCTCGCGAGGTCGCGTCCCTCCTGGATCGCGAGGTCCTTGACTTCGTTCGGCAGCACCGTGTGCGTCGCCTCGATCTCGTAGGTGAGCACTTCGTCGTAGACGGTGATCGTGAACTTGTCGCCCTTGCCGAGCGTGTCGAGGCCGGTGAACAGCATCGCGCTCGGCAGGCCGGTGTGCCCGGTGAGCACCGTGTGCGTCGATTCGCCGCCGATCGGCAGGCTCGAGCCTTCGAGATGGCCGGCCGCGATCTGCAGCACCGTCTCGTCGGTGCCGTGGTAGATCGGCAGACGCGCCTTGATCTTCGGAATCGTCACGTAGCCCATGATGCCGGTGCCGGACACGTCGAGGATCGACTCGTACACCTTCTTTTCCTCGGGTGTCGGTAGGAAACGGGAATTGCCCTGTCCGACGAGCGATTCGTTGTACTCCTTCGCGCGCGCGAGCTCCTTGTCGCGGTCCTCCTTGGAGGTGTCGGCGACCTTCTCGATATAGCCGGCGACGGCGCGCGACGCGACGTGCCTGTTCCACGCGTCGGCGATCGTCGGATAGAGGATCAGGCCGACGCCGATGAGCAGCAGCGCGCTCATCGCGGCGAGCATCGCGAAGAACCTGCGGTTGTCCTTCTTGCGTTTGCGCGCGAGCTCCTCCGGCGTCAGCTTCGGCTTGCCGGGTTCGTGCGGGTCGATGATCTCGGCGAATCCGTCCTCCCCCGCCGATGCGGCCGCCGCGTCGGCATCGTGCGCGTCGGCATCGTGCACATCGTTGTCATGCACATCGTCGCCATGCGCGTCGCCGTCGTGCATCTCCTCCCACATGTCCCAATCGTCGTGATTGCCGCCGTGTTCGTCGTGGTTGCCGTCGTCCCACCTGTCAGCCATAGCGCGTCCACCCTCTCGCCGGCAGCGCGCGCGGCGCGGCCGTCACTGCGATCCGTTTGTCGATCTGTTTGTCCGTTTAGAGCATAACCGCACAGTCACGCATTCGCACGTCGCATTCCCAAACCTTTACGTTTGCGTCCGCGACGTCCCCTTACGCCAACGTCCCCTTACGCCAGCAGAGGCATAAGGGGACGTCGTTCGGCAATCGTCATCGACCATCGTCATCGACGATGTCGACGCGCGAACGTCAGCTCACGCACTGCGACGCTGCAGCCGCATATGCCGGCAGCGCGCGCGGCGCACGGAAGCCGCGGCGTGCGAATTCGTCGGCGATGCGCTGCGCGATGCGTTCGCTCGCGCCGGCGTCGACGAGCGCGATGATCGATCCGCCGAAGCCGCCGCCGGTCATGCGCGCGCCGTACGCACCCTCGGCGCGCGCGACGTCGACAGCCACGTCGAGTTCGGGCACCGTCACCTCGTAGTCATCGCGCAGCGAATCGTGCGACGCGTTGAACAATGCGCCAGCCTCCTGCATGTCGCCACGTGCGAAGGCGTCGATGAATTGGTCGACGCGTCCGATCTCGGTGACGACGTGCCGCACACGTTTGCGCATCGTCTCGTCGCTGAGCCGCGCGAGCACGTCGTCGAGTGCCTGCTGCGGATCGTCGGAGGCGTCGACGGCGTCGGCGACCTCACGCAGGTTCGCGACGCCGAGCAACGCCGCCGCCTGCTCGCACATCGTGCGGCGCGCCTCGTACTGGCCGTCGTTGAGCTGATGCGGCGCGCGCGTGTCGAGCACGAGCAGCTCGAGGCCGTAGCGGCCCAGATCGAAGGGCTCCTGCTCGACGTTTTCAAGTGCGCTCAAGCCAGGACGGCAGTCGAGTCGCAGCGCGTGGCCTTCGGTACAGCGCATCGACGCGTTCTGGTCGAGACCGCCGGTCGACGCGCCCGCCATGTCGTTCTCCGCACGGATCGCCGCGTCGATCAACGTGACACGGCCGGCGTCGCTGCCGCTGAAGCCGAGCGCGTGCACGTCGTCGAGCGCGAGCGCCGTCGAGCACGTCATCGCCGCCGACGAGCTCAGTCCCGAGCCGAGCGGCACGCATGACGCGAAGGCCGCGTCGAAGCCGCCCACCTGATCGAATCCGGCCTCGCGCATCGCCCATGCGACGCCGACCGGGTACGCCGCCCAGCCGTCGACGCCGCCGGCCATAAGGCCGTCGAGGTCGGCTTCGGCGACCGTGTCGGGTGCGACGTCGGAGACGACGCGCACCGTCGTGTCGTCACGCGCGCCGAGAGCCACATACGTGCGATGCGGCAGCGCGATCGGCAGGCACAGGCCACCGTTGTAGTCCGTGTGCTCGCCGATGAGGTTGACGCGTCCGGGCGCCGCCCATACGCCGTCCGGATCCTTGCCGTAGCGCTCGCGGAACAGTGCGGCTGCCTGCTGCGCTCCCTGCTCGTCGCCCATCGCCTCGATGAATTCCACCTGTGCCATAGTTGTCTTCGTCTTTCGTCTGCCGTGTTCTGTCGTGTTCCGATTGGTGTCGCGCCGCTCAGCTTTCGTCGGCGATGTCGACGGGGCCGAGCTCGTGGAAGCGCGCCGCGATGAGTTCGGGCGTCGTGTCCGACACCCACGCCGCCATGCCCGATTCGGAGCCCGCAAGGTACTTGATCTTGTTCGTCGCGCGGCGGAACGAGAAGAACTGCAGGTTGAGCCGGTAGTGGTCACGGCGCGCGTCGCGCACCGGCGCCTGATGCCAGGCGGCGATGTACGGCAGGTCCATGCCCTTGCCGTCGCCCCTATCGAAGAAGCGGTTGCCGCGCTTGAGCAGCGTAGAGTACATCTGCGCGAGGTCCCAGCGCTCCTGGTCGTCGAGCTCGTCGAGCGTAAGGATGCCGTCGCGCAGCGGCGCGACGTGCACCTCGAGCGGCCAGCGCGCCGCGGCCGGCACGTAGGCGACCCAGCTGTGGTTGCGCATGACAACACGTTCGCCGGCCTCGATTTCGGCGGCCATCAGGTCGTGCAGCAGATTGCCGCCGGTGCGCTCGAAGTAGGCTTCAGTGTGCTCGAGCTCCGTTTCGAGCTTCGGTGCGATGAACGGGTACGCGTAGATCTGGCCATGCGGATGCGCGAGAGAGACGCCGATCTCCTCGCCGTGGTTCTCGAACGGGAAGATCTGCTCGATGCCGTCGATCGTGCTCAGTTCGGCCGTGCGGAAGGCCCACGCCTCGACGACGGTGCGCAGACGCGACACCGGCAGGTCGGCGGGCAGGCCGTCCTCGTCCGGGTCGAAGCAGATGACCTCGCAGCGGCCGGCCGCCGGGCGCACCTGCCACAGCGGGTTGCCGTCGACGTAGCCGACCTCGTCGGGGACGCCGGGCACCTGCACCATCGAGGGGAATCGGTTCTCGAAGATGACGACGTCATAGTCGGTGTCCGGCACTTCGCCGTCCTGATACGGATCGCCGGGTTTGCGTGCAGCGAGCGGATTGCCCTTCGCCGTAGCGCCGGCACCGGCCGTGATCGGACGGTTCATGCGCGCCGTCGCCATCGGGATCCAGTCGCCGGTGAGCGGGTCGCGACGCATCTGCGGCGCCTGATAGCGCACTTCGACGCCGTCGGCGTCCAGATGCGGCGCGAATCGATACGGCAGCTCGCGCGGATCGTCGAGGCGGCGCGTGCGCTCACCGGAGACAAACTCGGGCTCGTCGTCGAGGTAGAAGAAGTCGCGGCCGTCGGCGAGCGTCGCCGGCGTGATGCGGATATGCTCCTTCGCGTAGTCGCCGGGTTCATACTGTGCAAATCGTGACATCGTCGTCACTCGCTTTCTGTATCGTCGGACGCCCTGTCGTGGGCGAGTACAAGCTCCTTGACGAGGTCGCGCGTCTTCGTCGCCGAATCCGTGTCGAGGCCGTCGTCGGTGATGACAGTGTCCACCTGGTCGAAGCGCGCGAACAGCGACAGCGACGTGCTGCTCCACTTCGTGTGGTCGGTGAGGATGATCGTGCGGTCGGCGATGTCCATCATCGCCATATCGGTCGCCGCCTCAAGCGAGTTCGGCATCAGGAATCCGCGCGGGATCGACACCGAGTGCGTACCGAGGAACACGGTGTTCACGCGCAGCGACGCGATGACCTTGTCCGCGATCGGCCCGACGAGCGAGTTCGAACGCGTGATGACGCCGCCGGTGACGATGACCTCGACGTCCTTCGATTCGAGGGCCTGCACGAGTTCGGCGACCGGAATCGAGTTCGTCAGAATCGTGATGCCGTTCGAACGCTGCGATTCGAGCAGATGCTGCGCGAAGACGTAGGCGGTCGTGCCGCCGCCGATCGCGATGACGTCGCCCGGCGAGACATAGTCGATCGCCTGCTGTGCGATCGCGTCCTTGAGGCCGATGTCCATCTGTGACTTGACCGAGAACAGCGGTTCGCTCAGCAGCGTGCTTGTCGACACGGCGCCGCCGTGCACGCGCCGCAGCAGACCCTTGTCCGCGAGTTCGGCGATGTCCCTGCGGATCGTCATCGCCGAGACGCCGAGCTCCTTCGAGAGTGCGGTGATGCGCACCGCGCCGCGCGTACGCAGCCGGCTCAGGATGAGATGCTGTCGTTGTGAGGAAATCATGTGAACATTATCGCACATTTCATTTCATCAGACAACTCGAAACAAACATTTCGGCGTGTTTTCCAAACAGAAGTTCACATAAACCGATCTAGTGCACACGTATGCATGACCGTTGCGGGTGGATTCGGCGGGGTCACCATAGCGGCAGCCCGCAGGTTGGACGTCAGATTGGACGTCAGATCGGTCATCAATCGGTTCGCGCACAACGCACGATCGCATATGCCGCGCGACGCCGTGGACGATCAGTCGGCGGCTTCGGCTTCGGCTTCAAGCTCGTCGTTGAAGTCGTCGTCGGGCGCATCGGCGATCTGCCGGCGTGCGGCGCGGCGTTCGAACTCGCGTTCGCGCGGGTCGTGCAGCTGCCGATGCATGCGCGAGAAGCCCCACTTGGTCACCTTGCGCATCGCCTCGTGTACGATCGCCCCATCCATCTTCGAAACGCCGAGCGCACGTTCGGGGAATACGATCGGCACTTCGACGACGACGCCGCCGGCCGCCACGACGCGGCGCGTCATGTCGATCTGGAACACGTAGCCGTTGTCGTCGATGCCGTCGAGGTCGATCCTGCGCAGGATGCGAGCACGGTAGGCGCGGAAGCCGCTCGTCATGTCGCGCACCTTGAGACCGAGCATGAAACGCGCGTAGGAGGAGCCAGCGCGGGAGATGACGTCACGGTACCACGGCCAGTTCTGTGTCATGCCGCCGGGGACGCGCCGCGACCCGAGCACGAGGTCGACGCGCTCGTCGCCGTCGATGCGCGCCAGGATGCGCCGCAGGTCGTCGGGGCGGTGCGAGCCATCCATGTCCATTTCACAGATGATGTCGTAGCCGCGCGCGAGCGCCCATTTGAAACCATCGATGTATGCCGAGCCGAGGCCGAGCTTGCCGGCGCGGTGCAGCACGTGCAGCTTCGAGCCGGTCGTCGTCGCGTTGACGCGGTTCGCGATCTTGAGGTCGGCGGTGCTCACGTTCGCATCGGAGAGCAGCGCCGCGTCGTCGCCGTCCTTGTAGAACGAGACGTCGTGCGCGATGTCGTTGCTCTTGGCCTCGACGCTCAGCCCCGGCGTCATATGCGTGGCCTTCGCGATGACGTCGGCGAGCTGGCCGGTGCCGTCGGGCGAGTCGTCGTCGACGATGAGCACGTCGACGTCGGGGTTGAGTTCGAAGACGCCGCTGAGCGTCGGTTCGAGGTTCTCACGCTCGTTGTACGTCGGCATGACCACGCATACACGACCCGTCATATCCGCCTCCCGTCCGTCGGCCGCCGGTCGTCTGCACCCGACTTTACCGCATGACGCACGGCCGCATGGCCGCACAGTCGGGTCGGCCTTCGGCTCCCGTACCGACTGTAGTCAGCGACCCCGGCGCGCGCACATCGTGCAGCCATCGGCAAAACCTGCCGGGCGTGTGTCTTCGGCCATATGCTTCGCGCGTTGCGGCGGCAAGCATGGGCACCAAGCATGGCCGGCGTGCATGGCACAATGGAACAATGGCTTACGTTTCCGAAAACAGCTTGCATGACGCGATCAACAAGGCGACGACCGACTTGTTCACCTGCGCGTACAAGCACGTCATCAAACCGCATTTCGTCTTCAACAAGCCGCCGGACCAGTCGCACGCCCAGATGATCGAGTTCTGCAAGGTCACGCGCAACATCCCGCCGCTGATGTGGCTGCTGCGCCAGATGCTCGACTACACCGACCCTATCCTCGAAACCTCGGTCATGGGCGTCGACTTTGCCAACCCCTTCGGCTTGTCCGCCGGTCTCGACAAGGACTGCGAGATGGCGACGCTGCTCGACAACGCCGGATTCGGCTTCGAGACGGTCGGCTCGACGACGGCGCGTCCCTGCGCCGGCAATCCGCGCCCGTGGTTCCATCGGCTGCCCGAATACGATTCGATGATGGTGCACGTCGGGCTCGCGAACGAAGGCTCGGACAAGATCATCGCGAAGACCGAGCAGGCGTGGCGCCGTACGCGCACGATGCAGATGTCAGTGTCGATCGCCCGCACGAACGACGATCTCGTCGGCGGTATCGACGAAGGCATCGAGGACTATTGCATCTCGATGCGGCGCGCCGCCGGCCGCACGGCGATGGTCGAAGTGAACATCTCGTGCCCGAACACGAAGGTCGGTGAACCGTTCAACGAGGATCCGAACGCGCTAGACCGCCTGTTCACCGAACTCGACAAGATCGAGCGCCCGCAGCCGACGCTCGTCAAGATGCCGCTCAACAAGACGTGGGAAGAGTTCCGCGAGCTCATCGACGTGCTCGCCGAGCACAACGTGCAGGGCCTGTCGATCGCGAACCTGCAGAAGGACCGCAGCGGCATGACGATCCCGCCGTCCTGGCTCGGAGGCCTGTCGGGAGGCCCCTGCACCGTCGAAAGCACCGAGCTGATCCGCCGCGTCTACCGCGACTACGGCAACCGCTTCGCAATCGCCGGCATCGGCGGCGTCTTCACGCCGCAGCAGGCGTATGAGAAGATCCGCGCCGGCTCGTCGCTTGTCATGTTCATCTCGGCGCTGATGTACCGCGGGCCGCAGCAGATCAGCGTGCTCAAGCGCGGGCTCGCCGAGCTGCTGCGCCGCGACGGCTTCGCGCATGTGGCCGACGCCGTCGGCGTCGACGCCTGATTCGCGCGTGAAGGGCGTATGCGAAGGCCCCGGCAACCGCCGGGGCCTTCGCATACGCCCTTCACAAGGCACCAGGCACCGTTTCGGCACCTGTCCACGTTGTATCTGCGTTGAGGGAGAGCAACATCTTGGATTGGGCCAAGTAGCGCCACGGTATTATGCGGGTTTCAGGCCCTGATACTCGGCCATATCGCCGAAGAGGCACTCCCTCAGTGCAGATAGGCTGGAGAGACGGCTGGAAATACGCCTAGCTCACCACTGTTCGCCGTCGCGCCATGCTCCGCGCACAAGCTGCGGCGGGTAGTCGATGCACTCGCGCGGCATGCCGAGCTTCGCGGCGGCCCGCAACGGCCAGTACGGTTCGCGCAGGGCTGCGCGGCCGATCTCGACGGCATCGGCCTGCCCGTGCGTAAGGATCTTGAGTGCCTGACGCGGCTTCGTGATCAGGCCGACGGCCGTCGTCGCGATGCCGGCTTCATTGCGCACCCGGTCGGCGAAGGACACCTGATAGCCGGGACGCACCGGAATCGTCACATGCGGCAGCACGCCGCCGGTCGAGACGTCGACGAGATCCACGCCATGCGCCTTGAGATTCTTCGCGAGTGTGACGGCGTCGTCGGCGCCGAAGCCGCCCTCGACCCAGTCGGTCGCTGAGATGCGCACGAACACCGGCATGTCGTCGCGCACGACGCCACGCACCTTGTCCACTATCTCGATGAGCATGCGCGCCCGGTTTTCCGGTGATCCGCCGTACTCGTCGTCGCGCACGTTCGTCAGCGGGTCGAGGAATTCGGACAATAGATAGCCGTGGGCCGCATGGATCTCGATCGCTTCGAAGCCGGCCTCCTGCGCGCGCCAGGCGGCGTCGCGGAAGCGATCCTCGATGTCGTGGATCTCGTCGACGGTCAGCGCTCGCGGTTCGGGGAAGTCGCCGAAGGCGATCGCCGACGGCGCCACGGTGCGCCAGCCGCCATCACTGGGGGCGAGGGCCTCCCCCGGCACGCCGATGCCGAAGCATCCGGTCGAGGCCTTGCGCCCCGCGTGGCCGATCTGGATCGCCGGCGTCGCGCCGGCGCGCTTCATGCCGTCGACGATCCACCGGTAGGCGCCGATCTGCCCGTCCTCCCACAGACCGAGATCGCATGGCGAGATGCGTCCCTCGGGAGTGACGGCCGTCGCCTCGACGATGATGAGCCCGAAGCCGCCGAGCGCTCGGGACACGTAATGCTGGTAGTGGAAATCGGTCGGCCTGCCGTCGCATGCCGTCACCGAATACATGCACATCGGCGGCAGCCAGATGCGGTTGCGTGCGCTCGTGCCGCGGATCGTGATCGGTTCGAACAGGATCGGCGTCTCCATCGAAATCGGCGTCTCCATCGAAGTGGAGGACGTCGCCTTCGAGGACGTCTTCGACTGTTTCGTTGAGGTCTTCGTATGCTTCTTTGCTTTGCCCATACCGCGCACTGTAGCATATCCGCGCAGAGGCGCCGGGTTTCGCTTCTCCCCGCCGCCCCCGCCGTACTCACCCCGCACACCTACCAACTCCGCGCCCCACCACGCCAAAAAGGACGCCCCTTCCAATCGGAAGGGACGCCCTCGTCTCTCGCGACGCGTCAGCCACACATCGGCCCCAGGACCGCCGCAATCCGTCTACCGCGTGGTCGTCGGATTCTGCTGCTGGCCGTTCTGCGTCAGCGTCTGGCCATTCTGTTGCGTCTGACCGTTCTGCTGCGTCGTGCCGTTGCCGCCGGTCACCCGGCCCGTCGACCGCATGTACTTGTCGACCGGTTGGCCGTAGTCGTTGTCCATCGGCAGGTTCTTCTTCTCCGCGTACTTGCTCACGGCCTGGCTGAAGGCCGGAGCCGCGATCGTCGAACCATCCCAGTAGCTGTGGTAGTTGCCGTTGATCGCGATGTTCTCAATCCGGTGGTTCATCGGGTCCTGCACGTCGCCGACGAGTACGAAGGTCGCAATCTGGTTGGGGATGAAGCCGCCAGTCGTCACGTACGTGTTCTCGTTCGTACCGGTCTTCGCGAAAGTCTTGCGGTTGTTCGCGAGCTTCGCCGAACCGGCCGCGCCGTCGGGGCGCGTCACGCCCTGGTTCATCGTGTACGCGAGCGTCTGGATGATGTCCTTGTCGACCGCCTGATGGCAGTTCGCCTTCGGC
This sequence comes from Bifidobacterium sp. AGR2158, assembly GCF_000424225.1. Lineage (NCBI taxonomy): Bacteria > Bacillati > Actinomycetota > Actinomycetes > Bifidobacteriales > Bifidobacteriaceae > Bifidobacterium > Bifidobacterium sp. AGR2158. The sequence goes on from NZ_KE384151.1 coordinate 148,893, forward strand.
ACATCGAGCTGCTCGCCATCGGTGTTCTCGACCGACTTGATCGCGATCGGTGTGCACTGCACGCCGTTGGCCGCGTATGTTGCATAGACGTTCGCCATCGTCAGCGGCGAAACCGAGGTCGTGCCGCCGATGAGCAGCGACGGGTGCATCGAGATGTCCGAATAGACGTCCTCCTGCCCGATCTTCGCGTTGTGGTAGCCGACGGCCTTCGCCGCGTCGGCGACCGCACACAGGCCGATCTGCGCGCCCATCGCCGCCATCGTCGTGTTGTGCGAGTGAACGAGGCCGAGGAACGGGCTTTCCGGCGAGACGGTGCCGTTCGTCAACGCATTCGTCACATGCCAGTTGTCGGTGCCACCGGCGTAGCCGTTGCAGTTGAAACGGCTCGTCAGGAAGTCGGTCGGCGCGACGAGCATCTCGTTGATCGACCGTCCCTGCTGCATCCACGCGACGAGGTTGATCGGCTTCCACGACGAACCGATCGGGAAGCCTTGGCCGCCGCCGTCCACCTGGTCCACTGCGTAGTTCATCGACGTCTTCGTCTGGTCGTTCGCCGCCGCATCGGTCGCATCATACGTGCGGTTGATGCCGAAGCCGAGCACTTCGCCGGTTCCCGGCTTGACCGAGGCCATGACGATCTCCATGCCGGAGGGATCGTTCGCCGGGATCGTCTGGTTCGCCGTCTCCATCATCGCGTTGCTCGCGTCGAGGTCGAGCGTCGTGACGATCTTGAGTCCGCCCTCCTGCAGCAGCTTCTCGCGGTCCTCCGCGGTCTTGCCGAATTCGGGCGAGTTTTCGATCTTGTGCACGACGTAATCGCAGAAGAAGCCGGTGTTGTATTTCGCGGCCATGCATCCGCGGCTCACGTCGGTCAGGTGCAGCGTGTCCTTGAGCGGCGTGTTGACCGCCTCGTCGTACTCCTGCTGCGAGATGAACTTCTGGTCGAGCATCAGCTTGAGCACGATGTTGCGCTGCTTCTGCGCCTCTTCCTGATTCTCGGGGATCGACGGATCGTATTTCGAAGGGTTCTTCGTAACCATCGCGATCGTCGCCGCCTGCACGACGTTGAGTTTGTCGGCGGTCGTGTTGAAGTAGCGTTCGGCTGCCGACTGCACGCCGTAGAGCGAATTCGAGCCGAATTGCGCGATATTGAGGTAACCCTGCAGGATCTCCTGCTTCGAGTACTTCTTCTCCATCTGCACCGACAGCAGCATCTCGCGCAACTTACGGGCGATCGTGTCCTCGGTCGCGTGGTATTCGCCGATCGGGTCGTCGCTTTCGCGCGCCTTCGTCGCGAGCACGTTCTTCACGTACTGCTGAGTCAGGCTCGATCCGCCCTGCTGGTCGCCCTTCTTCATGTACGTCTGCACGAAGGCGCGCATGACGCCCTGCACGTCGACGCCCGAGTGCTCCCAGAAACGCTTGTCCTCGCGGGCGACGACCGCCTGCATCATCGGTTTCGAGATGTCCTTGAGCGGCACGACCTCGCGGTTCTGCGCGTAGAACTCCGCGATGACGGTCTTGCCGTCGTTCGCGTACATCGTCGATTTCTGCGGCAGGTTCGTCACGTCGAAGTCGATGCCTTCGACCTCCATCGACGGCGACACCGCCCGCGCCACGTTGTTCGCCCCTATGACCGCGGGAAGGAACAGCAGGCACGTCGTCGCCCCGCCGGCGACGCACAACGTGATGAACGCCAGCGCGAGCGCAAGAATGCGCACTCCACTCAGGGTTTTCTTCTTCTTCGGCATGCGCACCATTCTATGTTGCCGGCTCTACCGACGCCAGAGACGAAAACCGTGTCCCGCACCACATTCCGCCGCCTTCGCGCGACACGCGTCCAGTGATTTCACACGTTGTTCACAGCGCATCGCCAGCATTCGCACGCGCAGCCGTTCATCGCTGCGACCTGCGGATGAGTTTGCCCGGCTGATAGATGATGATCGTGCGTCCTTCGCGCGCGATCCATCCGCGGTTTGCGAAGTCCATCAGAGCCTTGTTCACCGTCTCCCTCGACGAGCCGACGAGCTGTGCCATCTCCTCTTGCGTGAGGTCGTGCGGCACCTGCAGTCCCGCTTCGACCGGCTTGCCGAAGCGCGCCGCGAGGTTGAGCAGCGTCTTCGCGAGCCTCGCCGGCACATCCATGAACACAAGGTCGGCGATGCGTTCGTTGTTCGCGCGCATGCGGTTCGCGAGCACCTGCAGCATGTCGACGGCGACGCGCGGATATTTGCCAAGCCATCGGAACAGCGCGTCATGTTCGATGCACACAAGGCGCGTGTCATTCATCATCGCGATCGCCGACGCCGTGCGCGGGCCGCCGTCGGGGTCGAAGACGGGGATCTCGCCGAGCACTTCGCCGCGCGTGTGGATGCTGAGCAGCTGTACACGGTCGTCGATCGACTTACGAGTCAGCTTGACACGTCCGCGTTCGATGACGTACATCCTCTGGTCGGTGTCCCCTTCACGGAAGATGTAGTCGCCCTTCTGCACGGTCTCGTGGCGTAACGACGGCAGCAGCTCCTTGGCCTGCTCGGCGGGGACGTGCCTGAACAATGCCGTCTGCAGCAGCGGATTGCCGTCCTCCTGCATCTCGTTTGATGCCATAACCACCTCGTTTCACGGTTGTTTCACGCGGCCGTGCGGCGCGCACACCATCGTTTATTGTACCGTCGCGGCCGCGGCGACGCGAACGACGCTCCCCGTTGGCCGCACCCGTCGCATGTTCGATCGCGCGCCGCCTACCGTGTGCGTGTGCCGAAATCGGCCGCGACGCGCGCCATCGTCGCCACGATTTGCGCGCGCGTCATCGTCGTCTGCGCCGTCATCGGCTCGACGCGCCGCCGTGCCGATTTCACTGCCTTGTCCGACATCTTCTCCGGATCGGTGATGAGCACGTCGGCCATCGCGGACGCGTCGATTGCGTACGCGAGTGTGACGTGGTGCAGCAGGCAGCCGGGGCCGCCGTCGCGCGCCGGGACGCGCATCTGCGCGGCACCGCCGATCTTGCCGCCGATCTGCGCGGGGTCGGCGGGGTCGGCGGCGATGTCGTTGAGACCCGCATAGCGCGCGTGGACGCCGCATTCGACGAGCGCCTTGAGCAGCCATGCGTCGCACAGCTGATAGGCCTGCACGGCGTCGAGGCCGTCGATGAACCACAGCGGCGCGTAGAGCGAATAGGTGATCGTGTCGGCCGGCTCGATGAACATCGTGCCGCCGCCGGTGCCGCGGCGCACGATGTGCACGCCTCGCGCGCGTGCCGCGGCCACGTCCACCTCGTCCTCGATCGACTGGTAACGGCCGCAGACGACGGCCGGCGCCGCCCAATCCCAGATGCGGATCGTCGGTGCGCGTAGGCCGGCGGCGACCTGCCGCGCCCATTGTGGTTCGAGCGCCATCTGCTCCTCGGGCATTCGCGGCCGGTCGACGACGACGCGCGGACGCAGTGCCGCCCACCGCGCCTCGATCTCGTCGGCGCCGATGCGCATCGGCGTCGACGTGTACGGATGCTGCGCGGCCTGCCATGACCGACGCACCTGCGCCATATGACGCGCCTCGAACGCGCGCGCGACGGCGCTGTCCCCGGCTGCCGCGCGCAGAGTCGCCAACGCGATCGCGTCCGCGTTCGCCCCGACGAGTCGTCCCCCAAGCACGTCATCAATCCACCGAACCGTCTCCCGATACCACCCCTCCACCGCGCGCACAGTGGGTGCGTCGGGGTCAACGGAATCAGTAGATTCGACGGACGCAGTGGATTCGGTGGATTCGGTGGATTCGTCAGAATCGGCGGCGAGGATTGTGTCGAGGTCGCGGGCGGCGTCGGCGACGATTCTCTCGACGGAGGCGATGATGTCGCGCGCGTCGCCGTCAGCGAAGAAATCACCGTCGAGACGCGCGCCGGCGGCAAGCGTCACACGGACAAGCTTGCCGCCGGGCACTTTGACGGAGCCGGAACGGTCGGTCATCGGCGCGTCCCGTCAGTCCATCAGTTCGACGCCACGCGCATCGCGATGTTCGGGCGTGCCGTAATCGGAGGTGAGGATGCGCACGCCTTCGACCCACGACCAAATCAGCGCGGCGAGCGGTCCCAGGCCGAGCACGATCCAGCCGAGCACCGTCAACAGCAGCTGCGCGACGGCGCGGCCGGTGTAGCCGAGGTAGAAGTTGTGGATGCCGAACATGCCGAAGAAGAGCGCGAGCAGGCCGGCGAGGATCTTGTTGCGTGCGACGTAGTAGGTCGTCGGCGCGGCGTAGGCGCCCTGCGGATGGCCACCGTTCGGCACGGTGTAGTTCGGCTGCTGCACGATGTTCGGGGCCGCGTAGTTCGGCACCGCGCCCATCGGCATCGTCGACGTGGTCGCGTCATACGACGGCGCGTGCTCGTACGGGCTCGACGTTGGCGTCGTCATATACGGGTTGCCCATCGAATCGACCGCCGGCATGTCGGCGGGCGTCTGCGGGTAGGCAGACGCGTCATATGCGGACGCGCCGGCAGTGTAAGCGGACGTGGTGGTGCCGTAGGCGGAGTCGGAGGTCGGGGTCGCTGCAGTCGCATCATAAGCGGAGGCAGAGGCGCTCGCGACCGTGTCATACGCGGCATCGGCGGATGTGACGTCGGACGCACCGTCGGCGGTGTCCGCGACGGCTTCGGTGGTGATCGTCTCGGTCAGCGTGTCGCCGGTCGTCGGATCGGTCACGCTCGTCTGTTCGAAGGACACTGTCTGCGGATCCGTGTTCGTATCGGCCGGGTTGGTCGGCTCGTTCGGATTGACCGGTTCGTTCGGATTGATCTGTGGTTGTGTCATTGGTTCCTCGATTCCTCATGCGCAGCAGGCGCAGTCGTTGGTTCTAGAGCCAACGATAGCCATCTTCATTGGGAATTGGCTGCACGTTTCCCTCCTTTCAGCCTAACGCACCGCCCCAGCCCAGTCTCACCCTCCCCACCCATCCTGCGATGTTCTATCTCCATCCCTTCCGTGAACACCATCATCACCACCCATCTCCGCGATGATCTCACCCAGCCTCCTCGCGACCACCACTGCCACAACCCGTCCCCGCCATGATCGCAACCGTGTTTCCCCGCGAACACCATTGCCGCAACCCGCACCCATGATGATCGCAGCCACGCCTCCCCGCGACCATCACAGTCACGGTACGCGCCTGCGATGATCGCCCCTAGCCTCCTCCGCGACCATCACCAACACAGATGGCACCAGAGATAAGATAATCGGAAAGTGCCGGGGATGCGGCCGAACCAACCCACCCCAACGCGCCGAAAAACAAAAACGGACGCCCGCAAACCGATGCGGACGTCCGTCGGACGCTGTGTCGAATGCGCTCAGTCGACGTAGACCGGGCCGTATTCGCTCGGGACGTGGGTCGTCGCGATGTACGGGCCAGCCGTCGGACGCGCATAGGTCTGGAAGCCGTTGCTGTAGTTCATCGAAGCTTCTTCACAGTTGCAGCACATGATTACCTCTTTCGTACGGCACGAAGCCGTGATTTCGTTACCGGGAACCGCTTGCGCGGTTCGTTGCACATACGACGCCCAGTCTACCGCCGAGTGCCGAAGAACGGTCGCTGGCGTTTACGCGTCGCGCAAACCGCAAACACCACCGACCACATCGTCCAGTCATCCGGGCGACGCTCAGATGCGCGCGAGGATGTCGCGTCCGACCTCGTCGGTTGAACGCTGCGTCGAACCGAGTTCGGCGATATCCGCCTCGACGGCCGCGTCGATGCGCGCCGCGGCGTCGTCGAATCCAAGATGGCGCAGCAGCATCGCTGCCGACAGAATCGCCGCCGTCGGATTCGCGATGCCCTTGCCGGCGATGTCCGGCGCCGAACCGTGGATCGGCTCGAACATCGACGGATATTCGTCAATCGCGTTGATGCAGCCGGACGCCGAATAGCCGACACCGCCGACGACTGCGCCCGCCTCATCGGTGAGGATGTCGCCGAAGAGGTTATCGGTGAGGATGACGTCGAAACGCTGCGGATCGTTGACGAGGTATATCGTGGCCGCGTCGATGTGGTTGTAGTCGTGCGTGACTTCCGGGTACTCCTCGCCGACCTTGTCGACGATGCGCTGCCACATGTCGCCGGCGTTGACGAGTACATTCTTCTTGTGCACGAGCGTCACGTGCTTGCGGCGCTTCATTGCCAGCTCGAAGGCATAGCGCACGACGCGTTCGACGCCATACGCCGTGTTGATCGACACTTCGGTGGCCACTTCGTGCTTGGTGCCCTTGCGAATCGCGCCGCCGGCACCGCAGTACAGGCCTTCGGTGCCTTCGCGCACGACGACGAAATCGATGTCACCCGGCTCGGCGAGCGGCGACGTGACGCCCTTGTACAGCTTCGACGGACGCAGATTCACATACTGATCGAGCGCGAAACGCAGCTTGAGCAGCAACCCGCGCTCGAGCACGCCCGCCTTGACGCGCGGGTCGCCGACCGCGCCGAGCAGGATCGCGTCGGTCTTCTTGATGGCTTCGAGATCCTCGTCCGGCAGGATCTCGCCGTCACGCAGATAGCGTTCGGCGCCCAGATCGAAGGGTACGTAGTTGAATTCCGCCACGTCCGCGGCCGCCTTCTCCAACGCCTGCTGTGCCCACGGGGTGACTTCCTTGCCGATGCCGTCGCCGGGAATGACGGCGATCGTGTACTGCTTGTGTTCGCTCATGACATGCGAGCGTACACGCGCGCGGACGGCGTCCATGCGACGCCGTTCATTCCGTGGACAGCGTCGCCCATCGATTCCACATAGTGGAATTTCGATTGAGACGTGGTGCCGGCAACGGTTGCACCGGCACCACGCGCCGCATCAGCGCACAGCCGATTCGAGCAGTTCCTCGGCGCCCATCGCTTCCAGGCACCACGCGTTCTCATAACAGACGTCGCGCCACTGCTTGTACCGCCCGGTGCCGCCACCGTGTCCGGCTTCGACCTCGATTCTGATGAGCGCGTCGAGGCCGGCCGCTTGCAGCCGCGCGACCCATTTGAGCGGCTCGACGACGAGGACACGCGAATCGTTCATCGACGTCGTCACGAAGATCTTCGGATACTGCGCCACGGCTTCGCCGTCACGCCATACGGCGCGCGCCGCGCCCTCGGCCGCCGGCTCGGGCATCGGCGCGTTCTCATACGGCGAATAGTCGCGCATGTAACGGTAGGCTTCGGCGTCATGCAGCGGATCGCCCCACTCGTCCCATTCGGTCACCGTCAACGGCAGCGACGGGTCAAGCATCGTCGTCAACGCGTCGACGAACGGCACATCCGCCTCGATGCCGGCGTAGCGTTCCGGCGCCATGTTCGCGACGGCGCCCATCAGCAGGCCGCCCGCCGAACCGCCGTTCGCGACGGTGCGCGCCGGGTCGGCGAGTCCGCAGTCCTGCAGCGCCGCGGTCACGTCGACGAAATCCTCGAAGGTGTGCTTCTTGCGCAGCCTGCGGCCGTTCTCATACCAGGCGCGGCCCATCTCGCCGCCGCCGCGCACATGCGGCACCGCGTACAGTACGCCGCGGTCGAGCAGACTCAGCCGCGCAATCGAGAATCCCGGATCGGAACTGATTTCATAAGCGCCATAGCCGATGACGAACATCGGCATCCCCTTGCGCATCGCGTCACGCCGATAGACAAGGGAGACGGGGATGCGTTCGCCGTCGCGCGCCGTCACCCAGACGCGACGTTCGGCATAATCGCGCGGATTGTAGCCGCCGAGCACCGTCGCCTCCTTGAGCAGTACATCGGAGCCGTCGCGCGTGTCGAGCTCGTGCAGCTCACCGGGCCGCGTGTAGCTCGTGAACAGGTAGCGCATGCGCGGCGCATCATAGGAGGGGTTGCCGCTCGTGCCGATGGTGTAAAGCCGTTCGGCCGATCCGTCGAAGCCGTCCAATGCGGGGGCGGACACGTCCTGCGGCGTCCAATCGCCGTCGAGCGCCGGCGGCGTGACCGCCTCGAAACGCCACGGACGCCCGTGGAGGAAATCGTCGGCGGCCGCGTTCTTGCCCATGACGGCGAGGCGCGGCAAGCCGTCGGCGCGGTAGGACAGCGCAACGAAATGCCGGTGCAGCGCGATGCCGTCGATCGCCAGGCCCCGCACGCCGCGCAGCAGCTCCGGGTTGCGCGGATCGTCGAAGGGCGTGCCGACCGGCATCGCCGACGCTCCTTCGATGACGGCGTCGCCGAGCTCGCAGCCGTACGGCGAGCCGCATGCGATCATCATGCCGTCGCCGAACGTGTATGGGGCGGCGTGCTCTCGCATGTCGATGACGTCGATTTCGAAGTTCGGGTTTGTCGCGTTGTGGTAGACGACTGCGACCGGCACATCCTCGCCGTGTTCGCCGGCGCCTTCGAAGGTCGCGAAGCTCACGTCGTATTCGACGCCCTCCTTGCGCGGGATGAACGGCGTGAATTCGCCTTCCGGGTCGGTCAGCGGCAGCATGAGCACTTCGCTTGTCGTCTTCGAGCCGGTGCCGATCACCAGATGCCTCTCGTCGAAGGACACGCCGATGCCCGTCCAGAAGCGCTCGTCGTCCTCGCGGTAAACGTCCACGTCGTCGGCGATGTCGGTGCCGACCTTGTGCCGGCGGATGAGCCACGGCCGCTGCGCCTCGTCGAGCACCGTGTAGAACACATAGCGCGCGTCCGGTGTGAAGCAGGCTGCCGCGATGCCTTCGAAGCGTTCCGGCAGCTCACGGCCGGTCGCGATCTCGCGGATCGTGAAATCGTAGCGTTCGTCGCCGTTCGTGTCGACGCCGAGCAGCATCCACCGGCCGTCCTTGCTGATGTCCATGCCGCCGATGCGGTAGAAGTCATGACCTTGCGCCTCGACATTCGCGTCGAGGACGATCTGCTCGCCCTCGAGCGTCCCTGGGCGCATCGTCGCGTCGATCTCCGGCGGGTTCCAGTCGTCCTCGTCCTGCACCGGCAGCCGGCACTGGACCGCGTACTGCTTGCCTTCCTGCGTGCGCGCGTAGTACCAGTAGCCGTCCATGCGCGTCGGCACCGACATGTCGGTCTCCTGGACATGCGAGCGGAACTCCTCGAAAAGCCGCTCGCGCAACGGCCCGAGATGCGCCATGCGCGACTCGGTGTACGCGTTCTCGTCGGCCACGTATTGCTTGAGACGCGGCGACTCCTTGTCCCGCATCCACTCGTAGGGGTCGGCGAAGACGTCGTCATGGAAGTTGCGTTCGCTGTGGATCCGCGCGGCCTGCGGCGGCCGCATGGGCGCCTGCGCGTTCTGCTCGTTGGTCATGCGCCGATTATACGCACCCCCGGCCCGCCAGCTGCCCATACCCCTTCCCTTCGCCCACCAGCACCCGCATCCGGTCGTGCCCAGAGCCCTATCCGTGCTGAGGGAGAGCAACATCCCGAACCAAGGCGAGTATGGTGCTCCGTTTCCGCTATTTTCCAACGCCCCAAACCGCCGATACTTCGCCCCGACCGAGAAGACGCTCTCCCTCAACACAGATAGGGTTTCCGGGACGCCCTTGAGGCCGGATTCGGAGGCATCACACCTGCCACCACACACCGATACAGGACCGACCAGCCCCTTTCGGAGAGACAAACAGGACGAACACGACAAGGAAAAGAAAAAGAGAAAGCGGTGTGCTGTATGGCCCTATCGGCCATACAGCACACCGCCACAGGGATTCGGCTCACACCTACCGCAATGAACCGCTGCCCGCTCACCTGAACTGCTCGAGGTACGGCAGCATCGTCTTCATCATGTTCGCGCCGGTCGCGCCGGTGAACACCGGCACGTCGGTGTCCGGCACCGGCTGCGTCGTCGCGAACCCGGACATCGACACGAGCCCGGCGCCGGCCTCGCGCGGCGACAGCTGCCGGATGCCGATCGCGAGCACGCGCCCCGGATACCGCCGCACGATCTGCGCGTAGGTCGTCGGATCCTTCTGCCCATCGTCGCCGATCAGGATGAACTTCATGTCCGGGAAGTCCTCCATCAGCTGTTCGGCGTATTCAAGCTTGTGCTGCACGCCCGACGGCACGAAGGTCTTCGGCCTGGGGTCGAGGTCGCGCAGCAGCAGCGGCCCGTCCGGGAACCCGTAGTCGGTGATGAATCCGCGGATCTGGCTTTCGACGTTCCACGGCGACGTCGACAGGTAGAAGAACGGCGCGTTCGGGAACATCAGCCGGATCTTGTTGTACATCACCGCCATGCCCGGCACCGACGCGCGCTTGTGCGGTGACAGCAGCAGCATGTTGTAGGCGGCTTTCCACACGGTCGGCACCTGCGTGACCATGATCGTGTCGTCCACGTCCGAGATGACGCCGACCTTCGTGTCGCTCGGGATCGTGAACAGTTCCGCTTCGACCGCCGGCCGACGCGGCACCGTGCAGCTGATCGTGTGGATGCCCGGCTGCAGCCTGTGTTCTGCGAGCAGATCAAGGTATCCCGACGAGTCGGAGACCGAGTAGTCCATCGTCTGGCTGCGCGATGGGTCCATCGGATCGTAAATCTCCATCGTGCCGACCTGCACCGTCTTGAGCGGCACATCGTCGATGTCGATGCGCACGCGCTCATGCGCCGCCGGCACTTCGAGCATCGCGTGGATGCCTCGCATCGGCGTATGCGGCTTCGCGCGCGTCGGCGCGTATATCGTGCGGCAGACGAGGCGCGAGTATTCCTCGGTGCCATATCCGACGTAGGGTTTGACGCTCGGGAACCAGTTGAGGTGTCGCACGAGCGTCGTGGAGACTTTGATCCATACGCCGAACGCGGCGATGACGGCTTTCCTCATCACCGCTTTGAGCGGATTCGTCACGTGCAGCCGCCGTTTGCGCGCGAGGCGCTTGTTCGGCACGCCGGTCGCGATTTCGCCGAGCGGCACGGCGACCGTCGGCATGTCGTCGCTTGCCGTCGCCGCCGACGTCGTGCGCAGCGCGACTGCGGCGGGCGCGATGTCGCCGTTCTCCTGCGCCTTTTGCTGCGCGAGCGCCGCGTCGGCTTCGACGAGTTCGTCCGTTTCGTCCGTGGGTCGCGGCGTGCTTTGCACATGCCGCAGCCTGATGCGTCCTTCCCGCTCGATTTCGTTCAGCGCGTGGTCGAGCAGTCGTTTCGTCGTTCTCAGCCGTCGTTCCGATGCACCTGGATCGCTCATGGCCGCTTCCTTCGTTCTTCCCTCGCAAGGCTGCGGCATGTGGTCATGCCGCGCGCCGTTATTTCCTGATGACGGCCGCGTATTCGTCCGCGCTCAGCAGTTCGGGGACGTCGTCGTCGAGTTCGATTTTGACGAGCCATCCTTCGCCGTAGGGGTCGTCGTTGATGATCGCGGCGTCGTCTTCGGCTTCGTGGTTGACGTATTTGATGGTGCCGGCGACGGGGCTGATGACGGGTTCGACGGCTTTCGCCGATTCGACCTGCACGAGTTCGTCGCCTGCTTCGACGCGCGTGCCGACCTGCGGCAGGTCGACGAAGACGATGTCGCCCATCTGTTCGGCCGCGTATTCGGTGATGCCGAGGATGGCCGGTTCGACCGAATCGTCTACCCACACGTGGTCTTCGCTGTATTGCAGATGGCGCGGGATGTCGAGCCTGTCCGCCTGTTCCTCTTGTGCCATGGTTCCTCGTTTCCTTGATGATTCTTTGTTTGATGACGATTATCGTTTGATGACGATTATCACGCACCCGCGCAATCACCGCGCGACCCCGCCTCGTCCTCAGATCTGCCTGCCGTACCATTCCTCGATCATGACGCGCGCGATCGTCGCCTTGCCGGGCGCTTCGATCTGCCCGGTCACGAGCAGCTCGGTGTATTCGTCGCGTGTCACCCATCGCGCGTCGGCGACCTCCTCGCCGTCCACCTGCACGTCAGTGTTGAGCGCCTGCCCTTTGAATCCCATCATCAGCGACAGCTTATACGGCCACGGCTGCGACCCCAGATATTTGACTTCGCCGACGCGGACGCCGGTTTCCTCGAGCGTTTCGCGCCGGCATGCGTGTTCGAGGTTTTCGCCCGCCTCGACGAATCCCGCGGACACCGAGTACAGCAGCGGGTTCTGCCATGCCTTGTTGTGCTGGAGGAGCAGCCGGTCCTGCGCGTCCACGACCGTCATGATGACGGCCGGCTCGACGCGCGGGAACAGCAGCCGGAAGTCGTCTTCGGAGTTCGTGCAGCGCTGCGCCCATCCGCTCATCGCCTGCTCGACCGGGTATCCGCAGTGCGGGCAGTGGCGTTGGTAGGCGAACCAGTTCGACAGGGCGAGCATCGTCGTCGCCTGTCCGATCTCCCGCGCGGACGCGCGTGGCGCGAATCCGCGCAGATCGACCCAGTCGAAGCGTGCGATCGCCGTTGCGAAGATGCCGTCGTGCGTGTCGCGCGCGCCGGCCGCGTCGTCGAATTCGTCGTCGACGTGCCGTGCGTTGGCGTCCGCAGCCGGCATGGGTGCGACGTCGGTCAGGTCGAGCGCGACGACGTGCTGCGGCTCAGCGCCCGCGTAGGAGCCGAGATAGATCGCCTTGACTTCCGGATGGTGCGGCAACGAGTCGGCGACGTACCCTCCGGGCAGTGTCGCGAGTCGCATATGCGCGTTCGACTGCCGCGTGAGCGCGCGCTGTCCGAAGGGCACGGCGAGCAGTCCCGCACGCGTGAGGACGACGCTTGTGCCCGTTTCGCGCAGCACGTCATCGATGAGGCGCGGATCGGCGCGCCGTTCCACGCCGTAATCGATGTCGCCTTGTGCGAGCGGCAGGTACGGCAGTGCCTGCGTCAGTGCGAGCGATGAGAACATCGGCATCATCTCCTCGGGACCGTTTCCGGTCGTCGTCTGTTTCGTCGGGTGCGCCGACCCATCCGGCCGGCGCACCGCTCCCCTCCACTGTAGGGCACGGCGTGTGATGACGCCGCCGCGGTGGCTACGCGTTGCGCGATACCTTGTGCGCCACCGGCCGATTCTCTGCGCCCGATTCCCGCCTATCGATTCTCGTCGACGCCGCGCGGCACGCGCGCGATGAGGTCGAGCAGCGCGTCCGCCACGATCTGCGGCCGCTCCCACGCGCTGAAGTGCCCGCAGTCCTCAATCTCCGTGAAGGCTACGTCGGTGCGCGTCATCGCGTCCGCGATCGGTTGCATGACCTTCGGGCTGCTCGACGGATCGTCGACGCCGCAGATGACGGCCGCAGGCGCCGTGATGTTCGCGAACTGATCATTGAGGTCGGGCCGTCCCGCCGCCATCAGTTCGCGCCATGCGACGCCCGCCGGCTGCTGTTCGCGGATCCATGTGCCGAACTGCTCGATGTAGGCCGGCGACCGTTTGACGCTCGAATCGCCGGGGTGTACGTCGGTGAAGAACATGACCGGCTCCGTCGTATGCCGTTCGACGCATTCCTTCGCGATGCGCACGCGGCTCTCACGCGCCTGTTCGCTGTCGGCGTCGCCTTTCGTGTCGAGCAGCGCGACGCCGGCGACGACCTCGGGGTGGCGGCGCTGGATGTCGAGGACGACGTATCCGCCCATCGACAGTCCCGCCCAGATCGCCTGCTCGTAGCCGGCCGCGTGCAGCAGGTCGACGTAGGCGTCGGCAATCAGGTCCAGCGCCTGCGGATACGTGCCGTCGGCGGCGATTTCGCCGCTTTCCTGCGACGTCGGCACCGCAGATGCGCCCGCTCCCGGCATGTCGGGCGCCCAGATCGGGAACTGCGCGAGCTCCTGCGCGTCCGTCGTCTCCATCAGCGCCGTCGCGCAGCGGTCCCACATCCTGTGGTCGACCGGGAATCCGTGCACGAGGACGAGCGGCATCCCCTCGCCGTCCCTGTAGATGTGATTTTCGATCGTCAGCGTCATCCTTGCCTCTCCTTGTCCACGTCGTATGCGGCCGCCGCCGTCACGATCATTGCACAGTCACGATGACCGTGTCACAGTCCGCCAATTTCGACAGTCCGCCGATTTCGTCACAGCCCGGTCCATGCGAGCGCCTGCCGCACAATATAGTCGTGGCCGTCGCTCATCTGTTCGAGGAATTCGTTGAAGTCCGCCGAGCGCGGATCGACCCATTCGACGTCGAGCGTCTCATCCTGCGGCTTACAGTCGCCGGCGATCGGCACGATGTAGCACAGCGCGATCGCGTGCTGCCGCTCGTCGTAGTATGGCGAGACGCCAGGCGTCGGGAAGAACTCGGCGACGGTGAACGGCGTCAGCCCCTGCGGCAGTACCGGCAGCGCGATGTCGCCGAGATCTTTCGCGATGTTGCGCGCAATCGCCTCGCGGATCGTCTCGTGATAGAGCACGCGGCCTGCGATGAGCGTGCGTTCGACGATCATGCCGCTGTCGGAGACGCGCAGCAACGAGCCGATGCTCGTCACGCGTCCGAAGTCGTCGACGCGCACCGGCACGACCTCGACGTAGGCGACCGGCATTTCGCGGCGCACGCGATTGAGTTCGTTCGCGTCGATCCATCCGGGAGGCGTGACGCGTCCCGAACCGCGCGATCTGGTGAAGTCCTCCGGGGTGATGTGGTCGAATTCGCCGCGACGACGCCCCGCGTCGTAATCGTCGTCGTCCGGCACTTCGTCATTCAGAACTGGCATGTTCCCATTATCGATGCGCGGGCGCCGCGCGCGGAAGCGGCGTGTCGGCGATGTGATTCCCCCGCTGGCTGATTTGGTGCCGCTCCCGCGTGTTTGTGGAATGCTGGAGGGGTCGATGCGGTTGTGCATGACAGACCCATCGAGAACGAACGTCATTAAGGAGACCACCATGGCAGTTCAGGAAATCACCACCGAGACCTTCCCGCAGGCAGTCAAGGACCATCAGATCGCGTTCTTCGACTTCTTCGCCACCTGGTGCGGCCCGTGCCGCGCCTTCGGCCCGATCTTCGAAAAGGCGAGCGAAGCGAACCCGGACATCTTCTTCGGCAAGATCGATATCGACAAGAATCAAGATCTCGCCGCACAGGCGAACGTCCAGGCCGTGCCGACGCTGATGATCGTCAAGGATGGTCACATCATCTATCAGGAGCCGGGTGCGCTGCGCGCTCCGGATCTCGACGACATCATCGATCAGGCGAAGAAGCTCGACGTGCAGGCCGCGCTCGAGGAAGCGCAGAAGAACCATGAGGATCCGCACGAGATCCTCGAGGAGAACGAAGACAAGTAACCTGACTGTCCGCGTCGATTACCGCCCGTCCCGACCTGTGCGCCGGGGCGGGCTTTCGTTTGCCAGGATTGCGCCATTCCGCCGGTGGCTGACCCGCGAATCGACCACCGTATTCGGCCGCCGACTTCTCCGAGTTTTCCGATTGATGCCCTGCTCGATGGCTCGATGTGCGGACGCCAATGTCCGAACTGTGAAGATATCGATATTCCCAAGCCGTGCCGAAGGACGTGCGATATACTGTTGTTCAGTGTGCATGCCGGCGGCGGTCCCATGCGACCGCGCGCACCGCGGCGCCCTTGCGCATGACCGGGGCCGCGAATACCGCCGAGGATCATCGGACGTACGTTGAGGAGCACAATGGCTACCCATCATAAAGCAGACCAGCCGACGCTTCGTTCACTCACCAAGAGGCAGTGGATTCGCATCGCCTCCGTGTGCGCGGCAGTGGGTCTGGTCGTGGCTGGCGGTGCAGCCACGCGAAGCATCTATTCCCATGCGAGCGGCACCCCCACCGCACAACCGACCGCATACTCGATCTCGGATGAGCATGCGGCCTCCCGTGGCAACGCACGTGACGCGCTCGACGGCGAGCCGACCTACGTGAACGTCACGATCAACGGCAAGACGCGCACCGTGCTCGGCACGAACTTCACCGATGTGAAGTCGGTGCTCGACGCCGGCGACATCACGCTGGAAAGCGGCGACACCGTTGAACCGTCACTGAAGACGAAGGTCGACGAATCGACGACGATCACGATCAACCGCGCCGGCGCGAAGATGGAGACCGAGGAATCGAAGATCCCGTTCAACACCGTCAAGAAGGAGACTTCGTCGCTGCCGAAGGGCACCGAGAAGGTCGAGACGGAAGGCCAGGAAGGCATCCTCGAACGCACGAACCTCGTCGAGCGCAGCGGCGACAAGATTATCTCTTCGAATACCTTCGCCTCATGGGTCAAGAAGGCCCCGGTCGAGAAGGTCATCCTCGTCGGCACCGCCGATTCGCAGCCAGCCGCGCAGCCCACGACGGACAACTCGTCCAGCAATTCCTCGTCGGATTCGGCCAGCGAATCGAAGCCGGCGTCGAACAATAGCATCGGCACGACGGCCCCGGTCGGCGAGATGCAGCAGTGGGCGCATGACTACCTGCTCGCGAACGGCGGCACCGAAGCCGATTTCACGGCCACCGTCTTCATCATCTCCCACGAGTCCGGCTGGTCGGTCACGGCCACGAACCCGTCCTCCGGCGCCTATGGTCTGGCGCAGGCGCTGCCGGGCAGCAAGATGGCCTCGCATGGCGCCGACTGGGCAACGAACTACCAGACGCAGCTCAAGTGGTTCTGGGATTACTGCAAGGGCCGTTACGGCTCGATTCAGGGGGCCTACGCGTTCTGGCAGGCGAACCACTGGTACTGACCTAAAACGCTTGCGGCGCGGCTCATCCCGCCGCACAGCAAGCGCACTTTCACCTAGATTTACACATTCACCTAGCATTGAGCCCCCATGGTGCACACCATGGGGGCTCAATGCTTAGGACGCGCCAGAACAATCAGGCGGCATGCCTCGGGGTGGAACCCTGATCCGAAGCGCTGTAATCGACGCCCTTTTTGCGGCCGCGCTTCTTCATGACGCCCTGACGGCAGTCACGCACATCGAAGATGACGGTCTTGTCGTCTGGGAACGGCATGCCCTTAAGCTGCGCGAAGGCGACCTCGTCATCGGCGACCGGCGGGAAATTGAAGAACCTGAGCACGGCGTTGAGCACGACCGGGCTGTTCAGCGTGACCGAGGCGGTCTTGCGGCTCGGCTTGACGAATTCGATGGCGTTGGGGTCCGCCTCCGAGCATTCACGGATGGCGATCTGCTTGGTATGGGGGTTCGTCAGGATCTGCACATAGTTGGGAGCTTCCAATTCCTGCACCGTGTTCTTGTTGAACCGCATGTACCGAGGCGTCACCGTGAGCACGGCTTTGCCTGCGGCGCTGGCAGGATTGACGGGCTCAAAACCTTGTAAAACCGACATATTCGAACTTCCTTACGTCGAGATTTTGGACACTTGCTCTTTGAGTATATACCATATATCGTATTTTAAAAATCGACGTGCCGCGCATTGCCGGGAGGAGTCGCCGTCGAGCATACGCGAATAAGCGAACAGGGATGGCACGAATATTCGTCCCATCCCCGCAGCTGGCTGTCATAACCGTTATTTCATGCGGAAAACGGCATTGCCGCTACATGTGACGTCAGCGTGACGTCACATGTGGCGGCGGCATCACGGCGGCCGTCATCGCGACACGCCGTCACCGCACAGTCTCTCGATCATTCCGCAGTCATTGCATACTCACTCCACGCGGCACAGCTTCTCATAGGTGACCTCCGGCTTCGCCGACGCCGTCGGCGTCTCGTCGACGCCGAGCTTCTGCGTCGCGTCCGGCGACACCGTCACATCGAAGGAGTAGGTGACGGTGCTTTCCGGCTGCACCTGCGTGATCGTCGTGTAGATGAGCCTGAAGTTGAGCGAGTCGGCGACCGGATCGGCGCCGTTGCCGGTGACCTGGAAGTTGCTCATCGTGCCACCCGCCGGCGGCATGAACATGATCTTCTCGAAGCTCGTGCCGTGACTGTCGGGATATTCGGCCCTGATGCCGGTGATGTACTGCGGCAGCGTCTTCGATTCCTCATCGGTCATCGTGTTCCGGATCGTGTACTCCACATGGTACTTCGCCGGGCCTTCCTCACCGCAGTCGAGCTGCGTGATCTTCGTGGAGCGCTTGATGTACCAGCCCATCTTCGACGGGTTGTTCTCGGTGATGTAGATGCCGAGCTCCGGCTTGGCCTCGTTGAGCGGCACCGTGGACGTCAAACCACGTTCCCACAGAATCTGCTGCAACGTCGGGTCGAAGGAATACACGGACAGATGACGGTCGTGCGCGAGCGTCAGCATCTCGGAGACGAGGCCCACCATCTTTCCCGCACTCAGATCGCCCATAAGCCGCTTGACGCAGGCCTTCGCCACGGTGCCGAACATCGCGTCCGTGTCCTCGGGCGCGTACTCTTTGTAGGCCGTATTCAGCAGGAAGTCGGCGGTGTTCGTGCCGGTCAGCACCGTTCCGTCGGCGAGCTTCACGTCCCCGAGGACTTTGACGAGGCTCTGCACCATCAACGGATCCGCCAGGATGACGCCGTCGAGTTTGGTGTGCTTGCCCATATCCGTCTGATCCCAGATGTCCTTGAAGTACTCGGCGACGCGCGCATTGTCCGGCGAATTCGCAATATCGCGCACGTCGTAGTTCAGCTGCATCGGCCCATCCTGCTTGTACAGACGGTTCTCATCGACGCTGAGATTACGGGCGGTAACTGAATACTTGGCGAACTGTGCATTGCTCTGGAAATCGCCGATCTCGATTTTGCCGTCATCGATCATGACTGTGCCGACAGCGCCGACGAGGCCGCCGCTCGCACGCATCTCGCCGGGAGTCATCGCGAGAATCGCGTAGGTCTGCTTGCCGTCGTAGCCGAGCCATTCGGACAGTTTCGGCAGATACTCGTGCACGCCCTGCTGCAGATACCGATTGGCCTTGTCGAGCATGCTGCGGCTGCTGTTGAGCGCGTTCGCGACGACGCCGATGCCCGGTTCGGGGATCTTGTCGAATTCCTCGGTGTACCGCTGCAGCGACTGCGCGGCCGTGTCAAGCTCCGGCAATGTCTTCATGATGGGTTCGACGTTGATGCGTCCGTTCTTGTAGATCGATTTGACGTCGATTCTCTGCGCCACATCGACGAATTTCGGCGCCGTGTCCTGCGCCATTTCGTCGGCGACGTCGGTCATCATCCGCACGACGCGCATGCTGCCTTTGATGCCGGGGATCTTCTCGGTGAACGACCACAGTCCGCCGTTCGTGATGTCCCTCGCGGCGCGTGTCTGCTTCTGCACGTCGGCGACGACGCCGTCGAGGTCGTTGAGGCGATTGTTTTTTACGGCGTCCTTAACGACGGCGATCGCCGCCTCCTCATGATGCTTGACGAGCAGCGCCTGCGTGCCGACCGTGCCGGCGAAGGCGACGATGGCCGCGGCGATCGCGATGAGGATCCAGCCCCACCAGCGCATACGCCGGTACCATGCCAGCTTGTCTTGCCGCTCGACGCCGTTCGATGCTGCGCCATCTGTTGTCTCAGTGCCGTCTGTCGATGCGACGCCGCCGTTGTCCTTCGCCATCACGTCGTCCTGCGCGGCTTCGATACGATGCTCATCGTCGTCATGTGTGGGCATAACGATTCCTCTCGGTGATAAATCCTCAACATCCAAAAAACGCATTGGGATGCCGCCCACGATGAATCCAACGGACGGCGTGCCACCGGCGTCGCGCGCAGAGGGCGCGCACGCCGGTATGCCATTGTAGCCATGCGCGGCGAACTCGCCGAGCTCAGCGCATCGCCTCAGTCGTCGTGGCCGAGCATGATCTTGTCGTCGGCCACGTCGAGCAGATGCCTGCCATAGGGGCTCTTACCGTACTTGTGTCCGGCCTCGAGCAGCTGTTCCTTCGTGATCCAGCCGTTTTCGTAGGCGATCTCCTCGATGACCGAGATCGGCATGTTTTGCGCGCGCTGAATCGTGCGAACGAACTCGCCCGCTTCGAAGAGGCTGTCCATCGTGCCGGTGTCGAGCCACGCATAGCCGCGGCCGAGCGTCTGCACATGCAGGCTGCCGTCGTCGAGGTACATGCGGTTGAGGTCGGTGATCTCCAGTTCGCCACGCGGCGAGGGCTTGACCTGCTTCGCGAAGTCGACGACGCGGTCGTCGTAGAAATACAGCCCGGTCACCGCGTAGTTCGAGGTCGGATGCTCCGGCTTCTCGACGATGCTCACGGCCTTGTGATCCTTGTCGAATTCGACGACGCCGTAGCGTTCCGGATCGTCCACATAGTAGCCGAAGATGGTCGCGCCGTGTTCGAGCGTGGCGGCGCGCCGCAGCTGACGTCCCAGACCGTTGCCGTAGAAGATGTTGTCACCGAGCACGAGCGCGCAGGCGTCGCCGCCGATGAACTCCTCGCCGAGTAGGAAGGCCTGAGCGAGGCCGTCGGGGCTCGGCTGCACCTTGTAGCTCAGCGAAACGCCGTACTGTGAACCGTCGCCGAGCAGCCGTTCGAAGTTCGGCAGATCCTTCGGCGTCGAGATGATCAGGATATCGCGGATGCCGGCGAGCATCAATGTGCTCAGCGGATAGAAGATCATCGGTTTGTCGTAGACCGGCAGCAGCTGCTTCGACGTGACCGTCGTCAACGGGTACAGTCGCGTGCCGGATCCGCCGGCGAGGATGATGCCTTTCATGTCTTGTCCTTTCAGGCCTTCGCCGCGCGCACGTAGTCGTGCAGCGACGTACGCCAGTCGGTCGTGACGAATCCGGCTTCCTCGATCTTCGCGAGGTCGAGCGCACTGTAGGTCGGACGCGGGCTGACCGGCGCCTTCGCGTTCGCGAAGTACTCCTCGGTGCTGATCGGGCGTACATGCTCGCCGTTGCCGTTCGTTTCGGCGAAGACCTCCTTCGCAATCACCGCCCAGCTGACCACGTCGCCGGAGCCGGTCAGATTGTAGGTGCCGTAGGCGGCGTCCGTGTCAAGCAGGAAGAAGATCGCCTTCGCCATGTCGTCGGTGAAGGTGAGGCGTCCGAACTGGTCGTCGACGACCGTCACCTCGTTCAGCGCATCGTCGGCGTCGGCGACGCGGTCGGATAGCGCCATCATCGTCTTGACGAAGTTGTGGCCGTCGCCGATGACCCAGCTCGAACGCAGGATGTAGTACTTGTCGGTCATCGCCACGGCGATGTCGCCGGCCGCCTTCGACTGCCCGTAGACGCCGAGCGGTGCGAAGGGCTCGTCCTCGCGGTGCATCTCGGTCGTGCCGTCGAAGACGTAGTCGGAGCTGACATGGACGAGCGTCAGATGGTAGCGCTGCGCCGTCTTCGCGAGCAGCGCCGGGCCTTCGGCGTTCGCCTTCCATGCGAGCGCACGCCCTTCGAGGGTCTCGGCCTTGTCCACGGCCGTGTAGGCGCCGGCGTTGATGATCGTGCCGTACAGGCTCCAGTCGATCTGCGCGTAGGCGTCCGGATCGGAGAAGTCGAATTCGTCGATGTCGGTGAATTCGTAGCCCTTGAGGCCGTGCGCCTCGACGTAGGCGCGGATCGCGCGGCCGAGCTGGCCGTTGGCGCCGGTCACAAGCGTGCGCTTCGGTTCCATCGGCTTGGCGTCCTTGAGCATCGGATGGCGCAGATCCGCCTCACTGCGTTCCGATTCCTCAAGCGGGATCGGCCACTGGATGTCCAGTTGGGGATCGGCGAGATTGACGAAGGTGTAGGTCTTCTTCATCTCGAGCGACCAATGCGCGTTGACGAGGTAGGTGTAGGCGGTGCCGTCCTCGAGCGCCTGGAAGCTGTTGCCGACGCCGCGGGGCACGAAGATCGCGCGCGAGGGGTCGAGGCGCGTCGTGAAGACCTGTCCGAAGGAATCGCCGGGACGCAGATCGACCCATGCGCCGAAGATTTCGCCGGTGGCGAGCGAGATGAACTTATCCCACGGCTCGGCGTGGATACCGCGCGTCACTCCGCGCTTGGCGTTGAAGCTGATGTTGTTCTGCACCGGCTCGAAGTCTTCGGGCAGCCCGAGCGCCGTCATCTTCGCCTTCTGCCAGTTCTCCTTGAACCAGCCGCGATTGTCACCGTGCACCGGCAGTTCGAAGACGAGCAGTCCGGGGATGTTCGTCGTCGTGACCTTGAGTTCCTTTTCGAATTCCATATCGTTCCTCTTTACGCTGTTGCTGACGGTTGTCCCATTGGTCGATGATGGGGGCTCCATCCACATCGACGGAACCCCATCATCGCCATATCACTGCCCCTGCGCCTTGTACTTCGCCTCGGTGGCGGCCTTCGCCGGTTCCCACCACTGCGGATTGTCCACGTACCACTGCACGGTCTGGCGCAATCCGGATTCGAAGTCGGTGTGCGTCGGGCGCCAGCCGAGTTCGGTCTGCAGCTTCGTCGAATCGATCGCGTAGCGGCGGTCATGGCCCGGGCGGTCCTTGACCCAGTCGAAGGCGTCCTCCGGCTGGCCCATGACGCGCAGGATGTCCTTGAGCACCGTCAGGTTGTTGCGTTCGCCGTTCGCGCCGATCAAATAGGTCTCGCCGATGCGGCCGGTCGTCAGGATCGTCCACACGGCGCTCGAATGGTCTTCGGTGTGGATCCAGTCGCGCACGTTGAGGCCGTCGCCGTACAGCTTCGGGCGAATGCCTTCGATGATGTTCGTGATCTGGCGCGGGATGAACTTCTCGACATGCTGGTACGGGCCGTAGTTGTTCGAGCAGTTCGAGATCGTCGTGCGCAGCCCGTAGGTGCGGTGCCATGCGCGCACGAGCATGTCCGAACTCGCCTTCGTCGACGAATACGGGCTCGACGGATGGTACGGCGTCTCCTCGGTAAACTTCGCCGGATCGTCGAGCGCGAGGTCGCCGTACACCTCGTCGGTGCTCACGTGGTGGAAGCGCACGTCGTATTTGCGTGCCGCCTCGATGAGGCGGAACGTGCCTTCGACGTTCGTCTTGAGGAAGGGCTCCGGATTGGCGATCGAGTTGTCAT
The DNA here is from genome assembly GCF_000424225.1 of Bifidobacterium sp. AGR2158. Taxonomy (NCBI): domain Bacteria; kingdom Bacillati; phylum Actinomycetota; class Actinomycetes; order Bifidobacteriales; family Bifidobacteriaceae; genus Bifidobacterium; species Bifidobacterium sp. AGR2158. Next base: position 171,639 of record NZ_KE384151.1, read on the forward strand.
TGTGCGATTCGGCTGCGTAATGTACGATCGCGTCGTGGCCCGGCACGAGTTCGTCGAGCAGCTGTGCGTCGCAGATGTTGCCGTGAACGAACTCCACCTGGTCGCCGAGCAGCGGCTTGATGTTCTCGAGATTGCCGGCGTAGGTCAGCGCGTCGAGCACCGTCACATGGGTCTCGGGATGGTTGTTCACCACGTAGTGCACGAAATTCGACCCGATGAAGCCGCAGCCTCCGGTCACGATGATGTTCTTGGGTTCAAACGCATCAGTCATATCGACCAGCTTAGCAAGCGGGCGCTATCGTGACGTCCGCCGCTATCCCCATACTGTGGTGCCGGAGTATCGTGGGTATCACCACTCACCGGAGGAAAGAACGCATCCATGCAACCTGACATCGAAATTCTCATGGCCACCTACAACGGCGAGGAATACATCGAACAGCAGATCGCGTCCATCCAACAGCAGACCTTGCGCAATTGGACGCTCAGCATTTCCGATGATTGCTCCACCGATGGCACGCTCGACATCATCACACGTCTGGCAGCGCAGGACGCGCGCATCCGCATCGTCTCCCACGATGTGCGCCATGGTTCCCCGCAGGCGAATTTCAATGCGCTGATGGCACAGGCGTCCGGGCGATATGTGTTCCTTGCCGATCAGGACGACCTGTGGCATGCCAACAAGCTGGCGCTGTTCATGCAGCGCATGCATGCCGCCGAAGCGCAGTACGGGTCGGATACGCCGCTGCTTGCCTTCTCCGACCTAGTGGTGGTGGATGCGCACAATTATGTCATCGCACCGTCGTTCCTGCGGTTCATCGGCCGTGATCCTCACCGCACCCAGCTGAATGAACTGCTTGCGCAGAATCTCGTCACCGGCTGTGCGAGCGCGATGAACTCCACATTGCGTGACGTCCTCCAGTCCATCGTGACGCACGGCGACGGCGACCGCATGATCATGCACGACTGGTGCTACGCGCTTGTCGCCGCGGCATTGGGCCATGTGGTGTATGTGGATCAGGCGACGGTGAATTACCGGCAGCATGGCGACAACGCGATGGGCGCGCACGGCTATTCGGGTCTCAAAACGCTGATGAGCCTTATCGTCCATCGCGCCCCGATCCGTCGGCGCCGCGTGGCGCGCATGCATCGCATGATCGATCAGGCAGCCTATGTTCGCGACGCATTGGCCGCATATGCCCGACCGTCCGGTCTCGAGACGCTCGACGCCTACTGCGCACTGCCGCAGCTGCCGCGGCGCCGACGTGTCCGTACGGTGTTCAGGTACCGGTTCTGGCCGAAGAAGCTCACTGACCGCCTCGTCGAGCTTTCGACGGTACGTGCACTGTAGTCTCAGCGCTTGCGCTTCACCATCGCGGTGAGGAACGATTCCTTCGTCAGCATCAGTATGCCTCCATCGGCACCGCAGAACACGAGCGCCGTGAGGATGATCTGCGCGAACGGATTCCATGTGCGTATCAGGTAATACACGCCTGCGGCGAGCAGGAACGCCACCACCCAGGCGAGCACAATCTTCCCGTAATCGGTGTATCGACGCACTTGTTTCATGAAATCACGCAGGATATATGTGCGGATGCAGTAGACGGACAGTTCGGTGAGCACCAGTCCGAGCGCCGCGCCGTCGATGCCCCACAACGGGATGAGGATGCATTCGAGCACAATCGCGATGACCAAACCGACCACATTTGTATAGGTGTAGGTTTTTTCCTGGTCGGAGGCGACCATGTACTGCGATTGCATCGATCCGATGGAACCGAGCAGAACCAGCGGCGCGCCGATCCGCAACGCGGCGTTGCCGGGAAGGTAATCGCCGCCGCCAAGGATCATGATCAACGGGTCGGCGCAGATGACCAAGGCGGCAATGATGGCCAATCCGAGCATCAGCAGAAAATTGAAGTTCTTCGCCATTAGCCTGGTCGTATGGTCATGTCCTTCCTGCGCCTCGTAATACGAAAGCCTTGGAAGCATGACACCAGTGACCGATCCGCCTACACCGGTGCATATATTGCGGATTTTGAATACGAGCTGATACAGGCCCAATGCATAGTTCGAGCTGAAGAAGCCGAGCAGCAGCATGTCGATCTGCCCATACATGCCCGACGTGATGCTGGAGACACTGAATGCGAACATCGGTTTGAAATGCCGGCGGATACGCATCGGACGGTGCCGGGAGAACGTGACGAAGGAACGCAACCGGAGGATGTTGAGGATGTTCGATCCGGTCGTGCCGAGGACGGTGACCGCCGCATAGGCCGGATAATCGTTGGTCCGACGCACGAATATGAACAGCAGCACAATGCTGGCTATCTTGAACAGGATGTTGCGTACGGTGATGTATTCGTATTGTTCGATGGAGCGGTAGAACCATTCCGCACCGCATGCCGAAAGCCATATCGAGGTGCCGACGATGAACATCAGCGGCAGCTCGTCGCGTGTGCGCGGCAACGCGAAGACGAAGGCGATGAACGCGATGTATACGATCGTCGTCGAACAGATCAGAATGACCAGCAGCTCCTGAACGACCGCGCTCAACCGTTCGCGGTCGTCCCTGAGCTTCGCGCATTCCCTCGTGCCGTACATGTTGAATCCCAATAACGCCACCAGCGAGAAGTAGCCGACGAACGTAAACGCCCACGACACGATGCCGTTGTTGTCCGGTCCCAACACGCGGGACACGTATGGCACCGTGATCAACGGGAACAGGAATGTGGACGTGGTCAGGATCGTGTTCATAACCACGTTGAATTTCACGGAACGTATCTTGGGTTGTTTAAGCTGTGTATCCATACGAGCACCGTTGGTATTTTGGTATGTTGATGGGCAATCCGTTCGGTTCATCGCGCCGGAACGTAGCGGTCCAGCACGTTCAGCGAGCGCACGTAGTTGCGCAACGTGAAGATCATCCTGCGCCGTTCGTCCTGCGGCAATGAGCGGTCGGTGGAGACGTCCTCGGCATGGCGCACCGTCAGACGCTTGTCGTAGAGCATCGTCAATCCCTGTCGACGGCAACGCATCAACAAGATGTCCTCTTCGAAATACAGGAACGTGCCCGGATCGAAGGGGTGCTCGAAACGCCGGACGAAGACCGGCGTGAACACCAGACATGCACCATGCAGTTTGTATGGCCTTCCCTCGATGGCGTCCGCGGTGCGGTTTACATGTTCGGGAAGCGCTTCGGTGTCCGCATGGGTCAGTTTCGCCTTCAGTCGGGTGAGCGGGCCGAACAGATGCAGATGCAGCAGCAGCAGGATCACACGGAACCGTCTGATCTGCCTGCGCACTTCCGCGCGCGTATCGACCATCGCATAGATCGGGTTGGAGTGCGATCCGTTCCTGCCGGAGACGATGTCCGGGCCGATGACGCCTGCTTGTGGGTGGGCCTGCGCGTCCTGAACGCATACCGTCATGAAATCATCATCTACCACCGTCGCATCGTTGTTCATCGTTACGATGAAGTCGCAGTGCAGCGTATCGCGCGCATAGGCATACCCTACGTTGTTGCCGCGCGCGAATCCGGCGTTCATCCGGTTGTGCAGCAACGTCACGGCCGGATCGTCGCCGTAGCGTTGCTGCAGCCGCTGGTAGCTGCCGTTCGCGGAGTTGTTGTCCACGACGATGATGTCGGCTCCCGCACAGTGCCGTCTGATGGATTCGATACATTGCCCGGTCGCGTCGTCGGCAAGATAATGCAGCACAACGAAGCCGAATCGAGGCGTGTCCGTGGTCATGATTGCCCTCCTTGACATTGACGCAGACCGATGGCGCTCGCAGCCGCGGCACGCAGCACGGGATTGCGCATCATCGTGTATTTCAATCGGATCGGCGCACTGAGCACCGATGTATCGATGTCAGTGAGCCGCTGGCGCAGCTGCCGCACACGCTTGTTCGCCGCCGCCACCCGCTTCCCGGACGGCGCCAGCATGATCGCAGCCTTGTATTCCTGGAAATACAGATTGACTTGTTCTTCTTGCCATGCTGCGTAGAGTTGCCGATCCTTATCCAATCCGTATGCATGCATGAGCCGCGCACGCGCGTCGATGGCAGGATGGTAGAGCCCCTGCGCATGGTTGCGGTAGGTGCGCTCCCCCAATCCGCCCACGCGGTAGCGGTATTCGGCCGCGTCGATGTAGACGATGCTGCGCGCCGCGGCGAAAGCCTGCATATTGAAGATGTTGTCCTGCATGCGCGGCAGTTGCGGGTCGAAACGTAGCCGCTGCGCTTTCAGGAACGACCGGCGGTACAGCTTTCCCCATGGCACACCGATCGCCGTGACGAAGCCTTTCGGTTGCGCATACGAACCATCGATCAGCTGGTGGTACAGTGGTCGTTTGTGTTCGGCATCGGAGGCAGTGAAAGGCTGCGGGAAGAAATGCTGCCGTTCCTCGCCGCCCGTGCCGCATGCCACACACGCGCTCATGACGATGTCGGTATCCTCATGTGCGGCCGCCATCAACGTCTCCAGATACCGCGGTCCGACGGTATCATCCGGATCGATGAAGCAGACCCACTCACCTCGCGCGTCGGCGAGACCGTGGTTGCGCGCAGCCGACACGCCCGCGTTGGGCTGTGCGAGCAGCGTGATCCGCGCGTCCCGTTTGGCGTATTCCACGGTCTCTGCGGCCGATCCGTCAGTGGAGCCGTCGTCAACGACGATGATTTCGACATCGTCATAGGTCTGCCGTGCGATTGATTCCAGGCAGTCGCTGATATACGCCTGCTGGTTGTAGACCGGTATGACGACCGACACCGCCGGCGCGGCCGCCTGATCATCCGGATGCGTCGCGACATTGGCGTCGACGTTGCCGTCGGTCATTTGCGATACTCCTCGATATGCATGCGCACGCCATCGCGGATGCCGCGGCAGTATGCGCTGAGTTTGGCGACGCGGTGGCCTTCGAACACCAATGACAGCACCATCAGCATCGGAATCTCCGTCAGTCCTTCCAAACCGGTCCACCGATGGTACTTCTTCCAGAAGATGATGCGGTTACGCGCCTGATAGTAGCAGCGTATCGGACCGTAGCCTAGCTTGTACAGCGGCTGCCACACGATCTTGCCGCCGGGACCGCGTCGCGGCACCCTGACGAAGGTCTTCTCCGATTTGCCTTTCTCATGGATCAGGCAGGCGCGGTTGTCCTTGACGATCGTGTATCCGTTGAGCAGCAGCCGTTCGTTGAAATCGAAGTCAACATAATCGATGAACAGTGCATCGTCGAAACCACCGACGGCGAGCGCCGCCTCGACGTCGTTGAGCGTGCCGGAGGTGATCGCGCCGTGCTTGGCCGCGTGCGTGAGCCGTTCGAGCGGCGGCATCGTCATCGCGCGGTATTCCTCCATCGTCATGCGGTTGCGGTCGAGGATGAAGGGGCTGACCATCGCCACGTCGCCGCTCAGATGCCGTTCGAGTTCGTCGCACATGCCTTCGGTCGGCACGCTGTCCTGATCGAGCATCAGGATATGTGCGTATCCGCCGTCATGCGCGGCCGCAAGCAGCTGGTTGAGCGCGAACGCGATGCCGCGGTTCTCGGTGTCGGCGATCACATGCACATTGTCGAATTCGCCTTCGCACAGCGCATGCACGTCCTGCGCGTTCGCGGAGCCGTTGTCGTAGACGAACACCTGCCGCACCTGCGGCGCGGTGGCGCGCAGATTCGCCCGCAACCGTTCGATCTCGGGGTTGAAGGCGACGATTCCAGCACAACGCATCAGCGTGGTTCCTCGATTCTGTGAAGACTGTTTGGGCCGCTCGCGGACATCAGATCCTGTGCAGATACATGAGCGATTTGACGCGCGACCTCAGATTCGCCTTCCATGCCGTTTCGTCCGGCATGTACACCGGGTAGCGTTTGACGTTCAGCTGCTGGGCGTCCACCCAGATGTTGAGCAGACGTTCGGCGAGGAAGCCGTACAGACGCCTGTTGTAGGCGTCGTATCCGGAGACGTCGAGCATCGCTCGTGCCTCGTCGAGAATGCCGAACAGCCATGTCATGTAGGCGTCGAAGCGCGGTGCGGACATGACGAACATGTTGTAGCAGCTCAGGTCGTGCCTGCGCATCAGCGCGTCGAAGGCTGGCACGAACTGGGGCGTGCGGCGGTTGACGATCGCGCGGACTGTCTTGAGGTCGTCGATGTTGTGGAACTGCGCGAACTGCGTGCCGATCGTCTTCGTCAGCACCCACGGCTCGGGCAGTATGATGTCATACCGCTGCAGATCCTGCGAGAGCACCGATGCGGGGACGATCCGTGTCTTGTGGTGGTCGGTGTAAAAGTAGCGGCGGTAATGCACGAATCCGACGTTGTCGTCGCCCAGATTCGCGTTCTTCCACACCCAATACTGCGCCGTCAGTTCGCAGAACTCGGGATTAAGCGCGGAGATGTTGTCGCCCGTGTCGTCGCGCACCGCGATCGACGCAGTGTTGTTTGCGGCGCCGGCCAGGATCGGCGTGTAACCTTCCAGGTTCGGGGCGTCGAAGTCCTTGTGGGAGACGATGTACATCTGGGTGGGTTTCAGCTCCTGCATCGGTTGTCCCCTCATGCGCGACGTGCCGCGCGTTTGGCGTCGATCTTGCCTTTGCGGTTGCCGACATAGCGGAACACGCAATCGATGAAGAACGAGCCCATGTCGATGATCCTGCCTTGGGCGAGCAGTCCCTTCATCGTATGGCCCACCATCGCGAAGCCTTCGCCGGTGATCGGCGCCGAGCCGAGGATGTCGCGGTGCTTCTCCATCTCCACGCCCTGCAGATAGTTGCGCTTGTACTGCTGCCGCCATGTGAAATTGTGCGAATGGATGACCGCCGCCTGTGCCTCGTAGACGACATGCCACCCGGCATGCAGCAGGCGCGCCGCGATGAACATGTCCTCGTTCGTCAGCACCGGGTTCTCGAAGCCGCCTACCTCAAGATACGCGGTGCGCCGGTAGGCGGCGCAGACGTCGGAAGCACGGAACGCGTTGATGCCCAGACGCCGCACATCCTGCGGCGTAATGGTGAAGGAACTCGGCCCATAGGTGAATTCCCTGACGAGCGTCTCCGCCGGGCGCGCGTCGGCGCGCGGTATCTGACGGCCGTAGACGAGCGCGACACGCTCCTGCTCGAACGGCGCGAGCACGGCATCGATGTATTGGTCGCTTTCGGGAAGTGCGTCCTGCGTAAGGAACAACACAAAATCGCCGCTGCTTTCGCGCAGAGCCATGTCCCTCGTGCCGCCGTGGTTGAAATCCTTACGGTCGATGACGATGAGACGCACTTCGGGATGACGGCGCACGAGGTCACGCGTGTCGTCGTCGGAGGAGGAGTCCACGACGATGATTTCGTCGGGCACCCTGCGCTGATGCTCCAAGCTGGTCAGCAGATCGTCAATCATCGTTCCCGCATTCAGCGTGGGGATGATGACTGAAACATTCGTCTGAGGCATCCTGGATTCCTTTCGGGAGCACCTATCACTTCTGCGCGCACCGATTGCGTACTCGGCCTGTACGTCACCAGTGTAATCAACGCACGGTATGCAGCCTGCGTATCGCCATGAGCATGGCGGCGCGGCATGGCGACGAGCCTTTCAGGCGATGATTACGAGTGGCCATCGTAGCACACGAAGCTCGAATGCCTCCATGCCGGCGGCTTCGTCGGCATATCCTTGGCATATTGTGGGCACATCGTCAGCACATGGGAAGCGCCGTATCGTTCACAGCGTGCCGTCGAGTACCGCGCCGTACACGGTATGCGCGGCGGGAATCCGCTGCACGTTCTTATAGGAGAGCTTGTACGCATAGGTGTCGGCCGGCAGGTCCACGCTCGCATCGGCGAGCTTGCCCGCAAGATACAGCCGATGCAGATTGTTGACCGGCTCCGCGTCGATCATCGCGCGCACCTGTGGGATATGCGTATACGCGGCGGAGAGCATCACGTCGATCATGAAATAGTCGGGGATGTGGTCGGTCAACCCATACAGCGTGACGAAGGCCTGCAGCATATAGGAGAACAATGGATTCCCCTGCTTGCCTCCCATGAAGTAGCCGGTCCAGTTGCGCGTGGGCGCGCTCTGATGGTTCGGAATCGAATAGAACGTGTATCGCCTGACGTTGTCGGACAGGTCGGCGGTCAGATACATCGTCGCGTCCATCCACATGCCGCCATGCTCCTTCAACACGGCGAAACGGACGATGTCGGACAAGGTCGTGATCGTGATCTTGCCGTCGTGCACCTTGCGCATGATCGACGGATCCAGCGACGCGTACTGCTCGACCGTGTCCTTCGTGATGAGGCGGACCTCGCGCCCGCTGGCGTGACGCTTGATGCTGTCAATGCAGGCGCGGACGATCGGGGGCTCGGAGCCGTCCAGACCCTGCCACCACATGACCCATATGGGTCCGTCATTGGTCACGGGCATCGTGGCGAGCGCGTCGGCGTCAAAGGGGATGTCCTTCATGAAGCGCTTCCATGACGCCTCGACGAGCTTGGCATAATATGCACCGATATTACGATGTGCCAGATGATGCATCAGGCTCGTCATCCCCATCCGCGGCCCGAACAGGCGAGTCGCGCTGCACACGTACTGCAGCTTCGTGCGGATCTTCCCCATCGTCGACGACCATCCCATCGCGTTCCCTCGAATTACGTTTACATTCCAACAGCAAGATGCAAGATGGATGGACGCCACGCGTTGACCAACACTCGACGTCCATCAGCTGAATCACAGCTCAATCGCGCTTGAACAGGTCTCGCGTATAGACCTTGTTCGCGACGTCGGTGAGTTCGTCGTTCCAGCGGTTGGCGACGATGATCGTCGCCGCGTCCTTGAACGCGTCGAGGTCATGCGTGACCGGGCTGCCGAAGAACTCGGCGTCCTCGAGCGTCGGCTCGTAGACGACGACCGGAACGCCCTTCGCCTTGATGCGCTTCATGATGCCCTGGATGCTCGACTGGCGGAAGTTGTCCGAACCGGACTTCATCGTCAGGCGGTAGATACCGACGGTCGGCTTCTCGACGCCTTCGATTTTCGCGAGGATCTGTTCGGCGATGAAGTCCTTGCGCGTGCCGTTGGACGCGACGATCGCCTCGATGAGGTTCTGCGGCACATCCGCGTAGTTCGCAAGCAGCTGCTTCGAATCCTTCGGCAGGCAGTATCCGCCGTATCCGAAGGACGGGTTGTTGTAATGGCCTCCGATACGCGGATCGAGGCAGACGCCGCGGATGATCTCGGACGTGTTGAGGCCGCGCGATTCGGCATAGGTGTCCAGCTCGTTGAAATAGGCGACGCGCAACGCCAGGAAGGTGTTGGCGAACAGTTTGATCGCCTCGGCCTCGATCGTGCCGCACACCAGTTCGGGAATGCCGGTCGTGCCGTCCGCATTCACGCGCTCATGCTCCTCCGGCGCCGCGCCCTGCGCGAGCAGATTCGCGAAGACGTGCGCCGCTTCGACGGCCTGCTCGTCGTCCATCGGCGCGCCGACGACGATGCGCGACGGATGCAGGTTGTCGTACAGCGCGTGACCCTCGCGCAGGAACTCCGGGGAGAAGATGATCTTCTCGTCGCCGGTCTTCTCGCGCAGCTGCGCCGTGTAACCGACCGGAATCGTCGACTTGATGACGATCCAGCAGTCCGGGTCGTATTCGCGAATCGCCTTGATCGCCGCTTCGACGCTCGAGGTGTCGAAGTAGTTCTTCTTCGGGTCGTAGTTCGTCGGCGTCGCGACGACCGCGTAGTCGGCGCCGGTGTAGGCCACGGCCGGATCGGTCGTCGCCTGGAAGTCGAGTTCCATCGTGCCGTCACGCTTGCCATCGAGGAAGCGCGTGATCTCCACGTCCACAATCGGGCTCGTGCACTCGTTGAGCATCTCGACCTTCTTCGGGACGATGTCCAACGCATGCACCTCGTTGTGCTGCGCGAGCAGCAATGCCACGGACAGGCCCACATAGCCGGTGCCGGCAACCGCAATCTTCATCATGTTCTCGATTCTTCTGGTTTCGGTTTGGTTGGTTTATTGTTGCTCAGTACGCGCCGTGCGGATGCACGACGATGCCGATCGTGCGCAGGATGTAGACGACGTCACCAAGGACGCTCCAATCCTGCACGTAGCTCACATCGAGCTGACGGCTTTCCTCTTCGTTCAGGTCGTTACGGCCGGAGACCTGCCACGGACCGGTGATGCCCGGCTTGACCAACAGGCGCGTCGCATAGACCTGATCGTATTCCTCGACTTCGAAGTCACGCTGCGGACGGGGGCCCACGACGCTCATCGAACCCGTGAACACGTCGAAGAACTGCGGCAGCTCATCGAGGCTCGTCTTGCGGATGAAGTTGCCGACCTTCGTGATGCGCGGATCATGCTTGAGCTTGTAGCGTGCGCCCATCTCCTGACCATTCGCTTCGAGCACTTCCTTGAGATGCTTGTCGGCGTCCACACGCATCGAGCGGAACTTGTGGATATAGAACGGCTTGCCATGCAAACCGATGCGTTCCTGCTTGTAGAAGATCGGGCCGCCGTCCTCGATTTTGATCGCCAATGCGACGATGAGCATGATCGGCGACGACAGGATGATCGCGATCGACGAGACGATCAGGTCGAAGATGCGCTTCTTGATGCGCGACGCCGGCGAATACTGCGGCAGGCTGATCGTCATGATGCTCATGCCCTGGATGTTGCGCATCTGCGTCGCGTGCTCGGCGATGTCGAGCGCCGACGTGATCAGCGCAATCTCCAGATTGAGGGCCTCCATCTGCACGGCGAAGGTGCTCAGGTTGTCGGAGAAGCGGTCGAGCACATCGGTGACCATGACGGTCTGCGCGCCGGTCTGCGCGATGCGCGCGGCGAGGTCGTCGCCGTAGGTGATTGGCTGGATGAACTCACCCCAGGCCTCCTCCACCTCGGCCTTGAGCAGATTACGGTCCGGATCTGCCTCGATGAGGCCGGTGGCCCGGTTCACGCGAATCGGGCAGACACGAACCGGCTTGTAGTTGAGCTGCTTGCGCTGGTTGAGGAACTTGAGAATCTGTCCGATGCCCTCCGGAGAGCCGACGATAACGGTCGGATAGGCGTATTCGCCCTTGCGGTGGCGTGCCGTCAGGAACATCCTCGCGACCATGCGCACGATCATCTCAACGATCCAGACACACAGGCAGGTCACAGTGACATCGGCCAGCGAAATCGTCGTCTGCATGATGTAGTTGACGGCGCAGATGCTGATCCAGCTGATGCACGTCGCCTTGAGCAGCAGGACATTGAGCTGGTAGCCGTCGGCGAACACATGACGGTGGTAGACGCCGGCAACGCGCGCGCAGAACACCCAGATGATCGCGCATACCGCCGCGTACAGGTACGGATTGATCGTGACGTTCCACTGCAGGCGCGTTGTGAAGACGCGCATCTCTCTGTACATCGCCATGACACCCAGATTCACGCAGAAGAACACGAGCGCGTCGAACACCATGAGCGCAAGGTTCATGACGAATCGCCATTGCAACACCTTGGCGGATTGGCGGTCGACCTGCTGAGCCAGTTGCGCGTCGCTCTGCGTTCCGCTCATCATTCTCCCTCTGATGAAATGACATGGTCATCTGATGCGTAAACGACGTCGCATCACGGCACGGATCACAAGTCCCCGCGCATACGAACATTCATCATAACGCGAACCATGTTCAGGCCGTCCCCGTTGCGCACGCGTCCATACATCCGCGTAGACACCTCCGTTCGTTTCTCGAATAGTGAATAGGGAATGCCCCCTGTCTAATATTGTGTCGAGGTATCTCAACTACGCCGAGCATCCCACAGCATCCATGCGACCACACCGAGGCCACCACCGACACGCCTTGCACCGTTGCACGCATGACGACGGATGCCGATTCGAAGGAGGCCACGATGGCAGAACATACGGAATACGTCGAGGATGGGGCCGACGACGTGATCGAGGAGACGACGACCGTCACGCCGGACACGCAGGACGACATCCAGACCGGCGAAATCGACGCCGTCACCACGCAGGACGAAAGCGACGACACAATCGAGGACGACGAGCTGCATCAGTTCGAACGCCGCATCGACGAGATCCTCGCCACCGGCGAACTCGACGAGACGCTGCGCGTCATCGACGAGAAGGGCGTCGCGCAGGTGCTGCCGGTGCTCGACACGGAGCCGATCTCGCATCTGCTCGAGGGCATCGAGGAGATCGGAGGCCGCGCGAACGTCTTCGTGCGCACCGCAGACGGCATCGCCGTGCTCAGCGTCGCCGAATACAGCCCGCAGAATCAGGACGATGCGCAGTCGGCCGACGACACCCCCACCGGCGAGACGCCGGTCGTCGACGAAGCGCAGGCCTCCGTGACGACTACCGAAGAAGACTGAGTGAAGCAGCGGCCACCGGCGCCGCGATCCCGATAAGAACCTAGGAACGCATGGCAGCACACGGACAACAGGAGCATCCACAGGACGAACGACCCGGCGGCATGCCCGCACCGCACGGCGGACGTCCGTACACGCGCGAAGTGCATCACGAACCAGAGCCGGAGGTGGCCGCACACCGCGGCATCGCCGCCCTGTCCACGGTGCTCACCCGCGAGCGCGCGTACCGCAATGGCCATCTGACACGTCCGGCGTTCATCTCGCTCGCAATCCTGACCTTCATCACCTTCGTCGGCAACTTCACGCAGCTGCAGCTGAGCGCCGCACTCCCGACGCTTGTCGACGATTTCGGCATCTCGGTGACGCTCGGCCAATGGATGACATCGATCTTCCAGCTGACGATGGGCGTCATGGTGCCGCTGACCGCGTATCTGACGCGACGTTTCTCCACCCGGCAGATCGTCATCGCGTCGATGGTCGTGTTCACGGTCGGATCGGTGCTCGCATGGCTCAGCCCGACCTTCCCGCTCGCGCTGTTCGGCCGTTTCCTCGAGGCCGCCGGCACCGGCGTCATGTGGCCTGTGTTGCAGATCACCGTCTTCTCGATCTTTCCGCTTGACCGGCGCGGCATGGCGATGGGCGTCGTCGGCATGGCAATGGCCGTGGCCCCGGCGATCGGCCCGACGCTCGGCGGCCTGCAGACCGATATGAACGGCTGGCGCTCGATTTTCTTCACGCTGACCGTCATTGGCTGCATCGCGATCGTGCTCGCCGCCTGCGGACTGCACAACTTTGGGGCATCGGACAAGACGGCGCATGCGGATTTCTTCTCGGTGGGTCTGTCGATTATCGGCTTCGGCGCCCTCATGTTCGGCTTCACGAACATCCAGGCCTATCCGCTTGCGGCTCCGGTCGTCTGGCTGCCGATGGTCATCGGCGTCGGCGGCATCATCTGGTTTGTGCTACGGCAGATCCATAGCGAGAAGCGTTTCAAAGCCGGCAAGGCGAACCGTCCGGCGCTGCTGGATCTGTCGGTGCTGCGCAACGCGCATTTCTCGATCGGCACGCTTATCGCGTCGCTGAGCTTCTTCGCGTTCAGCTCTCTCGTCGTGCTCATTCCGCTGTATATCCAGAACTGCCGCGGCTATACGGCCACGATCAGCGGTCTCGTCATGCTGCCGGGCGCCATCGCGCAGGCGATCGCCCAGTTCTTCGGCGGACGGGCGCTCGACCGCTTCGGCGCGCGTCCGGTCGCAATGGTCGGCACAACGCTGCTGTGCCTCGGCACCGTGATGATGAGCATGATCGGCATGCACACCTGGATCTGGTACATCTCGATCTGCCAGTTCATCCGGCAGATCGGCATGGGCTTCGTCATGATGCCGGTCACCACCTGGTCGCTTAACTGCCTGAAGCCGGCCGAGGTGTCCGCCGGTTCAGCGGTCACGAACACGGTGCGGCAGATCGCCGGCGCGATCGGGTCGCCGGTCATGATCCTGACGATGTATTCGATCGCCGCAGCGCAGATGTCCTCCGGCCGCACCGAAATCGCCGCGAACATCATCGGCATCGAATGGGCGTTGCGCATCAGTGCGATCATCAACTTCATCATGATTCTGCTGGTCGTCTTCGGCGTCAAGGGCGAAGATGCCGGCTCTACCCGCGAAGCGGTGCGCCGCGCGCTGGGTCGTCAGAAGGACGCGGCAACCGTCACAGCGAAGTAGCTGTCATGCCTTGCCCATCACCGTCACAGCGAAGTAGCTGTCATGCCTTGCCCATCACCGTCAGAACGATGAGCACCAGATTGAGCAGCACGATCACGGCGCATACGGCGAGGCAGATGATGTGCTTGACCGTGCCATCGGCGTATTTGCCCATGATCTCACGGTCATGGGTGTAGCGCATCAGCGGGATGATTGCGAAGGGGATGCCGATCGAAAGCACCACCTGACCGATGATCAGCGCCTCGGTCGGATTGCTCGCGAACGCGAGCACGACGAGCGCTGGCACAAGCGTCACGATGCGGCACGCCCACATCGGCACCTTCACCCGCAGCAGCCCCTTCATGATCTCCGAACCGGCGTAGGTGCCGACCGACGTGGAGGACAGCGAGGATGCGAGCAGCCCGATCGAGAAGATCGTGCCGACGGTCGGCCCGAGTACCTGCGTAATCGCGTGCTGCGCGCCTTCGATCGTGTCGGTGCCACCCATGCCGTGCAGTGAATTCGCGGCGATAACGAGCAGCGCGATGTTCACGCTGCCGGCGATAGCGAGCGCCCATACGACGTCGATGCGGCTGCCGCGCATCATCTCGGGCACACTCGGCCGGTCGATGCCTTTGCCGAAATGGTCGTTGACGAGCGTCGAATGCAGGTAGATCGCGTGCGGCATGACGGTCGCGCCGAGCATCGACGCGGCCATCAGCACCGAGGCGCCGTCCGAGAAGCGCGGGATGAGCCCTTCGGCCACTTCGAGCGGGTTCGGCGGATCCATGAACAACCCTGCGATGAAGCCGAAGGTGATGACGAGCAGCAGCCCGATGACGAAACGTTCGAAGATCTTGTGCGTCTCCCCTCCCTGGAAGAACAGCAGCAATGTGGAGACGGCTCCGATGATGCACCCGCCGAGCAGCATCGGTATGCCGAACAGCAGGTTGAGCGCGATCGCACCGCCGATTACCTCGGCCAGATCGGTGGCGATCGCGATCACTTCGGCTTGCATGAAGAACAGGAAACGTCCGGCCGCGCCCATGCGTTCGCCGAGGATCTGCGGCAGGCTTTTGCCGGTCACGACGCCGAGTTTCGCTGCCTGATATTGGATGAGCACGCTCATACAGTTCGCCACGACGAGCACCCAGACGAGCATGTAGCCGTATTTCGCGCCGGACGTGAGATTCGCGGCGACATTACCGGGGTCGACATAGGCGACGGCCGCGACGAAAGCCGGTCCGAGCATGCTGGCGAGCGCATGTGCCGCCTTCTCCGGCAGTCCTTCGTCCTTGCGTGCGATGGCGATGTCCTGCGCGGCTTCCACATCGAGTCCGAGCGTATCGATGTCCACCGGCTCCTGAACACCACCCGCCGTGCCATCTGGTTTCGTTTCACTTCGCCGTGCCATCGCCGCTCCTCGTCGCCTTGTCCTATCAAGCACTCCTAGAAGGCCAACGTAACGAATCGGTGCCTGTTCGCGGCTCGCTCAATCGTCGTCGTCATTCCTCGGGCACCGCCTGACCCGGGCAGCTGCGCAGCACGGTGAGCATCGCCCTTTTCTCCTGCGTCGTGACGCTCAGCCCGTATTTGTCCTTGACGCCGATCTGCCGCGCGACGTATTCGCATCGGTAGCCGCTGTTCTCCGGCAGCCAATATGCGGCTGAGGCCGATGATTTCTCCTGGTTGGCCGCACCGTCCACGGCGATGAGGTTGTACATGTCGTTGCCGAATTCGTAGCGTTTCTTCGCGCTCCATGTGTTCGCACCCGACTGCCATGCGTTCTGCAGCGCCACGACGTGGTCAATCTGCACGGCGGCACTCGTGTCCCGTCCGCGTTTGAAATGGATCTCGTCACCGGTGTAGGGGTCTTCGAGGACTCCGGACTGGACTTTGCAGCCGCCGCGCTTCGTGTAGCGTACGTCGTCGAGGTCGCGGTCGAGCACGTCGTCGCGCACGTCACAGCCGTTGCCGTCGACGTCGGTCTGCCGGTAGCCGAATTTCTCGCGGTCGTATCCCTTCGACGACGGATGGTCGTTGACGACGAGTCCGTCGAGCGTCTGCGCGGCCGAGCCCGTCGCATGGTATTCGCCGGTCATCTCGGCGATCTTCGGACTGAGACGGGGCAGCACAAGCCCGATCGTGACGCCGATGACGACGAGGACGACGAGCACGATGAGCACACGTTCGAACAGGCCCGCGCTGTTGATGTAGTTGCGGCCGAAATGCTGGGAGCGTCTGCGTGTCATGCCATTACGTCTACGCGTTCGCGCCGCCGAACGCAAATCGTCGGCATTGTCATCGCCGGGCGGCGGCGCGCACCGACTGCCGCACAATCAGGTCGGCCGGCGCAAGTCCGACGCCGTGTCTGGAGATCGCATATCCCGGTTCGTCGCGTTCGCCGAGCAGATACAGGATCTCCTTCATCGCCATCGTGCCGAGGTCGTCGAAATCGGGCCGCACCGTCGTCAGTGGCGGATAGAGGTTGTCGACGCCGGGCATGTCGTCAAATCCGGTCACGCTCACGTCGTGCGGCACACGCAGCCCGTGCTCGTACAATGCGCGCATGACGCCGATCGCCATCACGTCGTTCGAGCAGACGACACAAGTCGGCAATCTGCCGCCGTTCGAACCGATGTTGTCGAGGATGTGGTTCATCCGGCGGTACGCGGACGCGGATTCCCACGCCCCACACTGCACGGTGATCGAGTTGACGGCGCGCGCGACGCACAGCTTGTTCCATGCGGCGAGCCGCGTCGCCGCGTCGCGCCAGTCAGTGTCGCCGGCGAAGAACAGCACGTTGCGGTGACCATAGTTGACGATGAGTTCCATCACCGACGCCATGCCGCCCCACTGGTCGATGCCGGCGATCGAGATACGTCGGCGCTCGCGCACGCCCGGCATCCGCAGACCTTCCTGGATGCTGACAGCGCCGTGCGTCGACGTGACGATGACGCGCGGGCTGCGTACGCGAGCGCGGCAGGCCGCCTCAAACATGCCGTCGGTCGGCGTGAACATCAGGAACGCGTCGACGTCCTGCTGTTCGAAGCCTCCGCACAATTCGTCAAATTCCTTCTGCGTGCACGCGGCCTCATGCACGAGCGCGACCGAGATGAACATGTCGTGGGCGCGCGACCGTCTCGATCGCCGACATCGCGCTGACGGTGCCGTAGAAGCGTTGGCCTCCGGCGATGAGCCCGATCGTGCGCGAACGATGCGAGGCGAGCGCGCGCGCCGAATTGCTCGGACGGTAGCCGAGTTCGGCGATGGCGGCGTTGACCTTCGCGCGCGTCGCGTCGGCGACATTCGGTGAATCGTTGATGACGCGCGAAACCGTCTGGTGACTCACGCCGGCGAGTTTCGCCACGTCGAAGATCGACGGCCGTTTCGCCCGTGCGCGCGTCGTCATCAGCGTCCTTGGTATTCTTCGGCGAGTGCATCGAGCCGCGTGCGGAAGCGCGGCCAGTCGGTGCGCATCGCCGTAAGCAGCTTATGGCCGGGTACTTCGTCGATCGCGACCCATTCGATCTCCATGCTTTCGTCGTCGTTCGCCTTCGGATGCACGACGTGTCCCGGCTTTTCGAACGCGAATACCGTCGTGTAGGACCATGGGCCGTGGTCCTCGCAGTAGGAGCCGACGACTTCGATGTCCTCGGGCGTGATGTTCGCCTCCTCGTTGGCTTCGCGCAGCGCGCCCTCGAGCGTCGACTCGCCGTCGGCGATCGCGCCGCCGGGGATGCCCCACGTGCCGCCTTCAGCGCTCCATTCGGCGCGGTGCTGCATGACGATGTGTGTGACCTTGCCGGTCTCCGCGTCGCGGCGTGCGAGCAGCACGCCGGCGGCGCCGTTGAGTCCCCAGTGGCGGCGGCCGCAAGCGCATTCGACCCAGCCATCCCCCGGCTGACGCACGTTCGTCTTCGGCGCCTTCGCCGAGGATTCCTGGAATCGTTCGTCACGCGACACGTTCCACAGGTCGGTCCATTCGATGCCCATGCGTTCGACAAGTTCGCGCGCCAATGGCAGACTCAGGCCGATGATGCCGCTCGGCGCGCCGGTGATCGAGTCGATGAACGCGCCGCCGAGGCCGTCGAGCGTGAACGAACCGGCCACTTCAAGCGGTTCGCCGGATGTGATGTAGCGGTCGATCATCGTTTCGGTGAATTCGCAGAACGTCAAGGTCGCCCTGCTCGCCGCAGTTTCGACACGCCCGGTGGCGAAATCGATCAGCGTGTGCCCAGTCCACAGTTCGCCGGTCGCGCCGCTCATCTCCTGCAGGCGTTCGCGTGCGATGGCTGCGGCGTGCGGCTTGCCGTAGGCGTGACCGTTGAGCAGGAACATCGAGTCGCAGCCGAGGATGAGCGGCCCGACCTTGCGGTCGGCGAGACCGCCGGTCGTGTCGATCGGTTCGCGTTCGGTCGGGATGTCGATATTGGAGAAATCGCGCGTCTGCGCGGACGCGATGGTCTGCGCCGTGTATTCGGCAGCGGACGATCCGGCATCAACCACCGTCTGCTCGGCGGCAACTTCGAGCGGACGGCCGATGACGCGTTCGCCGGTGGCTTCGGCGGCGGTGCGCACGACGTTGCGGTAGATCTCGTACACGACCGTCGCCTTCGCACGGGACAGCGTGCACACCTTGTCGGCAATCGGCAGCTCGTCCACGCTCACGCCCTGCCGCTGCGCCGCCTGTTCGAGCACGGCGTCCTCGTCGACATGCGACACGCGGATCGTCGGGCAGATGCCTGCATTGAACAACACATCACGTCGCGGCTGGGACTTGGAGGCAAGAATCAACGGAATGCTCATGCAGTCCACCTTACCTCACGCCATCGCTGCTCCTCATTTGAACGCAATGGTCTCGGCATGCATAGGTATAGCATCATATGGAAGACAATGTTCACAGAAACCGCTGCGCGCGATTTCGCTGCCACCTTTTGTTAACCGACTATGACAGAGCAGAAACCGAAGATACGATCAGTCAAATTCAACGTCATTATGAACATGATTCTGACAACATCATCGTTCATTTTCCCGCTCATCACTGTTCCCTATGTCTCACGTGTACTCGGACCGAGAGGCATGGGCGCAGTTGCATGGGCACAGACCTTCGTCTCATATTTTTCACTGGTTGCAATGCTTGGCATCAGTGCATATGGCATACGTGAGGTCGCCCGGGCGCGAAACAATCCAAAAGAGCTCAGCGCTGTTGTACAGGAGCTCATGGTCATTTTGCTCATCTCCACCACCATTGTGAGCATCGTCTTCCTCATCTGTATCTTCACAGTGCCCAAAGCTCATGAAGACGTTGGCCTCATGCTTATCTTCGGTGTGAACCTATGGCTGTCCGCTTTCGGAGTCAACTGGTTTTACCAAGGCATTGAGCAGTATGGATACATCACCATACGAAGTCTTGTGTTCAAGGTTCTTGGACTGGTGCTCATGTTCCTTTTCGTTCGACACGCCACAGATTACCGCATCTACGCTGCTATCACCGTGCTGGGAAGCGCTGGATCGAATATACTCAACACCATCCGACTTCATAAATATGTACATTTCAGCTTCCATCGCAATCTCAACTTGCGCCGCCATTTCAAACCGATGATGAGCTTCACTATCTCCAGTATCTCCTCCGGTATGTATGGGCAGCTGGACATGCTTTTCCTTGGATTCTTCGGCACAAGTATCCAAGTTGGTCTCTATCAGCTAGTTGTAAAAATCAAAAATCTTGCCGGCAATGCCGTGAACTCAGTCGGCTCTGTCATGCTGCCACGCCTCTCCTATTACGAATCACAAGAAGGCGGTCATAAAAAGACAGCCGCACTCATCGCCAAGAACATCAACTTTTTGTTCATCACCGGCATCGCCTTCATCGGTGGCATCATCATATGCGCACAACCACTCATCTTGATCCTTGGCGGCAAAGAGTACATCGGCGCAACACACGCTTTGATCATTGCATCCGCAGGCATTCTGTTCTCACCGATGAATACCGTCCTGTCTCAGTACATGATTGCCGCCGGTCAGGAGAAGATGTACGCAGGCATCAACTTCCTAGGACTTGTGCTAGGTACTCTCTACTGTGTAGCACTCATCCCTCTTTTCGGAATAGAAGGTGCAGCAATCGCCTATGTCGGATCAGAGCTCAGTACTTTGATTGTCCGCTTGATCGTATTGCGACACTTCATCAAAGAGCTCGCCAGCATGCTCGACCTCGGAAGATCTTTTCTTGCTTTCACCATTGCATTCGCCACAGGATTCACGATTTCACGTACAGTACTAAATATGAACATGTTCTTCCAACTTATAATTGGCTCCATTTCTTTTGGCATACCCTATCTCATCCTCCTCATTCTACTTAAGGAATCGTTCGCTGTTTCAATACTGAACTCCCTACTGAATAAACATGGACACAAGACCCTAAATGTTAAATGAACACGAAAACGTGCGTTCAACAAACGAACATCACATGCCTCATTAACGTTCGTTGTGGTATCTCTCTAAATCAATGCGCGGTGTAGCCCGCGCATTGAGGAGAAACGAAACGCTCGGCGATGGCATGCACGTCGCCGACCCACACGAAAAGGCTCTCTGTATGGAAAACACGAGAAACGAACTCAACAAGAACCTTGCGCAGATGCTCAAGGGCGGCGTCATCATGGACGTCACGACGCCCGAGCAGGCGCGCATCGCCGAGGACGCAGGCGCGTGCGCGGTCATGGCGCTCGAGCGCATTCCGGCCGACATCCGCGCGGCCGGCGGCGTGAGCCGCATGAGCGATCCCGCAATGATCAAGGGCATCCAAGAGGCCGTCTCGATTCCCGTCATGGCGAAGGTGCGCATCGGCCACATCGCCGAGGCGCGCATCCTGCAGGCCATCGAGATTGACTACATCGACGAGTCCGAGGTCCTCTCCCCCGCCGACGACGTCTACCACATCGACAAGAACGAGTTCGCCGTCCCCTTCGTCTGCGGCGCGAAGAACCTCGGCGAGGCGCTGCGCCGCATCGAGGAGGGCGCCTCGATGATCCGTACGAAGGGCGAGCCGGGCACCGGCGACGTCATCCAGGCTGTGCGCCATATGCGCACGATGAACAAGCAGATCCGAGAACTCGTCTCGCTGCGCGACGACGAGGTCTACGAGTTCGCCAAGCAGCTCGCCGTCCCGTATGAGCTCGCGAAGTTCGTGCATGACAACGGCCGTCTGCCGGTCGTCAACTTCGCCGCCGGCGGCGTCGCAACCCCGGCGGACGCCGCGCTGATGATGGAGCTCGGCGCGGAGGGCGTCTTCGTCGGCTCTGGCATCTTCAAGTCCGGCGACCCAGCGAAGCGCGCCGCCGCGATCGTGCAGGCGACTGCGAACTGGCAGGACGCCGATCTGCTCGCCCGCCTGTCCGAGAACCTCGGCGAGGCAATGGTGGGCATCAACGAGGACGAGATCGAAACGATCATGGCCGCCCGCGGCGAGTGACGGGCGGCCTCCATGGTTGTTGACGTTTCCTACATTTCCAAAGAGCATTCCGACGGCGTGGACGCCGTGGCGCATGGCGTCACCGGTATCCTCGCCGTGCAGGGCGCCTTCGCCGAGCACGCCGCGATGCTCGACCGTCTCGACGCGCCGTGGAAGCTGCTGCGCGCGGCCGAGGATTTCGACGCTTCGATCGACCGCGTCATCCTTCCGGGCGGCGAAAGCACGACGCAGGGCAAACTGCTGCGTTCGACGGGGCTCTTCGAGCCGATCGCCGCGCACATCGCGGCCGGCAAGCCGACCTTCGGCACCTGCGCCGGCATGATCCTGCTCGCTTCGCGTCTCGACAACGATCCGAACGTCTATTTCGGCGCACTCGACGCGACGGTCCGTCGTAACGCGTACGGCCGTCAGCTCGGGTCGTTCGCTACGACCGAGGATGTGCAGACCTTCGCCGCCAATGGCGATCCGAGCGGCGTTATCAGTGATTTTCCGCTTGTGTTCATCCGCGGCCCCTTCGTGGCCGAGGTAGGTCCGAAGGCCCATATCATGGCGAGCACCGGCGGCAACGCTGTCGCGCTGCAGCAGGGCAACATCCTCGCGACCGCCTTCCATCCAGAAATCACCGACGACACCAGCATCCACGACTATTTCCTGAGTCTGTGATTGCAGAAAGTGTAAGCGGTGGGTTGGCTTGTGAATTCACAAGCCAACCCACCGCTTTTCCCGTTATTTCGTCCTCACACCACGCGCACTTCGTCGGCGATCTTCATCGTCGATTCCCGGTGCGAGACAAGGATGACGGCGGCGCCGCTTTCCTCGACCAGACCGTTGATTGACTGCAGGATGTACGCCTCGTTGAGCGAGTCGAGACGGCTCGTCGGTTCGTCGAAGAGGTAGAGCCGCGCGTCGCGCAGGAACATGCGCGCCAAACCGATGCGTTGGCGTTCGCCTTCGGAAAGTCGGCCGCCGAGTTCGCCGACCGGCGTCTCTACACCTTGCGGCAGGCTTTCGACGAGCCGCAGCGCCGACGCTTTGCGCAGCGCCTCGCGAATTTCGTCATCGTTCGCCTCCGGCGCCGCGATCCGCAGATTGTCGGCGATCGTGCCGTCGAACAGATACGTCTCCTGGCTCATCATCGTCTGCAACCGGCGTCGTGCATGCGCGTCCACAGCCGGCAGCGTGTCCCCAGAAAGCGTGACGACGCCCGATTGCGGATCCCAGTAGCGCATTAGCAGCTTGAGCATCGTCGACTTGCCGCGCCCGCTCGGCCCCTGCAGCCCGAGGATGCCCGACACCGGCACGTCGAGCGTCACATCGTCGAGCACCGGAGCGGCGGCGCTGTCGTACGCGAAGGTCACATCCTCCATCCGCATGCCGTCGTACTGCGGCGCGAGCGTGCCATGTTCGACGACCGCGGGCGTCTCGTCCATCAACGCGAATAGACGCCGCGCCGACGCGAAGGTCTGCGTCAGGCTCGCCGGCAGCGCGCTCAATGCGAGCGTCGGCCCGAAGGAACTGACGACGAGCACGAGCGCCGTCACTGCGGCAGCCATGTCCGCGTGCGTCGTCATCGCCAACGCCAGCGTCAGGAACGCCGCCACCGCAGAGACGAGCACGATGATGACGTGGTCGAGGCCGCCGTAGGTCGCGTTGCGCGCGCTGAGCTCGACGCGCTGCGCCCACAGCGCACGCGAGCTGCGCTCGATCCGAAACAGCCGCTCTTCGCCCTGACCGAAGCGGATGATCTGCTCCAGACCGTGCATGTCGTCGAGCACCATGTCATCCAGACGTGCCGATTCCTTGCGGATACGGCCGCCGACGCCATGCAATGAGTCGGCGAACAGTTTCGGTACAACGACGCCGATGAGCAGATGCGCGGCGACGAGCAGCAGCGCGAACCACGGGCTGAGGAACAGCAGCGCGACCGTGTAGATGAGCGTCGTCGAGATCGCGATGACGGTCGGCGAAATCGTGTGCGCGAAGAAGATCTCGAGCAGTTCCACATCGGTCGTGACCATCGAGACGAGATCGCCTTTGCCTTTGCCGGCGAGCTTCGCCGGCGCGAGCCTGCGGAGCGCCGCGAACATCTTCGCGCGGAACAACGCGAGCAGCCGGAATGCCAGATTGTGGTTCATGTACTGTTCGCAGTAGCGCATTGCGCCGCGGATGAGCGCGCAGACGACCATCAATGCGAGCGCCCAGCCGGCGCTCATCCCCCACACCGGCCGACCATAGGCCGCGAACAGCGCCATTGTGCCGAATACCGGCAGGAAGGTCGCAGCGACGTGCCCGAGCGTGCCGAAGACGCAGGCGACGATCATCAGCGGCCGCAATGAGCCGACCTGACCGAGCAGCCGTCCGATGAGTCGCATCGTCGACGTCCGCTCGTGTGGCGCGTCCTGCTTCGCCGCCTGCGTCGTCACCGCTGGAGAGTCGGAACTGTCGGCGTCTGCAGCGCGCGACTGCGGCGTCAAGTTCTGCGCGTACCGGATGCCGGCGTGCTCCTTGCGTTTGCCGACCTGTTCGACATCCTGCTGCGTCCGGAACATCGTTGCATACACGCCGTCGGCGGTGATGAACGCGTCGTGGGTGCCGGTCTCCACGCAGCCGCCGTCGGCGAACACGGCGATGCGGTCGGCGGCAATGGCGTCGGCAAGCCGGTGCGTGATGAGCAACACCGTCTTGTTTGCAGCGAGCTTGTGCACCGTCTTCATGATGAGCCGTTCGCTGTCCGCGTCTACCGAGCTCGTCGCCTCGTCGAAGATCATGATCGGCGTGTCGCGCAGCAGGGCGCGTGCGACGGCGATGCGCTGACGCTGCCCGCCCGACAGGTTCGCCGCGCCCTGTTCGATGCGCATGTCCAAGCCGTCAGGTTGTGCGTCGACGAAATCGAGGATATGAGCGTCAGCGAGCGCGCGACGCAGTTCCTCGTCGGCCGCGTCCGGCTTCGCCATCAGCAGGTTGTCGCGCAGCGTGCCGGCGAACAGATGGCTGCGGGCGCCGACGATCGAGACGGCGTGCATGAGCGCGTCCTCGCTGCAGTCGCGCAGCTCGACCGTCGCGCCGCCGTCGACGAACCGCAGCGAGCCCGTGTAGCCTTCGAGTTCGCCGGCGACGAGCGCCGCCAACGTCGATTTCCCCGATCCTGATTCGCCAACGATCGCCGTCAGCGAGCGCGCCGGCATCGTCAATGTGACGTCGCGCAGCGCCGGCTTGGCGTCGTCCTCACCGTACGCGAATCCGAGCGATTCGGCGCGCACGCCAAGGTCGGCGCCGGCAGGCAGCGTCCGCGTGCCATATCGCGGCTCCGGTACGTCGAGCAGCGCGAAGATGCGTTTGCTCGACGTCATGCCGTTCATCGCGACGTGGAAGTAGGAGCCGAGCTGACGCAGCGGCAGGAAGAAGTCGACGGCCATCAGGATGACGAACAGTACGCCGAACAGGCCGAGCAGCGGATCGGCGAGGTGCGGGCTCGAGCCGAGCAGATTGCCGAAGGCCTGATTGCCGCCGTGCATGAACTGCCAGACGGCCACGAAGATGCCGGCCGCCGCGCCGCCGTAGGCGACGACGTCCATCGCCGTCAGCGAGCGTAGCTGAATCTGCAGCACGCGCATCGTCATGACGCGGAACTCCTCGGCCTCACGGTTCATTTTTCCAGCCGCGCGTCCGTCCGCGTCGAAGGTCTTGAGAGTCTCGAGTCCCTGCAGGTCGTCAAGGAACACGGATCCCATGTCCGTGTATTTGTCCCAGTATTTGCGGAAGGTCTTCGCCGTGCGCATCGCGATGAGTCCGACGATGATGACGATGAGCGGCGCACAGACGAGCAACGTGACGGCCGTCGGCATATTGATCGGCGCGATGACGGCAAACAACGTCAGCGGCGCGAGAATCGCGAAGCCGAGTTGTGGCAGGAACAGTTCGAAGAAGCTCTGCACCTGGTCGACGCCCTCGCCGGCGAGCTGCACGACGTCCGATGTGCGCGTGTGCTGCGCATATGACGGCCCGAGCGAGAGCATCTTCCTGTACAGCGTAGAACGCAGGCCGAGTTTGACGCGCTCGGCGGCCAAGGTGCCGAGTTTCGTTGCGAACCTATGCGCGACGAAGCGCACAACGGCGATGACGACAAACACGGCGACCGCCGTCCAGATCTGCGCGGCGAGCATATGGTCGTCGCCGGCGTAGCGGACGAGCGGCGCGATGATACCGACAATACTTGCCGCAAGCGCGATGTCCGCGAGCAGCCCAATCCACAGGAAGACGATCTTGCCTATGACGAGTTTCCTGACTCCCGGCACAAGTGTGAAGAGCCGCTTGTCGACCATCGTTCCTCCTGAGCTTCGATTGTTCGTTCCTCGGCGTGCGATGCGAAACCATTCGCCAATCTAGCAGCATCGCGCCGTGCTGAACAGAGGTGCGCGGCCGTTTTTTCGTGACCGCGCCCACGTTCGCCGCTTGTCCATTCACACAAATCAGCTTTCGCGATTCTTGTCCCTTCGTACAATGCCGCGCCGCGGCCGTCATGGTTACGATGACGTAGCTTACGCGAACGTTTCCCAGAACAGGACCCTCTCATGCTTACCGAATACACGACGCCCGGCGCGGCGCTCACCGTCTCCGATTCCGCGACCGTCTACTCGATGCTCACCGACCGCATCACCAAAACCGGCCCCGATCTTGCGCTCGCGGAGTACAAAAACGCCGCCGACGCATGGACGACGATGACCGCCGGCGATTTCAACACCCGTGTGCGCGCGATCGCGAAGGGCTTGATTCAGTTCGGCATTAGCAAGGGCGACGCCGTCACGATCTTCTCGGCGACGCGCATCGAATGGGGGCTGCTGGATTTCGCACTCGCCGCAATCGGCGCTGTGACGGTGCCAATCTATGACACCGATTCCGCCGCGCAGGCGCAGCGTATTCTCAACGACGCCGACGTAAAGCTCGCAATCGCCGACAACCAGCAGCGTTTTGATGCGCTCGACTCGGTGATCGACGTCTGCCCTGCACTCGAGCGCATCCTGATGCTCGACGCGAAAGCACTCGAAGCGCTCGAAGGTCTCGGCGTCATGATCTCCGACGAGGAGCTCGACATGCGCATCGCCGCCGTGCGCGCCGACGATCTGGCGACGATCGTCTACACGTCCGGTTCCACCGGCACACCGAAGGGCGTTGAGCTGACGCATCGCAACTTCACGAGCATCACCCGTTCGGCGCAGCAGTGCATGCCGAAGGTCATCGAAGGCGAGGCACGGCTGCTGCTGTTCCTGCCGCTCGCGCATTGCTTCGCGCGCATGATCCAGTACTTCACGATCGCCTCCGATGAAGGCGTCGTCGGCTATCTGGGCGACACGAAGACACTGCCCAAGGACATGCACGTCTTCCAGCCGACTTTCGTACTCGCCGTGCCGCGCGTGTTCGAGAAGGTGTACAACGCGGCATCGCGCAAAGCCGGCACTGGTTTCAAGGGGCGCATGTTCCTCAAGGCGGCGGCCGCGGCGATCGATTGGTCGAAGATGGAGCAGGACGGCGTCAAGCCGACGCTCAGGCAGCGCGCCGAACATGCGAAGTATGAGACGACCGTCTACCGCACGATCCGTTCGGCCTTCGGTCCCCGAATCAAGTATCTCGCGTCGGGCGGCGCGCCAATCAGCGACGACCTGCTGCATTTCTTCAACGGCATCGGCATTCCGATGATCCAGGGCTACGGCATGACCGAAACGGCGGCGCCCTTCGCGTTCACGCGCGTCGAGGATCTCGCGATCGGTTCGGTCGGCCAGCCGGTGCCGGGTTCGTCGGTGCGCATCACCGCGGACGGCGAACTCGAAGTGCGCGGCATGAACGTGTTCCGCGGGTACCATAATCTGCCCGAGAAAACCGCCGAGGCGCTCACCGAGGACGGGTGGCTGCGCACCGGTGATCTCGCACGGATCGACGACGACGGCCATATCACAATTACCGGTCGCGCGAAGGACATCATCATCACAGCCGGCGGTAAGAACGTCTCCCCGATTCCGATGGAACAGCAGATCAGCACCTGCCCGATCGTCGAACATGCCGTCGTCATCGGCGACGGACGCCCATTTGTCTCCGCCCTCGTCACGCTCGACCCGGAGGGCGTGGCGCAATGGCTGCCGACACAGAAGCTGTCCGCCGACCTGACGCTGGAGGAAGTGGCATCGCTGCCGGAGACGGCCGCCGAAATCCAGCGCTACGTCGACCTCGCGAACGCCGACGTCTCACGCGCCGAATCGGTCAGGAAGTTCGCCGTGCTCCCCACCCAGCTCACGCAGGACAACGGCTGCCTGACGCCGTCGCTCAAAGTTGTGCGCCCGAAGGTGAACGAGGTGTTTGCCGACGTGATCGGCGGGACGATCTACGCCGGGAAGCGGTGAAAATGAACAAGTCCATGAGGAGACGGTCACTCATCAATGTATGTCCAAAACAACATGATGGTATCCTTAAGCGCTCTTACGAAACACGCTCCTGCAGCCTTTCGAAGATAAAAGCTCATCCGACCGGGCAAAGATACGCATAGCGGATATCATTGGTTTCGTTGCCACTTGGAGTCTCATCCACTTCGAGCTTCTGCACGGCATCCTTAGAGACATTCACGTCAAAGGAATACGTCACCGTCTGCTCTGGCTGCAGTTCCACGAATGTGTGATAAATCTGCCTCCATTCGAGTGCACCGGTCGTCGGAACCGAACCGCCACCTTCCACGCTGAAATTGCTGAGCCTGCCTCCCGCAGGTGGATAAAAGACTATGGTCTCCATGCTCATGCCCTTACGTTGAGGATACTTCTTGGTGTAGCTAGAGATATACGGCGGCAGCGTGTCCACTTCATCCCACGTGACCGTATTGGAAATAGTGTATTCAACATGGTAAGCGGCCGCATTTGACTCGCAGTTGATCTGCTGAATCGTAGTGGACCGCTTTACATACCAGTCCATCTTGGATGGGTTCTTCTCCGTTGTGTAAATGCCGATTTCAGGCTCCGTTGTCTTGTTCGGTACTGTGGCAGTCAGACCGAACTCTGCGAGCACCTTCTCCAAAGCTGGATTGAACGAATATGCCGCAAGGTGCCGATACCGCGTGAGCATATTCAAATCCTTGAGGAGCGTCTTCAGCGTTCCCGTATTGAGATGACTGGTCAAACGACTCACACAAATCTTTGCGACTTCACCAAACACCTGATTGGTCTCCGTGGAGGGACGCTCGAGATACACAGTATTCATCAAATATTCTGCGGTATTTGAACCAGTAAGCACTTTGCCATCAGTCAGCACCACATCTCCGCTTGCTTTGACAAGTGACTGTACGACCACCGGGTCGGCAAGTATCACACCACTAAGGTCCGTATTTTTCCCCATCTCACTTTGCTTCCAGATGTTCTCGAATAACTGCGCCACACGTTGCGTACTTGGCGCGTTCGTTACGTCACGCACGTCATATCTGAGATGAAGCGGCCCGTCTAACTGATAGAGCGCGTACTCATCTTTATTGACATTCGTTGCCTTTTTCTCCGAGAAGTCAGAATTGTTTTGGAACTCGCCGATGTGAATTCGACCATGGTCAACAGCCACGGTTCCGACGGCCCCCACCAGCCCTCCGCTGCCCCGCATCTCCGCCGGAGTCATCGCCAACACCGCATATGTCTGCTTACCATCGTAGCCAAGCCACTGCTGCACATTCGGTAAAACAGTATCGGTAAGCATACTTGCATATCGATCGGCAGATTCCAACGCCTTCTCGCCAGCGCGGAATGCACTCGCGAGTACGCCTAGACGCGGGCAGGAGACGCTCCTGTATTCCCTGAGGCGCTGGCTGAGCGACATGTTCGCGCTCTTCAATGCGGGCGTCACATCCACCAGCGGCTGCGCGTTCAGTGCTCCTTCCGAGAACATTGATTTCACATCCACCTGTCTGAATGCGCGCGCATATTCAGGCAGTGTTTGCAGTGCTAGATCATTGAGTATATCGGTGACATGTTGGAGTGCGCCGATATCCGCCCCCAGTCCAGGCATCGACGCAAGTGCATTCCACCATCCGTTGTGCGCGATGCTCCGCGCTGATTCAGTCTCTCTCTGCACGTCGGCCATCAGCGCTTCCGGTTCGGAAAACCGCTCATACGTCAAGGCGCTCTTGACCACATTGATCGCAGCATACTCATGCTTCTTGATCTGCATGGCCTGTACTCCATACACGCCAGCAAGAGAAGCCAGTATCGCCGCTAATGCGATGAGCGTCCATCCCCACCAGCGAATTCTCGCGTACCAGCGCTTACTCTCTTCCGGCCGCATGGTGTCTGTGCCCTCTACGTGGCTTCGTTCTTCGCTGGCTGATTCGTCATATAGGGGCATGCATAGACCTTTCTTAGAATTGAGATGCAGATTCCCGAATACCAGGGAACGAACAGCGTGACCGTTCGCTCAACCGATTGTATCCGAACGAGTCTGACACCATGATGAATGCTCAGTACAGCCATATCCCTGTTCCACGCTATACTAAACATTCTGTAGGATGAATTCTTATAATACAGTAGGCATGTTGTAGAGGGGAAGTTCGCGAACATGGTACAGGACGGCACCACTGGTAACGATGCTTTTATGAGCATCATCATTCCCGTATATAACGTGCATTCCTATCTTCCCCGCCTATTTCGCAACCTTCAAGAGCAAGATCTGACCGGCACGGAGGTATTGTTTATCGACGACGGGTCGACCGACGGATCCGGAGATGAACTTGATCATCTTGCAGCAGGGACCGGATTCACAGTCATCCATCAGGACAACGCAGGCGTAGCAGCAGCCCGAAATCACGGCCTCGACGCAGCCCGTGGCGAGTATCTATGCTTCATCGACCCAGACGATGCCATCAGTGAACGCTACATTCACAATCTCAGAGAATGTGCGCGCACCTCCCGTGCAGATCTGCTCATTACCGATTGGCGTAAAATTACCGATGGCTTACCCCAACCGTCATATCTGACAGATACCGATTTCCCGGATTCCCCCACAGTTCAGCGTGTCATCACCGAGATTCTGCAGTCTGGGCGTATTCTGGGATCGTTGTGGGCCAAAGCTTTTTCTGCTCGTCTCTTCGAGGACAACCGCTTTCCGGAACAGCGAACCAGTTCCGACTATCTACCCACACTCACGGCCATCTCCAATGCTACAAACATCCGATATGTACCCGATGCCGTATACGAATACACATCTGACCGCCCTGCAAGCCTGCAGAACAATCAAAGGGTGCAAGACATCCGCGATTCAACAAGCGTACATGAGCAGACCGCATCGCTCATTCGTACCCGCTATCCGGAGCTGAGCGCTCTTCTGCGCTTCGACCTTCTTAACAGCGACCAACAAGCATGCATCCACATCTGTCGCTCTTCAGCAATCAGTGATACCGACAAAAAAACACTCTTCAACCATTACCGCAAACCGATTATGCATGAGATACCCTACCTGCTTAAAAGGAAGGGGTCACTGAAATACAAATTAATCATGATCTCTATCGCTTTGGGATATTATCCTACCAACTGGTTGCTTCGAGCAGCAGAGCACCACACGCAGGGATAGCTCCATCATCATTTTTGACAAAATAAAGCACGAAGGACAACATGCAGGGATTTATCATCACCGCATATCGCTCACCCGACTATCTCAGTGAGCTCATCAACGAGATTACCACCCATGGCGATCTCGTATGGCTTCACATCGACCGGAAAAGCACATTCTCCGGAGATGATTTGGACCTGCAGCGACGTGATCTGGTCCACATATTCCAGCAGTATTCAATCAACTGGGGAAGCGTAGGGCATCTCTCAGCGATTCTCATGCTCATGGAACATGCCGTGCAACATACGGACATCTCACACTTCCACATCATCTCTGGACAAGATTCCATAGTGAGATACCCCGATCCCGGCAGCATTGGAAACCGCATTCTCCTCACAGCACGTGAGGTAAATGCCGAAGACCCCATCGCCATGCGCCGACTCGAGCAGTTCAACTGCTTCCCCAATGCAGATACACAGCGAATGAGCGTACGTGCCGTCAACAAGGTTATGTGGAAAGCCCAGCAGTGGACCGGCCACAGACGCAGCCGCATCCCCGGCTTCGAAAAGGCCTATAAGGGCGTCATATGGTCTTCAATGCCTTACGATGCACTTCGTTATGTAGTTGGCTACCATAAAGCACACCCTGCATTCATGCGCTTTCTCCGACATACGATCATCCCCGAAGAATTCTTCTTGCAAACGATACTCATGAATTCGCCGATGAGCGCACGGATTACAGGATTCAACGCTCGATATACCGACTGGGTCTTGCGCAATGGTAGCTACCCATCCTACATCGATGAATCTGACCTGAACGCGATTAAACAGAGCAACAGTATCTTCGCACGAAAAATTGACCCTCAGATATCCAAAAGACTACTCGAGCTACTGAAAAGTGATTCATCCCATTCTCTCTCATAGACATCATCGGCAGTAGTAATTGTCAAAGATACTCATCAATAGCATGTAGGTAGAAAGTTAGGAACCCATGAAAGCACTCTTCGTATGCACAGGGAATATATGCCGCTCCCCCATGGGTGAGCTTCTCTTCCCGCTCTTCTTTCACGAACCTGTGGAAACAGAAAGCGCTGGCGTGCAAGGACTGATTGATTCGCCGATCGATCCGTCCAGCGCTCGACTGCTCACTGCCGACGGAGTAGATTCACAGCATTTTCGCTCTAGACGACTCACACCTCAGATTGCACGGGACAGTGATCTTATTCTCTGCTTCACCAAGCATCAGAGGCAGAGGATCATCGCCCTCGCCCCGCGAGTGAGAAGCAGGACATTCCAGCTTGCCGATTTTGCGACTATCTGCAGCTATTGCATGGAGCACAACCTCATCCACGAAGACACCGTCGAAGATCGTCTGGATTCAATCTTGCAAAATGCTTCGCTGATTCAAATAAACCTTAGCTCCGCGCAGGATATCGAAGATCCATTCCGCAAAGAATTCTCTGCTTTCGAAACAGCACATCGCCAGATCCTAGAATGCTTCGCAATAATCGCAGATGCCCTCAACCCTACCCAAGGGTCACATATTCGGCAATC
This sequence comes from Bifidobacterium sp. AGR2158, assembly GCF_000424225.1. NCBI lineage: Bacteria > Bacillati > Actinomycetota > Actinomycetes > Bifidobacteriales > Bifidobacteriaceae > Bifidobacterium > Bifidobacterium sp. AGR2158. The sequence continues at coordinate 204,282 of NZ_KE384151.1, forward strand.
GAATGGATAAGGTGACATGTCAGGGTATCTTGATAATCTGTCCCTCATGAAGGCGAAAGAGAGAAACAGCGGCAATCCCACCATTACCATTGGGGTAGCAATGCACAAACCCTTTGATTTCCCTTCAGAAACCATGTACAAGGCACTTGAAGTAGGAGCAGCCCTTCATCCACAAATCAACAAAGAAGCGATTCAAGACGATACAGGAGACAACATCTCCGCGCTAAATCCGTATTTCAGCGAACTCACCGGCCTGTACTGGCTATGGAAGAATTGCGACAGTGATTATAAAGGACTTGTACATTACCGCCGACATTTCGCCCCATCATCCTTTATCAAAAGACTTTTTTTGCCACGTCGTGAACGATATATCCGCCACGATGATCTTCTAAAGAAACTCAAGCAAACTCCAATCATACTTCCCACAAAACGTCATTATGTTATTGAAACAATTTATTCACACTATTTCCACACTTTGCCCATTGAGCAATTAGAAACGGCACACAATGTATTGATTGATATTTCCCCTGAATCAGTACCTGCGTGGGATCAGGTCATGCAATCGCGAAGTGCCCATCTATTCAACATGATGATCATGGATCGTGAGGATTTTGATGCATACTGTGCATGGCTTTTCCCCATCCTCTTTGAGCTGACCTCTCGTCTTGATCCTGCACGCTACGACGATTTCAACGCTAGGTATCCAGGCCGCATTAGTGAGCTACTGATGGACACTTGGCTAATCACTAACAACAAAAAATATGGTGAACTGCCGAGAACTAGCCCTACCATGGAGAACTGGTTTAGAAAGGGTTACGGTTTCCTTCGAGCCAAGTTTACAGGAAAAAAGTATACACACAGCTTCTAGTTCACATTGAGCAATTGGAAAGATTACCATGTCCGCAGATAGCGTCATCACTTCTACAGCGAATTCTTCCAGTGCACGCATGCATCAACGCGTGCACTGGATCGATATCGCAAAGGGCCTCGGTATCATACTGGTATGTTTTGGCCACATTCGTAATGGAAGCGGTGAAAGCGTTTGGCTCCCCGCGCTCAATCCGGCCATCAACGCCGTCTATCTGTTCCACATGCCTTTATTCTTCTTCCTCGGCGGTTTCACTTTCAGCTCGAAGCGTCCTTTTACTGATTTCCTCAAGGTCAAAGCAAAGACCCTACTCATCCCCTACTACGTCTTCTCGCTCTACTTCCTTGCCAAACCCATTGCAGTTCTCCTCTCTCCTTCACTATCATCTGAACTGCGAACCAATCAATCCTACGCTTCGAACATCGGTGAACAGTTTTACAACATACTCATCAACGGCTCAGGCCTATGGTTTCTATGGGCGTATTTTGTGGGAGAAGTAATCGCCTATCCGTTGAGTAAGAAGCTATTCACTCCATGGAAACTCGCTTCATGCGGGTTTGCGCTCATTGCGGCTTCAGTCGCATTTTCCTCCTGTCTACCTTTGTTGAAATTGCCATTCTGCATAGTCATGGGCGTCGAAGTGGCAGGATACATCCTGCTCGGCATGGCTTGTCGATCTTCGTTCATGACCATCAAACGCGTACCTTCGCTGGCGTGGTGCTTCATCATGTTGGCAGGTTTCTTAATACTCGCGTTCGCCATAACACAGATTGGGCCTCGTGGATGGCGAATCGCCTGCAGTACCGTAGCAGCATTCCCAGGTGTCGCTTTTGCAGTGTTTCTCTCTATCACCATTCAAAAAAACCGGATGCTTGAACATATCGGCAGACATTCGCTCTCCTTCTACGTCGTGAACGCGTTCACCCTCAACATCGGTAAGATAGTGTTCTTCAAGATGCTCCACATAGATGGCGAGCACGCCTCCCCGTTCTTGCAGTGGGTATATGCGATCATTCTGGTCGCATTCTGCCTTGCACTGCTCTGGCTGGAGGATCTACTCATCCGCGCCCTCATTCCTTGGAGTGTAGGAGTCAAACGCAAAAAGAAGATACAATTGGAGACCGATACTATCTGATTTAATTATCGTATCAAAATGGAGCAACCTATTCAGTATTTAGGCTTCATATCTACATGATTTGTTATATATGATTACTCAAGTCACAGAAAAGGTTGTCCCCCAACTATAAGATGGAGAGCATGTGTCTTTAACTCTTGTAATGTTCCTCGTTCTGATGTGTAGCGCTCTTCTGCTGCGCGTTGCGACATCCTTCGTCCGCTCACGCGCGAAGAGCCTTATCGTCATCGACATCATCATCATCGTCTTCACATTCTCCATGCTGTCCTACTTCATGCAGCCGGTAGAAGGCGCGTATACCGACATGGATCGCATCTCCCATGAAGTCGACCTGATTAGAAACGGCCAGTCGGGCCTCATCCTCTCTCGGTATTCAATCAACCCTCTATCCGCGCTGTACATCGGTTTTGCGGCACTTCTGGGCGACCCCAACATTCTCCGACTCATGTCCTGCACAATCATGCTCGGATGCCTGCTCTATATCCCCTATGCGGAATGGGATGCGCGCCGGATCTCCCAGTCGTCGTACATCTTGACCTCAATCACGACAATCGCCATCTGCAGCATACCAAACATGGTTTACGGCGTTCGTCAGGGTCCCGCACTTGCAATCGCAATACTTGGCGCATATTTAATCCTAATGCGCGGAAAACATACATCAGGAATTACAGCTCTACTAATTGCTGTCCTGTTCCATTTCAGTACTATCATTATTCTAATCGCAGTACTCGTATCTTATATTAAAAGTAGATTCGCATTCGGCATCTTTTGCTTCTTCGCACTTGGCTACACATTCATCTCATATGAACTTGCCCATTTCTTCTCTGCAATGGGTATAGAATATGCATCTCAGCTTTTAGGTAAAATGAACGGCTATTATTCATTTGGATCTAATTATTCCATGTATGCGAGTGAGTATTCGCAGTTAGCGGGATATATGCGTCTTGGCTCCTGCATTTTTCTTTACCTTATATACATATTCCTGCGCAGGCATGGTAATTCAAATAATTTCCATTATGCGCGATACTTTCTTTTGCTCATATTCATTACCATTGGTTCAATCCCTACAAGTACGCCACTACGACGATTCTCTACATTCGCGCTCTACGCCTCTATCCCGTTCATCGGCTACGCATACTCCCATCTGCTGGGACGTTCCGGACGCGCCACCCGAATGACGAGTATAACGACCTCTGCGTCGAATCCACGATATCGCTACAGTAGGACCATTCAGTACACATTGCTTCTTCTGCTCATTGGTTGCCTGGGCGTGGCCATGTTCTATGACTGGCATACATATAATATGTTTGAGCTTTCAACACAGCAGTACTACTATATCTAAAAACCTACCTCTATTACAGGAACACAAAGCATGAGTCCATCGATTCAATTTCGCACCAAGATGCGACGGTTCGGCATAGACCTGTCCATCGGACCGACCTATGCGTTCCTCAATGCGCGACGCCTCTTCTTACAATCGTGTCGTTCTGTTGATGATCCCGCTGTCGCAGAGCTTAATCGGAAGCGAATACGTCGGCTTGTCCGTTGGGGTGCCAAAGAGTTCCGTACTGAACTTGACCGGTGGAAGGATGCCACAGAGACCGCTGTGCCCTTCAAGGCCCCGGCTGATGCGCCAATCTGGATGATCTGGTTGCAGGGAGAAGATTGCATCCCTGAAAAATACTTCCCGTTCCTGGACTCGGTTCGCCGTAATAACCCGGATCACCAAATCCGCATACTCGATCTTGAGTCGGTACGGACGCTCGTGCCCCTTCCCGAGATCATCCAGCAACGTTACGAAGAGGGGTACATCTCTCCCGTTCTTCTCACCGACTACATCCGTTTCGCACTGCTCGAGCACTACGGCGGCATCTGGATGGATCTGACCGTATATCAACAACATCCAACACCCTCCATCATGCTCGAATATCCGATGTGGTGTGTCAAGGATCTTCGTCCATTCCCCTACGCTTCCGCAATGCCCGATGGCCTGAAATGGCAGTCCTACTATGTGGCCTCACAACCGCACGCTCTATTTTGCAAGGTGGTACTCGACCTATTCGAATCGTACTTTGTCAGGCATACCGCACCTTTCGATTACTTCTTTATCTACTACCTTGCCTATTTCGCACGCACTGTTCCCGCCGTGTGTCAATCATACGACCGCATCCCCGCCAACAACGCCTCCTGCGAGCAATTCATGCCATTCGTGGAGTCAAATGATCCCATCACAGAAAACACTGTGAATGCGAAGCTTGTAGATTCCAGCACCTGGGCATATAAAGGAAGTTCTCACCTAAATGAATCTGAGCAGCATCGTTGCTCAGAGGTCATTGATATCTTAGAACGCATTCGCATGTCTTCCACCACCTACAACAAAGGAGTGTGACCACAGATGAAACACGCCTTCCTCATCATTGCGCACGATCGCCCGAACGAGCTTTCTCGGCTTATCCAAGCATTGGATGACGACCGCAACGATATCTACGTGCATATAGACAAAAAAGCACATGCCGACTTCTCAGTACTTGAGGGCATAGCAGAACATAGTCGCCTCTTCTTCATCCCACGCATGCATGTCACATGGGGAGGAAGTAGCCAAGTTGATGTGGAGCTCGCCCTGTTCTCCCAAGCCTTCAAGAATGGCCCGTACGCATACTACCACCTTCTCTCTGGAGTTGATTATCCAGTCAAAAGCAACGATTACATTCATGAATACTGCGAGCAGTACAAGGGTCTGAACTTCATTCAAATAGAGCATGAACTCCCGCGTCAACGTATGAGATATGAACAATATCACCTTCTACAAAACACACTCGTAGGGAAAAAACGAAATATCTTTAAGTACATCGATTTTGGTCAATGCACCCTTCAAAGCCTTGTCGGCATTCATCGTCATACTGGACCAACTCTACAACGTTACATCAATTGGGTGAGTATAACACAGCAGGCCGTAACTGACCTTGTAGAACATGCCAACGAAATTCATAAGCGTTATCGCTGGACTTATTGCTGCGATGAGATCTTTCTTCTGGAAAGCATACATGACCCATGCTTCAGGGATACAATCGCACCGCAAGGAAACCTGCGTTACATTGAGTGGGTGGACTTCTCCAAGCATGACTCCTCTCCGAGGGTGCTCACCATAGACGATTTACCCACTCTCGAGAAGCCAGACTATCTGTTTGCCCGAAAATTCAACCTTCCTCAGTCAGAATCACTCTACGATGCGCTCAATGCGCGTAATTCACCCAAACAGCCAAAGGATTTCTCCGATGAGCAGAAGTAAGGAACTAGCAGACCGCTTCCTGTCCCATGCCCGCACGTTCTCCTGGGGATACGCCACGACCGAGCTCCTGACCGTGCTCGATCGTCCCGTTTCACTCAAGCTCCATAAGCCATTCTCCATGCGACTGATGCATATGAAGGAACGCTACATCATGCATTGGGCACGGAGCTTTTTCCGCGAAGAGATAGAACGCTACCACAATCACACGGCCATGGCAAGCCAAATATCATCCCCCAATGCACCCGTTTGGCTGTGCTGGTTACAAGGCATAGATCAGGCGCCTGAACTCGTTCAACTACTCATTGCGCAAACTAGGCGCCAATCCGGATCACACCCTGTTCGAATTATCACTCTAGAGAACTATAACGATTATGTGACTCTCCCCCACGATTTCATCGCGAAGTACGAGAGCGGCAAAATGCCGCAACAGCAGTTTGCCGATGTACTTCGTTCAGCTTTGCTAGCCCAGCACGGCGGTCTGTGGGTGGATACTTCAGTATATCTATCCCAGCCAATCCCTGAATCTGTGTTTTCTTCGCCAATCTATAATGTCAAGAATATACTCCCAAATCGCACTCGCGAAGCCGTCGCTTGCGACTTCACCAAGTGGCAAGCCTACTTCATTGCTTCGCAACCTAAATCGATCACCTATTCATTCATCACAGATTGTTTTCTTAAGTACTGGCGCCACTACGACACATTGATCGACTACTTCTTATTCTCTTATCTTGCTAAAATTGCTCGAGACGATTTACCCGGAGGACGAGCCGAATTCAACATGATTCCCGACAACAATCCAGAGTGCGAATGGTTGTGCGATTACTTGATGGACGGCTCGCCATACTCTGCACGTACTTATAATCAAATTCGTGATGGAGATACGTTCGTATACAAGCTCTCCACGAAATGTGATTTCCCCACGCGGACAAAGGAAGACATGCCTACCATGGCCTCTTTCCTTTTCGATAATCTTCGAGGGAATAATTGATTTAGATCGACATAAAGAAAGGATCTGAAATCTCGTGACACGCATACTACTCATTAATCAAGGCCACACTGATAACCTCGGCGATCAGGCAATCGATGCAGTGCTCGGCAAGTTCCTGAACTCGAAGGGCTATGAGGTTATCCATGCGCCTTACGAGACACGAGTCGAAGACCGGTTCAATCTGCGGATTGATAACCACGACCTCACCCAGCGAATCGTCATGCGCCTGCCTCATGTGATGAGGCGGCTCAATCACACGCGCATTCGCACCACACTTGATCAGATTGGTCATGTAGACGCGGCTGTCGTTGGAGGAGGCGAACTGCTTGCCAGTCATTGGGGATTCAACGCAGCTCTTCTCGCATGGTGTCAAGAGCTGCGTTCGCACAACATCCCGATACTGCTCACCGGGGTAAGCGGTAATTATCTGGGAGGAACTAACGCGACGAATTATCGCAAAGCTCTTTGTATGTGCAATTACGTGAGCGCGCGTGACCATTCAACAGAACGCATCCTCCGTGAACAGTATGACATAAATTGCGATTATGCTCCCGACGTCGTTTTCTCATACGCTAAGGTGTTTCCCGAAGTATCCTCGTCTACGCAAAATCGCGCACATGAACTCTGTGTGCCAATTGAATTCGATCGGCAACTGTTCACAACAATGGGAATAACTGATGAGAAGGAATACATTGCATATTTAGCAAAACAGCTGACCACAACTGAAAAGAAGCTTCCTGTGGTCGTCACCTCTACGATAACGAACGACCGACATTATCCACGTATCATTTCTAAGCATCTTCATGACGACTTCGGCTTGCAAACAAGCACACAGACCGGTGAATCGCTTGCAGGTTTCATCCAGCTACTACAGTCAAGCACGCATGTGGTCTCTGCGCGCATGCATGCGTGCATCCTCGCACTCTTGTTCGGATGTCATATTACGCCAGTTCCATTCAGAGAAAAACTAAAAGTATTCGGTGATGAATATCAATCTATCGATGATATTCAGACAGTAATCAATGAATCATATTCTGGATTGCTGCGCCTGCATGCAGCAATAGAAAATGCCATCTCGTAGAACGCATAAAGTAGAGAGAATGAGAAAATGAACGAAGACTTTACACTCAGCGTGATCATTCCCGTATACGAGACGCCACTAGAGTCTCTCAAACGTGCTCTCGACAGCGCCTGCGCGCTCAACATCGACCACGAGATCCTTCTCGTCTTTGACGGCGAACCGAATCATGAGCTTCTCAGGCTAGCCACAGCCTATGACCACACACGAGTACACACTCTCGTCATTGGCCATACCGGCCTTCCGGGAGCGGTACGCAATCAAGGTATCTTAGCGGCACGGGGTCACTGGATCACCTTCATGGACGCAGATGATGAATTAATACCTTCTGGAATCGAACAGCTGATCACTTTTGGAGTTACTCATGACTTTCAGATTGTGCAAGGCGAGTCAAAAAAACAGATGCATAATCATACCGAATTATGCAGATTAAGCACCGGAGAACAGGAGTTCATCGGGCAACAGTCCATCAACCATTTCCTGCGATCCATACTGCTCCCCGACTACGGAACTGGAACATCGTGGGCCAAGATCTATAATCGAAGCTTCCTTCTGAACAAGAACGTGCGGTTTGAACCAATCGTACCGATGGAAGACACCGTCTTTATGTTTGACGCAGCAGTCAACGCTGACCGCATCGGTTTTGCACCAGTACCATGCTATATTTATCATCGCAATGGAGAATCGCTTGTAACATCCTTCAACCCTGAATACGAGAAACGTATCACGTTTTGTCTCAACACATTTAAACGACGTGTATTAAGGTGCAACAATCAAGCGATAAGCAACGCATTTAACGACTATGTGATTTTTTACCTAATGCTCATAATGCTTCATTTTGTTTTTAATCCAAACAACAAATTGACCAAAACAGAGAGAAGAAAGTATTTCAAAACAATACTCAATAAGAACCTTTATGTGAATGCCCTCCGGCAGGGACGGTTCCGCGATTTCTCAATCCCTAAGCGTATTTCTTGTTTTGCTCTTAAGCATCGTCTCTATCTACCCATGAGAGCAATTTGCGCGTTCCGCAATCACCAGCTCCGTTAATAATCTTGTCGAGAGGATCCACATGTTTAGTGTGTGGATCCTCCCGACAAGACAAGAATTAGCCAAGGTGGTTGTTGAGTCGATGCAGGAACGCGGCCATCTGCTCACGCGCCGTCGAATCCATGACATTGAACTTGCCGGTGCCACCATTGACCAAACCGACGCTCACACCCCACAGAATCTCACGAGACGCGAACGTGCCACGCCCGACATCCGAGAACCGCTCATACTCCGATGCCACGGGCTTGAACGACTTCGCGGCCGTATCACCCTGCACACCGGCAAAACGATTCAGGAACGTCACCATCTCGCCACGCGTCACCGGAAGATCGCCACCGAACGAGCCATCCGCACGGCCCTGCGTGATGCCCTTCGACGCCGCCCACAGAATCGCCGTCGCACCAAACGAACCCTGCTTGACATCCGGGAAACGCTTGTAATCCGAAGCCGAAGGCTTGAACGCCGCAGCATCCTTATCGCCACGAGCCACGGCCAGACGATGCAGGAACACCACCGTCTGCGCCCGCGTCGTATCCTGGGACGGACCGAACGTGCCATCACCAAAGCCAGTGGTCACGCCCTTCGACGCCAGCCACTCGATATCCGCATAGAAATGATGCGACTTCGGCACATCCGAGAAACGCGTATCGACAGGCGACGGATCGACCTTGCCCGCAACCGTCAGCAGCACCGAATCCGAATGGCCGCCGACCTCCACCATGATCAACGTCAGGCCCTCGCCCTTGGCACACACCTTGCCATTGCCATCGACCGTCGCGATGGAATCATCCAACGACGACCACACAGCACCGGCCACCGAGGCATTCGACGGCGTCGGCACCACCGACAACTGCCGGCCCTCACCGACCTTCATCGCCATCTCACCACCAGCAACACCAGAACCAGCAATCGCAACAGACTGCAG